>JAEWCC010000057.1 GCA_023390815.1 Bacillota bacterium
TACTCACCCGTCCGCTACTAGGATATCAACCGAAATCAATATCCCCGTTCAACTTGCATGTGTTAAGCACGCCGCCAGCGTTCGTCCTGAGCCAGGATCAAACTCTTAGTTTAAAATTTAATCAACGTTTCCGTTGAGATTAACAAACTTTTGGTTTGCCCGGGCTCCGATTCACAAACTTGCGTTTATTGTATAGTGCTGATTCTTTTTTCAAGGTCCCTGTCCCGCTGTCCTTGCGAACCGCGGACTTGTATATTAACAAACACTTTACTGTTTGTCAACACCGTTTTTTGCTGTTGCTTTTTCCAATTTACTTGCGATGCACCGCTCGTTTTAGGAGCCAGTACGCGCATTGTGTCAATGCTCGCTTGCGCTTTGGTTAAGCCTTATTCACAGCATTCAAGGTTCTTTTTGCGCCGCCCTGTCGGAGGGCGCTCAACTATACTAACAAAACAACCCCACTTTGTCAACACGTTATATTCGCCTTTTTTCGCATTTTTCTAAATTTTTAGCGCATATTGAATATAGTATATGCTTCGATGACTAAAAACAAACCGCGACCTTTTAAAAAATATCGAAAAGGCTAAAAGGTCAATTAAACTTCCGGCCTCCACCCGACAAAATCAACGTGTTTACCGTACCGCATTGGTAGGATTGCCATTTAAAAACGCCTGATAATTCGCCGCAACCTGATGGATGAGCGCCTGCCTCGCTTCGATCGTCGCCCAGCCGATATGCGGCGTAATAATGGTGTTCTTCGCATACAGCAGCGGGTTATCCTCTTTGGGCGGCTCAATCGCTAAAACATCCAGTCCTGCGCCCGCAATGACGCCCTGATTAAGCGCATCGGCAAGGTCCTGTTCGACCACGAGCTGGCCGCGAGACGTGTTGATGAAAAAAGCAGTGGGCTTCATCCGTTCCAGCAGCCCTTTGTGGATCATCCCCTTTGTTTCCTGAAAAAGCGGACAATGCAGCGATACCACATCGGACACTTGCATCAGTTGTTCAATAGGCATGCGTTCAACTTCATCGTTCGATTGCCCTGTCGTACCGCGCGCAACAATGTGCATGCCGAACGCGCGCCCGATCTGTGCAACCTCGCGTCCGATCTGCCCATAACCTATGATCCCCAGCGTCTTGCCTTCCAATCCGACCAACGGCGTCAGCCAAAACGTACCGAAACGCTGTTTACACCAGAGCTGTTCATTTTTTATTCGCGCGGAATGAAGCGCGGGCTGCATGCACAGTTCCAGTATCAGCGAAAACGCCAACTGAGCCACCGACCGGCTGGTATATCCGGGCACATTGGTTACGATAATACCGCGTTTTGCCGCTTCACCCACGTCCACCGCGTCGTAGCCGGTTGCCAGCACGCCGATATACTTCAACTTCGGCAGGCTTTCGTATTCCGCTGCGCCCATACGCACCTTATTCAGAATAATTGCATCCGCTTCAGCGGCTCGATCCTGAATCTCATCCGGCTTTGTTCCTTCATAAGCCGTTACTTCGCCCAACGCCTCGAGCGGCGCCCAGCTTAAATCGCCCGGGTTGGTGGTGTATCCGTCCAGAATGACGATCTTCATGCTCTTTTCTTTCCTCCGATTTTGGGTTCGTTTTCGATCACCAGTATATCAGTCCCGGAGGCACTACCGCAACCGTACATTACCTTGCGCCGCAATTGACAGTGTCCGGACCTGCCTTTACAATGAATTTGCATCTTTCTATGATTGGGGTTATATATGACGACAAGTAAAAAAAAGAGCCGCAATCGTTGGCTCCTGATCATTATCATATTGCTCGCAGCCGCCGCGCTGTACGTTTATTTAAATGATCAAGCCCCGGCAGATACGGTTCAGGATGCCGTGCTCAATGTGCTCGTGATCGATGTGGGACAGGCGGACAGCATACTCGTGACGATGAGCACCGGTGAGACGATGCTCATTGATGCGGGCGATGCATCCTCTGCAGATGCCATATCGGGTGAACTCGATGAACGCGGCATCACGCGGATCGACGTTCTTGTGGCGACGCACCCCCATGCGGACCATATCGGCGGCATGAGCAGCGTCATCGAACGCTATGGAATTGGTACAATCTATATGCCCGACATGACGAGCGATTCAAAGGTATACAAGAACCTTATAAAGACTATCGACGATAAAAGCATACCTGTTACCGAGGCATACGCAGGCGAACAGTTTTCACTCGGCGCGGTGCGCTGCACGATCGTCTCGCCGGGCAAGGACGACGATATCGACGCCAACAACGAGAGCGTTGCGATATTTCTCGATTACCGGGACACGGAATGTCTCTTTACCGGCGATATGGAGGAAAGAGCCGAGAAGGAGATGCTGGAGGACAGCGCTATGATCGATGCGGATATCCTTAAAGTTGCTCATCACGGTTCCTCCACCGGAACAACCGAAGAATTCCTGACCGCCGTATCCCCCGACTACGCTGTCATCAGCTGCGGGAAAGGGAACTCTTATGGACACCCGCACGATGAAACGCTCGATCTGCTCAGCGATTATGGCCTTAAGCCATATCGGACTGACGTCTCCGGCGATATTCTTTTCACATCCGACGGACATACCATTCAGGTGACTACCGGAGACTAAAGCAAATCATACCCAATATAAAAGAGCCGGTTTTTGCCGGCCCTTCGTTTTCGTTCGTCAGCCCATCTGGTTCAAATCGCCGACAGTTACCGAAACCTGATACTCTTTGCCATCGCGCCAGACTTTCAGGTTCATTTCTTCGCCAACCGCATGACCCTTGATGATCGTGGTAAGTTCCTCCACCGTTGCTACAGCCTGACCGTCCGCCTCCAGGATAATATCGTTAGGCTGCATTCCCGCAAGGGCCGCGGGGCCGTCCTCGGTCACCGATACCACGGTTACGCCATCGGGTGATCCTTCGGGATTATATTCGTGGGATTCGTCCACCATGCATGAGATGCCGACGCCCGGACGCTCCACGCTGCCTACGGTCATGATCTGCTCGATCACCGGGAGCGCCGAATTAATCGGAATGGCATAGCCGATGCCCTCCGCGCTGATCTTCTGGCCATAAGCGTCGTACCCTGCGACCGTGTCTTTCAGCGTATTGATGCCGATGATCTGTCCCTGCATGTTAATCAGCGGTCCGCCGCTGTTGCCCGGGTTGATCGCCGCGTCGGTCTGGATATATTCCTGCGAATAACCATCCTCGTTGGTGATCTTCTGATTGAGCCCGCTGATGATACCCGAGGTTACCGTTCCGTAGCCCAGGCCCAGCGCGTTGCCGATCGCCACAACCTCCTCGCCTACCTGCAAATTATCCGAATTTCCCGGCGCTGCCGCAACAAGGCCCGTGGCGTCTACTTTCAATACCGCAAGATCCGTGGCTTCGTCACCGCCGACGACACCGGCCTTATATTCCTTTCCATCACTGGTTTTGACCACCACATCATTGGTTCCGCGGTCCGCGACGACGTGATGATTGGTCACGATATAACCATCGCTTGATATGATGACGCCGGTTCCCTGCGGATCGAAGTCGTCCGCAACCGTGGGATCGTCGATTCGCACCACGACCACCGACGGGCTCACCGCATTCACGATCTGCACCACCGGGCTGTCGCCGGCGTTGATGTCGGGCGCCTGCCCTCCGATCTGCGGATTCTCGGTGGTCAGTGCGGCAACATCACCCTCGTTGTTCTCTACCTCCGCGTTCTGATGCGTAGACGTCGGGGACATTGCCACGTTCGCGTTGTCGGGCCCGCCAATCCCCGGAGATATCAGATACACACCGATCGCGCTGCCCCCGATCAGGCACATCACCATGAATATCGCAATCAGCGCGCGCCTAAGGCCTTTCCTTTCCGGCGGCCTTCCGTTCGGCGCAGAACCAAATTGATTGTAGGGGTTATAGTAATAGCCGCCCGGCTGCTGCTCCGTTCCATACTGGTACGTATAAGTCTGTCCGGTTCCGCTGTTGTTGTTCCTGGAATCATTCGTCTCCATGGTTTGCCTCCTGTGCTTCCTTCAATTATCTGCATTGTATCGGATGAATTTGAACAAATTACTAACAAGGCGTAAACATTGCGTTACGCGTTTTCGCTACCGTTTCTTCTCCGGAAACGCTTTTGTCAGCGAGAACGTGAACGTCGTCCCCTCACCCGGCGTGGACTTCAGCCATATTTTCTCCCCATGCTGCGCAATGATACGCTTCACGATCGAAAGTCCGATCCCGGTCCCCGGTTTGCTGCGGCTATGCGATTTATCCACCTTATAGAATCGCTCGAAAACGCTCGCCTGATCCTCCTCGGGAATGCCTTCTCCGGTATCCGCAATATTCACGAAAACTTTGTTGTCTGCCGTTTCCGTCCAAATTCCGAGCGAACCGCCTTCGAACGAAAACTTCACCGCGTTGTCCACTAGGTTCGTAATCACCTGGGAAATACGGTCCTCATCCGCCCACACCATCGTCGCATCCTCGTCGATACGAATGTCTACCTCAAGCTTCTTGCCTTCAATCTGCTGCTCAAACATCAGGATGCACCGGCGCAGCAGCTCGTTGATATCGAACTCGGAAAACTCCATAGGAAACTTGCCCGACTCAATCTTGGCCAGATTCAAAAAGTCGCTGATCAGCGTACTCATGCGTTTGGTCTCGCCCAGCACGATTTCCAGGTATTTGTCGCGGTCCTGCTCCTCGATCGCCCCGTCCAATATGCCCTGTATGAATCCCTGTACGGAGGCAAGCGGCGTACGCAGTTCGTGGGACACGTTGGCGATAAACGTATTGCGCAGACCGTCCTGAAGCTTTAGTTCTTCCGCCATCTTGTTGAACGATACGGCAAGCTCGCCGATCTCGTCGTTGGTGGTGGGCTTCACGCGAAAATCCAGATTGCCGCGCGCCAGCTCCCGCGAAGCGTGCGAGATGTCCTGTATCGGCTTTACGATGTGTCGGGAGAGGATAAATACGAGCATGGCTGCAAATCCCACCGAGATTAGCAGCGGGAAAAATACCTGTCTGAATATCGAATTGATTCCCACGTTCATATCGCTGACTTCCTTATGAACGACGATAGCACCGGCAAATAAACCTTTATACTCCAGAGGGATCTCAATGGACATCACAGTATTTTTAAACGATTGATCGACTGTCGATACCTTTGTAGCCGCGATACCTTGCTGCGCAAGTGCATAGAAATTTTGGATGCTTTCGTTGGTAAATGTTTTCTCGACATCGCTCTTGCCCTCAGGATCGATGATCGTATCGACAACATTCATCTTGACGATCCAAATAACCGTGTGTTCATTCAGGGCTTTCTGGCCCAGTTTATTGTACAATTCATCTTCAGTAATGTTCTTACTGTAGTAATCGGCATACCATTGATTGATCTCCTGCGAGTTCGTAATCATGGCGTCCATCTGTTTTTTCAGATAATCGTTTTTCAGGCTCTCAAAGAAAATACCGCCGACCAACAAGAAAGCCATCACAATGATCAGCAGATATACCGAAAGCATACGGGAAAACAGGGATCTTGTCATTTAACGGACCTCAAATTTATACCCCACGCCCCACACCGTCTTGATCTCCCATGGGTTGCTCTCATCGCAGAGCTTTTTGCGAAGACGCTTGATATGGACGTCCACAGTGCGCGAGTCGCCGAAGAATTCAAAATCCCACACCTGCTGCAGCAATTGCTCGCGCGTAAACACCTTGTTGGGGTGTGAGGCGAGGAAATACAGCAGTTCGATCTCCTTGGGCGGCATTTCGACGACATCGCCCTTGTAGATTACCGTATAGTTGGAGATATTGATCACGAGACCTTCGTACTTGATCTCTTTTTCTTCTTCCTCTTGTTTGCCGGCCCGGCGCGATACCGCCTTGACGCGCGCGATAAACTCCTTGGGGTCGAACGGCTTGACGATATAATCGTCCGCGCCCAGCTCCAGGCCCAGCACCTTGTCAAATGTTTCGCCCTTGGCGGTCAGCATGATGACGGGCACCGTAGAGGATTTGCGAATCTGCTTTAATACCTCCCAGCCATCCTTGCGCGGCATCATGATATCCAGCACTACCAGCGCGGGCGTCTCGCGTTCAAACTCGTCGATGCCGGCCTGTCCATCGTAGGCAAGCGTCACCTTGTAGCCTTCCTTCTGCAGATAGAGTTTGATCACTTCGCATATGTTCTTGTCATCATCCACGACCAGTATGTTCTTGGACATCGCGCTTCACCATCCTATACGTATTGCATCGTATTTACCTGCATTATAAACTAAAAATTTTGGAAGACAAATACCGCCGCCGCATCATTTCACCGAATATTCATAATTGTTTCATACTTCGATCACTTCTATGCCATGACGCTTGAGCAACGCAACCGTAACGCCATCTCCATCGCGCAGCGTGCCGGAAAAAGAGCCGTCAAATATACGCCCGCAGCCGCACGAAGGGCTTTTGGATTTCAGGTAAGCGCGCTTTGCGCCACAGCGCTGCGCCGCTTCCAGCGTCTTTTTCGCACCTTCCAAAAACTCCGCGGTGATGTCTTTTCCGTCCTGCGCCATCACGCGCGCCTTGCCATTCAGCACATCCTCTCCGTCTCCGCCCACGATCTCGGACGGACAGCGCGGTATGGAAAGCTTCGCAAAGCATTCCGGACAAACCGCTTTGAGTTCTCCCGCTTCATACCGGTTTTTGATTTGCGCGTCCTCGCGCGCCTCGCCGTCATAGCGGCATTTGCTTCCCGTGAGGCATGCGCTGCAAATATCCATGCTGTTCTCCTATTTTTGCTTGAGCGTAACCACCGTCACGCCGTCCTCGCCCTCGCCGTATATGCCGCGCCTGTAGCCTTCCACATGCGCATGTGTTTTCAGATAGCTGCGCAGCCCTGTGCGCAGCACGCCCGTGCCTTTGCCGTGAATGACCATGACTTCCGTCTGGCCCGAAAGGAACGCTTCATCGAGATACCGGTCCGTCTCAATCTCCGCCTCATCCAGCGTCATGCCGCGCACGTCAATGCTCATGCTGACAGGCCCTGTGGCGCGCTGCACCCTGCCCAGGCGCTGCACGGTTTTCTCAGGCTGCGCGATTTCCACCTCGCTGATGTCCACGGTGAGCTTGAGCGCGCCCGCCTGCACGTATACCTTGCCGTCCTTGGGCGCTTTAAGCACAATCGCCGTTACGCCGTGGTCCAGCAAACGCACCGTATCTCCTTCGGAAACCTCTTCGGGCTTTACGTTGCTTTTACGCGTCTCTTTTTTGCGCAGCGAGCCCGCCTTCTCCCCGATCTTATCCGAGAGCGCTTTGCGCGCCGCGTTGATATCCTCCTGCCGCGCGGCCTTAGCCGCCTTGAGCTCCGATATCACGAGTTCCGCTTCGTCGCGCGCTTCCTTCAATATTTCCAGCGCCTTTTCATTTGCGCCATCCACAATTTTCTTCGCCTTTTCCTGGGCTTTGGTCAGCTCGGTGTCGCTCTTGTCGCGGATCGATTGCGCGGTGCGCCGGAAGTTTTCCGCCTGCTGCTCCTTGATCTGGGCAAGCTCACGCTGGCGCTGCGCCTCGCCGATGAGCTGCTCGAACTTGACGGTCTCCTCGCTCATGTGTTCCTTCGCGCGCGTGATGATCTCGTCGCTAAGCCCCAGCTTCTTCGAAATCTCGAACGCGTTGGAGACGCCCGGCACCCCCATGATGAGCCGGTATGTGGGCGACAGCGTCTGCACGTTGAACTCCATGCAGGCGTTTTCATAGACGCTGCTTGCCATCGCAAATGCCTTGATCTCGCTGTAGTGCGTCGTCGCCATCACATGGCAGCCGCGGTTTGCGAGCGTTTCGAGTATGGCCATCGCAAGCGCCGCGCCCTCCGCCGGATCGGTGCCTGCGCCCAGCTCGTCGAGCAGCACCAGCGACCTCGCGTCGGCCTGCTTTGTAATATAGGTTATGTTCTTCATGTGCGACGAGAACGTGGAGAGGCTCTGCTCGATGCTCTGCTCGTCGCCGATATCCGCATACAGCCCCGTAAATACGGGCAGCTCCGTACCGCCGTCCGCGGGTACGAACAGCCCGCTCTGCGCCATCATCACGAGCAGGCCGGTGAGTTTTAAAGTAACCGTCTTGCCGCCCGTGTTGGGGCCGGTGATGATGAGCCCGCTGTAGTCTCCTTCGATGCGCAGCGACACCGGCACGACCACTTTGGGGTCGATCAGCGGGTGCCGTCCGTTTTTGATTACGATCCGCCGCTCCTGCGTGATCACCGGCGGCGATGCTTTCATGGCGGACGCCAGCGACGCACGCGCGAATATCAGGTCGAGCGCGGTCAGCGTCTCCAGATTGCCTTTGAGCGCGTGCCAGTCGGCGCGCAGCCGCTCGGAAAATACGTGCAGGATGCGTTCAATTTCCACCCGCTCCGCGAGTTCCAGCTCGCGCAGGCGGTTGTTGGCCTCCACGACCTCCATGGGCTCGATGAAAAACGTCTGCCCGCTTCCGGACTGGTCGTGCACGAGGCCTTTCACATTGCGGCGGTGTTCCGCCTTGACCGGCACCACGTACCGCCCGCCGCGCATCGTGACGATGGCGTCCTGCAGGTGTTCCTTGTGCTGTGCGGAGCGGATCATATCATTGAGCTTGTCCCGTATGCCGTCGTTCTCGCGCAGGATCTTGCGCCGGATGCTCGCGAGCTCGGGCGAGGCGTTGTCCGAAAGCTCCTCTTCGCTGACGATTGCGTTATCGAGGTCGTTGATCATCGCGTCGGAATAGAACAGCGTCTGCGCCATGTCATATAGCGTATTGGGGCCGTCTTCAGTACGCTCTATCCCCTTCTTTGCGCGCCGCGCAGACTTGAGCACGCCCAGCACGCGCAGCAGTTCGCGGCACGTAAGGTCCGCGCCTGCTTTGAGCCGCGCGACTTCAGCAGAAACTTCCGCGAATCCGCTCATCGGCGTTGCGGCGGCACGCATCAGCACGCTCTCGGCTTCGAGCGTTTCCTCCTGCAAGCGCTGTATCTGCGCGTAATCCGTACTCGGTTTCAGCGCCCGTGCTTTCTCTTTACCGGGGTCCGATAGCGCCCGTTCGGCCAGCCGGTCCCGTATCTTATCAAATTCCAGTTTTGCGATTACTCTTTCGTTCATGCGTTTCAATCCTGTGTTTAATCCTTAATAATATACCACTTTTAGCCCGGCCTGAAAAGCGCTCGGTTTCAAACAAAAAGGGCGCGCAGCGCGCACCCCGGTCGATCAATAATTTAGAGCCAGCTGGGGATCATGTCGTTCTCGATCAGCTGCTCAAAGGTCTGACGCCGCAGCATCAGTTCGGCTTTGCCGTCTTTTACGAGTACGATCGCGGGCATGGGCAGCTTGTTGTAGTTGCTCGCCATGGAATAGTGATACGCGCCGGTGGAGAACACCGCCATCACGTCACCCGCCTTGGGTTCGGGCAGCTTCGCGTTCCAGATCAGCATATCGCCGCTCTCGCAGGTACGCCCCGCGATGGAAACGACCGTTTCATCCGGCTCGTTCATCCGTCCGGCCAGCGCGCAGGTGTATTCCGCCTGATAGAGCGCCACGCGGGGGTTGTCCGCCATGCCGCCGTCCACGCTCACATAGGTACGGATGCCGGGCACCGTCTTGATGTCGCCGATTGTATAAAGCGTCGTGCCCGCTTCGCCCACGATCGATCGACCCGGCTCGATCGCGAACACCGGCGTGTCGATTCCCTTCTCGGCGCAAAGCCGTTCCAGCTCTTCGTGCATCGCATGCACGTATTCCTCCGGGCGCAGCGGTTTATCCGAATCGAGATAGTGAACGCCATAGCCGCCGCCGAAGTTGATTTCGGTAAATACAAAGCCCGTCTCTTTTTTAACTTCCAGTAGGAAGTCCAGCATCACGTCCACCGTGTCGCGGAAGGGCGTCAGTTCGAATATCTGCGAGCCGATGTGGCAGTGCATGCCGACCAGATTGATACCGGGTTTCGCCAGAATCATCTTGATGATGCGCATGCCTTCGCCGTCCGATATGCCAAAGCCGAACTTGGAGTCCATCTGCCCGGTTTTGATATACTCGTGCGTATGCGCTTCGATACCCGGCTTTAAGCGCAGCGAAACATCCTGCACGCGCCCCATAGACACGGCAAGCTCCGATATCATGTCAATTTCGCTGATGCTGTCGATCACAATATGCCCGATGCCCGCTTCCACCGCCATGCGCAGATCGGACAGCGTCTTCACGTTGCCGTGCAGGTATATTTTTTCGGGATCGAAGCCCGCTTTGAGCGCGATATAAAGCTCTCCGCCCGACGCGACATCGAGCCCCATGCCTTCGCTCTGCACGATTTTGCACATCGCGGTATTCAAAAACGCCTTGCCGGCGAACATCACCTTGCCGCCGCCCGCGTATTTATTGATCTCTTCCACATAGCCGCGGCACACGCTGCGAATGGTGTCCTCTTCCATCACATAAAGCGGTGTGCCGTACTTTTCCGCGAGTTCCACCGCGTCGCAGCCGCCGAGTACTAGATGACCCTTCTTGTTTACGTCTAACTTCTTCCAGTATTTCATGGTCCGCCCCTTGAAAAATATATGGTAGCATAGTAACACACGCGTTTCAGCAATGTCAACGAAAGAGGCTTTTAAATTCCGGCGAGAACAAAGGTTAGTTACGGGGACTATCCCCGAGGCCGACATAGCAAAGTATCTGGAGATGGAAAAAGTAATAATTGAATAAAGGCAAACGAAACGGACCTTGTTCCCTCCATTCGTGGGATACCTCTCATAATGTGATACAATGTTTTTACATGTCTAGTTCAAGAATCATTGCCGAGTGATCAGTAATAGGAATTTTGCGGGTCTCATGTACATAACTACATTTTAAAACTTTATTTTTTATATCTTTCGTAACGAAACAATGATCATAACGATAACCATCGTTAGTACGTCCCACCCAGCTATATTCATTGTCATTAGGATGAAGTAGTCTAAAAGCATCAACAAATCCAAAATGATCAAACCGATCATAAAATACATACTCCCATTCTTTGAAAGAGGAATAATGTGGAATGTGATCTTTTTCTAATATGTTCAAATCTCCACAAACAATGTATGGACATCCGTAATGATTTTGAGCCTTAATATATTGCAAAAACTCAATTGCAAATTGTTTCTTTCTTGCGGTTTTTTCTTCTGAAGCATCACGAGAAGGAACATACAATCCGATAATTCCGATTTTTTGTCCGTGATAATCAATAATTACATCCAAAAAACGTGAGTAAAAGCGACTTTCATTTTCAAAGCAGTTTTTCACTTCAACAATAGGATACCTACTTAATATCATTACACCGAGATCTCCCGTTAAAGATTTAGGAAAATAGATATTAAATTCAGGCTCCTTATCAAAATCAAATAAAGTATTCCCTAGACCACTAAAATGTTGCTCAAGGAAAGAGCAACCCTCACTAACCTTCGTTTCAGTCAGGACAAATATATTTTCTGTTCTACCTTCAATCCATTCAATTTGTCGTCTTACTCTTTCAATAGAAGGATTCCCAATATTTAGCGTCATCAATTTAAGTATATTACTCATAACAAACACCTCATAATAATGATAATATACTAGCCGCTGCTAATTCAATATTGAATTCTAACTGATCCATCTTATTGTTATATTGCACTAAATAATTAAACCCTTTAGCCGATAAGAATTCTTTCGCTTGAGAATAATACTCAAGTTCCTCTTGACGAGACATCCTCATTTCAAAAACTGAAAATTTTGTCCGTTCAACAAGTCTTTGAGCAATTGTTTCGTGGTCAGCAAGAAGTAAAATGCTGAGATCAGGAATGGGAAAATCTGAATTTAATTCCCATATTTTTTCGTATGATACCCCCTCATATTTCTGAAAAACAAAGCTGGATTCGATATATCTGTCTGTTAAGACAATCTCACCTTTATTAATATGGGGCAAAATTTCGGTTTCAATATGAAGGCATCTATCTGCGGCAATAAGGATAGCATAGGGCAACCCGGACAATTTTGCTTCGTTTGTCTTACAAAACATCCCAAGGGGTGTTGCCGTAGGTTCTTTTGTTATGTGCGTTGAGTAGCCTGTGTTTGTTAATTTATTGCATAGCGCTGTAATGTATGTTCCTTTACCGACGGCATTTGGCCCTTCAACAGAAATAAATAATCCTCTTCTATTTTGAGACACCGTCTTTCCCCCATTACTTTAATTACTATAGTAGATAATCAGTACCTTCAAGAGGTTGATTTTTGGATATTTTAATTGCACAACAACCCTTATCGCTGAATAATTCAGAATCAACATGTAATCCGTTTGGTAAATGGTACTTTTCTAGAGATTTTTTAATGCTGATATCGTTACTAAAAATATTATATAATGTAAACTGATTTGCGTTATAATCATTGTCACTATTCTCGGAAGCAAATACCATGTAAGGGCAAATCACGACATCACCGTTTGTAAAAATATATGGGAACGACCCCAATGGACAACCTCCTACTTTTAATTTTTTATAATTGGGAAATCTAATGTAGACAACTTCAAAGTCATCTGTATTATGGTGTAGCGTTGCTTCTTGTAGAGCAATCATTTCATCTCTCGTATATGCTAGCATCTGTGTCTCGTTACCGCGCCCAAACGGTGATAACGGATTCATCAAAATATACTTAGCTCCTACGCTCCTCACAAAACTACATAGTTCATCATATTCTGAAATTGATGCATATTTATTTGGTGTAGTCAAGATTCCATTCAATAACCGATGTTTACCTAATAATTCTATGTTTTTTATTATCTTGTCATATATTTGGCGTTCCAAGTTGCCGCGAAAACGGCCGTGTGACTCGTAATAAAGACCATCCAAACTGACGTTAAAGTGAATATTTGGATAGCCTAAAATAAATGTCATGAAATCATCAGTTATAAGACTTCCATTAGTACAAACGCTTACCGCGATACCTTCATCACATAGAGCTGAAATTATTTCGCGAACATCTCTATGTACTAATGGTTCTCCTCCAGTCAATGTAACTTTGGTAACGTTACTCTTTATTAGATTTGGAATAACATGATCAATTATTTGTTTTAGTAGCATTTCGTTACCAGAAACAGTTGAATTAACAAAACAGTGTGAGCATCTGAAATTGCATTTCTCTGTTATTTGTAACAATATTTTATAGTTCGGAAGCGTCACAGCGGTTCGAAAAAAGCACGAAGAAGCTAAATTGGGCTCATAAATCCTTTTTATCATATTTCCCACTCCGTTCAAGATTAATCTGTTTTGTCATTTTTAAAATTAGATACTTCATTTAAATCAACCGCCAAAACATTATAGACCATTCTCCTACCTTGTATGCGAGCCGCTAAATTTAGAAGCACGATGATAACAACAAGATAGATCAAATATGGCAAAGAAAATATAATTATTCCTGTAACGAGCATTAACATCCCATAAACTATTACCAATACAACCGTTTGAGCATGTAAGTCACGCAATAACAAATAATCTTTATTTGAGCCAAAAACAATTGGATTATCTCTGTGCTTGTTATAAATTGCATACCATAGAGGTGTCTGGTCTTTTATCATTGGATAACATTTTCTAATCTGCCGATATATATCTTTATACTTTTTTTTTGCGTCCTCAATAGTAAATCTATTATCCCTGCATTTAATCTCTAATTGTGTAAATATAGTGCAACTTGGTTGCTTGTTCCAAAGGAACACTAGAAAAACTTTTAAGCGTGATGGAACTATTGAATCCATAATAAAAGTAAAGACAAAACTAGTAACTGAAAAAATTACTATATTTATAATCTTACCAATGTTATCATACCAGTATTGAAAATCGCTATTATTACTACCAGAAATAATCTTGGAAGATATAAGCATGATCAATATGTTGGCTACAAGAAACCATTTTAGTTCATTGTTGCGGTATTCTTTAAGGCTTGTCAAGTGATTTCCTCATCTCTCCGATTTAGTCATATTGAATTATATAGTAATTTAATACATTAATCCCATCTGGTTTAATATAGTACATTGCCACATGGATTACAATAGGCATTCTTCCAGCCATAAGTTCGTATTTATTTAATGTGTGTAAGGCGCTATAATTTCACATATGTTAATTACATATTTGGGGTTTCCCGAAGTGCGTCCATGCCGAGTGACGCTCTGCACGCCCGGTCATTTCTCCTATAAGGATTATTAAAGATAATTCTAAGCAAAGCATGTGCCCGGGGGCTGCCTGCATGCCTTTGCGCTATCCCGCGCTCAATCCGTTCGGGTTTACGGCCTTACTGCCTCCCCGTCTCGCTAAAAACGCCCCACTGGGGCGTTTTCTTGACGCTCGCTTCGAATCCCCCGGTCAAATTCAAAAGCCACCCGTTTGGGTGGCTTTTGAATTTGGCGTGCCCGGGGGGATTCGAACCCTCGACCTTTTGATTCGTAGTCAAACACTCTATCCGGCTGAGCTACGGGCACATATTCGTTTTTCGAGCGCTTAAACATTCTAATACAAACCCATACCGATGTCAACAACCGATCCATGAAATTTGAACTTTAAAAGGAATGCTGTCTGCCCATTTTTGAATTGTCCTTGACTCGTTAATCCGATGTATATAGAATAAAAACATTGTTAATCAATCAATATAGATATGGTGGAAATCAACAATATGATCAGTCGATATGACTACGATAGGTTTCAAGCAAAAGCCGCAGAAATGCTGCAAAACAGCGGAATCCTGATCACTGAGGAAGAGAAAAAGAACATTGAAATCGTTGATTTCGGACAGAACAGGTTTGAAAAAATCGGGCTTGCCATGCTCGTTTACTTCAATACCACTAGAGTGTGCGCGAGAGAATTAATCATGTTTCCGCATCAGACGATTGCGCAACAAATCCATCCGGATATTGATGGCGAGTTGGGAAAAGAAGAAACTTTTCGATGCAGATGGGGCAAGGTATATATCTATGTGCCGGGAGAGCCGACAAGAAACCCAAAATGCAAACCGCCGAAAGGCCGGGAAGAGTACTACGATTGCCTGCATGAAATTGAATTAAACCCGTGTGATCAATACACCATGCCGCCCAATACCCCTCACTGGCTGCAGGCAGGTCCGAAAGGCGTTGTGATATCCGAATTTTCTTCTTCCAGCAAAGATGAGACGGATCTTTTCAGCGACCCGCAAGTAAAACGTTATACAGAAATTACTGAATAAATCATATAAATTCTTAGCAGCATGTCTCTAGGCATACCGCAAAAGCCACCTACAGGGTGGTTTTTTGTATTGCCGTATTCAGTGGGGGCTATTTGAAAAGTCTCATAAAAACGCCACCCTCTGATGGATGGCGTTTGCGGTTTTGATGGATTCAAATCTTTGTCTGCCCCGTCATCATTTCTGATATGACTGCAAGGCCAGTGCCAGCTGATCGGGGCAGGAGGTGCCCTTGCCGGAACAGTCAATGCCGCGAAGCTTTTTGATCACGTCGTCCACCGGCATGCCTTCCACCAGCTTCGAAATGCCACAAAGATTCCCTTCGCAGCCTCTCTCAAACTTCACCGAAGCGACCAATCCGTCTTTAATTAGAATGATGATTTTCTGGGAGCAGACGCCCCGTGGCTTATATACAAGTCTGTCTTCTGCCATATACAATCCTCTCCGCCTGACGCCATGCTGTTGCTGACCTGCCATTTACACTTTTCGTGGTGAATCCGCGTTTACCACCATAGCATGGATAGCTTGTCGCGGCAAGGGGAAATTGCACCCATGCATTATACATGCATAGCTAATTATATCGGCGACGGTGATTTCAACGGTTAAAAAATCCCGAACGTCAAAGAATAATAAAGAATATTTTCGAAGGGGTACTTGGCTTGAAGAAAGGCTCGCATCGGTGGGCTAAATACGCCAAACAGCTGTATATCCGGTTTCAGGACGACAATGTTTCGGCGTTGAGCGCGCAGCTTGCGTTTTATCTGCTGCTCGCGCTGTTTCCCTTCGTACTGTTCCTGCTCAATCTCATCAGCTTTACATCGATCACGTCGGCTGATTTCGTGGAAAACATCGCCGGATTTCTTCCCACTGATGTCGAAACCTTGTTTCGCGACATTGTACGCGAGATCATGGGCGCAAAGAGCACTGGCCTGCTGTCTATCGGCGCGCTTGTCACGCTGTGGAGCGCGTCGCGCGGTATCAGTGCGATCAGCTTTGGGCTCAACATGGCGTACGACAAACGCGAGACCCGGCCGTTCCTCAAGGTTGCAGCCATAACGATCCTTTTCACCATCGGCATCGCCGTCATGGTGCTCGCAGTACTCCTGTTCCTGATATTCGGCGAGGTGCTCGCGCGCGATATATTCAGCTGTCTCGACGGTGCGGAAGCATTTACGAAGCTTTGGCGAATACTGCGCTACATCGTACCGCTCATCATCATGCTGTTCGTATTCTCGCTGCTGTATAAATTTGTGCCCAACTGCCGCCTGAAATTCAAGCATGTCCTTCCCGGCGCGCTCATCGCGTCCTTCGGATGGGCTGCCGCCTCGGTCATATTTTCACTCTACATCAACGGTTTTGCCAATTATACGCGAATCTACGGCAGCATTGGCGGCATTATTATATTGCTTCTGTGGCTCTATATCAGCAGTTTGATCATCATACTGGGCGGCGAGGTTAACGCCATGCTGCACTACTTCCGTACCGGCCAGAAGCTCGATAAATATGAAAATCCGCCTATTAAGCTTCCCCGCCCGTTCCGCAAGGACAAAGACACGCCTAACAGCGGCAGGTAACTCCAACCTTGACACCCTTCAGGCCGCATGATACATTATTGTCGAACTTTCCCATATACTCCGATGTTATAAATCCCTTTCGCAAAGCTGCAGTTATTCTGGTTTTAACGATGTCGTATCAATTATTACACTGGATTTTTATATTCTATTTCTCGTACGTATCCGATCAAAATCTTTCGCCGCGGGCGACACTACATATTATGAGTAATCCACCAAGGCGATTAATATCAAAAGGGAGGTATTCTCCATGTCTGAAGCGACAAGACAGGCGCTTGACGGTCTGCGGGATTTATCCACGCTGAAGTGGTATGTCATCCCGCTGCTGGCTATCGTGTTTTACGTCTACACGAAGGAGATCAAGGACGCACGCAAAACCCGTAACTGGGACGCGGTGCTGGCAGGCCTCACGGTGTTCGGGTTGGACTTTTTCAACGAGACCTGGAACGGTTGGGTGATGGTGCTTACCGGGCGCTCCGCGCTCTGGACCGCGCCGGGTGAGACCGCGCTGCGCACGACAGTCGGCTGGAACATTGAGATAATGTTCATGTTCCTGCTGCTCGGCATTGTGTATTACCACTCCCTCTCGGAGACGAAGGACAAAAAGATACTTGGCATCGACGAAAAGTGGGCCATCGCCATCGGCTACACCATCGTCTGCGTAGCGGTGGAATGTGTTCTCAATCAGGCCGGGATGCTCGTATGGGATTATCCATTCTGGAACTTCTCCTTTGCGGGCATTTGGCTGATCCTCCTGATCGGCTACTTCCACTTCTTCGTGGGTGCGATCATCATGATCAGCCTCAAAAAAATGCGCAGCAAGCTTACCCTGCTGGGCATCATCTACGCTGTGCCCATCGTGATGAATGTTATCGCGGGCATATTGGGGTGGAGGTATTAAGCAGACATGCAAAAAGGACGGTCACCCGTCCTTTTTTTAATTGACGCTATGCTTGTTCGGATACCAGACTCTCCTGCTTTTTAAAAGCGGGCTTGCCATCCTCCATGTACATGTATACCTTGTCGCTGATGCTGATCTTGCCTTCGAGTATTTCCTCGGAAAGCTCATCCTCCACAAGCTGGGTGATCATGCGCCGCAAGGGGCGCGCGCCGTACTGCTCGTCGAAGCCCTTCTGCGCAAGGTATTCCACCGTATCCTCTGCGTACGCAAGGTGAATATCGCGCTCGGAGAGCCGCTTGATCACGTTGCCCAGCATTAGCCGTACGATGTCCTGCGTATGCTCGCGGCTGAGCTTGTGGAACACGATGATATCATCCAGACGATTGAGGAACTCAGGCAGGAACGCCTTCTTAAGCTGCTCTAGCATGCCCTCCTTCATCTGCGCGTAGCCGCCGTCGCCAATCTCCACCGCGAAGCCGATCTTCTTAGATTCCACGTTGTGCGCGCCGATGTTCGACGTCATGATGATGACGCAGTTCTTGAAATCCACCACGCGCCCTTTCGAGTCCGTCAAACGACCATCCTCGAGTATCTGCAGCAGGATGTTGAACACATCCGGGTGTGCCTTCTCGATCTCGTCGAGCAGCAGCACCGAATACGGGCTGCGGCGTATTTTCTCTGTCAGCTGTCCGCCTTCATCGAAGCCCACGTAACCCGGAGGCGAGCCGATCAGCTTGGATACTGCGTGCTTCTCCATGTACTCGCTCATGTCGAGCCGGATCATCGCGTTCTCGTCTCCAAACAACGCCTCAGCCAGCGCGCGTGAAAGCTCCGTCTTGCCGACGCCTGTAGGCCCCAAGAACACGAACGAACCGACCGGGCGCTTGGGGTCCTTAAGCCCCGCTCGGGAGCGGCGGATTGCCCGCGATACCGCGACGCACGCCTCGTCCTGCCCGATTACGCGCTTGTGCAGCGTGTCTTCCAGATGCAGCAGCCGCTGCGCCTCGTCCTCCGTGAGCTTGACCACCGGAATATGCGTCCAGCTCGATATGATCTGCGCGATCTCCGCCTCGGTTACCTGACCCTCGCGCGCCTTGGTATCCTTTTCCCAGTCGTTCTTCTTCGCAGCCATCTCTTTTTCGAGCCGCTTTTCCTCGTCGCGAAGCGAGGCCGCCTTCTCAAAGTTCTGGTGCGTGATCGCCTGTTCCTTCTCTTTGCGGATCTGGTCCACCTTCTCTTCGATCTCTTTGAGGTCCGGCGGCGCGGTATACAGGCTCAACCGCACCTTAGAGGCCGCCTCGTCCATGAGGTCGATCGCCTTGTCGGGCAGGAAACGATCTGTCAGATACCGGTCCGAAAGCTCTACCGCGGCTTTGAGCGCCTCGTCGGTGATCTTCACCTTGTGGTGTGCTTCGTAGCGATCGCGCAGGCCTTTTAGGATTTCGATCGTTTCGTCGATGGTGGGCTCCCCCACCGTCACGGGCTGGAACCGGCGCTCCAGCGCCGCGTCCTTCTCGATGTGTTTGCGGTACTCGTCGAACGTCGTCGCGCCGACCACCTGAATCTCGCCGCGCGCCAGCGCGGGCTTCAATATGCTCGCGGCGTCCATCGCGCCTTCCGCCGCGCCTGCGCCCACGATCGTATGGATTTCGTCGATGAACAATATCACCTTGCCGGAGTTCTGCAGCTCCTTGAGCGCTTCCTTGAAGCGGTCCTCAAACTCGCCGCGGTATTTCGTACCTGCGATCATTCCCGCAAGGTCAAGCGACACCACACGCTTGTCGCGCAGCAGCTCGGGCACGTTGCCTTCCACAATGCGCTGCGCAAGCCCTTCGGCGATGGCGGATTTACCTACGCCCGGTTCGCCTACGAGCACCGGATTGTTCTTGGTGCGCCGCGAGAGTATCTGCGTGATGCGCTCAATCTCCTGCGCGCGCCCGATCACAGGGTCAAGCTCGCCGTCGCGCGCGGCTTTGGTGAGGTCGCGTCCGAACTTATCGAGCTTGGGCGTTTTGCCGTCCTTCTTCGGGCCGGGCTCGCTCTGCGCTTCACCCTCCCCCGTCAGGTTGTTGATGCCGCTCTCGAGTTCGCCGAAATCCGCGCCGAGATCGCTTAAAATCTTAAATGCGACGCCTTCCTTCTCGCGGATCAGCGCGAGCAGTATATGTTCCGTGCCTACGTAGCTCTGTCCCAATTGACGCGAGTAGGCAAGTGACAGCTCGAGGATCTTCTTGGAGCGCGGCGTATAGCCAAACCCCTGCGTGAACGCAAAGTCGCCTTTGCCGATCAGCTGCATTACGTCCTCCATCACCGCCGCCTCGGATACGCCGGAGATGTTTAAAAGATTCGCCGCCGCGCCCTCCTTCTCGCAGATGAGGCCGAGGAGCAAATGCTCCGTGCCGATATAGTTATGACCCAGTTCGCGGGCTTTTTCCTCGGCGAATTTCAGCGCGTTCTTCGCGCCCTCCGTAAATTTCGCAAAAAAGTCCATTGTGTTTCTCCTTCTAAATGCTGAAAACCTTTCTTAAAATATCCGCTCTCGCGGTATCCCGCGCCTGCGGCTGCAGACAGCCGTACTGTTCCGCAATCACCGCGGGGCGCGTGTTCATCATCGCCTCATAGAGCGTACTGCTCGTAAGGCCCGGCACAATGCCGAGCGATACGCCAAACGCCACATCCGATATCAGTTTCTGCGCTTCCGCGTCGCCCATACGCCGCGCGTATTTTAATACGCCGATCGAGCGCCAAACCCGGTCTTCCAGCGCCAGACCGAGGCTGCTGTACAGCTCCTTGCGCGTGCTGCGCTCAAAATCGATCACCTTTCCCGCGGTGGCGAACAACCGGGAGAGTATTTCCTTCTCGGATACTCCGAGCGTCACCTGATTCGATATCTGGTAAAAAGCGCCCGTCGCAGCGCTGCCTTCCCCGAAAGCGCCGCGCACGGTCATGCCGAGCTTGCCGATCATGCCGGCCATACGCTGGATACCCTTCGCGGCGGTCAGCGCGGGCAGATGCAGCATCAACGAAGCACGAAGGCCGGTGCCCACGTTGGTTGGGCAGCTGGTCAAAAAGCCCAGACTTGCATCATACGCGTATTTCACGCCGGAGGAAAGCAGGTTGTCCAGTTGGTCCGCCTGCTCGTATGCCGCCTCCAGCGCGAGCCCCGATGCGAGCGATTGAAGCCGATAATGATCCTCCTCGAGGATCATCACACTCAGCGACTCGTCCTCGTTCTTAATGAGTCCGCCAAACCGGTTGCGTGCCAGTTCCGGGCTGATGATATGCCGTTCCGTCAAGGCGCGCTTATTGAGCTCCGGCATCTCGGCAAGCCGCTGGTACTGAAATTGAGAAGATATCAGCAAGCTGTCCCTTGCCTCCTCGTGTACGCGCTCGATTTCCCCTTCGCTTTTAATCCGCGACGGGAACGGCACATCGGCGAGGTTACGCGCAAGCCTGATACGCGTCGAAACGACGACGTCGTTCTCAGGCGCATCAATAGTCAACCATTTGGGCATCGCTATACCCCCTCCTTTTCCATTCGCGCGATCTCATCGCGCAGACGGGCCGCTTCCTCAAAATTCTCGGTCGATATGGCCATGCGCAGCGAGCGTTTAAGCTGGTCTTTCCTTTCAACACTGCTCGTCTCACGGCCCAGATCCACCGATACCTTCTCGCCCGGGCGCTTGCCCGTGTGCTGCGTACTCATATGTACGCTTTTGATGACGGGCAGCAGGCTCGCTTCAAAGGCTTTATAACAGTTCGCGCAGCCTAACCGTCCCGTCTCCTGAAAGCTGCTCATCGTCGTCCCGCATTTCTCACACGTTACGTCGCGCACTTCCTCAGTTTCATAAAAAGCGCTTAACAAATCGTTAAACGAAAACCCCGAAATCACCACGGGCGCTTTTTTCCGGGCCGCGCACTGGCTGCACAGGTGCACTGTTTTCACCTGGCCGTTTACAAACGTGGTCATATGCACGCTTGCGGGATTTTTCAGACATTCATCGCACAGCATCATTCCGCCTCCCTGCTCAGCAGCACCAATATCAATTGCCGCAGTATCCCGGCGCGCACCGTATCCTTGATGGATACCGGTATGCCGAGCGCCTTATCCGACACCGCCGCGCCCATCAACGCGCCTTCGCGCGGATTGATCGCGCCGCTCTCGACAAGACGGCAGATCACGTCGTGCGCGTCTCGCTCCGAAATCTCATCGCCGATACGCGTGGTCACGAGTTTTACCAGATGATCTCCCTGGTCCACCCGCAGCCTTACCACGCGGATATACCCGCCGCCGCCCCGGCGGCTTTCAATGATGTAGCCCTTATCGGGCGTAAAGCGCGTAGCGAGTACATAATTGATCTGCGACGGGGCGCAGTTGAAATGCTGGGCAAGTTCGTTGCGCTGCAATTCTATCCTACCCTCGTATTCACTCATCAAACTCTTGATGAACTTTTCAATCGTATCGCTTAAAACCGACATTTTTATCGTCCCCTTTGACTATCTTTGACCTTTAACGATATTATACACC
Organism: Bacillota bacterium; assembly: GCA_023390815.1. Lineage (GTDB taxonomy): Bacteria > Bacillota > Clostridia > Christensenellales > SZUA-584 > JAEWCC01. The sequence continues at coordinate 22,216 of JAEWCC010000057.1, forward strand.
GAATCAAATAAAAAGCAACTGTTTCATAATGGATAATGGAAATCTCCGGTATCTTCGCTCTGCACGCGCTGATCCAGATATGCGTCCGCGCCCCGATAGATCGCTTTTGCGCATTCCATTTGATACGTGTCGTCTTGAAGCAGCGCTTCCTCGCGCTCGTTGGATAAAAAGCCGCACTCGACGATCACGGCGGGGCTGTCTCCCGAGCAAAGTATAAAATAGTCCTCGGGGTGCTCAATCCGGTCTTTGGGCGGCTCAAGCGCTGTATTGAGTTCCTGCTGGATGAGCTTGGCGAACTTCTCTCCCTCCGCCGAGTCTTCATGGTAAAAAACCTGCGGTCCGCAGACGGAAGTGTCCGAAAATTTGTTCATGTGGATGGATATGACGATATCGGCTTTTGCCTCCGCGATGATCTTGCGCCGGGCCGCCATGTCCTTATCCTTCGTATCGCCGATGGCTTCGCCGGTTTCGCGCGTCATGATCACGATATATCCGTTCTTCTCAAACAGCGCCTCCAGCTTTTGGGCAACGGCAAGGTTAAGCCCATCCTCGTGGATGCCCGATTTGCCCGAAGCGCCACCGTCAAAGCCCCCATGCCCCGCATCGATCACAATCGTGCCTTTGGGCGTGCGCATCGCAGGCTGAGCAACCTGTGGCAGCAGAATCATCGCCGTCACCACCGCGGCGATCACAAAAAAAATCATGATATAACGCTGAGCGTGTTTCATACCGCACCTCCGCCGTTATATCATCTATATTACTTCGTAAATTGGACTATACCGTTAAAACAGCATTTTGGACGCATCCGCGTTAAGCCGCAGCGGCGCTTTGCTGGGCGCGGCAAATGCCGCGGCGCAGCCGATCATCGCCGCGTTGTCCGTGCAGTAGCGCGGTTCCGGCAGATACAGCTTCACTCCGCTGCGCTGAGCGCGCTCCGCAAACGCGCGCCGAAGCGCGCCGTTGGACGATACGCCGCCCGCGATGCCGATCTTTTCGATGCCCTCTCTGGCCGCCGCTTCGAACGTGTTGTCCGCGAGAAACGATATCGCTTCGGTCTGAAAGCTGCACGCGATATCCGCCTTGTTGTAGGGCAAGCCCTTCTGGTCCATGGTATGCATGTGATTGATTACCGCGGTCTTGAGTCCGCTGAACGTGAAATCGAGGTGCGTTTCGCCCTTGAAGCCGCGCGGATAGGTATATACCGGTTTGCCTTGTGCCGCCAGCCGCTCCAGCAGCGGACCGCCCGGATACCCGAGCCCCAGCGCGCGCGCCGTCTTGTCGAACGCCTCCCCTACCGCGTCGTCGCGCGTTTTGCCGAGCAGCCTGTACCGTCCGTAATCCTCCACGACCGCGATATGCGTATGCCCGCCCGAGACGACGAGGCACAAAAACGGCGGCTCCAGCACCGGATGCGATATGTACAGCGAGCAGATGTGCCCCTCGATATGGTGCACAGGAATGAGCGGCAGTGACAGGGAATATGCGAGCGCCTTGGCGTACGAAACGCCTACAAGCAGCGCGCCAATGAGCCCCGGTCCATCCGTCACCGCAACGGCTTCGATGTCCGCAAAGCCCATACCGGCCTGATGCAGCGCTTCGTCCACGATGTATGGCAGCTTCATGATGTGGTTCCGCGATGCAATCTCCGGCACCACGCCGCCGTAGCGCTGATGCTCCGGCTGTGTGTATACCGCGCTTGCGATGACTTGCCTGCCGCGCGTGATTGCCGCGGCGGTCTCGTCACACGAGGTTTCGATCGCGAGTATCGTCTGTTCCATTTAAGCCCCTTGCATATCCTTCGCTTTTCCCGGTTTCCGTTTCAGTATCAGCAGCCCCGCGGCAGCCGCCAGATTGAGCGTTAAGAATATGGACACAAAGCGGATGATAATGCGCGCCACAAGATCGGAGAAAAACTGCTCGGGCACCATCTGAATCAGTACGTCGGTGCGCGGGTCCAGCAGCCACAGGTCGTTGCCCGCGAAGAATATGTGATGGAACGATATCCAGAAGTTCGTAAAGTCGATCGCCGCATAAGCCCCAATTGCGCCGATTACGATCAGAAAACCCGCCGATACCCATAGGAACGACTTGCATAGCGACTTCAGCGTCTTCGCACGCCCGATCAGAAATGCCAGTATCAGCAGTACGGCAGCGATCACCAGCGACCATGTACGCAGCGCTCTCGCGCCCAGGTACAGCGCCTGAACATCGACCATGTGCTCTTTCTCGCGTTCACCGAATACTTCCTGCATTTCGCCCTGTATCTCGGCCTGCATGTCGAGGCTTTCGATCCTACCGGAAGTGTAATCGAGCAGCGTCTGCGTGACGCTGGTTAAATCTGTTTCGGTGATGCCGATATCCGAGGCGGTATTGAGCTTTGCATACTCGCTCTTAAAAAAGTCAGGGTTAAGCGCAAAAGTCTCTATGCTAACCACCAGTAAGCCAATAATGAGCAAAATGCTTGCCAGCGCTGTGAGCAGTGCCCTCAAAGACTTTGACCGGCTGCCCAAATCCTCTCCCATTCCCATATATTTCTCCTTTGCAGCGAAAATTCAAACAAAGTTGCAGGGCGGCCCCAAGGCCGCCCGTTTAAATCTCGTGATATTCACTTTCTGTCAGCAGTTCTCCGGTCTCCGCTTCGCCCTCGCATTCCACCTTGAAAAGCCAGGTGCTTAAGGGGCTTCGCGTGATGATGTCGGGATCGTCAAACACGGAGTCGTTGACTGCTGAAATAAAGCCCGCGACGGGCGAGCAGACCGACGTGATCGCTTTGACCGATTCGACCCGCGCGCATGGTTCGCCGCTGCCTACGCTTTTCCCTGTTACCGGGAGTTCAATATATACCACATCGCCCTGAAGGCTTTTTCCGGTCAGCCCGATATAAGCCGTCCGACCAGAGAAACGCACCCATTCATGCTGCCTGGTATAATACAGTCCGTCCAAGCATCTCCCTCCTTGCCTCATAGCGTATTACAGCATATGCGGCGGGAGATAGCCGGTGAACTATTTCTTCTTCAGAAACTCTTTAAACCTGCGGCGGAAGAGGATGAAGTATACGACGATTGCAGGGAGCGTAAAGCCGACATTCACAATATACGCCCACTTGTATCCCATATAGTCCAGAACGCCGAAAACTATGATGACAGGCGCGACGATCCAGCAGAACGTACGCATCATCTTGTTGGCATCCGCCACCATCGCCTTGGGGTAATCGTTCTTGTATGCGGGCCCCTTGCCCGTAATTGCGGAATACAGCGCGAACAAGCCGATCAGCACCGTAAAGCCAGACATAAACTGATTCATGTCATTAAAATTCCCGCCTCCGGCCCCCCCGGTAGCCGTCGCAGCGGCTGTCGCCAAAGTCTCTAATAACAAACCCTCCACCAAACCCTTTCTTATCTTTTGTTGATCTTTACGCCCTCGGGCGTGTCCTTAAGTTCGTAACCAAGCGAAAGAATCTCGGCACGCAGTGCATCCGCTGCCGCGTAATCCTTGCGAGCCCTCGCTTCCTGACGCTGCTGCGCGAGTTCTTTGACGCGCTGCGGAATCTCATCCTCTTTGATCTCGATGCCCAGTACACCCAGTACTTCGTCCAGCACGCAGAGCGCTTCTTTGGCGCTGCTCGCATCGCCGCCCTGCTCGAAGGCAAGGTTGATCTCGCGAACGTACTCGAATATCGCGCCGATCGCGCCCGCTGTGTTGAGGTCATCGTCCATCTCGTCCTTAAACCGCTGGCGCAGCTCACACGTATACTTCGATACGTCCACCGGCTGCCCGCCGTCCGAGGCTGCGATGTGCGCGAGGTTTTCGCGGCAGTTCTTGATACGCGCCATGGCGGATGCCGCCTGCGCGATCAGGTCCTCCGAGAAGTTGACCGGATTGCGGTAGTGCGCCGAAAGCATAAACAGGCGGACGACCATCAGATCGTACTTCTGTGAGATGTCGCGCACGGTAAAGAAGTTGTTCTTGGATTTGGACATCTTTTCGTTATCTACGTTGATGTAGCCGTTGTGCATCCAATAGTTCGCAAACGGCTTGCCCGTCGCGGCTTCGGACTGCGCAATCTCGTTCTCGTGGTGCGGGAAAATGAGGTCCTGCCCGCCGCCGTGAATGTCGATGGTCTCTCCGAGATATTTCATGCTCATCGCGCTGCATTCGATATGCCAGCCCGGCCTGCCCTTTCCCCACGGGCTATCCCAATTGTCCTCGCCCGGCTTGGCAGCCTTCCAAAGCGCGAAATCCTCGGGATTGCGCTTGATCTCCGTTACATCGATGCGCGCGCCCGCCTGCCGTTCTTCCGCAGACTGGCCGGAGAGCCTGCCATAGGGCGGAAAGCTCGTTACATCGAAATAGACGTCGCCGTCCGCTTCGTACGCGTGGCCTGCATCGATAAGCCGCTGCACCAGTGCGATGATGTCCGGTATATGTTCCGTCGCTTTGGGGTGCACGTCCGCTGCGCGAATGCCCAGCCCCTGCGCGTCTTTGAAATACTCGGCGATGAAGCGCTCACCAAACTCCTTGAGCGTCGTTCCTTCTTCCGCAGCACGCGAAATCATCCTGTCGTCTACGTCGGTAAAGTTCTGCACGAACGTGACCTTATAGCCGCGGTACTCGAGGTAACGCCGCAGCGTATCGAATAGGATGAAGGGCCGTGCGTTGCCGATATGAAAGAAATTATAAACCGTCGGGCCGCAGGCGTAGATCTTCACGATCCCGGGCTCATTCGGCTTGAATTCCTCTTTTTTGCGCGTAAGCGTGTTATAAATCTTCAAAAAGACACTTCCCGTTCTGTTTTTCGGTTAATTATAATATATGCGCATCCCAACGTCAATTGACAATGCCCCGCTGCACGGCATCTTCGGCCCACACCGAATTCCTTACGCTGGGAATTTTGTCATTTTTATTGACAAATATCAGGCTACTGTTGTAGACTCTATTTGCAGGCTACTTTTGTAGTCTCCGAAAGAGGTGAGAACAATGAACCAGTTGGCGGATAAAATATCGGATTCTGAGCTATCTGTGATGCGGGTACTTTGGGCTGCAGAAGGGCCTTTACCCCTTGCGACGATTCGCAAAGCCGTTTGCGAAAAGACAGGGTGGGAAAGCTCCACCATCAAAACACTGATCTCCCGCCTTACCGCTAAGGGTGCCGTTGTACAGGAAAAACGAAACGTATATTACTACACCGCTGCACTGTCCGAAAAGGAGTACAACGAATACTCCACGCAGCAGTTTTTGGACAAGCTGTTTGCGGGCAATGCGAAGGAACTGGTAGCCACGCTAGTTTCGAGCAAAAAGCTGAGTGAGGATGATATCTCCGACCTACGGCGGATGTTCCGGGAGGAAAACAGTGATGAATAGCATGATTCTGACGCTATTCTCCTTATCCGTATCCGGTTCGCTCCTCGCGCTTGTGATTCTGGCGCTGAAGCATCTGCTGCGGCGTAAGGTCAGCAAGCTATTCCTTTATTACATCTGGGTTGTCGTTTTGCTTCGGCTTATACTGCCTTTCTCCCCTTCCATCAACGCGATGGACGCGGTTTTCCCCGGTGCACAGGCAACCGCTCCATTCCAAGCAGCCATGCCTGCCGACGCAGAAACGTCCGAATCCGTAACCGGCCTCACTTCCGAAGCAGAAGCCGCCGTTGTTTCTTTCGGAGAACAGCCGTCATCCGCTTCGGTTTCTGCCGGGCAGGCCGTTTGGGAACCATTATGGGCGTTCCTCGGGCGCAGCGTTATTTGGGTATGGCTCGCCGGTGTATGCGTTACTTTGATTTGCTACATCGTTCCGTATTTCAGGTTCACCAAGGCCGTGGTAAAGACCGCCAGCCCGGCATCCCATAAACAAAATTCCATGTTTATGGGGCTATGCAAACGCCGCCGGGTAAAGCTGGTTCAATCCGCCTGCATTCATACGCCGGTACTGGTCGGCATCCTTCAGCCCCGCATCATCATTCCGAGTCAGGCATGCGCACAGCATGACGAGATGCTGTCCCACATTCTGTCTCACGAGCTGATCCATTATCGGCGCAAAGATCTGCTTTTCAAATGGATGATTGTATTCATATCCGCGCTTCATTGGTTCAACCCGCTGATGCTTCTCATCCGGCGTGAAATATCCCGCGCTTGCGAGCTTTCATGCGATGAGGCTGCAATCAAGGGAATGAGTGCGGAGCAAAGGAGACAGTACGGCGAAACGCTTCTTGCGCTTGCCGGAGACGGAAGAATATCCGCAGGCATTCTGGCCACTACGATGTGCGAGGATAAGAAGAAGTTAGCGGAACGGCTCGTCGGCATTAAAAAAACGAATAAACGAACAGTGGCAACCGTTGCGTTGTCGGTGGCAATGGCGCTTTTCCTTACGGCAAGCGCCGCGATGCTCGGCTCCTGCCAGCAAAACAAGGCCGCAGTCTTGCCGCCTCCGGCGGAGATTGAGACTATCGCGGGGAGTGCGCCGATCGATCTGGCGGATAACGAAATCAGCCACGCTTACCTGCCGTACCTCGTGAAGGAGGCTAAGCGTATCAGCCCTTACCTGGAAATCACCGATCCGGGGCTGTATGAGCAACCGTACAAGGTGTTCGCCGCCGTACCCTTCAAGGACGGCGCGCTCCTGCTCGCCGGTACGGCGGTCAGCGAGGATTATCCGGTGCTGTATTACATGGTCGGCGAAAATGTAATCGCCGTCAATGATGACGCCGAATACTTTTCCTCCAACTATACGGTGTTTCAGGGCTGCACCATCGTCTATGGCCGAATGGTGGGCGTATATACCGAAGATCCTTATGTTTATGCGACCGGCGTGAAGGCAACTTTCGCAAACGGGCAGGAGACTGAGGCGCAAAGCTTCGTGTCCAACAAGCTGCCCGATACCGCCGGAGGTTACATTTTGGCCGCAGACGGGGAAACGTGGCTTTCAGGCCTAAATTTCTATCGTCCGGACGGAACGCTGCTGACCGATATGACCCGTACGGATGAATACGGCTGGGATCAGGACGTCTGGCTGTACCGGGGCACCGCAGCCGAAATCTTTAACCTGCAGCACCGCACACAATTTACCACGTGGCCTGAGACGGCACGGTCATACATCGCAACGCTGGATAATGGGATGTCAGCTCCACTGAGCGCATTTTACGACGACGGTACGGATCTGTCTTATCTCTGGCGCAACAACAATATCCTCCATCACATGAGGGACAGCGCGCCCGGCGTACCGCTTACGGTGGCCTCATACCCGGATATCATCACCGAACTGGATTATCCGGAACGCAGCGACGGCGTACCGCTGCCCGACAGCGCCAAGGTTTATTGGTTCAACCTTTCAAACGAGGACGGGACCCGGAAGGATTTTAACGCGCTGTTGAAGCCCGGCAAGCTGGTTACCCCGGATGAAACCGGCCCCTATCTGCTCGTGATTGACGAGGGCGGCTGGCGGTATGTTCAGGTTATCTGTGTTACGTAAAAGTTTGTGAATGCGCTCGCCTCACCCATGTGTATAAAAAAGCACGCCGAGAAAGTATCGGCGTGCTTTTCAGGTTCGCAGCTTATTCAATTGCGATCCGGCGCGAGTTCTCAACCTGCGGTTGGCGCGGCACGGTAACGTGCAGTACGCCGCCTTCGAGCTTTGCGCGGATGCCTTCGGCGGTTGCGTCGCCGAGATAGATGGTACGGCTCATAGAGCTGTAGCGGCGCTCGCGGTGGATATAGTTCTTGCCCTCATCGTCCACCTTCTCGCTGCGCTCCACCGTGATGGAGAGGTTTCCGTCGCTCATCTCAATCTGCACTTCTTCCTTCTTCACACCCGGAAGCTCGGCCTCCACGATGTACTCTTTCTCGGCTGCCTGCACGTCAACGCGGAACGTGTCGCGCGAAACGTTCCTGCCTGTCATCCACGGGTCGGTAAAGAAGTCGTCCAGCATATTGTAAAGATCCTCAAAGCCCGTGGTCGCAAGGCCCCTGTTTCTGCGGTTGCTTGGAACCATGTTTGCCATTTTTCATCCACTCCTTTGATATCATTTTTTATGTTTATTAGCACTCTCGCTTGCCGAGTGCTAATTCCTTTTGATTATTATATACCACTCCGGCAGAGAGAAGTCAACGAAGGTCATAATTTTTTTACAATTTTTTGGGGTTCATGATGAAAAATAATCATCCACCCCTTCAAGGGGTGGTCTTTATTGGAGTCCAATAGCCTATTACTGGAAATGCCTAAAGGCATATGACTGTTCCTCCAACCGCATGGGGATTGTTACCTGCAACCCTTAAAAGGGTCTACATACTCCTTTACTGTTGCCTGGTCGGTCTTCATGTCTTCGTCCTGTTGTTCTCTGATGTATTTGCTTATCTTCTCTTTGTTCAACCCTACGGTACTTGCGGAGATTATTTGCGTATATCTTCAATCTGTATATTTCGCACTCCATGCTGTTATCTCCTTAAACAAAAAAATGCCGATCATTTATCGACCTTTTTACACACGCGAGGGGCAGACTCGGTCTGGGCTTTTTTTCAAAACATCTATAACCCGGGGGATACAAAAGCTCCAGTCTTATATCTTTCTGCGGCTCTCGCGCCTGTTATTTGGTAAAAGAAAAGCCCTCGCGGTTTTCCGTGAAGGCTTAAAACTCATTTATAACTTCATTGAGCTTATGGTATAAGGTTGTGGAAGCCGAACATTTTTAATACAGCAACCAATCCATCATTTACTTCATCTCTTGAAAAATTACACTGTTCGAGTTTTGAATCACCTAACAGATTTAATTGTTGATAAAAATCAATTGCCAGTTCAAGATACCTCATGTCTTTGGTGTCCATCATCTCAAACAGCAGATCTTCTGCTTCACATACCTTTCCCCGTGCAATAAGCTGTTTTATTTCGTTATATAATAAATCAGTCTGCGATAAGTCCGCTTCATTAACAATCTCGTATTTAATATAATCCTTTTTAAAAACAACGCGCGCGATAACCTGGACAAGCATTTCTATCTGCCGCATAAGCCAGTCTTGTTGAAAATTCATATGTTTGCTCCTTTATTATTATACTTTACTATTTAGATAATAAAGGATATCTCATTCACTTTTCTGGATGATCGTTTTTAGTTTGCAGTACAGCGTACTGCTCATAGATAAAACAATAACCAATAATATAGAAAGATATAAAAACAGTATTACAGGGGGTACTAAAAACAGTCTCTGCAAAATAGTAATCACTACTTCAAAACAACTGTACAATATTCCGCCAAGTAACTGAAACATAGCGCTCCCTTAATTAATATTACAGACTATTGTTTTAAGTAAAACACGTAAAGTCTATAAAATCAATATTTATCCTCCTATTACATTTGCATTATAAAGCACTTTTATATAACATCCATCGTACTTTACATGAGGTTACAAAACCGCAACTCGTAATAACTAACATGTTTTTGGCGGTATTTGCACCAACATGTGGATATGATCTGCGCACGCATTCGCCTCGACAATTTCTACTTCCTTATGCTCGCATAATTCGTAGTATCTGCCCTATGTCCTTCTTTAGCTGTCCATGTGATAAGCTGCTCTCATCCATTTTCGGGATAATTCCTTTGTAGTTTAGAAACGGTCCGCGAAACCTTTTCTATTCTACTTTTGGAGGTTCTTATTTTCAATCGCTAAAGCCGTCCGTCCCTCCACACGCCTGGTGTCCGGTTTTTTCTATGATAATAAAAGGGGCGCCAAGCGCCCAAAGACAGACCATACGCTTTATACAATACGGCTGATTTCGGTTTTAAGCTGCTTGATGATGCGTTTTTCAAGCCGGGATATGTACGACTGTGATATCCCCAGATGATCCGCCACCTGCTTTTGCGTCCGCTCCTTCTGACCGTTGAGGCCAAACCGCATCTCCATGATGAGCTTCTCGCGCTCGCAAAGGTGGGAAATGCACTCGTTCATCAAGTCCTTTTCAACGCTGTCCTCGATCTCGGTATAAACGACATCCGGTTCCGTACCGAGGATATCGGATAACAGCAGTTCGTTGCCGTCCCAATCCACGTTGAGCGGTTCGTCGAACGAGACCTCGTATTTAAGTTTCGCATTGCGCCTAAGATACATCAGTATCTCATTCTCGATGCAGCGCGAAGCGTAGGTAGCCAGCTTGATATTCTTCGCGACGTCGAACGTATTGACCGCCTTAATCAGTCCAATCGCACCGATTGAAACCAGGTCCTCCACGCCTACGCCGGTATTTTCGAACTTGCGCGCAATATAGACGACGAGCCGCAGATTGCGCTCAATGAGCACGCGCCGGACCGATTTGTCCCCCTTGCCCAGCCTCACCAGCAGCGTCGCCTCCTCCCCCGCCGAGAGCGGCGGAGGCAGCGCCTCGCTTCCGTTGATGTAGTCGACGCGTTCTTCCAGCTTCAGCCTCAGAAGCACCCAGGCCACAATCCTTTGCACGATCAGATTTTTCATAATATGCTCCTTTCTTCAGTTCATCCGTCAGTATACTGCCCGCCAGCGCGCCGCACCCGCCCGACAGAGCGTTTTGCGCGATGCAAGCCACCGCTTTCATGCTCGTCCCGCCTTCCGCAAGGCACACGCTGTCCAGCTCGATTCCATATAGCACGGCCTGCCCCGAGGCGGTAGCACATGGAATCATACGCAGTCTGTCCGTATCCGCTACCCCATCGCCCGCCAGCATTGCCGTAACCTCCCCGCCCAGCAATTCTTCCGCTTCCGTCCGGCTCAGAAAAATTACGGGTAATCCCGAAAGCGGCTCAGTGAGCAGATTCCCTGTATCGATATAGGCCTTAACCCTTGTCTGACGCTCCCCAAAGCGCAGCGTCAGCGGCGTCGTATGCGGTTCCCGCGCAAGCACGCGCTGCCGTATCCGCGAGTAGAACCCCATCAAACCCGCTCCCGCTGCCAGCCCAAGCAGCACTGCGCGCACCGCAGGCGGCACGGCTAGCGCGCCGCCCACGGATTGCGGCTGCCCCAACCCCAACTGGATGGCATACATCGCGCCCGCAAAGATGAACGTCGCGATATAGAACGCGACGAAGCTTTTCAGTACATGCCGCTCTCCGCGCCTGAAGAAAGCGATGGCGCACATGGCAATGCTGACCGCCAGCTTCAGCCAAAAGGAGACCGCAAAACCGTCCGCGCCATATACTGCAGCACCGTGAGCTCCCCCCAGGGCCGCCGCCAGCGCGCATCTCCCCCAGCGGATTTTCGTACTGCTGAGCCGGCATGCAAAAAGAAGGATCAGGAAATTAACAGCGAAGTTGTCCGCCAGGACCGCTTCGACATATACCTTTTGCACCTCACATAACCCCTTTGGTTGGATGCGCACATTATATAATTACGGAATGTTGATATATTGTAGAACTGCGCGCAGCCGGAAAATAATAATGGCGAACCAATAGCGAATCCTTTCATAACTAGGGGGCGGCAAGGGAGGAAACATCAGCGTTTCATCCATTATATTGGCGCTATTGCACAGGTAGGCCCGTCAATTTCCTGCCACACTCTGAAACGCCCTTCGTTAAGGCACATGCGGGACAGGCTTGTGCGCAGTTTTTGCGATAAAGTTTTTACGTGCCCGGGATCTATGATATAATGCTAGCTAAGTCAGCATCGTACAATTCGTCAAAAACCCGCATGCTCTTAAGCTATCGCAAATCAACGTGATATGATACAGCATAGAGAAGTGTATTATGGGAGGCTGCAAGAATGAATGATCGCATTATCCGCCGCATCCGAATGACACCGAAACGAACCGCCGCCGCGTTGCTTTGCGTCCTGATGGTGGTATTTTCCGGATGCAGTATGACTTCTCCCGTACATGCCACGACTTCTCCTGCATCCAGCGTTTCTGCCAGCGACATCACCGCTGAATCCAGTAGTCCGTCTGCAAGCGTTCCGCCGCAAGGCACGCCGGGTGTTGCGCAAATCGACACCGGCGACCACGAACCCGTCGCCTCCCTCTCCGCGTTGAATCAGGAATATGCGGCATACGGCAGCATGACGATCGCAGGGATGGCAGGCGGCGACTACGATGCCGCGATGGCTGCCACCTGGACGGAAATCGAGACTCCCGGCAGCCCCGCGCCTTTGAGTGTCGACCTCGCCGAGCTGATGGATTATAAGACCATTGAGCAATCGATATTCAACCTCGGAAAATACGACGGCGTAGACGTTTTCAAAATTGGCGAAAGCGAATTGGGCAGAAACATTTACATGCTCAAGATTGGTCTACCGGGTGAATACGCCGGGGACAAACCGCTGCTCATGCTGACCGGAAGCGTGCACGCGCGCGAGTTCGCCGGAGCGGAATTTACCCTTAAGTTTTTGACCGATACGCTGGCAAAGGCGCAGACGGATGCATACACGAGAGCGCTGCTCGAACGGGTCACCATCGTCGCGGTTCCGCTCGTCAACCCGGACGGGCGCGAGCTGATCATCGCCGGAGGCGACCCCAGCCGCAAATCCAACGCCAACGGGGTGGACTTAAACCGCGCGATGCCCGCCGTCAACGCGGGGCAGCTGATTGCCGGGGCATCGCTGCCCGAGAATTTTTCCGTTACACCCGGCATGGATTTCTTTGCCGGCAGCCGTCTCGGTACCGAAAGCGAAACGCAGGCCATGATGAAGTGGATGAGTGTATTTGTGCCGCAGGCCTCGGCCTATATCGACCTGCATCAGCAGGGCGGCGTCATGTTTTACAATAAACCGTTTACTTCGAGCGAAAGCGATGATGCCTGCTTTGAGTTTGCCCAAAGCGTCAACGACCTGCTTGATGGCGGTTATAGGCCGAAGAAAGAAGATGCAGAGTACAGTATAAACGGTGATGGAGGCACGATGACCGATTATGCGCGCAGCATCTCCGAAGGGTTCGTTTTTAGTTATCGGCTCGGGCGTATGGCGCTCCTGATGGACGGCGTGGAGACGCCGCTGATCTCCTTTGGAGACATCGATAAATACATGGATTTCTATCATCCTGTAAACCGGGACTTTTTGTGCATGACGATCGAAATCGGCCGGAAACCCACGTACCTCGGCGCCTCCGAGGACGCGCGCGAAAGACGGGCGGACGAATACGAAGAATATGGCTGGCGAGGCTTTTTGACAGGTACGATAGAAATACTGCTGGGCGAAGAGACGGTCGATCATCTCCATACAAACTGATTCGTATCGACATACATTATTTGGTTGGATCAATGATTGCCGTCCGGCCTCTTGCTATCATACATGCGCCGGTCGGACAGGGCGATCATTTCCCCACTGGTTGCACACTCGGAACGCAGTGCGTAGCCCATGCTCACCGTAATAGAAAGATCATCACGAATACCGCAGGAAGTCAGGTTGATTCTGTCTAAAACCTGCTGCGGGCTGTCAGCTGTGGCATCCGCCAGCACAATCATGAATTCGTCTCCGCCGTACCGCACCGCGTAATCCGTCGTCCGGATGCTGTCTGTGATACGCGCAGCCAGATCTTTCAATACGGCGTCCCCGAGCGGATGCCCCTTGTCATCGTTGAGCTGTTTAAAACGGTCGATATCCAGCATCATGACGGCATAGTTTGCACCTTGCTTTACAAAACGGCTTTCTTCCATATCAAATATTTTCTCGATCACGCGCCGGTTGTATAAACCCGTCAGCTCGTCCCGCAGGGAACGGTTCATCAAGGCGGCGCTGGCCTCCTCGTTCTTTTTATTCATGGAGAGAAGAAACCCGGTAATCAACACAACCGCAAGCGCATATCCCGCAAGGTTGCCCCCAACGGCGTTCATCGGGGTATCTCCGCGTTTGTAAACGATCCAAAGTACGCTGAGCGCTGCGATCATTCCGAAATACAGCGACAGCAGCAGCGTCTGTATCTTCCGGTAATGCGTCATGATGATCAGCGCGGAAAACGCCAGCGTCAGATATGGCGTGCACCCCATAGGACCGGCGAACGTAAACCAGCTGACCGGTGTCAATACAAAGCACAGCAGCAGCATGGGCAGCAGGCATGCGGTTTCGGATGTTATCTTTTCAAAATGGATCAGCGTGCCGGTAAACCCCATGCACACCAGCGTTGCGACGAATATCGCCATCAGCAGATAGTGAGACATCGCCGCCATGATAGCCGCCCCGGCAACGCAACAAACCACATTGGCCACGAACATTTTTATCCGGATGTTGCGGTTCTTCTCCATATCGCCATGCGCAGCTAAAATAAACTCCTGCCCCTGCTCCACACCTGCACCCCTTATACGAAATTCAAAATGATTTCAATTTCTTCAGGTCTATGCCCGTAGTGTATATGATTTTGTTATTTAAATCCACATGGAATACAATCAGAATAATAGCGGTTATTCGATGGTATTTGTCTTGATCCGGAACCCACCTGCGTCTGTCGTGATTACGCCAAAGGTCGCCTTTCTTCCGCGCGGCTCACCGAGGCTGCCGGGATTATAGAGCGTCACACCTTCATAAAACTGTTCCGTCGGCACATGTGTATGCCCGAACAGCACGAGGGCTGCTTGCTTCTCAAGCGCGTAAAGCCCCAGCCGCAGCAGCGACGTCTTCACGCCCTGCTGATGCCCGTGCACTGCGGCGATGCGCACCCCGTCCAATATCAGCTCCAGCTCCGCGGGCGCTCCCGCCGAAAGGTCGCAGTTGCCGCGGACCCCGTATACCGGCTTGTCCGTCAGCTCGCGCACATAGGCCACATCCTGCGCATAATCTCCGAGGTGGATGATACAATCCGCGTCCTTGCACCGGGCCAGTGCCGCGGCGATAGCCGCCCTGCGCCCGTGTGTGTCGCTCATCACAAGAATCCGCTTCATGCGTCCAGCTTGTCTCTCAGCGCCGCCAACGCGCGCGCCCGGTGGCTCAGGCCGTTCTTGATCTCCGCGGGCAGCTCCGCGAAGGTTTGTCCCAATTCAGGCAAAAAGAAAAGCGGGTCGTAGCCGAAACCGCCGCCGCCCGAAGGCCGCCGCGCGATCTCGCCGAACACCTCGCCGCAGGCCGTGACCACTTCGGCTCCTTTCGCAAGCGCTACCACGGCGACGAACTTTGCGCCGCGATTTTCCTCGTTTTCGAGCGCCGCAAGCAGCTTTTCGTTGTTGAGCGCGTCGGTCGCGTGCGGCCCCGCGTAGCGTGCGGAGAACACACCCGGCGCGCCGCCCAGCGCATCCACGCAGAGTCCCGAATCGTCGGCCAGCGCGTCGCAGCCAGCCACTTTTGCCGCTTCAACCGCCTTTTTGACGGCGTTCTGCTCAAATGTCACGCCGTCCTCTTCCACCTCGAGCGAAATACCCGCTTCCTTGAGCGAGAGTACCTCGCTGTATACCCCTTCAAATATTGCTTTGATCTCTTTCACCTTGCCCGCGTTGTTCGTCGCAATGATCAATCTGCTCATATGTTCTGTTCCAGCGTCTCCCGTTGTATTTTAACGATCTGCTCAATACCTTCCTGTGCGTAGCGCAGCAGCGTCTGCAGTTCCTTCGGCTTGAGGGGCCGTTTCTCCCCCGTACATAGAACCTCGATAATGCCGCCGCTGTGCGACATGGCCACGTTCATGTCGGCTAAAGCGCGGCTGTCCTCAATATAGTTGAGATCCAGTATCGGCGTGCCGTCCACAACGCCGCAGCTGACCGCCGCGACCCCGTCGCGCAACGGGGAGCGCGATATCAGCCCTTCCGAGAGCATCTTCCGCACGCATAGCTCCAGCGCCACATACGCGCCCGTAATGGCCGCGGTACGCGTACCGCCGTCCGCTTCAATTACGTCGCAGTCGATATAAACCGTGAAGCCGGGCAGCGCGTCCATATCCGTCACAGAACGCAAACAGCGCCCAATGATACGGCTGATCTCGGTGTTTCGGCCGTCAGGGCGCTTTGCTTCGCGTATCTTGCGCTGCGGCGTGCTTGCGGGCAGCATGGCGTACTCCGCCGTGAGCCAGCCCTTATCGGTGCCCTCCAGAAACGGCGGGACGCCGGGGGCGTACATCGCGGTGCAAAGCAGCCGCGTGTTGCCCCACTCGATAAGCACGGAACCGTGCGCGTTTTTCATAAAACCTTTTGTAATGCGCAGCGGCCTCAACTCCTGTTCGCCGCGCCCGTCTGTTCTTGTCATTTGTATATCCAATCTGTTTTATTGCATGGTATTGACGAAATCCATCGTCGCCATCGTCGTCTCCGAAGTGGCCGCCAGTTCCTTACCATCTACCAGTATAACCACCTCATCGATATTGTCAAACTGCTTCAAGGATAGTGTGACGCATTTAATGAGCATCGCCTGAGCATCCGGCTTCTCGCCAATGGACGAGAGCTCCTTGGAGAAGCTGATCGTCGCCACGCCTGCTTCATCCACATCCACGCCGAGCAGATCTGTGCCCTCCGGGAACAGACTCTTCAATTTGCCGTCCCCTGGCCCCTTGACGAGTTCGCTCATCACGACAAACGCATCCGCCTCTCCGCCTACATACTTGGTCACCGGCACGATCGCCGTGCCCGTGCTGTTCTCAAAGTAGAGCAGAATTTTGGAGGCGTTCTCCAGATCCTCGGAGGACAGCGTCGTTGCGGTCACGTTGAGGTCAAACGGCGGAAACGCCTGGCTGATATCCGTACCGCACGGCAGCGCATCCTCGCAGCCATCCTGCTTGATGACGACGGAATCGATCGTCGGGAACTCGCAGAGCGTGTTGACCACCGCGACCACCTTATTCATCTCGGCAACCGAGTCCTCCGCGGCGATTGCGCCCTCGCTCAGCTTCAGCGTTGCGACGCCTTCCTTGATGCTCAGCGAAACCTCCGTCCCCTCCGCCAGAACAGGATTGAGCCCGAGGTATTCCATCTGCGCGTCGGCATCCGGGCTTGCGATAAGCTGGCTTACCGCTGCCTTGCCAATTCCCTCTACCCATTCGATCTCCTTCATCACCGGCACGACATACCCGTAGTCGTCCTCCAGGTAAAGTACCGTTTGGCGCATGTTCTCATCCGCGACATTCATCGCCGGTATCTCCTCGGAGGGTGCCTCCTCTTTTTCCTTCGCACAGCCTGTAAAGCACAGCACCAGCGCCGCCGCAATCAGCACCGCGATGATCTTTTTCGTCATAGCCATTCCTCCCGAATTCGTCTTTTTACAAGTCTATTCGTATGGAATAACGCATATGAGTACCCGCCCCAGTGAAATATCTGTTGACATACCTGGACCATCTAGGTATAATTTGCCTAGATAATCTATGCAAGTGGAAGGGGCTGGTGCTATATGAATAAAGGGCTGATGTCGGGATCAACGGCGCTCATGGTGCTCCATCTAATCGGCGCAAGGGATATGTACGGCTACGAAATCGTCAGGGAGCTTGACGCAAGATCCGATAACGTGTTCGTGCTGAAGGAAGGTACGCTGTACCCGGTGCTGCACGGTCTGGAGAATGACGGCTATGTGCAATCCTATGCCAAGCTTGCGGATAATGGCAAGGAACGCAAATACTATCAGATTACGAAGAAGGGAATGCGCGCGCTGGCCGAAAAGAGAGCAGAATGGAAGCTGTTTTCCAGTACCGTCAATACGGTTCTGGAGGAGCCTGCCGACGAAATCGGCCCGGAATGCGTTTCTGGACGCCGCCAAACTGTTTTGGGGGATTTAAGCTATGCCGAATAAAGAAGAATACCTCAATGACGTGTGTAAAGAGATCAGGTTCAGGGCCGCGCGCAGAGTGCTGCGCGAAGAGCTTGCCGCCCATATCGATGATAAAAAAGCTGAACTGGGACAAAGCGGCGCAGCAGATGCCGAAGCTGATGCCATAAAGGCGATGGGCGACGCCAAAGCAACCGGCAAAGCGCTCAACGCAGTTCACAAGCCGCGCACCGAATGGGGCGTTATTTTGTGTGTACTGCTGCTGGGTGTAGCAGGTTATTTCGCATACTGGGCAGGAATGAGCGATTACACGGAAGCATCAGCTTTGGGATCAATTATTACGTTACACTCGAATACACACTTTATCGTATGGCCTGCCATCGTCTGTCTCTGCGCATTGCTCACTGTATATTTTTTGAATTACACCTGGCTGCGGCGTTTGCGGCATGCTGCATTCTTTTCCGCCCTGGGTTACATCGCAATACGCCTGTATCTGGACAGACAGGGGGTCGAAGCATACGGCATGCGTATTTTCGACGGACTTTTCGGGCAAGCCGCTCCGATCGTGATATCGGCAATGCTTTTCGCGCTGAGCATCTCCGGCTTTATTGCGCACAACGCTGGAAAGGGCATTAAGGGTACGGTCTTCATCATCTTGCTTTGTACATTATCCATTGCCGCGCTGTATCTGCTTTCATCAATCTACGCGTGTGTGCTGGGTGCGGTCTGTATCGGAATGCTTGCAGTGTCGGCATATCACAAGCCGCAGCCGCAAAGAATGAAGTGGCAGTATACCGCCATTTCGTCGGGCGCAATCATTGCGGTGTTCATATTGTGCGTACTGCTGATCAAACCGGACCCAACGATGTTCGGCACCCACTTCAATGATACGTTTTACAAGAGCGAAGCTGTTCGCGATGTGCTGCACTATGCGAAATTCATCGGTTCAACTGCCATGCGCACCCACAACGCCACCGGATATATCCTCACCTCCGTCATCGGCGCGTACGGCTGGCTGGCTGGCATCGGTATCGCGCTCGCCTTTGCTATGCTTATAACCCTGATGATCCGGCGCAGCATGCAAATTAGGCACCCGTACGGACGTCTGCTGGCCTTCGGTGTCAGCTTGTACTTTAGCGCCCGGTTTGTGCTGTTCCTGCTGGCCAACCTCGGCGTAATCAGCGGTACATCCGTCAATCTTCCGTTTGTCAGCTATGGCTGGTTCAACCTGATCACGGATATGTTCCTCGTGGGCGTGTTCCTCTCCGTCTGGCGCAGAAGTTCGTTTATGACGATGGACATCCCTGCCGCGTTTAGGAAAAATGCCGCTTTACGCGCGGAATGATAAGTTATTAGTGCCTATGCGATGGGTTTCTAAAAGGCTGGGAGCGCTTTGTTGCTCTCAGCCGGTTTTTTGTCAGCGGACCGATGTTGGCCGGGTATGCATACGAGGATCGCTTTAAGCCCATACCTTCAAAAAAGAAGGCATTGAAAAAGGCCCGGTCTCCCGAGCCTTCGTAAATATCCAGCCTATGCTCTCTCCATGTATTCGCCGGTACGCGTGTCCACGCGGATCATGTCGTCCTGACTGACAAACAGCGGCACCATGATCTTTGCGCCCGTTTCGAGTATCGCGGGCTTGTTGCCCGAGGTCGCCGTATCGCCCTTGAATCCCGGCTCCGTCTCGGCGATGCGCAGTTCCACGAAGTTCGGCGGTTCCACCGAAAACGCGACGCCCTTGAAGAAACGAACCGTAACGGTCATATTCTCCTTAATGTAGTTCAGCGCTTCCTCCACCTGATCGTGGTTAAGCGGCATCTGCTCAAAGGTTTCCTGATCCATGAAATAATACAGTTCGCCGTCGCTGTACAGATATTCCATCGTCTTAGTCTCGACATGCGCCTTGGGGAATTTTTCGGACGGATTGAAGGTCCGCTCCAGCACTTTGCCCTGCATGATGTTTTTTATCGTGGTGCGAACAAAAGCCGCGCCTTTGCCGGGTTTCACGTGCTGAAAGTCCACGATCACCCAGACCTGCCCATCGATCTCGATCGTCAGGCCCTTTCTGAAATCTCCGGCTGTTACCATTGTATTTCCTCCATCAGTTAATGATTATGAGTTCACGCGGCGCGGAAGTCAGATTCTCGCATCCGCCGTTTCTGACGACACACAAATCCTCGATGCGTACGCCCCAGCGCCCTTTCAGGTATATGCCTGGCTCAATGGTTACGACCATGCCGTCCTGCAGCACCGCTTCCGAAATCTCGTTGAGCGTCGGCGCTTCATGAATCAGCAGGCCCACACCGTGGCCGAGCCCATGCCCAAAATTCTCCGCGTAGCCTGCCTGCGCAATGGTTCCACGCGCAATCGCGTCGATCTCCCGCGCGCCCTTACCCGCGGCCAGCGCTTCCAGCGCTAAATCCCCCGCATGCTTCACTATATCATATACTTTTTGCTGCTCTTTGTCCATATGCGAAATCACGACAGTGCGCGTAAAATCCGAGCAATACGCGCCGAAACGGCATCCATAGTCCATCGTGACAAAGTCGCCGGGCTGTATCTTCCGGTCGGTCGGCGTCGCGTGCGGCAGGCTGCTGTTTTCCCCTGACGCGATGATCGGCGCAAACGCGATATCCGCGCCATGCCGGTTCATAAAATAGATGATCTCCGCGCGGATGTCCATCTCGCTCATGCCGGGCTTTAATATTTTGCACATGTGGTCGAACAGCATATCGTTGTGCTTTGCGCCCTTGGCAATCAGCGCGATCTCCTCCGCGTCCTTGATGGTGCGCTGCAAGGCCACCGCTGCCGAGAGGTCGACGATATTTTCTTCCGCAGTATGCTGCAAATACGCCTTGAATGCGGTGTACGAGACATCGGCAAGGTCGATGCCCAGCCGTTTCGCCCCATGCTTCGCGGCGTATTCAAATATCGTCTGTACGCGCGCCGCAGCCTTGGTCTCTACGACGGTGAAATCCGTCTCGGCTTCTGCCTGTTCGGTGTAGCGGAAATCCGTAAAGAGGTACTTCTCCCCCGGCGTGATCAACAGCTGACTGCTGTTGCCCGAAAATCCGGAATAGTACGTCACGTTCTCCACCGATGTCATCAGCGCGGCGTCCGCGCCGCTTTTGCCCATGGCTTCTCTAAGTTTATTAACCCTCATATTTCGCTTGCTCCTCCTGATAAATCCGTTTCATCTCCGCCGCGTCCTCGGCCATAGTCCCCTGCGATTCGCATATGATCACCGGCTCCATGCCGCGCCGGACGAGCTGCCGCGCGAGCGGCGCAAAATCCGGCCCAAAGCCCTCGTCCGAGAACTTGCGGTGCATCTTCTCCCCGGCGGCGGTATACTGAATATGGGCGAAGTGTATGTGGAAGCGCTTCGCGCGCCCGGCTCCCAGCCCCGCTTCCAGCTTGTCCAGAATATCCGCATAATCCTGTTCCGTATTGATGGCACCTTTGCCGCGCGCATGAAGATGGGCAAAGTCCAGCGCGGGTATAAACCGGCTGTCCAGCTTACATAGCTCAATCGTCTCCTCAAGGCTGCCAATCTGCTTGGGTCTGCCCATGGTTTCAGGGCAAAGCGCGACGTCATTAAGCGCACTGCCAAGCGCTTCCGCCGCAACGAGCAGCCCGGCCTTCACGCGATCCAAGGCGTCCGCATAACTGAGCTTACCCGGTGTGCCGGGGTGAAATACCACGCGTTTTGCGCCCATCCACTTCGCTGCCTTCACCGACTGCATCAGGTAGCGGATGTTAGCCGCCGCCTTGTCGGTATCCTCCGTGGCGAGGTTGATGTAATAAGGTCCGTGAACGCTTAAAACCACGCCTTCCTTTGCCGCCGCCTCGCCGATCGACTCTGCGGTTGCCTGCGAAAGCTGCACGCCCCGTCCAAAAGAGTATTCAAATGCGTCAAGGCCCATCTGCGCGATCCACGAGAACGCCTCGGTGGTGCGCTTGTACCCCTGCGCGTAAAAACTGTCCGAATTGCCCGCCGGGCCGAAATGTATCATGTAAAAACTCTCCTTGGGTTATATTACCCATGCCAATAAAAAAAGTCCAGCTTTTTTCCCGCCGCTGCAAAAGAAAAAAAGCGGCCTGGCAATGCCGGGCCGCATAAGAATGGGGAATAACCAAAATATTTTAATACGCAGATGCGCATTAGTATTTTCCAAACTCGTTATCGCTGAGAACTTTCCGTTCCGGCGTCGCATCCGATACTCCGCTTCGCCGAACCGCGCTTGCGTCTGCCATGCCTGCGTCATCTTTTTTGAGCTTGAAGCGCGCTACCATCGATTTGAGTATATCCGCCTGGCTGGAGAGTTCCTCGCTGGCCGCAGCCGCTTCCTCGGCGGTAGCCGAATTCGTCTGCACGACGGCAGACAACTGCTCAATACCGCTGTTGACCTGCGCAATCGCGATTGCCTGCTCATTCGAAGCCAGTGCGATTCCGGATACCAGCTCGGCCGCTTCTTCCACACGCTTCACGATACTTGTCAGCGCATCGGCCGTATTGTTTGCGATATTCGTTCCCGCATCTACTTTTTTCATCGACCCTTCAATGAGCTCCGCGGTTTCTTTAGCGGCCTTCGCGCTTCTGGCTGCCAGATTTCTGACTTCCTCTGCAACCACGGCAAAGCCCTTGCCATGCGCACCCGCGCGGGCGGCTTCCACCGCGGCGTTAAGCGCCAGAATGTTTGTCTGAAATGCGATATCGTCGATCACCCTGATGATTTTTGATATGCTCGCCGATGAATCACTGATTTCCTTCATGGCGTACTGCATCGCAACCATCTGGTCGTTTCCGCCGGCAGCATCGCCTTTGGCCTTGTTGGCAAGATCATTGGCATGACCCGCATTGACGGCGTTTTGCTTCGTCTGTACCGCCATCTGCGTGACAGACGTGGAGAGTTCCTCAATTGAACTGGCCTGCTCTGCGGCTCCCTGCGATATGGTCTGGCTTCCGGCTGAAACCTGAACAGTACCCGAGGCAACCTGTTCCGCGGCGGTGTGGATATCGCTCATCACCGTATTCATTGAACCGGCAATGGCATTGATAGCCGTTTTGAGCGCAATGAAATCACCCTTGAACTCGGATTCGATCTCCGCGCTGAGATCACCATTGGCCATTCTCTCAAGAACATCGGAAATCTCATGAATATACCCCTTCAGTGAAGCCACCGTTTCATTCACCGAACGTTTGATGATCTCATAATCACCCATGAAGTCACTCGTAACCATTGCATCAAGTTTGCCTTCGGAAAGCGCGGACAGAACCTCCGCCGCCTCGTTGATCGGAGTAATCACCGCATCCAGCGTGCTGTTGATTCCCTCGATGATCTGGCGGTAGCTGCCCCGATGAAGATCGGCGTCGGCACGGGCTGACAACACACCCTTCGCCGCGGCTTCTGACAGCATGAGAGAATCATCCAGCAGGCGGCCAAGCGCTTCCTTGACCGTATTAAGGTTTCCGATCATCAGCCGGAACTCACCGCTGAATTTATCGGCGTTGATCGTCTCCATTTCCTCCCCGCTCGCGATTCTTGCCAGCTGCTTCGATGTGACGCTGACCGGTTTCGTAATGCTTCTGGTAAGCAGCACCCCCAGCAGTATCGCAACCAGAACGCCTGCGGACATCAAACCGATCATCATGAGCATCGATACACGGGCCGTTTCACTGTTTGCCTGGCTCTGTTTCTGCGCTTCGTTGATATTGAATTCAAGTAATTGGGTAAAAGAGTCCTGCAGGGCTGTGCCCGTCTTGCGTGCGTCTCCGAGAATTAAATCGTGCGCTTCATTGTTCTTGCCATTCTGAACATATTCAATGGCCTGCTGGATATACGTTTTATACTGCGTCCACTGCGCCAGAAGCGTCGTAAATATAACCTTCTCGCCTTCGGAAGAAACGCTGTATTCGCCCAGAGACTCATCCGCCGATGCGATATACTGGATAATATAATTGATATCGGTTTCCTTCTCATTCAGTTTGGCATTCGTACCCATATCGAGTGCGTTGAACCGGACTCGTTGGTAGAGCGCAGAAGCATTGGCCGCTTTCGCGAGGTCGCTTACATTTTCCTGATAAAGCGTTTCAGACCCATTCTCGACAGTGGTTATATTGATGATCCCCAAAGCACCAATTGCCCCCGCAATTGCGGCAACAACCATAAAAGCGATCATCAACCTGACTCCGATTTTTACTCTCTTCAGACCTTTCATGCCCCTACTCTCCTCGCAAGTAATATTTATCGACTTGTCTTCACAAGTGTTCAGTCTTCAGTTACCAAAGCTTCCATTGACTAGCCTCATTCGTAGAAGGTAAAGCATGTTCTGTTGGATTAGGGAGTACTTCAACGTATTAGCCGCCCTAACCGACCGGTTGGTAGATTCCCTCTAAATATATCGAGATATATGAAAAAAACTTTAACCTGCTTGCCTTGAAATATCGTTTTTGTGGTATACTTCGTGAAGGGATGGAACGATGAAACGTACAGAAATATTAGCAATGGCGCTGAAATGCTTCTCAATACATGGCTACTTCGGATGCTCGATGCAGCAAATCGCAGATTCGGTCGGGATAAACAAGGCTACCCTGTATCATTATTACCAGAGCAAGCAGGAACTCTATCTTGCAGTTTTCGATATTCAAATGGAAAACTACTTAAATATTTTTAAGGAGCTTCCGGACAGTTTGCCTGGGGAATCGCCTCGGTCTGTCTTGTTTCAGATCTCGCATACGATGGTTTCCAGTAGGACAATTGATGAGATCATGTTTATAAAGGGCACCCACAATATGTTGGCAAGTGACATGGAAAAACCCTTCATGCTGGCATTGCGTGAGCGCTTATCGGCGTGTAATCGCGATATTGCTAACGCTTTGAGTAATTTTCACCCATTTGGCCTTGATATTCAAAACGATCTGGGAACCACGTTCCTTGCATCCTATTTCATATTTATTAACGGTTTTTTAGATTGGATGCTAATCAACGCTCATGTTTCCAACCAGGATGTATCAGACAAGCTGGATATACTGTTTGATGTTTTTTGGGAGGGATGCAACACCCTTCTTCCCGTAACTTCGTAATATCCGGTCCAATGAACGCCTTAGCAGGGCGTTTTTTTGTGGCTTGTCCCTTACCAAAAAGTTATTAATTGATGTGGACCTTATCTTGCGTACTACGGGCAGCTGATCCCTCATCCGCTCGTGCTTTTGCCCAGTTCCGCCGCAAGCTTGGCAATTGCCTTGCTTTCGATCCGGGATACATAAGAGCGCGATATCCCTGTCCTCTCCGCAATCTCATGCTGCGTCTGAGGCCGCAGACCGCCAAGTCCATATCGCATTTCGATCACAGCGCGTTCGCGGCGCGTCAGACACTTCCCGAGAAGCCCATAAAGCTGTCGGGTCTGGATGCGCAGCTCTGCCTGTTCCAGCACGATATCATCCCTCGTGCCCAGTATATCAATCAGCGAGATCTCATTGCCTTCTTTATCAACGCCGATGGGGTCGCTGAGTGAAACCTCGCATTTGATTTTTTTATTTGAACGCAGCGCCATCAGCACCTCGTTTTCGATGCATTTGGCGGCATATGTCGCAAGCTGCGTTCCCTTCTTTGCCGAGAAAGAGTTTACGGCTTTGATGAGTCCGATCGTACCGATTGAAATCAGATCGTCGTTGGAAAGCGAAGTATTCTGATATTTCTTCACAATGTGAGCCACAAGCCGCAGATTGTGTTCGACGAGCCGGTTTTTTGACTCCTCGTCCCCTGCGGCGCAGGCTTTAATGCACGCTTCCTCTTCCGTCTTGCTCAGGGGCTTGGGGAAGGTCTTGCCCGAGAGGTATCCCGCAAAGCACAATAGTTCGCGGATGATATCTAGAATTTCCCACATAAATCCGTCCTCCGTTTGATGCTCTTAAATCATATGAAGCCTGAACGGATATTTTGCAAGAACGCTTGTCGTATTTTACTTTTTATTTAATACAGGATAAAGATACTGATAAGGCGCTATAAAGTCCAGCATGCAGCAATGAACCCATGATCAGACCAGTTGTCAGCCGTGACTTCACTTGCATCCTTAGACATGCTTATAGAGTAACTTCTCCGTAGTGCAATATATCTGCAATACGCCGGGAAGCGTGTCCATCACCATAAGGGTTGCAGGCTGTACTCATTTGCCGATACATCCCTGCGTCTACCAACAGCCGCTTCGTGCTTTCATAAATGGTATCCTCTTGGGTGCCGACGAGCCGAAGCGTCCCCGCTTCAATTCCCTCAGGGCGTTCAGTCGTATCGCGCATCACCAACACCGGCTTGCCTAGCGACGGTGCTTCCTCCTGTATCCCTCCACTGTCGGTCAACACGAGATAGCACCTCGCCAAAAAGTTATGAAAGTCGATTACGTCGAGCGGCTCAATGAGGCGAATCCTCTCCCCCTGCCCGAGTTCCTCGCTTGCAATATTCCGCACCACCGGGTTCATATGGATCGGGTAGATCATTTTCGTATCAGGGAAGTCCTCTGCAATGCGCCGTATTGCCCTGAACATGCTGCGCATAGGATCGCCGAGGTTCTCACGCCGATGAGCAGTTAATAATATCAACCGGCTGCCGTTTGCCCATTGCAGCGCAGGATGATCATAGTCGTCACGAACCGTCGTGTGAAGCGCGTCGATCGCCGTGTTGCCGGTCACATAAATTGCAGAAGGATCTTTACCCTCCCGGATGAGGTTTTCTTTAGCCAGTCTTGTCGGCGCAAAGTGGTATCTTGCGATAATGCCGACTGCCTGCCGGTTGAACTCCTCCGGGTATGGCGAGTATATGTTGTATGTCCTCAGCCCCGCTTCCACATGGCCCACCGGTATCTGCCGGTAATAGCAGGCCAGAGAAGAAACAAATGTCGTCGTGGTGTCGCCATGTACTAGAACGACATCTGGCTTCACCTGGCAGAGAACCGCGTTGAAACGCTCGAGAATGGCTGCAGATATATCAAAAAGCGTTTGGTTTTCTCTCATAATCGACAGATCAAAATCCGGCACAACGTCAAAAGCAGCGAGTACCGTATCTAACATTTCCCGGTGCTGCCCTGTAACGCAAACTACTGTTTTTAGTTCCCGCCGGGCTTTCAGCTCCCTGACAAGGGGGCACATCTTGATCGCCTCCGGGCGGGTACCGAATACCAGCAATATGGTCTTCAATCAGTTATACCTCTCAGTCGGAATCGTGGTTTGCCAAACGTTTTTACATATCGTAATAACCATTATTTCCATCTCATCCCTGCTGTCCCATACTATTTCGTATCGATATTGTTTGCCCGATTCCTTCATCTAGTGAATAGACCGCCTTCCAGCCAAGCGCCTCCAACTTTTGAGCATTTAAAACCGATCGGGAGACCTTGCTATATCCGGCCTTTTCAGCGTCTTCAGGTTGTTCAAAAACAACTTTTCTGCCGGAAAGGCGCGCGATTGTCTCTGCTAACTGAAGTATGGTTACCTCGGATTCAATATTGGCCACATTGTAAGCGTTCGCGGTTTCACCCCGCAGCAATATCGTCAGCAACGCGCTTGCGCAGTCGGCTATATAGCAATAGGAACGTAATTGCTGACCCGGACTTTTCAGTACAATATCCTGTCCGTTTATAACATTGTTTATGAATTGTGCGCTTGCTCTGTTATCGCCATCAGTGGTACACGCGCCGTAAATGTGGCAAGGCCTTGCCACCACAACGTCCGCATGGAATTGGCTTGCATATGCTGCGCAAAGCGTTTCCGTCGCCCGTTTGCTGTTTGGATAGCACGCCCGGGAGGTCATGGAATCCACATAGCCGCTGTAGGTTTCATCGAAACGCAAAACGTCTTGCGCCCCCTGACCATAGACTTCACCCGAGGAGACATACAGCGTACGTTTAGTACCATGACGCCAGGCATAATCAAGCAGGTACTGGGTTCCCAGTAAATTGCCCAACATCGTACCGACAGGGTCGTTTGCAAAAGCGACGGGATGCGCATTACTGGCGGCGTGAATGATATAGTCAAAGCGGTTTTCTGTTGAAAGCGGCTTCGTTATGTCATGCTGGATGATATGAAAATTGCTTTTTGCCGTGTGAGATCTGAACCGCATTTCTAGACGTTCTTTATTTCTTCCCAACACGCATATTGATATATGAACATTCATTTCTTCAAAAATATACATCAACATGTCAACTATAAAAGACCCGATCAAACCTGATGCGCCAGTAACTAAAATGTTCCTGTTTTCCAACGCCGCCAAACCTATACATTGTTGTGCCGCGACATTAATATCTTTTATATATGACGGATTCGTATATAGCATTTTTAACCATCCACATTAACAGTATAGAGATTAAATTATAATCCTAATACTTCATAATCTTCCATAACTCCCATTATGGCTTTGCACAAATAATAATCAGTAGGCGTAGTAATTTTAATATTGTCAGACGAGCCTTCAACCGTAAAGATTGGATGTCCATAATACATAAGCATTGTAGCCGAGTCAATAAAATTATGTGTTCCTTCTTTAATGGCTTTTTCATGGACTTCAAGAATATCTGATAAATAAAAACATTGAGGTGCTCTTGCGTAACAGCATAATGATCGGTTTAACGCCTCCTTTACAGTTTTATTTGCATCCGTAATTAAAATGGTCTCGTTTGCAGGTGCAATTGTAACTGCTGAGCCATTCACTCGTACACACTCTATACAATTTGTAATTAGCTCTTCGCTTATAAGCGGCCTAACTCCATCGTGAATTAGGACGATGGTATCATTGCCTATATTAGATCCAGTCGCTATGGTTTTTAATCCATTATATTGTGATTGAAGCGCGGTATCACCGCCCGGAATAATCCAGCCAATCTTCTTAAAACCAGATTTTTCTATAATATCTTTAAGGTAAGGTATCCACTCTTTCACACATACCACTGCTATAGCGTCTATATCGTTGTGGCGCTCAAAGTGTGCTATTGTGTGGATGATGATAGCCTTCCCACTAATTTCCAAAAATTGCTTAGGTTTAGTTTTCCGGCTCATCCGTGTTCCTATTCCCCCAGCAAAAACCAATGCTACATTCATAACTCCCTCCCGTATAAATTAATTAATTCCGACGCATGTTACTCTTTTTAATCATTTGCTCGACAATTCTACTTGAACAATTACCATCTAAATAGGTATAGCATTGATTGCGTATAGCTTTCCGCTTATCTCGATATGGGTCAATCCCCAACGCTACGTCATCTAAAAATTGTTTAAGCTCCGTAATGCTATATAGATAATGTCCTGGCATATAAGCCATTGTATCATTAAAAATAAAACCGCGAGCATCATTGAATTGTTTATAATCATCTAGAATGAAACCTATCGGACGATCAAGCAGCAAATAATCTATAGCAATAGAAGAATAATCTGTCAGCAAAGCGTCGGCAAATGGTATTAAGTGGTATAGTCTTATATCCATTTCCGCGAGCATATCGTCTGTAATTAAGCGAATATTGCTCAAAGCTATTTTGACAATAGCCTGTTCATCCTGTAGATGATGAAGCTTTATTACCATGAACAACTTATGTTTCGCCAATATCTCGTTGACATTCTCAAGCTCACTAACAGACCCAACTAATGGAAGCCCGGTCTGATTATTAAAAGTATCGTCGGATATGGTACAATTTTTACTTTTTCGAAATGTCGGCATCCAGAAAATACACTTGTTCCCCTGTGGAATATTAAGCTTTGAAAAAGCATCAAGATCAGGTTTATCAAAAAAAACATCGTTGCGGGGATGGCCCAACGTTAATACACGTTCCGGCGAAACTCCAAAAACCTTTGCGTGAATGTTCTTATATAATTCACCCGTGACCAGCGTATAGTCAAACGTTTTTCCGATATCCGCCGTCCCTTTTGCTTTTTTATAGCCGCACCCATGCCACAGATTGATCACCGTCTGGCTGGGCTTCCACTTCTTCAGCCAATACGGATGCGTGAAGAAAAACAGCCTGGCAGAAGCGACATAGCGGGCCAGCCTGATCCGGTGAAAAAAGTTTTTTTCATCAACAAAAACGGTGCGCGGGTTGGCATATCTTCGGCTGAAGCTTGCGGCGTCCGTCACCTTCCAAACGTAGAGGTATTTTTCATCCGCGCATTTTTCCCGCATATACTCGTAGAGCGCTCTGGCGTTATCGGTATAATCGCCTTCGCTCTCAAAAAACAACAGATGGTTGCGAACGGGACATAGCTTTGTTATGCAGCTTTTCAGCACGCTTTCCAGCACGGAGACTCCCTTGTAGAATATCTTTTGAATCACCTTACCTGATGTAGCCAGCAGTCCCCGCTCCTTCAAGCTGTCATCAAACGCCATGATTCGGCCAGCTATTCTCTTCCCGGTGAGCTTCAACAGGCGCCTGTATTTTTCCTGCCGCCTGCGATCCTCCTCGGTCAGCCAAGAGCCGCTAAAATGATGGATGGCATGGGTATGGTTTGTAGGTCGATACTGTTTGGTTTCAACATTGATCGGGCAGAAATAATCAGCCGGATAAAAGGTATAACCGCAGACTGTCTGCTTCGATCCGTCCGGCACGAGCCCATGGCGCAGTGCCGCCGCAGTGATCGCCACCACGTTGGTCGTACAGTCGCAGGTTCCGTCATCCTTCAGAAACGTGCGGTGATCATATTCCCGGAGCAGCTCGCCGATGAAAGGGTGGCCCTTTTCTGCCGCCATCAGACCTGTAGGAACCGTTCCGGAACTTTCAAATCCCGAGAACCCGCTCTCTCCAAGGAAACTATCCAGCGGTTTTACCAGTTCCACATCGGTATCCATATAAATGCCGCCCTGCGTATACAAGGCGTACAGCCGGACGTAGTCGGTCACAAATGCCCATTTTTTCGCTTCATAAGCCTGCTTTACATAAAGGTTGCTCGTTATGTCAAAGCTGTCCTCATTCCATTCCCGGATCTCATAGTCCGGGCAGAATTTTCTCCAGCTCTCCAGGCATTTCATCATCAGTTCGGGATGCGGGTTGCGCCCGAACCAGCAATAGTGAATGACTCTATTGATCTTTTCCATGTTTAAACACCTTGCCAATCATCGACGTGACGGCTTTCCGTTCGTTTTTCTTCAGCAGCAGGATAAAGCCGATCGGGAGTGAAATCACACCGAACAGGCAAACTGTCGCGAAGAATTTCAGCCAGCTATCAAGCAACAATATTCGGCTAATCCCAAAGGCCATCAGCACAAGCAGGGCTGTATATGCTAGGTTCTTTAACATATGAGGATAAAATACATACCACTTTTGTTTCAGGCAGTGCGCGCCGTACAGCGGTAAAAAAGTCAGCGCCCGGATCACCGAAAACACGGAACTGACGCCCACGATGATGTACAGCCGGGTATTGATATCCTGGGTTATTGGCAGCAACGCGAATACCAAAGCCACCGATACGGCCGAGTTTGCAAGCAGGTATACAGACGATACGCGTACTTTATTGCTCGCGGTGAATACGTTCCATATTCCCTCCAGCGGCATCGAAAATGTAAACGCCAGACAACCCAGCAAGGAAAGCCAGTAGAGTAATTCCGCATCGAGAGTAGGCATCCAAAGCGAAAAGAACGCTTTACCGAATACGATCAGGAAGGCCATTGGAATGCCCGCAATGATGCCGAGCAGCCTGACGGAAAAGAACGTCTGCTGCGCCATATCATCAAATCCCTGCTGCGCAAAGCTCTTGGTGAGCCTTGGCGCAAACGCGCTGGCTGCGGTGCCCATAAACTGCAATATCATATTTGGCACCGTCTTCGAGACGGAAACAAGGCCCATAGCCGTTGCGCCCACAAACTTGTTTGTAATCAACAAATCGAGTCCCGTCGCCATAATACCGCTGAGGCGGGTGATCGAATTCCAGAAACCTGACGCCAATATCGTCCGTATGGATTTCCATTCAAAATAGCGTCTTCTGACCTGCAGCTCGGGAGTTAGTTTTTTCGTGTACCGGATATGGCTAATCAGCCCAAACCCTGCGCTGACCAGCAGAGCAAGCCCCAAATACCACACCGCGGGCTTAAAAAGCGTATATGCGATGACAATGATGAACAACCGAAGCAGATTGCCCACGATCTGAACGGCACCGGTCAGATAGAGCTTGTCCCGCACAAACGTGGCTACCTGGAACGTGGTGATTACAATGCTGATGATAAAATTGGCAAACAGCAGCGTCCAGAGCAGCTGAACATCGGGCAGAATGTCAGGCGCGATGTTGACCAACCGGCTCATGAATACGATGATGATAATAAACGGTATCAGCAGCATAGCGCCAAGGGCGCAGTTGGCAACCGTGACGGAGGTAAAATAACGGTTCGCCTGATCCATTTGTTTTTTATGCAGCTCTACCGTGATGAACCTGCCCGCCATGGAGTTGAGCGCCACCGTTAAAACCTGTGCGTAGCCGACGAAATCATTCGCGAGGCCGACGAAACCATAAGCAGCAGCGTTGATTCGCGATACAATATAGGAAGAGACGAAAAAACCGATCCCCAGATTTATAGCAAGCGCAAGCGCCTGCGATATAATCGTTATCGCAAGGCTTTTTCTATTCTCCATGCCGCTCTCCGTTTCTTGCCCGGATATGCCCTATACACCAGCGGTATCCCGCTTTATAAAGCGAAATGTTGACCTTCAATACTACCAGCCAAATCTTTTGCTTATAACTTAAATGCCGGTTTCTGAAAGGATGGCATAGCTTAAAAATATCTTTTCTGAGGCATTTAAAAACTGCTTTATCAGGATAACCCGAAAGTGCCATTTGATTAATAAGGCACAGGCAGATGACCGCCAAATAAAATCGAACCTGCTGCAGCAGCGACGGACAGTTTTCACGCACAAATTCCAGCGCTTCTTTACCCGCTTCGACCGCGTCCAGACGCTGCACCCGAAATGGCTGATTGGTTATGCTGCCTCCCCGGGTCCTATAACCGTAAAGCTTCCTGTCGATTAAAACAAGCTTCCGGGCCTCATAGAAGAACCGATAGGTTGTAAATACATCTTCATGCTGGCGTCCCACAGGAAACCGCAATTGGCCAACGACTTCTTTTCGATAAAGCTTCCCCCAAGCCGTTTCGATTATCCATTCAGGTCGAGGCAAAAAAATCCTCTCCATCGCCTGGTAACGGTCTAGTATGGCAGTTTTTCCCGATACACTACCCCAAACCGGGACATCCGTAAAAATAAGCGGCTTGCAAACCGCAACATCGGCGTCATGTGATTTCATACCGTCTATTAATAATGCCAAAAAATCAATATGCAGCACATCATCACCATCGACAAAGGTAATATACTCGCCCTTTGCAATTTCAATGCCTGCATTGCGTGCGTCAGACAACCCCCCGTTTTTCTTATGAACGACGCGTATTCGCGGATCCTTCAATGCATACTCATCACATACGAATCCGCAGGAATCGGGGGAGCCATCATCTACCATGATCAATTCAAAATCGGGATAGCTCTGTGCCAATATCGAGTCTATACACTGTGAAAGGTACTTTTCAATATTGTATATTGGCACGATGACACTAATCAACATTATCCTCCCACTATTTCGCAGCATG
The DNA here is from genome assembly GCA_023390815.1 of Bacillota bacterium. Classification (GTDB taxonomy): domain Bacteria; phylum Bacillota; class Clostridia; order Christensenellales; family SZUA-584; genus JAEWCC01. Next base: position 55,422 of record JAEWCC010000057.1, read on the forward strand.
CCCTAAGCTCAAAATCTTATTCCAGGGCTTAGTCTACCCCAGCAAGAAGGTTGCGTCAAGTCTTTGGAAGTTTCACCTAAGACCGTACGCCCTTTTTCAACGCAGGGCAGCTGTTTGTTGCCGCTATACAGAAATAATATCAAATCCTATTAGTTCAATATTTTTCTGTCAATTTATGTGATCAAAGTTATAACCATTATTCAAATGCCAGTCTAGACGGCTAAGAACAGCGTCAAGTATTTTGGCCTTAACAAGGAGTTTATATATAATGCTATATAATAATCTTAAAATGCAAAGAATGGGATTGTCTTATGGTAATTTAGACGGTATAATTAATTCCATTATGAATATGCAATTGACTGATGCTTTCAAAAAGTACAAAGGTAAACCTCTGACCTACTATGCCATGAATGTTTTAATCCTCCTTCTCGTGCTCATCCCGAAAGAAGTTGAAACACTGTTCAGCATAGTCCCTGTACGCTTACTGTTCATGTTTGCTTTGGCGGTTATATTCGCTTGGGATTATATGCACAAATCCATTACGTTGAATTCCATCGATCTGCGATGGTACCTGATTGCGTATGGTATCTTCCTGCTGCTGACGTTGCCTTCTTTCTTCAGTACAAAGAGCATCGTAATTTCGGCATATACGCTTGCGAAATTTGCAATGATCGGCGTGATCTTGTTTATATTCAGCAAGGTTAAGCTGGAAGAGGAAGATTTTATAGGGCTAATCAAGACGTTTGTATTCGCAAGTTCCATCATTGGCATTTACGCTATTCTGCAATACGTATGCGATATCAATTTGAACCCGATGGGTACTGACAAGTATGAAATCAAAGGGCGCGTATTCGCTACGTTTTTCAATCCGATCTACTTCAGTATATTTGTCAATATGGTTTATTTCTATCTGATATATGCGTATCGCCGGCAGGTCTTTAAGCGTCCCTGGATATTTATTCTGGTGTTAATGCTGTTTGCCGGAATGATCCTTTCTTTTACCCGTTCCGCTATATTGGTATTTGCGTTGATGCTATTGGCAAACATCATATTAAATTTCCGCATGATGTGGAATCGATACGTGCTGTTAACCGTCGCGCTTGGAATCGGTCTGATCTTCATCATTCCCGGGGCCTTGGGCGTAACTGGAAACGCTTTGCAGTATGGCGGCGAACTGGTTCTCGGCAACGGTTTGGGTGAATTTACATTGGATATCGATCAATCGGAAGAAACACCGGATATCGATCTGAGTTCGGACGCTTCTCTTGCTCACCGGGCGGAGTTTGCCGGGATTGCCAACCAAATTGCCTATGATCATCCTTACACAGGCGTAGGATTTGGTACGTATATCAATTACATGGAATCCGAAGATTTTTCATCACATTACCGTGATTATGAGGGTTCTATAACGCATCCGCATTCCTTCTTTGTTTTGCTATCGGCTGAAGCAGGTTATCCGGCGACTATTGCTTATTTTGCCAGTCTGGTTATATTAATGCTCTGGCTGTTCATCACATGGCTTAAGAGCATTAAATACAAAATCAAGTCCGCCTATCAGCTTGGAACGCTATCACTGATCATGATTGTCGGTTTCATTGTCGTGGCTTATATCGCTGAGAACTCTTTCTACGATACGCAAATATCCACCCTTTTCTATATCGTTGTTGGCCTCACCATGAACTATATCAACAAACTTCAGGCGGAATGCCCTAAGTTGATCAATAAAAACCGTTCGTCAGCGAGGCCCGCATGAGACTAAGCCTTGTGATACCGGCATACAACGTTGAGAAGTATATCCGGCGAACCCTCATTTCCCTGATAGGTCAGACACATCAAGGATTTGAAACTGTGATCGTTGATGATGGTTCTACGGATAATACCCTTTCCGTTGTCTCCGAAACGCTGGCAAACCATCCTCTTGATGCGAAAATCATCCGGCAGGAAAACGGTGGGGTCAGTTCCGCCCGAAACAATGGCTTGCGTCACGCTTTAGGCGATTATGTTGTTTTTCTTGATGGAGATGACTACCTGGCAAATACCGCAGTTAAAGACATGCTGGATGCAGCAGATTCATGCAACGAGGCCGATTGTATTTGCTGGAAGAGTACCCGGGTAACCGAAAGCGAAGCGGCAAACAGTACTTTTCAATCCGATTCCGACCGGCTCGAATATCTTACATTGTCCGGAAGCGAAGCGTTGAAACACATCATCTGTGAAGGTTCCATGCAAATCTGCACAGGCAGTGTAGCTTTCAGGAGGGACATGCTCCTCCGCTACGGGCTCGAATACACACCTGGGTGCTCGAACGGAGAGGATCAGGAGTTTGGCTATAAAGCACTTTCTCACGTACGACAATTAGTTTGGATTAATCGGATTAATATCTTCTATCTGCAAAGGTCAGGGTCGATCACAAACCGCTTTGATCTCTCAAGATTTGATTCGCTTAATGCCATGAAAAGGACAAGCGCTTACCTGTCGGCTTCCGACAACCCGGAGATCCTTGCGGTTTCAGATCATATTCGAAATATACTGATGATACAGGACTATTTTTATAACCTTGAATCGTGCTACGTAAACTCGGGCATGAAAGCAAAGGAATTTTTGAACTATATTGATGCTCATTTTCAAGGGTTGGCGAAGGATATGATTGGCTATATGAATCATCATGATAAAGTTCGCCTTAAGCTCAGATTGAAGATGTGTATATTTAAAATCTCCCCCGCCTTGCTGCTATGGCTTGTTAAGGCGCTTCGTCTCAGAACCACTGTATAAGCAGGAAGCCCCCTCCACTGACCTCTATTCCTTGTTATCGATACTGCGATGCTTTAATCGGATAAATCGCTTTGTATCTCCGCTGCCTATCTTAACGATCGACCGGAGCGCGAGGCTTATCAGCCAAATCATACGCGTGCGAATGATACCATATAGTACCCGGGTATGCAGGCCTGCGTCACGATTCAAGTAAAACTTTCTATGCACATCCGGGTGATCCAATATCTGTCTTATAGCATTCCGGCGCTGTTTCGCGTTTAGCGGACAGGTGGGATGGTAAAGCTGTGTCATGCACGATACGATGGTTTTAAAAAACATATAATCCCATACTTCAGCCGCAAATGCGCTCTCGTTGCCGCACTCCTGCGCAAGACTTCGTATCCGCCGGTTGACCAGCAGGCTGCATTCAAACTTTTTATCATTATATCGGCTTATTAGGCTGGCATTGCCGCTGTTCACATACAGATAGCAGGGTTTTTGGGCTACCTTTACGCGACGAACGTGCCGAAGAATCTCTAAAACAAACAGGCGATCTTCGGCATAGCGGTAATCCTCAAACCGCACAGCCGTGTTTTTTAGCCAGTTGAGGGAATACGCTTTATTCCATACCTGATTTAAAAGATTAGCCTGATACAGACCAGGGAGCTCATTGCCCAGTTCTGCACGGTTTGAAAATACAGCATCCCCCGCTCCATAATCCATGATGGGGTGCATATTCGCATCGGTGATTGTGAAGCCGAATATCAAAACATCGTTATGTCCATCGTCGAGTTGCTCATGCAAATACTGAAGCGTACCTTGCTGCAGCATATCATCGCTGTCAATGAATAACACGTACTGCCCGCTTGCATTATCCAATCCGAGATTACGAGCCGCCGATGGGCCGCTGTTTTCGATATTGAACAGTTTAATCTTCGGGCTTCTTTCGATATATTCCATCGCCACTCTCTTTGTCTGATCGACGGAACCGTCGTTGACGATGATCACTTCATAGTCATGATAATCTTGTGACAATACGCTGTTGATCGCCCGGCTTAAGGTTTCTTCGCAGTTGAAAGCAGGTATGATAATACTAAAAAATGCCATAATTACACCTTCTTCAATCCGCGTATTGCTTCTAACGCGTAAACAGCCTCCGCGACAATCTGACTGAACAACAGCAGATATATCCCCTTTGGCCCTTTGTAAAATAACTCATTTTTTTTATAGGATGGGAAAACCTTCTTGACGCACTGCCGGGCGTATTTTACACCTGCTACGTAAGCCTTGTGATCCCCCATCTGACTCATTCTTCGAATCATCGTCGCGAAAGCATAACGCACATAGAGATATTCAAGCTCTTTTTGATATTCCTGAAAGTCCCCTGATTGATGATAATGAGCCAATATGCTGTCGAAATTCGTGATAAAAGCGTATAGCCGTTTATCAAACACATGCGTGATTGAGCCTTCACGCTGGCGATAATAAATCAGCGGTTCCTTCACAACGCCGATGCTTTGGATCAGCGGATAAAGCCGGTAAAGAAATTCGAAGTCCTCAAAATACACAAAGGGTGCAAAACGAATATCCCCTTCAACGAGTGACCGCTTAAATAATTTATTCCATGCAGCCGGGTGTACCGTGGTAATGCTTTGGCGGATATCGGCACGTTCCTGTATATCCTCCTGTACTCCCGATGATACGGGCATGTTACGTCTGGTGTACGAATAGAACATATCACATACCACAAGATCGAAACCGCCCTGAACTGCCTTTAGATATAACTTTTCATACATCGTGGGGTGTACATAATCGTCGCTGTCCAGATATGCGATATAATCGCCCTGAGCATAAGTCAGCCCCAGGTTGCGCGCAGAACTTAAATCCGCAATTTCAGAGTATATAACCTTAATTCGATCCGGATATCGTTTTTGATACGTCTCTAGTATCTTAGGCGACTGGTCAGTAGATCCATTATTAACTGCGATGATCTCGATATCACCCAGAGTCTGGTTCAGAACGGAGTCTAGACATGATCCCAAGTATGACTCGGTGTTATATACAGGAACAATTACGCTTACTTTTACCACAATTCTCCTCAACAATACTAAACCATAATACTTTCTTATTTTAAACTGTAAGGTGTCATTAATCAATAAAAAAGAAGGAATATGCGGTGAAAGCTTAATTGGTTCTCAATCTTGAAATCTGCCAACCATAAGTTCTGGGCCTACACTTGGGAAAGCACCATATCAGAACATAGCTCCGAATAAGCCTTTGCAACATGAGGAATGCACCCGCTAACGCATGTGGCATTGAATAAATATAGATAAGAAAAAGCGCTTGCTAGTGCAAACGCTCTACAGCTTGTCCGAAGGATGCCTATTCTTGGGGGGAAATATGAATCCATGTATTCCCGGGTCTTAATACGATCTGCTGCCCCTGGCCATCGTAGTAAACCGTCTCATCATCTTCGGTTTTCCTCTCCCATGTGCCGTGTATCAGCTGTCCGCCGATATAGAAATCCGCGTTGCCGCCTCCGGTCATCTCCCATAGTTTTCTATCATCTGAGGTTTTGTATGTACTGTATTGTACAATAATGTTTTTTACGCTTACCTGCTCCTCCGTCTCCGCAGACAGGAATGGCTTCCCGTTCATCGAACGCAAATAGACGTCATTTTGCGCATCGTAGCGGTACGAGATATAATCGCTGTCATTGGAACACATTTCAAGGGCAAATTCGCTGACGCTTTCTCCGGTATAGGAAGCGCCGCTGTCAAACTTCCAATGGAGAGGTTCGGGGTTGTAATCATATAATTGCTGGGCAAGCAACGGGTTCCCCATAACATTATGTGGGGCGTCTGCGGTCGACACACGGTAATAGTAGTCGTTCCACTTGCCGGAAAGCCCGTCTATATCGAATTTGAGGTCGTCATACAGCGCATGCCCGTAAAAACTATATGGTGCGTGCCTTTCGCCCGACCCGGATCCTGCTCCGCCAAAATGCATGAATATCGCATCCCACTCGTGCTGTATGTACAGAAAAGGCACTCGCGCACTTCTGACCGGCATCACCTCTTCAGGTACATTATCGGCAAAAACGCATATGAAACGGGTTATACTGCCTTCAACGGGTACCTCATAAACTACATCGGCAGTTTGCAAGCCTCTTTGTGGACGCGCCGCCGGGGAGTTTTCGATCGAGACTATAACCGGGCGATACTCCCCTTCAAAAGGCAATCCAGTGGTATAGGAAACGGGGCCGGGTTCAGGAGTCGGTGTCGGCTCTTCCGTTGGCGTAGCTATTGCAGGTGCCATCGTTTCAGTTGGCTTAACAGTGGCTGTCGGTGCAGGTTCAATATTCTGCTTGTTGCAAGCAGCAAGCAACAGTACGAATAACCCAGTAAGCATCCATAGTACGCGCCTCATATTACCCCTCCGGTTTCATGCTTAATTCCTTTTCTGCTGATCTGACCTAAGATAAGTCTATTTGATATAGACTCAAGAAAAGAGCAAATCAGGCTGCGGAATTATACCCTCGTTTGCGCTAAAAGTAACTGTCCTATATATTAAACCTTATTTTTTCCAGCGTGATTAATATTATTACTTTTATTAGCGAAAAGCAATATATTAATAATAAAAAACGGGATTCTAAAAACGGACGGCATTGAACCATTCCAAGAGGCTTTTTTAATGCTGCTATACCTAATATACTTTAACCAAACACCGGAAGGACAACCGGCTAATCTACTAATCATAATGCAGGTCGAATTAGATTTAAGTGGACCGAAACGAACTTATCATGATCCCTTAATAAGTTCACCGTAGTTAATGCACGGTTTTTATAATATTAGTGATTTTCCTTACTTTCCTCTGCCCGCTCGATTTCAAGCAGTCTGCGCGCTTTAAATATCGTATATACGACCGCAGCAGTTGCAATAAGGCACAAAAGCATCCACCCCACAAGATATAACTCGTACCGGTAGATTACTACACCCAGCCCGGATGATATCGCCTGGGCGATCATCATCACCACAACCACGACCCGCTGGCTTTTAAACTTGCGATTCAGGATATGATGGAAGTGCATTTTATCGGGCTTCATTACTGGGCGCTTCATGATAAGCCGACGCAGCACCGCCATAGCCATATCTACGATGGGAACGAGGATCAAGTATACAGGAACAATATATTCCCGGATATTTTCCTCCGACATGCTCATGATCGAAAAAATCCCCAGCATAAACCCGATAAACATACTGCCTGCGTCGCCCATAAACAGCTTGGCTGGGTTGATGTTATACGGTAAAAACCCGAGTATGGCGCCAAACAACGCCAGCGCTGTCGGGAGCGCGAGCTGGGTGCGGCCCTGCAGATAAAAGATCGCCGCAAAACCCAATACAGACATAAGCGAAATGCAGCTGGCCAGCCCGTCAAGGCCGTCCGCAAAGTTGATCGCATTGGTCACCGCAACGATCCATACCACGACGATCAATGAAACCAGCAATATTATACCTAAGCCGCTCTGCATCAACGTCGGCGGGAAATAGAACTGAAGACATCCCACCAATACAATGAGCGCGAGAATGAACAATATGAGAAGCCGGCGCTTTGCGGACAGGTGCATGATGTCATCGATGAGTCCCATCGCCGTTACCCCGGTGATACCCACTGCAAAGGCAATTACCAGGCTCATATTTAGTCCGTCTACGAAAACCAGAATAAAAAACAGCGCCGCCAGGATTGTCGCGAAGTAAATCGCCACCCCGCCCATCAGCGGCATTGGCTTATTGTGAGCCTTCCGTTCGCTGGGTATGTCCAATATCTTGAGTCTTTTAGACAAGCCGATCATCAGCGGCGTCAGCCCTAATGCAAGAACACACGCTGCCGCAGCGCTGATCAGGTAATCCAAATTGTTCAAGTCCCAATACCTCGTTTCAAAACTGCCGGGATCAATTCCTTTCCACTAATTCAAGGGTCCATTATAAGCATGTACATCTTCTATGTCAACGCAACTGTTGATATAAAAACATCGGCATACTGCTGCATGATGGAGACAATAAGCCAAATATGCCACAGTTTAACCATTTTGTTAACCGACATATTTTATTATCGGTTGCATTCCAGTCTTGGTGGTAAACTGCAATATCCACTGCCTTGTACAATGTAAATTATCCGATTTCTGTCACAAATGCATGTAGGATATAACGCGCTTCGTCGAAATCGTAGGTGCAGGTGGACATGGTGATAATGCGGTTTTGATCATTGGGGCATTTGCCGGGTTTGAAATCTGAAAGCGCTTTAATCTCCGCTACATAGGACTCAAATTCGGTTTCGTCGCCGGATCCCATAAAAAAACGTTGCGAACCCGACTCGGACACATATCCGCTGAATAAATCGAGACGGTAATTTCGCTGCGGAGTCAGCAGGTACATGACCGGGTGCGCGTCATAATACTCCTGATTGCCATATTCCACAAGGCAGGCAAACATGGCACCGCTTTTCATGTGGTGCCCATAGATGATGGTATTGGGATCGGAAAAATCCGGGCTGCAGCGGCTGTCGATAAACAGCGTCCCGTTGCGATTGGCCTCCCCCGTATAAAGATGTTTGAGATAATAGGTATTGTTATCGGTATGCACCACAGGATCGTTAATCGGCGTATCCGCACAGTACAGCCATCCCGCCACTTCGGGATTGATCTTATGCAGCGCGTCAAAATCCACTGTGATTGGTGGTTTTTCCAGCGGGGTTTGTGTAGGCACTTCCTCTGACTCCGGCACTTCGGTTTGGGCGGCAGGCAGCCCTTCATCGGCAATCACGACCGCCCGCCGCACCGCGTCCTGGCGGACCGCCTCGCCCTGAGCGTATCCGGCCAGAATATCTATCGCCCGGTAACCGCTGTAGAGCAGTACGGCAATGAGTATGGCTCCCAGCAGCCACCACAATCTTTTTTTCATCCCAGCCTCCCGCAACAGAAAACAGCCTCCCGGAAGGACAGTCCCTTCCGTCGGCTGTTAACGCAAAACTTGATTTTTCACAGGCTTGTCTTTTGCCCGGATCGCGTACCTTTCGCTTTCCCATGCCGGAACAGAACCAGCATGAGCAGCCCGAGGCCGCTTGCCGCGAACAGTCCGCCAAACAACCAGACGCTGCTTGTGTCCCCCGTATCCGGGTCATCGGGCCCGATAGGCATTTCTTCGGCAGTGAACACCCAGCGCACCAGGCCGCTGCTGTCTTGAAACTCATTGCCCATCTCTTTGGGTACAGCCAGTGATACCGCAAGATCGATATCCGCGCCGGAGTAGAAGGTTCCAAGGCACACGTCCTTTGCAAGACCATCCTGCTCATCCGCTGCCGCGGCAAACAAAACGGAGTTGCCGTCCTGAACCACTTTAAGCGTCATGTTTCCGAGAAACGCTTTGTAGCTTTCGTCCACCGGTTCCGCGCGAAGATAGATCTTAACCTTGACGCCGTTGGAGGTATCATTTTTTACGGTAATCTGCTGTGTCAGGGTATCCCCCGGCATCACGCCTTTAAAATTCTGAAACAGGTCGTTATCGGGCAGGAACACGAATTTGTCCGCATTGCCCTGATACGTCACCGATGCATCCGCAGCCAGAGCCGGAGCTGTAAACGCTGTAAGCAATAAGGCGCATACCGCCAGAGCCATCACAGACCTCAACATCACCTTCATCCTACCACCTCCAGGGTGCCATCCGCTTTCACACCCGTTACTGTGCTGCCCCATATGCCCGTAACCGCGGACACTGGCAGCGCTTGAATCGCCTGAGCCGAGATCTGCATCTCAAACCGGTAATCATTTTTTGTTCTGACTGTACACTGATTGATCAGCACCGGCGTATTTCTGCCGGCCGGGGTGGGCACCGTACAGTAATAATAACCGTCAGCGCCGCGTACCCAAGCCGCGTCGCCCCATACGATGGTGCAGTCTGCCAGCGATGCGGCTTTTCCGGCTACGTTGTCCCCATCCTTCCAAACGGGGATCAACGCAACGCGGATGTATGCATCCATCGTTCCCGTGTTGCAAATGCTGACATTGCTCTTTACGCCTTCCGTAAACGACTCGTCCACCCTGCAGGTAACCTCAGCCGCTCCGAATGTGTTGACAAGCGGCGCGCTCTGTGCCCCAAGCCATGCGATGGTCGTTCCGGCGGCCAGAGCCGCCAGCAAGCCGATTGCGGCCAAGGCGAATAAAGCTTTTTTTCGACGCCTTTTTAGACTATTGATCGATCTCATCGCGTTCCTCCGTTTCTCAGCCCACGCCCGGGAACGTATTGACTGCATGACTGTCGCCGCTGAGCCAATGGTCATTCGTCAGATTGTTGCTGATAGTTACGCTCGCCGACGGATGGGACGCATCCAGCGTTGCATGCCCGTCCGGCGCCGTGTAGCGCCAGCTCCACTCATCATTCTCAGCAATTGTATACGTGCCCACCGGAAGGCCGACGATCGTTGTGCTGCCGTTGCCCTGCACCGATACGCGGAGCGTGAGTCCGCCGCCCGTCACCGTAAATAGGAAGGTATCGGTCGGGTCCGCTGCCCCTGTTTTGGTGATCGTCAGCGAGCAGGTCTTGACATGCACCATAAACTGCCCCGACGCCGGATTAAACCCGCAGCCGGGGAAGCTGCACGTTTCGTGAATAAAGCTTGTATGGGGTGTAACGTCGATGCTGGCGATTTTGACAACAACCGATACGTGGGTATCCGCCGTGAATGCCGCCGCACCCGGGGTAAACTGATATTGCAGCACGGGGGCTGCGCCTGCGGGCGTGGGCGCAGAAGTGCTGAGGTTCTTCCAGCTTATTAAAGCCAGATTATTGTTGTAGTTTGCCGTCTCACCCAGATAGATGATGCTATCCCGCCAGGTTACCTCCGGTGTCCAGACATATACCGTCGGTGTCTTATTGACGGTGACCGGAAATACCTTCGTCGGGTCCAAAGGTGCGCCGACCGGCGTGACCGTACAGCTCACCGTAAATGTTGCGTTGGCCGTCAGCCCTTCCAGTTCAAAACTCGAGATATCCCACGTCCCGGCGGTCTGTCCGGCCGGGATGGCATAGACGCCGATTGGTGTCCCTCCCGGTGATTTCACCGTATAGGCAATGCTTACATACGCGTTGTTAACGCCGTCCGCGACATAGCCGGACGCGCTCGTGAAAAGCCCGTTGATCATTCCGGCCTGTGTAAGGTAAATCGGCTGATTAAGCGGCGTGAAGTCATATTGCACCGGAATATCCACCTTTGGGATGGGCAGCGCTTCGACAAGGAAGTCTTCGTCATATACGCCCGAAACCGGCTGGTTGGTCGGTACCGTACCCCCAAAGCAGGAGCCCGGGATATATTCAATGGGAATCTCGATGATCAGCTTCTTGCCCTGATAGCCGGTAATCACTCCGTCAGTTTTAATTTCTGCATAGTAGTTTTCGGCATAATCGAAGCCCGATATACCGATTGTCTTGCGATCCGTGCTGATCGTTACGGTACCGCCGAACGGCTGCCGCGCAAGCCACGCGCCCGTATCCCCGTCAACTTCAGAGGTATAGCAATGGATGCTGGATGGTACCGCGCCTGCAGGAAGCCGGAAGTAAGGCGCGATCATGTCCTTAATGACCGACGTTTCATCCAACGTGACTGTCGTGCCGCCGATTCTTGTCGCGATGCTTTTGAATATATCATTCAATGCGGCTGAATTGGATGCGGATAAGTAATACCCGGCGTTACTGCCCTCCCCATGATTGATCATGCCTTCTGCGTTCGGATAATTTGATGAAACAAAATGCATATACTTGTTATCATCCTTCGCAGTGGAAAGGGGAATCGTAGGGTCTGCGCCGTCAAATACGCCCACTGAATAGACGGTCGCCCCACAATCGGCTTTCAAGGTATGTGCATATCCGATTGCAGGATTCAAGTCAACTCCATTTGGAGTTCCTCCCGCAAGATAAATCACGACCCGGTTGCGCGTGCCCGTTGCAGGAGCGCTATCGAAAATGCTGATTGCCTTATTCAGACCCGAATCTGCCCCCTGTGAACTTCCGGCTTTTAAATCATTGATTGTATTCTTGAGCGTACTGATGCCGCTGGCATTGTTATACGCGCCAACAAAGGCTCCGCTTGCACTTCCGTCTCCAGATATAATGGAAGAAGCCGAAGCAAAAGTGACGACTGCAATGCGATGATTCATCGCTAATGTCGCCTTCCCTGCAACCGTATCAATAAAATTATTGACCGCAGCTTTCAACGCTTCAATACATTTCGCATTGTCCGTCATCTTAGCGTTCATGCTTCCGGATACATCCAACACCAATATGATATCTGTCGGCAAGGGGTCTCCCGTCGTAATCGTTACCTCACCCGTTGCGTACGCTTCGATGGTCAGCATATAGCTGCCGTTTAAGCTACTAACGGTCTTGCCCAGCACCAGCGCATTTTCCTCTTCCGGGGCATTCAGTGCATTCGCGGCGAACTGCCTTGCCATTGTCGGAACAGGAATATCCACCGGATCCAGAAAAGGCGCGGCACTCGTATAATTGACTGCCGGGGGTGCCGCCGTCTCCGCTATGCTTAGCGTATAGGCTTCAAGTGCAGTGCGCTGCTCAGGAGAAAGCATACTGAGTACAACTTCTGCCTCCCCTTCGCTTTCAGAAGTCAACAGGTACTCGTAAAGCTCCTGTGGGGTCATGGCGGAATAGTCGACAGCAGTCGGAGTAGTATCCGCTCCAGACTGGCCGGTTTCCTCCGCCGGGGACTGTCCATCGGTAGCCGTTGATTCCGGGGGTTGCGTCTCTACCGACAGCCTGTACGCTTCCAGCGCTGCAAGCTGCTCACCATCGAGCAAACTCATTGCTTGCTGGATTTCATCCTCGCTGCCCAGCGTCGTGAGGTAATCGTATTGTTCCTGCGGCGTCATCTGAACGAATTCTTCGTTATCATACATTGCTGCAGGACGGAAGTTGTCCTCCTGTTTTTGGGCAAGCGCCACGCCCGCGTACGCCGTGATTCCAATAATCATCAGCGCGCTGAGCAGCAGCGATATTGTCTTTTTCATAGTCCGCACCGTTTATCCTTTCCGGATCATCCGACAGGCCAGCCGGCCGCCTGCCAGACCGTGGCGCCGTTGTTGGCTTTCTGGACCGCCTGCGCGACAACGCCAATGCTCACTTTGGCATCCATATAAGCATTGTCCGTATCGGGCAATAAAGTCACCTCGGTAAAGAGCGGCTTGGTCTGTGCGCCTGTCTCTACCGCTGAACCGTAATAATACCAACCGTCCGAGCCAAGCTGCCAGTTGGTTGTATCAATATTAAGGGCGATCTGATCAAAACTTAACGCCGACCCATCGGGAGACTTGGCGTAGCAATTAAGTTTAATCCGCGCGTAAAACGCGTGATCGCCCGTATTTTCCACATAGACAATTTTGTCGGCAATATCGCCCGGCATGAGCACGCTGAGGCCATCCTGCGGAAACGCCTGCCCGTCCGCGGTCTCATCGTGCAGCGTCATCCTGACGTTTCCTGCTGTAATCATGTTGGATGCCGTCGCCTGGGTGGTAAAGTATGCGATGCTTCCGCCCGCCGCGGCGAGTAGTATTGCCGCCAGTGCAATGATCAGCATGCTCCGTTTCATATCTTATTACCGCCTTTCGGTAAGTACATTATTTTAGAAAACGCTCCCGTAGAACTTTGTATGTTCATGACGGAGGCTGTATCCAGTGCTCCCTTACGCACGATGGCGTATCAAGAAGCGTACCCTTAAAACCGTCTTTTTAGATGATATTGCGTGGGGTGCCCCACGCAATATCATCTGATGCATTGGTTCACATCTGCTCGGTTCGGTCGATTAAATACCAAACCCGTTTACGAACATTGCCTTCACTGCATCAAGTTCACTGGCGCTGCCGATACCGTCCCTGATGCTGCTGAAGCTTGGGAATATACCCTGCGCCTGCACTGCCTGAGCCGTAACTTTGATATCATAGATGGTCGAAGCATCACCATTTGTTAAGCTGGTAGGCATAACAACGTGAGTGAAAAGTTTCGTCGTAGATACGGTCAGGCTCGCATTATTGGGATCAGAATCAATGGAGCTCTTAAGCGGGTATTTATAATAGTAATAGCCGTCCTCGCCATCAATCCAATTCGTCGTATCGAGGTTGCGGAATGTAATTCCCGCTATGGGCAAACTAACTTTGATACGAACCACGCAAGGATTGGCACCCGTATTGGTCACGAACGGGTCTTTTTCGAGCGGTTCTCCCGGATAAACTTCCGGCGCGTCCTTGGAGCCTGACGCTAACCAGCGTGGTTCTTCCAGTTTAATCTGCACATTGCCAACGGTGAATGTGTTGTCTGCCGTGGCCGTTGCCGAGAAGTAGGCCAGCGTTGCGCCGATCGCAGCTGCTGAGACCAATACCACGGACAGCACAATCAAGAGCATCTTTTTCTTCATGGTTTTACCTCTTTCAATTGATTATTTCATTTGCTTATACCGCATGGCATAAGAAATCTGATCACTTCATTACACCCCAAAATGCGTCTTCGCAGCGGCATCCGCTGCGGCCTGGTCGGTGGCGTTGGCTTGATGCGCATACGCCTTGATCTCGATCTTTCCATTGCTGAGCAGCGCGATGTTGGCTTCGGTAACTGCCGTTGAACTTACTGTAACAGTCGTAAAAACAGACGTAAGCGGCTGATCCGCAGGGTTCAGCGTAACAACGGCTTTATAGCGATAAACCGTCTTGGTGCCGCTGGTGGCGATCGGTGTCCAATCGGAATGAACATTCAGCGTTACCGCATCGGCAATCTTGCCATTCAGTTGGTTATCCACCATCGCGTACACATAGCAGTCCTCACTGCCTGCCGTCACTTTGATTGTGGGATTCTTGGCAATAACCGCGCCGGGATAAAGTTTGCTGCCATCGCTCCATGCCGGTTCGTCCAACGTAATAGCGATGTTGCCTACTGTGAATGTGTTGCTCACTGATGCTGAAGCAGTCAGCCAGGCGATGGTTCCGCCCGCAGCCAGCACGCATACCAACGCGATAGCGGCCACAATCATCAAACGTTTTCTCATATGATTTCTCCTTCTAGTTCCATAAAGCTTTACTTTACGGTTAATTCACGCTTAACAGCAGCCCTTGCGCCCCTGCGATGCTTTTGGGAATCCGCTTTGCTATCCTCGGCAATGCCTTCTTCATCGCAGCCGCCTTGTTTACCCGCTTTCGTGACAAGACCCGGCAAAAAGGTCATCGCAAGGATCACCACAGCGGTTAGAATCGCGATAAAGAGCCCGGGCGGTGTCGTAATGGCATTCGCAATATACCCGAGTACGGGAATTGAAAAAGCCGGAATACCGATCAATCGATCGAAGTATACCGGCTGGCCGTCGGCGGCTTCGTTGGCATCTCCCTTGGTATAGAAACAGCTGTTCTCGGCGTCGATGCGAATAACCCGGTGGGTGGCCACCATCGTCGTATTATCCAGATGAAATGTGATCGCATCGCCGACGCGCACCTCCTGGGCTTCTGTCGGCTTGACGTATATCAAAGCGCCTACCGGATAAGCAGGCGACATGCTGCCGCTCAGCACGGCATAGGGCTGCACACCCACAAGCCTTACTCCCACAAGTAAAATCGCAAGCACCACCATCACGATAACCAGAATTGTGGTAGCCACATTCCACACTTTTTTCAGCACAGTGCGGTTTTCTCCTTCGCTTCATTCATACGTTTCACTGGAGCCAAGGATAATTATAAGGAGCTCGGTAAATATTGTTAATGACTTTTATTGTCATAACCAGTAGGAGGTTTTATATGATTATGGGTTAATATGGGTCGGGATAAGAGAAAAATGAGGGTAGTATAGTAATTAAGTCGAATCACCCGCTACGCCATTAATTTTTATGAACCTGATTGCCTTTACACCGTATAAGTATGTCCAACTACACGGTTTTGCGATGCCTGCGAATACGTCCGGGCAATACGATGTAAACATACCAAAAATCCCGGAATTTCAATCCGTTGCCCGGCTTGCCGAAAACCCTGTGCTTGCCGGCCGCAGTTCGCGGGCTGCAATAAAATATCAGCGTCCTGCCAATGAACGTTACCAGCCCCGTTCTTTGCGCGGCGGCGAGAAACCAGTAGTCCGGTAAACCATGCGGCAGGACAGGCAGCGCAGTGTTGAGTATTTCCCGGCGAAACGCCATGCAACACCCAACAGCCCGGTTATGAAAAAGGCAGGAAAACAAATCGGGCCGGAAACGGTGCCCCAGCAGCGAACCTTTAAGTTCATTGAGATCGCCATCGACCACCACCGCGTCATGCACCACCGCCGTCGCGCCTTCCTGAAGCGCAGCAAGGCAGGCTGCGCGCTTACCCGGATGCCAGGTATCGCACGAGTCGGCAAGAAATATAAACTCGCCGCTGGCTTGCCGGAGCGCGGCGTTGAGTCTTTCCGGCAAAGTCGCCCCCGTGATGACAGCCGCACGCACTCCGTTCACAAGACCGTTAAAGGAACCATCCTCTTCTTGATCTCGGGCGACGAGTAAAATCTCGTCGTCTGAACCCATCTGTCCCGTTACCGATTCAAGCCGCCTCGCCAGTCCGCGGTCTGCGCTGCCCATCAACATAATGACCGAGACACGTTCTTTTTGTTCGTTGCCCACTTCGTTCCTCTTTCGTCACGTATATCAGTTTTGGCAACGAATACGGTATTTACACAGTCCGCTCCAATAAAAAAGCAGCGGCACTCGTTTACGGAGGCAGCTGCCTTTTATCTGCGCCTCTATTCCTTTGCAGAGGTCAGAATATCTTTTATATGGCTCAGCACGAACCGCTGCGCCTCGTGTTTGTACAACACCGCAAGGTACCGGCCAGAAGGGCCTTCCCGCATTTCGGTGAAAAGGCCGATACCCGCACCTTTTGGCGTAACCTCCTTGCGACTCTTCCCTTCCGCATCGGCAACGGATTTCAGATAGCCTTCGTGTACCAGCCATCCGGTTACCGCAGCCGGACTCAGTCTCTTTCTGTCGGGCACCGCTTCGCTGACTGCTTTGAGCAGCGCGGTGATGTTTACCGGTTCATTTGCTGTCGAAACCCGGCTGAGTTCTTCGTCGGATATATGGAAAGCAGGGAGCGATTCCGCGGACTTTTTTCCGTGTTCCCCGATCAATCCGGATAACACGCCCGCAACATAGAAAAAGCAGCGTGCAAGCCGCACGTTATTCAGCACCGTATCCTGCGGAAGCGCCGTGTCCGTGAAAGGATCGATCCCCTCCGCAAGCTTTGCGATATACTGCTGCGCCCGAACCAGCTTGTCCAGTTCCGTTATCATGCTGACGCCTCCGTTCTATTTTGTCATATTATATCACTTTCGCTTCTGCTCATCAAACAAATGTTCGCAGTCTTATGGTTAAGGTGCACATCACCAAAAAAGGGCCCCTACGAGGCCCTTGTGTATCGTATTATACCGTCGCCGCGTAAAGCAGCATCGGCAGGTTATCGGCGTAGATGCCGTCAAACTGGGATATGGGCAGCGGGTTTTTGCCCCGCCCCACCTCGATGGTATAACCCGGCCTGCGGTAATCCTGAATAAACCAGTCCTTGTACCCCGCGTACGAGGCGATGCCTTCCGGCGCGGCCAGTTCGTACCCGCTGAGCGCGGACAGCTGCTGTCCGATCGTCTCGGCTTCGGGCGGCGCAAGGTTCTCAAAGTCCCAGAATATCACTTCACCCTGGCTATGGTAAGCCATGACGAGCCTCGGATTGATTCGGCGCGTAAAATCGACCATCGCGCGCGTCTCAGGCTCGGATTCCGCGTAAGGCCCGGAAAATCGGGTAGGTCCCGGCCCCGTGATACCCATCGCCGCTTCGGCCTGCTTGGATGCCTCCCACGCGGCGTTATAGTTATGGTTCAGATCGACGCCCCGAATGTTGGCCTGCCAGTCACGCGAAAAATCCGAGCTGCCGTTGTTCCAGCGGATAAGCCGGTCATAATACGGGTTGCTCCGCTGCAAACCGTCGATCACGAGATCGACGCTGTCCGGGTTGACCATCGGGATGATGTAGATGCTGACGCTGTTCCACATATCCGCGGGCTCAAAGCTGTCCAGACGCTGGCCGAGCGCGTAGGCCTTCGCATAGTCTTCGGCAAACTTCATGAGTACCGGCGACGTGATCCACTCGAGCGAATGATGCGCTGCGTTATACAACACGGTCTTCTGCCCCGTGCCGAGCCGCAGATAGGGAAGCTTCTTTCCCAGCACACTGGTTCCGATGGTTCCCGTCTCGATGAACGGGTAGCGCGCTTTGAGCCCCTGCACATCGCGCTTCAGCACGGCGTATGTATAGCCGATGTTCGTATCCACCACCTCAAAATCGAATGGCACCACGATTCGCTGACCTGCCGTGAGCTTCTGGGGATTCACGCCGGGGTTCGCTGTGGTGATCAGCATCAATCGCGTACCGAATTTCTGTGCGATGGCATATAACGTATCCCCCGGACGAATGGTGTACATGTCATACCCCAATAAAAAGGGTTCCATGGCGCGCCATGTGTTCGCGCCGATCACGCCGTCCGGCATGAGACCGGCATCGCGCTGGAACGCCACGACTGCGGTTTTCATGCGCAGCCCGAACCGTCCGTCCACCGGCCCCGGATCGTACCCCAGCTTTTCAAGCAGCGCCTGTACCTCCATCACGTCCGAGCCAGCCGTACCCATCCGCAACACCCGCATCGCCGAACCCCCCCTTTGCCTTCCTATCCATATGGTATTCAGCGCTGTTGCGATATGTTATCGCCACCTGGAATACAGCACTGCCCTGTCTCAATAAAAACGCCCGACGGTATATGATATGCCGCCAGGCTGTCGACGATTTTGCCTGTCTTTCTGACAGTCGTTTTTTCACGATTCTTCGGCCCATCCAAGCCATTCTGTCACCTCCGCAAGCCCCTTCCGGGCCCTCGCGGCCGGTTGCTCCTCCGGATAACCAAATGACATTGCCGCAATCATCTCCCCTTCCGTATCCAGCCACTTTGTCAGTTGTTTATAGGCAAAGAAGATGTCGCAAATCCATAAGCTTCCCAAGCCGCACTCGATAGCAGCCAGCGCCATATTCTGCATCGTGGCTCCAATCGATTGGATATTGGCAATATCATAAACTCTGTCTTCCGCGGCAAGCGCTTGATAAAGGGAAAATCCTTGCGTATTCAGCACGATCAAAGTAACCGGAGCCTGCCGCATGATCCGCACCGTGTTCTGCGCACCGGCAAGGTACTGTCTGCTTTGAGGCAGTATGCCCTGTCCGACGATCTCGTCCCGTATCCCTCTTTCCATAGTATCCAACAGAGAATTTTTTGCGTCTCCTGTTGCCACGACAAATTTCCACGGCTGTCTGTTCTTTGCCGACGGCGCTTGCATTCCTGCCCCGATAATATGCTCAATAACTTCCTTTGAAACGGGTCGGTTGGAATATTTCCGTATGCTTCTTCGGTCATATATCGCTTGTATTGTTTCCATGAACCCTCCTGATGGGTACCGCCATTTAATCTTTTCTATAATCCTCCGCCATGTCCTTCCACGCCGGAAGCTTGGCCAGCGTACGGACGGCCAGCTCGTGCGCGGCTTTCTCATCAAAGCCCTGGGTGCGCACGATGAACGCTGTCGTGCCTTTGAGCTTTTCGGGATACGATTGCATCGAGCCGTCCGGCCTTGCACAGTATACGCAATAATCCTTGCTCGTATCGCCGCCGGGGAAATCCTCCGGCTTGGTCATGGGCATTCCGCAGGCAATGCAGATTTTCATGATGAACTCTCCTTTCCCTCGCTTTGATCGTACGCCGCAAGCGCCGGTGCGAGGCAGCGCATCACGCCCGAGACACCCGACACCGTAAGCGTCAGCACGATTGCGCCGAGTATCTCCTCCCTTGTCGCGCCCGCCTGGCGGGCCATGGGCACATGGGCAGCCACGGCTGCCGCATCCCCCTGCGAAGCCTTGATGCCGATGTAGACAAGCTGCCGTGTTTTGGCATCGAGCCCGCCTGTTGCGCATACAGCCTGAATGAGCCCGTCAAACGTCTCCGCTGCCAGCGGCGCTTCGCGCCGGAACACGGCATACGGGTTCTGGTCCTGCATAACTACCTCCTATGATACGGGTCTACCCCGAGTTTGATCATTTCCGCGACGCCGAGTTTTGTCAGATTAAAATGCTTCGGATCGTCCTCTCTCGGTTCGAGCCACCCGAGCGCCACCATGCGTTCAAACAGCCGGTTGCCCAGCGTACCGCCCAAATGTCCGAAGCAGCATTTTGCCGTCAGCAGTTTGTTTTCTATCATGGTTTTTCCTCCTTGCCACAGCCGGCCGCCATGGCTAGAAAGAAGTTGATCAGTCTCTCCCCGTACCGGCGGATGACTTGTCCTTCCGGCGCGAAAAGGTCGCCATTCGACAGGTAATAGTGCACCAGCCCTATCCAAGTATTGAACAGAAGGCTGGCATTCTGCGTCTCGCCGAATACTCGCGCGGCAGCCTGGCTGAAATGAAGCGATACGGCAGACTGAACGCCTATCCAGGCATCGCGCGCATCCTGCGGCAGCAGGCGGTTTTCGATCACAAGCCGCGTATAGAACGGCTCATAGTCCATGATGCCTTGAAGATGCGCAGCCAAAAGCTCCCGAAGTGTGCCGTTGTTATCCGAAAGTTCATGGGTACAAGCCGCGATTTTGCCGCAGTAATGCGCCACTACCTGTGTAATGAGCGTTTCCTGAGTTTCAAAATGAAGGAACACCGTACCATGGGATACGCCCGCCTTCTGCGCGATATCCGCCATGCGCGCCCCCAGTATCCCCTTCTCGCTGAACACTTCATAGGCCGTATGCAGAAGCGCTTCCCGTGTTTGTTCTTTTTGCCGCTGTCGTGAGACTTTTTCCATTAATGACTCCTAAGTCACTGACTTTATAGTCATTATAATACGTTCAGTAAAAAAGTCAAATAAAAAAACGGCCTTATCCGCATCGTTCAGAAGATTGTACTGGACAGATCAGGACATCCTCTTTGTACGCAATAATCTATACCTTTAAGAAGCGCTGTCAATGCCGGAGAAGTAACGAACAAAGCCCGCTGTCAAGCCGTCAACAATTTGCTTTTGATAGGCTTCCGTCACAAGCAGCCTGTCCTCCCCCTCGTTGGACATATACCCCATTTCGATATTGCATACCGGCAGCTTGGACCATCCAAAGCCCGTCTGGTCGTCACGGCTCTCGAGGCCTCTGCTGCTGTCTGCGCCTGTCGCTTCCCGCGTGCTTTCCAGCAGCGCATCCGCCAAACGTACGCTGTGCGCCACAACGGAGGCGTCGTCCGTATCGAGTCCGCCTTCCTGCGGCACAAGAATGAACATGCCGTGTTCACTGGAGTCCGCACTGTAATTTGCATGGACACGCAGCCAGCAGTCCACCCCTGCCTCGTTCATCATCGCTGCGCGCTGCGCATTGGAGATATCGACATTGTGGGTTTCACGCGTCATCACCACCCGTGCGCCCAGCGCTTGCAGCGCGGCTTTCAGCTTGAGCGCCACCTGAAGATTCACGACATATTCGGGCACTCCAGTATATTGCCCTACAGTCCCTATGGATACCTTGTCCTTCATGATGTTGCTGTGTGGCGAAATCGGTTCCTGCTGCGGATTTGGCGTCTGCTGATGGCCCGGGTCGATGCCGATCACGAAGCCCGCCAGCGGCTGCTCCACTGTAGCAGGAGGCTGCTGTGCATCATACCAGCGCTCCATAAGCGCCGCCGCTGTTTCGTCGTCGGCAACACCGGTCACCGGGAGCCCTGCGTATAGCTGGAAGTTACGTACCCCTACTTCAAGCTTTTCGCCATAGACTCCGTCCGCCTTTCCCGGATCGAATCCCAGCGCAATCAGCATGTCCTGCACATCTCTGACGGTCTCTCCCGTATCACCCGGGTTGCACGCTGCCGCCTGCAGCAGCGGGGATTGCATAGGCGTGGGAATCGGCGTTGTGGCGGCAAGAGGCGGGGATGCCTCCTCTTTTTCAGGCTGCAGCCAGCCAAACCAGAGGGCTGCAAAAAGCAGCACCGGCACAAGCGCATATGCTGCGGCCTTGAGCCATTTTGCCCGAAGGGGGTAACGGAATCGCCGGAGAGATGAACCTGGCCGTTTGTATTGCTGCATGCCTGCTCCTGCCTGAGATTTCGCGTGAACTTCATTCCTTATTATACGCCAGATTATCGATGATTCAACGCAGATCATGCGTTTCCTCTTGACGTCCCGGCATCACGGGGATACGCTGAATATAGGTTGCCACCGGCCCATTATGGCAGAAACCTTCTCCGTTTAAACCCTGATAAAATAAAACCGCTAAAATCGAACAAAATGCATATTGGTGCGTTTATATTTGATGAAAGGGGTAGCGTTTTGCAGACAGAACAGCAGCTTCTACAATCCTTTTCGGACGGCGATGAATCCGCCATTGAAATACTGGTCGCGCGCTATGAGGACAGGCTTTACAACCTGTGTTTCAAGCTGGCTACAAACCGGCACGAAGCGGAAGACCTTTTCCAGCAGACCTGGCTTAAGGTACTGCAGAGGGAAAATACTTATGCGCACAAGTCGTTTCAGAACTGGCTGTATACGATATGCCTCAACACGTACCGCGACGCGTACCGAAAGAATATGCGGCGCAGCCGGCTCATTGCCGATGATGCGGACGATATGATGAAGGAAAACGCAGCCGCTTCCGGCTCGGCTGAACACGAAGCGCTAAGCAGCATCAATCAGGCCGCTTTGATGGCCAAAATCAATCAGCTGCCGGACAAGTTCAGGCTGCCGATACTGCTCTACTACTTTGAAGAGTTTGACTATAACGAGAGCGCCCGGGCGCTTGGATTGCCGGTGGGCACGCTAAAATCCCGGCTCAATGCAGCCAAAAAGAAGCTGCGTATGGAAATGGAGAATGAAACGGATGTTTGACATCGAAAAGGAACTCAGCGCGCTGGGTAAAATAAAGCACCGCCCGGACGAAACGCTCCGGCAGCGTACGCTGGCCAAACTGCGCGGAAAGGCTGTGCAGCCGCACAAACTGCGTGCGCTGCGCTGGGCTGCCGTGCCTGCGGCGGCGGCCGTTCTCGCGGCCATATTGCTGCTGATCGCACTCCCAGGCGTGCAGACAGCCAGCTATTATACCATTGATATCAACCCAAGCATCGGCATCGAGACGGATCAAAACGGAGTTATTTTATCCGCAAAAGCCCAAAACGGCGACGCCGAGGATTTGCTTGCGGATTTGGATATTACCGGAATGCCCTTCATTGACGCGCTGCGCTGCGTCGTGCAGGCCGCGGAGGAACAAGGCTACCTCAAAGACAACGGACATGTGCTCGTTGCGCACTTCGGCGTATCGGCGCAGGTGTCCGAAGGTGAGATTGAGACCGCCGTTGAGTCGTCCACGCACAAACAGGTGAACGTATTGCTGCTGCAAGGTGACAAAAACGATTATCAGCAAGGCGGCTCAGAGCACCAAAGCGCAGGCATATCGCTGCTCATGAAAAACGCGATGCGCCTCGGCATCGAGGATACGGATATTGAAACGATTATCGAGACCGTGAAAAAGAACAACCATGCGAATCAGGGCAACGGCCCCAAGAGCAGCCCAAGTGTTGCTCCTTCGGCTACAGAGACGGCAACGCCTTCCGCCAGCCATGGCAATGGCAATGGACAGAACGAAAACAACGGCAATAGCGGAAACCATACCGGCAACAGCAATCAAAGCGGCCAAGGAAACGGCGGCAGCAGCAATAACGGCGGCAACACGGATAATGGCAACCATAACGGCAGTGAAAACGGGAACAGCGGCAAAAACGGCAGTAAAGAAAACAACGGCAACACGCAGGGCAATGAAGATGATACCAACGGCAATGGCCATGCCGATAAAGAGGACAAGCCGGGCGGCAGCGACGGCTGACGCTGACAGGCAGAACAACTCGCTATATCCACGGGATATTAACCATTAACCAATTCAGGAGGAACACTATGAACAAAGGACAAAATTTAAAGCGTACATTTGCAGTACTATTCACAGTGCTATTCACGCTCTCTTTCGTATTGGCCGGCTGTTCGCCCGCTGAGACGGCAGCATCGGGCAGCGCTGCAGCCAGCGCTGCCGTGCTGCCTGCCACAGGCGAGCAGCCGACCACCACCACAACGGTTGCCCAAACCGATGAAGTCAGCTATGTTTCGATCGATATCAACCCCAGCATTGAGCTGACCGTCAAATACGGCGTTGTCCTTAAAGCGACTGCGTACAACGATGACGGCGCCGAGATCATACTCAGCACCGATGTGTTGGGAAAGACGCCCGAGGAGGCTACGGCAACCCTGATCGGCGCGTTTGCGATGGAGGGCTACATCACGCCGGACAGCGCGGATGCCGCCATTGTGATTACGGTTTACGGCGATGAAGAGGACAATATGCTCACGAACCTGCAGACCTCGGCGACGGATAAGTTAACCGCACTGGGCATCACCTGTGACATTGTCGCTTCGGCGGTGGAACCCGATATCGCCGAAACGGCGCGGGAAGCCGGTATCACACCGGGCAGATACCTGCTGATTAAATACCTTGCGGAACGGGACGGCATCACCATCGAGCAGGCGCGGGAACGCTACGGCAGCATGAAGATGAAGGAACTGCTGAAAATGATCCCCGATGCGAGCGAGGTGTTCGGTCAGAACGCATATATCTACCTTTCCGAGCTGGTAAAGGGCTTGACGCCCGAACAGCTGCAAACTCTGACACAGGCGAAGCTCGCCTATCAGACTGCGATGAAAACCGCCGTACAGGCATGCAAGCAGGCCAAAGAAGATGCGCGCACGTACTTCCAGACCGCACGCAACACGGCACATGATGCATTCAAGCAGACTCATGACCAGAAGGCATGGAAGCAGGCCAAATCCGCAGCCAAGCAGGAGATGGAAAGCCGGTATCAGGCTGCGAAACAAGTGTTTAAGACTGCGCAAGCACAGGCCGAAGAAGCTTTCCGGACAGCCGTGGCAAGCCTTGGCCTCACAGAGGAACAGATCGAAGCGGTGCTCGAATGGGATTTCGACCTCGAGTGGGATTTCGACTATGATTGGGATGATGAGGGTCAGGATGCCGTGAGTTCAGCCAACCCAGACGATCAGGACAAACCGGACGATCAGGATAATCAGGGCGATCAGGACGATGATGGCGGGAATGGCAACGGCGGGAACGGCAACGGAAACGGCAATGGAAAGGGCCATAAATAACACGCAAATTATCAATATACTTGGTGGGGGGAAAGCAAAGCGTCCGTTGAGCGGGCGCTTTTGCTTTATCTCTCGGCTTCCTCCCGGGCGATCTGCACCCAGCGCGCGGGGTTATTCGGATTGCACGCGACGGTGAGCACGTCGCGCATCAGCACTTCCACCCGGCAGTCATGACGCTTTACGGCGTCAAATGTGATCCGCAGTTCCTTGCGGATCGCATCCTCATCCATCGAGGCGGTGGAGATTCGAGCGGGGTTCACCTTCTTGCAGTAGACGTAACCCACGCCCAGATGTTCCGCCATGGCTTCATCATTCGACCAGGGCGATACCGTCACCTTGCGCAGCCGGGGAATACGCCGAATGGTATCCCAGCGGGAGTCCAGCGGCTCGCAGCAGCCGTAGATATTGAGGCCGAAACGTTGCAGCACGTCGAGTTGATACGGGAAAATGAACTCCGCGAACAGCTCAGGCGATACGCCCGACGTCTCCTGACTCTCGCAGAAGCCCCACATATCCCGTGTTCGCACGCGGCCGTCGTATCCCGCCGCAGGGAGCTCGTCCGTCCAGGCATATCCGCCCGTACCATGGAAGTCTCCCCCATTGTTCAGCGTCAGCAAGCCGTTCTGCTCCAGAAAATCCAGCATCTCGAGGTTTTCGTCGCGCAGGAAAGCCATAACGCGGTGAATCTCATCGGGATAGTCGTAAAAGTCGTACAGCACGTTCTCGAAACCGCGCAGCATGATGAGGTCGGTCGTCATGCCGAGCGACCACCAGTATACACCCTCCAGCTTGATATCGAGTATGCCGTCAAACACCTCGTGCGCCAGCGCCTCGAGTGCGCACGTGCGCGCCACATTAACCTGCAGGCGGGCAGGTTTCAGCGCTGACAACGTGTCGTAGCCGTCTTTGAGCGGGGCCTCCCAATTATACGCGCCGCCGTCCTTTCCGCCGATCACCTTTGCGTCGAGTCCGCGCGTCGTTTTCGTCCACACGTAGTGCACAGAAAACGTCGGCAGCACCACGCGGTCGTCGCGGATTTTCTCCGCCCAGTAAATCTCCTTGCGGAGCCTGAATTCCCATATCCGTGCGAGATTTCCGCTGCACAGCAGCTCTCCCGCGGGGATGAGCTCGTACCACGCGTCCTCCGGGTCGCAGAATATCAGCGGCTGCGTGGCTTTCAGCGCGTGATGGTTCTTCCAGCGCTGCGCTTTTTGCTGCTGCTCTGGCTGAGCCGCGAGCCCCGCCACCCGTTTGGCAAGCTCCCTAAGCACTTCCCGATCCCGGTCGTTCACGGCAAACTCCTGTTTTTCCACCAGACTGATGTAATTGATCGTCCATGAAAGACCGTTCGTGTCTCCCAGGCCGCTGCCCAGCTTTTCGCGCTTGGCCGTTTGTGCATCCATCATATGGCCTCCTTCAATCATGTCTGATAGGCGTCGATATTGCTCCGCATCACCACCTGCGGCTGGATAATCACGTCCTGTGGCGCCATATAGCCGTCCAGAACTTTCACCATGTTCCACAGTGCGATATACCCCTGGTAACGCGGCTGCTGGTACAACAGCGCGCTGATGACGCCGCTGCGCAGATAGTTTGCCGTCTCCTCAAATACGTCCATCGCAATCACCTCGATGGGTCTGCCGGAACGGACAATTTCCTCGCATATCGGTACGGAGTTGGCGGTACTGATAAATATTCCGCCGACATCGGGATAGTCTGCCAGCATGGTCTTCGCGTTGTACCGCGCTTTATCCGGGTCGGCATCGTCAGCGTATACCGCGGCGATATCGAATTTCTCCTGCACAAAACGATTGAACCCGCGCAGTATCTCCGCGTGGATGGGGATAGCCGGATCGCCGGTGAACACCGCAACCCGTTCGCCACGCGTAAATCGGAACAGCAGCTCCGCGGCCATGCCGCCGGTCGTCTCTCCGTCCAGATGTACCGAAAAAAGCCGCTGTGCCGGGCTTACATCCGATACGACTGCGCCAACCGCCATGTTCGCCTCACTCAGCTCACGGCATAGTTCGCCAAGGCTGCCCGTACGCACGGACAGCAACAGCACCGCGTCGCAGCCTGTATCTTTCAGCGTTGCGCAAGACTGCTCGTATTCTTCCCTCGTTTGTGTGTAGTGGCGCTCCAGCACCACGTTCATGGCCGAGAGTTCCGCATAGGCCTCTTCAATACCGCCTATAAGCTGGCTTTCAAAGGCGCTCACGGTGTGCTGCATTACAATGCCGATTTTAAGCTGACGATTCAGGCTCTTTGCAGCCGGGTTGATATGGTACCCCGCCTGATCGGCATAATCAGCGATGCGCGCACGCAGCGCGTCCCCTACGCCCTTCTTGCCGCTTAGCGCGCGGTTCACCGTCGACGGATTCACATTAAGCGCCTTTGCGATATCATAGATCGTTACGTTTTTCATTTTACCTCAATCTTACGCAACCGGTTGCGCATCTTGGTGTTATCATATAATACGCAACCGGTTGTGTCAACAAAAATTTACCGGGTGGATATTTCGGCGTGCAAAACGATAAGAAGTTGACAATCATAACGTCATGTGGTATGATCACTGTGCTAAAAAGTAGAAACCACCCGTTTCTCACCTGTCGGCATCGCCAGACATGGTCAGCGTCATTGGTGTAAAGCGGGTATTCGTGCCCGTTTTTTATTTTATCAAAAAAGCGGGGTTCTACTAAGCACGAATTGCATTTTATATGCGAAATTTATTGGAGGTGTTTCATATCGCAAACGAACATCTGATTAACGAGCAGATCAGAGAAAAGAGCATCCGTGTGATATCGGACAGCGGAGAGCAGCTTGGCATCATGTCTGCGCGTGACGCGATGAGTATTGCAGATGAAAAAGGATTGGACCTCGTCATGATTTCCCCGGCTGCCCAACCGCCCGTATGCAAGATCATGGATTACGGTAAATTCCGGTTTGAGCAGGCGAAGAAACAAAAGGAAGCAAAAAAGAATCAAAAGATCGTAACGCTCAAGGAGGTACGCCTCTCACCCACGATCGACACGCATGATCTGGACGTGAAGGCGAAGAGCGCGGTGGGCTTTTTAAGCGAGGGCGACAAGGTCAAGGTATCGCTGCGCTTTAAGGGCCGCCAGATGACGCATACCGACAAAGGGCTTCAGGTAATGAACGAATTTTTCACTAAGGTCGCGGACAGTGCTGCCATGGAGAAGAGCGCGAAGCTCGAGGGCAGAAGCATGTTCATGATATTGGCACCAAAGAACTAACAAGGAGGAAAGGAAAATGCCCAAGATCAAAACCCACAGGGGCGCGGCCAAGCGGTTCTCGCTGACCAAAAGCGGCAAGATCAAACGCGCAAAGGCCTACAAGAGACACATACTCAATAAGAAGAGCACCAAACGCAAGAGGAATCTGCGGCAAGGCACGTTTGTCGACGCGACCGAAGTTAAGAACATCAAGCAGCTGATTCCGTACAAATAAGCGAAGGACAGGAGGTAACGAAGGATGGCAAGAGTTAAGAAGGCGGTAAACGCCCGTAAGAAGCATAAGAAAGTACTGAAGCTGGCCAAGGGATACTTTGGCGCAAAGTCCAAGCAGTTCCGCGCCGCGAACGAAGCGGTCATGCGCTCCCTGCGCTTTGCATACATCGGCCGTAAGTTAAAGAAGAGAGATTTCCGCAGCCTGTGGATTACGCGTATCAACGCGGAAGCAAGAAACAACGGTATCAGCTATTCCCGTCTGATCGACGGCCTGAAAAAGGCTGGCGTCACGGTAAACCGCAAGATACTGGCCGATATGGCCGTTAACGATAAGGCAGGATTTGCCGGCATGGTTAACGTCGCGAAGCAGAAACCCAACGCGTAAGTACATTCAATTGACCGTACAGTTTTAAAGCAGCGCAGAGAAGTAAAGTTCCCTGCCTGCTTTTTTATTTTGTCATTATGAAATATTATTAGATAGCTATCTATTGATTTTAAGGTGAAACTATGTTAATATTTTATCAATACCAGAAAGGAGCAGCACATATGTTAACTACGTTTAAGGCAACCGTTAAAAAGCTTCCTTTGGGGATGCAAGTGGAAGCGAACGCTCGTGGATTTAAGATGATGATGGACGAACCTAAGGAGTTGGGCGGAACGGATGTCGCGATGAATCCAGTGGAAGCAATCCTCTGTGCGCTCGGCGGATGCCAGATGATTGTCGCTGCCGCTTTTGCAAAAGCCCAGAAGTTTTCTTTTGAAGAAGTTTACGTGGATCTTGAGGGCGATCTGGATCCGGACGGGTTCATGGGTCTTGCCGATGTCCGAAACGGTTTCCAGGAGATCCGCTACACCATGCATTTCAAAACCGAGGAAAGTCAGGAGAGGTGCAGTGAGTTCATGAGATTCATCGAATCCCGTTGCCCGGTGGGCGACTGCCTGGGTAATGGAGTAAGGCTCTCCTGCTCATGCGTGATGAGAGACTAATAATCGAAGATTTAACTCAACAGGACATACGACCCCGCGCCCTCTGGCGCGGGGTTTTCGCTTCATCATGTCTGTCACTTATGAATAGCACAGTAAAAATAGTGTTCGAAGCAGAAGTATGTTAATATAAAGCCATCCTTAAGAAAGCGGGTGGTTAACACGTTCGATTTAAATGATTGCCTCGCCTTTATCACCAGCCGGAGCGCGAAGATATTCGCTGAAGCTCTAGAGAAAAGGTTCAGGCCTTATAATGTCACCAGAGTGCAATGGATTGCAATGTATTACATTCTGAAGAGCGAATTCATCACTCAGCATGAGCTTGCGGAGAAAATGTGTATTAAGGGGCCTACAGTGGTTACAATGCTTCACAAAATGGAAGCTGATGGCCTGATGTTGCGCTCCGGCAATGACACAGATAAGCGCATAAAGCACCTGAAGCTGACTGAAAAGGGCACACGGCTGTGTACCGAACTAATTCCTGTGGTTGAGGAATTCAAAAATGACACCATCAACGGAATTAATCCGGATGATCTGCAGACGATGAAGCGGGTACTCAATTTGATGGTCGATAACGCACAAAAAAGCAGATAGATACTGCTTATGGTTTCCAAAACATCGGAACTGAAAATGGCGCTGGCTAAGACCAGCGCCATTCATATTCTATCTTAAATGAAAACAAATCGGCGAGAACCGTGTACGGATTACGCCCGCTCCACGATGTCGGTTCTCTTGTCTCCCACAAAGAACAGCGCCAGCGTCCCCGGGCCGGTATGGGAACCGATTACGGTACCCACGCTGTTAATCAGCACCTTTCCATTAAGGCGCGGGAAAGCGGCCTCCACCAGTTCCGCGACTGCCTGTGCGTCCTCCATGCAGGCTGAGTTGGAGATGAAGCATTTGCCGCTGTAATTCTCTCCGTCTTTGGCATGCTCTTTCATCCGCTCCACGATTTCACGGATGACCTTCTTTTTGGACCGGATTTTATCGCGCGGGATCAGATGCCCTGCGGCGTCCATATTCAGCAGCGGGCAGATACCGAGTATCGTGCCCAGCATGCCGGCAGCCTTGGATATCCGTCCGCCTTTGATATAGAACGTGAGATCGGACGAAAAGAACCAGTGATGGATGTAAAGCTTGTTGTTCTCCGCCCAAGTAAGCGCCTCATCAAAGGACGCCCCGCCGTCGCGCACATCGGCCAGCATATCCATCAGCAGGCCGTAGCCCGATGATGCGCCGAGCGAATCCACGATTTCGATCCTGCGCTGCGGGTATTTGGCGGAAAGCTGCTCCCGCGCGACGCAGGCGGAGTTATAAGCGCCCGATATGCCAGAGGACAGGCTCACATGCAGTATATCCTTGCCGTCCTGTAAAAAGGGTTCGAAAAAGCGGGTGTACTCCTCCACATTGACCTGCGAGGTGGTGGGCTGCACGCCTGTGCTCATGATTCGGTAGAACTCTTCAAAGGGCATGGTTTTGCCCAGGTCGTCCGGGTACACCTCTCCGTTGATAGTGAAGTGGAAACAGACGAACGGGATTTCCCTCTCCCGGAAAAAAGTTTCCGGCATATCCGCTGTCGAACAGCAGGTAATCACATACTGGCTCATATAATCTCCCCCATCTTTCGCCCAGGCTTCGAGCGCACTTTTACTATATTAAAAGTAATATATGCGGCTCTTTTCGTCACTCTAAACAAAATAGCTCACCTCTCTATAAAATGTTTCCCACAATGTAGAGAATAAAACAGCAATTCTACAGAAAGTAGAGCGATTTCGGACCGGATTTGCTTGTTTACATTCGTTGTGTTATACTGCATAAAAGCTGTCTTAGGGAGCCTGCTCACGTATGGCGGATTTGGATCTGAAATCGATCATCGCGAATAACATCACGCACCTGCGCAAATCCATGAACTGGACACAGGCGGAGCTTGCGCAGAAGCTTAATTATACCGACAAAGCGATATCCAAGTGGGAACGCGCGGAGTCCACGCCCGATGTGACGGTGCTGAAAAGCATGGCCGACCTGTTTCAGGTTCCCGTCAACTATCTGCTGGAGGACGGGCACCCGAAGGAGCGCATTCACCTCTCCACGATCATCAAAAAGCTCAAAAAAAGAAACCGCATCATCATTGCGCTGGTATCCGCAGCCGGGATATTCTTCATCGCCACTTTGCTTTACGTGATATCCGGCCTGTTCTCCGTAACCATTTGCGAGCCCTCATGGATGGTCTACATCTATGCCATTCCGCTCGCATTGACCGTTCTGCTCGTGTTCAACTCAATCTGGGGGAAGCGGAAAGTCAATCTGATCATCATTTCGGGCATGATATGGGCGGTGCTGATGTCCATCTACCTCTCGTTTCAGGCGCCGAATACCTGGCTCGTATTCCTCATCGGCATACCGGCGCAGATCATCGTATTGCTGCTCGTTCCGATCAAGACCATCAAGCTCAGCATGTTCGTAAAACCCAAGCAGAAATAATGGAAACCACCCCGGCGTTGAGCAAGTATGTTCCGGGCTTATTCGCTGTTCCCAAGACCTCCGTATAGTTGTATAATGTTACTAAACTCACATGAATTGGTCCATCATCACCAGCGGGGTCTATCGTGCGCATCGTTCAGGAGAAAAAGCATAAAAAGCGGCTGCGAACTGTCATGATTTTATTCATACTCACCGGGCTTTTCGTCTGGGCCTTTTACGGCGGCCTGACGCTGCGCCGCTACGCGGTGCAAAGCGGCAAGGTAGGCCCCGGCAGCGTGCGCATCGTCGTGATTGCCGACTTGCACAGCCGCCTCTGGGGCGAAGACCAGCAGCCGCTGCTTAATAGGATTGCGGCGCAGCAGCCCGATATCATTGCGCTTGCGGGCGACATCGCGGACGATGCCGAGCCGTTGATCGGCGCGCAGCGGTTCCTCGAAGGGGTGTCAGAAATCGCGCCCGCCTACTATGTTTCGGGCAACCACGAGTGGTGGTCCGGCGCGTACGACGAGATCAAAACGATGATTGAGGGGTATGGCGTCACCGTGATCAGCAACGAGCGGGAATATGTCACCGTAAACGGCGTCAATCTCTGCCTCTGCGGCATCGACGATCCGGAGGTTTTTGAATATACCGAAGACCCCGAACTGCTTTCCATCCGCAGCGAGCCCGAACTGCTCCGCCGGAGGTTTTCGGATCTGGACAGCAATACCTATAATGTTCTGCTCGCGCACAGGCCGGAACTCATCGAGACGTATCTGCAATATCCCTTCGACCTGATCCTCTCGGGTCACACGCACGGCGGGCAGGTACGCATCCTGCTGATACTGAACGGCTTGTTCGCGCCCGATCAGGGCTACTTCCCCCGCTATGCCGGAGGTCGGTACGACTTTGGTTCCCGAACGCTGATCGTCAGCCGCGGCGTTGGGGCAGGCAACAACCTGCCGCGCATCTTCGACCCGCCCGAGGTCGTAGTGGTGGACATCACGGGAGAGGAATGAATACGGAGGAGCGACATGACTTATTCATTTGATACAAAGGCTTATAGGAGATACGGAATTCGAAAGCAATTATTTTTATTACTCATTTCCTTATTAATCATATCTGTTGTCGCTGTCATAATGTTATATTTGATTGATAACCATAACATTCTCTCAGAAATACTTAAATTGCCATCTTCAGTCAAAACAGCACTACTTACTGAGATTTGCATTTTTGTATTAATAATACCGATTGTTAGCCGGTTTTCTTCATACATTAGAGACCGCAAGTATGCCAAACGAAGCGAACTATCCGTTGGGCTTGAGTCGGATGGTTCCTTGCTCCGGTTCCGTACAGGCTACGATACAGCGTTTCGTATTTTTTCTGTTACACGGGTCAAGCATCAGTCGCTGGGTATTGTTGTTCATGGTACTATAACGGCAGAGTACACCCGCGAATCCAATATGGGCAGGAACAGAACGGATCAAAGAGCAAGTATTTTTATCCCTTCATATTTTTCTGATATGAAAATGGTTGCGCAGTATCTCAGTCAATTCACCGATTCCCCTAACCGATACTTTTGATAGACGATCTGAACAAATAACATAATGCCTTATGGAGACTGAGCATGAAATTATGAAAGGGATTGCTCAACGCTTAAAGGACTTATGCCGCATCGTAGAAAAAAATCATTATCAACCAGATTGCATGCGTCTGTGCATATTCGCCCCGCCGAGGTCGTGGCGGTGGATACACGGGAGAGGAGTAAGGAAGGTAAAATGAAGCATCCTGTTGACCCGATAGCCTATAAGAAATACGCGCAAAAAGTCTTTATCTGCCGTTTGTTTTTTGCGATAATGTCGGTTAGCTTGTTTATTATGCGAGCCATTTTCAGAGCCATGTTCGGTACAAAATATCATCCTTTCTACTTTTTTGATTGGTGCCTGTTAATCGTCGCTATGTTTTTTTTATTACTAGCAATTGTACGGAATATCATTGACCGGCGACTTATGTATCAAAGCATGGTTTATACCTCGCCCGACGGTGTACTGTACTGCAAAAGAGTGTGGCGTCCTTTCAGCAGAATCCACAGTATTCATTACCGGATCGAGAGTATCGATTACTATTGGCCTGATCATAATAAAACGCCCACAACGATTAAAGGCAAGATTAAGGCTGAATTGAACCGAAATGACAATACTGTACACCGTATACATAATCATACGAAGCTTATACTTCCTCCTGTATTTACAGATGCAGATATCATCTTTCATGTACTGGATAGTATCAGAACGACCAAATAACGAGCCTGAACCGCCTCGTCCAGTTGATTTGACAGAACCTCGGGTTGCATTTATCATGATACTATCAAAAGGAAAGGCTTAGGCCGGAATACAGCGACTGCACGGGCGGCCAGTGGCCGCCCCTGCGATGTATTACGGCCCATCGTGTATGATCATCATCGGCATCGATCCGGGGCTCGCGCTCATGGGCTACGGCGTGATACAATACGAAAAGGACAAGGCGAAGCTGCTCGAATGCGGCACAATCGTCACGAAGGCGGGCACTCCTCTGCCCCACCGCCTCTCCAAGCTGCACGAGAACGTGCGCGAGCTGATCGAGCGGTACGACCCGGACTGCGTGGCGTTCGAGGAGCTGTTCTCGGGCAAAAACGTCACCACGGTCATTCAGGTCGCGCAGGCGCGAGGCGTCGCAATGGCCGCGGCTTTCGGCACCGGCGCGGAGCTGTTTGAGTATACTCCCATGCAGATCAAGCAGGCCATCGTGGGCTATGGCCACGCGGAAAAGAAGCAGATACAGGAGATGGTACGGTTGCTGCTCGGTATGAGCGAAATCATCCGGCCGGACGATGCGGCGGACGCGGTCGCCTGCGCGCTGTGCCACGCTCACTCGAGCCGCTTTGCGGATACGTTCCGTATCCGGTAAGGAAGGAAACTATGTACGACTATATCAAGGGTGAGATTGCGAGCACCGAGCGGGATTGCGCGGTCATCGACGCGGGCGGCGTGGGCTACCGCGTGTTTACCTCTGCGCAGTCGCTGCTGCACATCAAGACCGGGCAGACGGCGAAGCTGTTTTGCCAGCTCGTCGTGCGCGAGGACGCACATACGATCTACGGCTTCTGCACGCCGGAGGAACGCGCGATGTTTATCCGCCTGACGGGTGTTTCGGGCATTGGCCCCAAGGTGGCACTTGCAATCCTGTCCGCAATGAAGCTGTCCGACATCGCGGTCGCGATCATCACCTCAGACGAAGGCGCGTTCCAGAAGATATCCGGCGTGGGCAAGAAAACCGCGCAGCGCATCATCATCGACCTCGCCGAGAAGATCGCCACCACCGAGGCGCTCGATATGGGCAGCGAAGCGCCCGCGGGTCCGGCGGACAAGGAAGCCGAGGCGGTCAGCGCACTCGTGGCGCTGGGCTACAACCGCACCGAAGCAATGCGCGCGGTGTCGTCCGTCAAGAACCTCGGCGACACCACGGAAGAACTCATACTAATGGCATTAAAGCGCATGGGCGCGTAAGTAACCACTGATTCTATGAGGTGTTTCAGATTGACGAGATGGGTTTGCGGCCTGCAAGGCGCGAGACCGCAGGAATAGCAGCGCTATTTCAAGGTTTCGCAACACAGCAGGACACAAAGTCCAGCCGACAAGACGATATAACGAATGAATCAGGGTTACGTAAAGGGAGGCCGCATGGAAGAAGACCGCATTGTATCAGCCAAAACCAGTGATGAAGAAGCCGTTTCGGAGCGCAGCCTGCGCCCCGCGACGCTCGATGAATATATCGGCCAGCAAAAGGCCAAAGATAATTTAAAGGTGTTCATGGCCGCCGCGAAGAACCGCGGCGAGTCGCTGGACCACGTGCTGCTCTACGGCCCGCCGGGTCTCGGCAAGACGACGCTCGCGTTTATCATCGCCTCCGAGATGGGCACGAATATCCGCGTGACCTCCGGCCCCGCGATCGAGCGGCCGGGCGACCTCGCGTCGATACTGACCAACCTCAACAAAGGCGACGTGCTGTTCATCGACGAGATCCACCGGCTCAACAGCAGTGTAGAGGAGGTGCTCTACCCCGCGATGGAGGACTACGCGCTCGATATCGTGATCGGCAAAGGCCCGTCCGCACGCACGCTGCGTCTGGGTCTCCCCCATTTCACGCTGGTGGGCGCGACCACGCGCGCAGGGCAACTGACCTCGCCGCTGCGGGACCGCTTCGGCGTGATCCACCGGCTGCAGATGTATACGCCGGAGGAGCTGGCACAGATCATTCACCGCTCGGCGCGCATCCTCAATATCGATATCGATGAGGACGCCGCGCTGGAGCTTGCATCCCGCTCACGCGGCACGCCGCGTGTCGCGAACCGGCTGCTGCGCCGCATTCGCGACTTCGCGGAAGTGGACGGCACAGGGCGCATCACGCTTCGTATCGCACGGTACGGCCTCGACCGGCTGGAGGTGGACGAGATCGGCCTCGACGGTGTGGACAAGGCCATCCTCGAGGCGATCATCTGTAAATTCGGCGGCGGACCGGTCGGGCTCGACACGCTGTGCGCCGCAACCAACGAGGAGAGCGTGACGATTGAGGACGTATACGAGCCGTTCCTGATTCAGCTCGGTTTTATCAACAAGACGCCGCGCGGGCGCGTCGCGACGCAGCTCGCCTACGCGCATATGGGTTACCCATACGGCGCAGATACACAGCAGCTTAAGCTAGGCATACCGGAGGAATAATTGAAGACCAGCGACTTTTATTACGAGCTTGACGAGAGCCTGATCGCGCAGACACCGCTTGCGCAGCGCGACGCGTCCCGGCTGCTCGTTTACAACCGGCAAACCCACGAGACGGCACACCGCGTCTTCTCAGATATCACGGAGTATCTTCGCAAGGGCGATGTGCTCGTCATCAACGACACCAAGGTGCTTCCCGCAAGGCTTTTTGGCATCAAGAAGGGCACGCAGCGCGTCTGCGAGTTTCTGCTGCTGCGGCGGCTCTCCCTCACTGACTGGGAGATCATCTGCCGTCCCGGTAAAAAGCTGCGCGTCGGCGATACCGTGGTGTTTTCCGAGCGGCTTTCCGCTACGATCCTGAACAAAAAAGAAGACGGCGTAACGGACGTCTCCTTTGTTTGCGACGGTGTATTCGAGGAAGTGCTCGACGAGCTCGGCGAAATGCCGCTGCCGCCCTACATCCACGAGAAACTCGAGGATAAATCCCGCTATCAGACGGTGTACGCGCGGGAGGAAGGTTCCGCCGCCGCGCCCACCGCAGGGCTGCACTTCACACCCGAACTGCTGGGAATGATCGGAGCCATGGGCGTCGATATCGCGCGCGTCACGCTGCACGTGGGCCTCGGCACGTTCCGGCCTGTCAAGGCGGACAAAATTGAAGAGCATATCATGCACACCGAATACTATAGCGTGACGGCTGAAACCGCGGCAAGTATCAACGCGGCACGTCCGCGCGGCGGACGCATCGTCGCAGTCGGCACGACGAGCGTGCGCACGCTGGAGTCGGCATCCACAGAAGACGGCATTGTGCACGCGGGCAGCGGCGAAACCAGCATATTCATCACGCCGGGCTACCGCTTCAAGGCGGTGGGTGCGCTGATCACCAACTTCCATCTGCCGGAATCCACGCTGATCATGCTCGTATCGGCCCTTGCGGGGCGTGAGCAGACACTGGCGTTATATGCCGCAGCAACGGAATTGCGCTACCGCTTCTTCAGCTTCGGCGACGCCATGCTGATATTATAACGGAGGAATTATGGCTTTCAGCTTTACGACAAACACCAAATGCAAAGATACCCTCGCGCGCACAGGACGCCTCGACACGCCGCACGGGCCGATCCAGACGCCCGTTTATATGCCGGTCGGCACACAGGCCACCGTCAAGGCCTTGACGCCCGATCAGGTAAAGGAAACCGGCGCGGAGATACTGCTGTCCAACACATACCACCTGTATCTGCGGCCCGGCCACGAACTCGTACGCGAGGCGGGCGGGCTGCACAAGTTCATGCATTGGGATAAGCCCATCCTTACGGACAGCGGCGGTTTTCAGGTGTTCTCGCTCGGAGAACTGCGCAAGATCACCGAGGAGGGCGCATTATTTGCTTCGCATCTCGATGGCTCACGACATATGTTCAGCCCCGAGCGCGTGATGGAGATTGAACAGGCGCTGGGCGCGGATATCATCATGGCATTCGACGAGTGCACCGCTTTGCCGTCGGACTACAATACGGTCGCCGCGGCAATGGAGCGTACGCACCGCTGGGCGCAGCGCTGCAAGGACGCCAAGAAGCGCGAGGATCAGGCGCTGTTCGGCATCGTGCAGGGCGGTGATTATGCGGACCTGCGGCGCGAAAGCGCACGCGTGATCGCATCTATGGACTTCCCCGGCAACGCGATCGGCGGGCTGTCGGTCGGCGAGCCCAAGCCCGTGATGTACGCAATGCTGGATGCCACTGTTCCCCATCTGCCCGAAGATAAGCCTCGTTATCTGATGGGTGTAGGCAGCTTCGATTGCATCGTGGAAGGCGTCGCGCGCGGCGTGGACATGTTTGACTGCGTACTGCAGACGCGTGTCGCGCGAAACGGCACAGCGCTCACGCGTACGGGCAAGGTCGTCATTCGCAATGCGCAATATGCGCGGGACTTCTCCCCTATCGAAGAAGGCTGCGATTGTTATGCCTGCCGGAATTTCACACGCGCATACATACGGCATCTTGTCAAAGCGGGCGAAATCCTCGGCGCGACGCTGCTTTCCATCCATAACACCCGTGCCAGTGTGCGGTTGATACACGATATCCGGCAATCCATTGAGGATGGACGATTTTCTGCCTTTAAAGATGAATTTTTTAAGAACTATCGGGAATAATCGTAAAAAACTGTTGATAAATGCGGTACTCTCATATAATATATTTTTCAGATAATACGAAGGATGGTATTTTGGAATGGGTTCGGATATCGGTAGCTCTATACTTAGTTTTCTGCCCTATATCGCCATTTTTGCGGTTTTGATTCTCATGATGTGGCTTCCCAACCGGAAACGCAAAAAGGAGTATCAGAAGCTGATGGACAGCCTGCAGCCGGGCAAGATGGTCAAGACCATCGGCGGCATGTACGGTAAGATCGTAGCGGTGAAGGAAGACCTTGTGACGATCGAAGCACTTCCCGACAAGGTTCGTCTGGTTTTTACCAAAGGCGCAATCGCGACGGTTGAAGACGCTGAAACGGAAGAAAAAACACTCGATACGAAGTAACGAGCGAAAAAAGGCCTTCGGGATTAGACCGCTGACAAACTATGTTTGTCAGCGGTTTTTATATGCATAACCCATCTTTTTATTTGCCTTTCTCGGGGGATTGGTCTGCCACTGGCAGGCCAATCTTCGAAGGCATGTTTCTATTCGGAATCCACAAAAATCTTAGAGTCATCCCTAAGAATTCGAATCTTTTTTGTTATGACTGCCTATTTTTGCAGCAGGCGTTCAAACAGTGCTCGGTCGGGTGTGACCAGCACCGTGTTGTACCCCTCGTACACCACCATGCCGGGTTTCGCTCCGTTCGGCTTGCGTACGTTCTTGCGCGGCGCGTAATCCACCGCCACCTTGGTCGAGCTGCCCGCCTTGCTGAGCGTCGCGGCGATCACCGCGGCTTCGAGCAGCGTGCTGTCCGGCACGCTCCCCTTCACACCGGCAATCAGCACATGCGACCCCGGAATATCCTTGGTATGAAGCCAGATATCCGTCGGCTCCGCCATGCGCATCGTGAGTCCATCGTTCTGACGGTTGTTTTTGCCCGCGTAAATCGTGATGCCGTCGGACGACACGAACCGGTGCGGTGACGAGGGCTTTTCAGTCGGTTTGACAGATGCCGTGCCCACGGCTTTGATGAAGCCCGCCCTCGAAAGCTCATACTCGACCTCAGTCAGTTCATCCAGCGTCTCGCACACGTCGAGAGACGCCTGCACGCTTTCCAGAAACGCGATGCTCTCCTGCGTCTTGCGCATGCGCTCCGACGCCATATCCATACTGCTTTTGAGCTTGTTGTACTTCTTATAATACCGCTGCGCGTTGGCTGCGGGCGAGAGCCGCACATCGAGCGGTACGGCGACGTCCTCCCCCGTCTCAAAATCCTGCGCGACCAGCGTATTCATGCCGCGGGTGATACGATAGATATTGGCGGTGACCAGATCGCCGAAAGTTTTAAGCTGCTCCGCCTGCCGTGCCTGCTCCACTGCAAACAGCTGCTTTTCGAGCAATGAACCCAGCTTCTCCAGCAGCTTTCCTGCAATGCGGCCCAGCGCCTCCCGCTTATGCGCAAGCAACGCCATCTCGCGAAGGCGGAAATAGAACCGGTCAATCATCTCGTTGGCGCGGCCAAAGCTTTGTATCTCGTCCGCCGGGACGCTGGCATATGCCTTGGGCGCATAAAAGAACGGCACGCCGATGCGGCTGTACATCACGGGCTGCGGCGCCTCGCCGAAAAACGCTTTAATTACATCCGCCAGCCGTTCTTCCTCGCGCGGCTGCGGCGCGTAGCCCTGCGGCATATAACGGAACAGAATCTCATCGGCGGTCTGCGTGGATATGCCCTGCAAAAGCTGCGAGAGGTAACCCCTCATCCCCTTGCCGCGGCGCTTGCCGAGCATCTCGGCCAGCGTGGCATGCGATACGGTCATGGGGTTCAGCTTGTCCGACTGCGGCAGCGCATAGGCAAGGCCGGGCAGCACGCTTCGCACGCGGCTCTGCGCCTCTGTGACATGGCGCAGGCTGTCCATAATGACGCCGTTTTCGTTTAACAGCATGACGTTGGAGTACTTGCCCATCAGCTCCGCAACGAGCGTCATGGCGCGTGGAAGGCCTAATTCATCCTTGGTCTCCAGCGATATGGATACGATGCGTTCCAGCCCCGTCTGCGCGACGTCTGTGATCTTCGCGCCGGTCAGGTGTTTGCGCAGAAACATGCAGAACATGGGCGGAACCTTCGGGTTCTCGTATTTCTGGGCCGTCAGGTGCATGCGCGAATCCGCCGCGCCCGCGCAAATCAATAGCCGCGGGTTTTTCCCCGGCGCGCGCAGCGCAAGTGCAACGGTATCCGGCTGCGGCTGGTGCACCTTATCCACCTTGCAGCCTGTAATCTCTTCCCTGATTTCCTTTACCGCGTAATACAGTGTCAGTCCGTCCAGCGTCATATCAGCCCTCCGTCCCAAGTATTATACATGCCCGTGACATCCGATGCAAATGATGTTATAATGGCGTCAACATTTGGGAGGATCGATCTATGCAGCATATACTCGACCAGGCCAAGGCCGCCAAGAAAGCATCCTATGCGCTCGCGTGCATGGGCGAGAAGGAAAAAGACGCCGTCCTTTTTGCCATGGCCGACGCCTTGGTGCAGAGCGCCGAATATATATTGGCCGAGAACGCTAAGGATGTGGAGGCCGCGCGCGACAGGAACACACCCGCGGCGATGATCGACCGGCTTTCGCTGTCCCTGAAGCGTATCGAAGCCATGGCGCAGGGCCTGCGCGATGTCGCGGCGCTACGCGACCCGGTCGGCGAAGTGCTCCACGGGGTTTTGCGGCCGAACGGTCTCTCCATCAGCAAGCAGCGTGTGCCGCTCGGCGTGATCGGCATCATCTATGAGGCGCGGCCCAACGTCACCTCCGACGCCGCGGGGCTGTGCATAAAAACAGGCAACGCGGTGGTGCTGCGCGGCGGCAGCGACGCAATCCATTCCAATCAGGCGATCGTGGACGTAATGGCCAAGACCGCCTATGCGGCGGGGTTGCCCGAAGGAGCGCTGCAGCTGATCTCGGATACCGCGCGCGAAGCTGCAACCTATATGATGGGGCTAAACGGCCTCATCGACGTGCTGATACCGCGCGGCGGCGCGGGGCTCATTCAGTCCGTCGTGAAAAACGCGACGATTCCGGTCATCGAGACGGGAACGGGCAACTGTCACGTGTACATCGACGAAACCGCCGACCTTGCTATGGGTGTTGAGATCATCCACAACGCCAAAACGAGTCGCCCCTCGGTCTGCAACGCGGCAGAGTCGCTGCTCGTACATGCGGCTGTCGCAGAACAGTTCCTGCCCATGATGGCGCAGCGGCTATCGAACGTAGAGCTGCGAGGCTGCGAGCGCACACAGGCGATCATCCCCTGCAAGCCCGCAACCGAAGACGATTATTATACCGAATTTCTGGATTATATACTTGCCGTGAAGGTCGTTGACACCCTCGAAGAGGCGATTGACCATATCAACACCTATGGCACCAAGCATTCCGAGTCCATTGTGACGAAGGACTATGCGAATGCCGAGCGGTTCCTTGCGCGCGTCGATGCGGCGGCGGTGTACGTCAACGCGTCCACGCGGTTCACCGACGGCGGCGAATTCGGCTTCGGCGCAGAAATCGGCATCAGCACACAGAAGCTGCACGCGAGAGGTCCCATGGGCCTTGAAGAACTGACCACATACAAATACATCATCCGGGGCAGCGGGCAAACCCGGTAACCGCGAAGAGGCGTTTGCATAGAGCCAGCACCGCGCTGCTGAGCACGACAACCATCACCGGGGCCGGACAGATTGACATCAGCGATTTTCGGAGGTTGCCATGGACGTTTCCCTGATTGCCCCATGCGGCATCAACTGCGCATTGTGCTATGCCTTCCAGCGCGAGAAGAATCACTGTTGCAGCTGCCGCAGCGACCGCATTCCATTCGATT
This sequence comes from Bacillota bacterium, assembly GCA_023390815.1. Taxonomy (GTDB): domain Bacteria; phylum Bacillota; class Clostridia; order Christensenellales; family SZUA-584; genus JAEWCC01. The sequence goes on from JAEWCC010000057.1 coordinate 98,158, forward strand.
CTTGCATGCATTGTGTTATCAAGAACTGCGAAACCCGGCATCAAAACGGCTGGAACGACTGCAGCCCCTGCCCAAAGCCCTGTACGCGATTAAAACAGCTGAATAAACGCTACCGCGAAAAATATAACACCAACCTGTCTCAAAACCTCGTGCATATCCGGGACAAGGGCATCAGCGATTTCATCAGCAGCCAAATGGTGCAATGGACATGCCCGCATTGCGGCGGGCTTAAGTGTATGCATAGCGGGAAGTGCCTGAAGTGCGAAGCCAAGTAAAAAGCATCGTATATCATCCGGAGGGAAGGACAGAACCGCGAAATCTTTTCGGAGGCAGCCATGGATGTTTCGTTAATCGCACCGTGCGGCATGAACTGCGCGCTGTGCCTTGCTTACCAGCGCGATACCAACCGCTGCTCGGGCTGCCGAGACAACGCCGTTCCGAAACCGGTGTCCCGCCTGCGCTGCGTAATCAAAAATTGTGAAAAGCGCCTGCAAAACGGCTGGGTGAATTGCAGCCCCTGCCCCCGTCCCTGCGCGCGGCTGAAAGGCCTCGACAAGCGGTACCGTGAAAAATACGGTATGAGCATGCTGGAGAATCTGGCGTGCATACGCGATAATGGCATGAAAGCTTTTCTCGGGCAGCAGGCCCGCGAATGGACGTGCAAAACGTGCGGCGGAGTGATATGCGTACATCGGGGGAAATGCTTACAGTGTGAAACAGAAAAGCCGCCAGAGGCGGCATCGGCAGACGGCTCAGCGGATACTCCGATATGAATTCAAGCTGACAGCAATATGGCCCACCGCCATCACGACAGCCGCGGCCCCCAGCCAGATCGATTGCCCCCACGCGGCGGCAAAGCCGAACGTTGCTATCGGGAAAACCGCCATCGGAACGGGGATGCCCAGAAAGGGCGCAAACAGCCACCTGTAAACGCGTCCCTTCGCGATATAGCGAATCCAGAGGCCGTAATACACGATCAGACAAATCAAACACAGCGCAGACCAAGCGCTCATCCCCAGCCGCAGCACCGTAAACATCGACAGAATAACGCAGCCCGCCTGACCGATGCGCTCGAGTATCGCAAACACCAAATGCGGGCGGTTCTGATTATCCGGCACATGCATTGGCGGAAAGAGCAGAGCGAATGCCATGCTTGGCAGCATGATCAGCAGCATCAGCGTAAGGCCTGTCCATGAAAACGCCATCGTACTCCCCCGCTTACTGCATCAGAAATTCTTTGATCTTATCGATATGTTTTTGTACGCTTGCCTCACTCGGCCCGCCGTACACCGCACGGTTGGATACGCAGCTTTCCAACGATATTGCGCTGTAGACGTCCTCCTCGAACGTAGAGTCGATCAGCTTCAGCTCGTCAAGCGGCAGCTCTCCGATGGCTTTGCCCTCCCGCTCGCAGTGCAGCACGAGCCGCCCGACCACTTCGTGCGCGTCACGGAACGGCATACCCTTTTTTACAAGATAATCCGCCGCATCCGTCGCGTTGGTGAAGCCCAGCCCCGCGCCCTTGTACATTCGCTCGGTGCGCCACTCCGCAGTGCGTATCATGCCGGTGAACACCGTGAGGCAGGCCGTTACGGTGTCGTACGCGTCGAACAGCGCCTCCTTGTCCTCCTGCATGTCCTTGTTGTACGCAAGCGGCAGCCCTTTCATCATAGTCAGCAGTGCGGTTAAGTCGCCGTAGACGCGGCCCGTCTTGCCGCGGATGAGCTCCGCCATGTCGGGGTTCTTCTTTTGCGGCATGATCGACGAACCGGTGGAATACGCGTCGCTTAAGGACACGAACGCAAACTCGTTGGTGGACCACAGCACGATCTCCTCGCAGAAGCGCGAGAGGTGCATCATGCACATGCTGCAGGCATAGATGAAATCCAACGCGAAGTCGCGGTCGCTCACCGCGTCCATGCTGTTGTTGGTGATCGTGGAGAAACCCAGCTCCTTCGCGACCATCGCGCGGTCGAGCGGATAGGTCGTGGCGCAGAGCGCGCCGGAGCCCAGCGGCATCACATCGGCGGCGTCGTACGCACGGTCAAACCGCTCGCAGTCGCGGAAAAGCATCTCACAGTACGCCATCATATAGTGCGCGAGTGTGGTGGGCTGCGCCTTTTGCATATGGGTGTACGCGGGCATGATGGACTGTAAGTGATCCTCCGCGATACCGATCAGCGTACCCATCAGCGCCTTCACCTGCTTGCCGATGTTGAGGCATGCCTGACGCAAAAACATACGCGCGTCCAGCGCGACCTGGTCGTTTCGGCTGCGGCCCGTGTGCAGCTTCTTGCCCGCGTCGCCGATGCGCTCGGTCAGCAGCCGCTCGATATTCATGTGGATGTCCTCATCGCCCTCGGAGAACTGCACCTGCCCGCTATCGATGTCCTCTAATATCTCCTCCAGCCCGGCGATGATCTCCTCGCTTTCGTCCTCGCTGAGGATGCCCACCCGGCCTAGCATGCGTGCGTGCGCCATGCTGCCGAGGATGTCCATACGATACAGGCGGCAGTCAAACTGAATCGACGAATGAAAACCCGCGGCCACTTCGTCGGTCTCTGCCGAAAAGCGTCCGCCCCACATCTTCTTGCTCATACTATTTCCTTTGTTCGTCCAGCAGCGCTTTCACTTTGATCGGCAGCCCAAACAGGTTGATGAAGCCCTCCGCATCCTTCTGGTTGTAGACTTCGTCCCTGCCGAACGTGGCAAACGCTTCGCTGTAGAGTGAATAGGGAGATTGCACACCCGCGGCAGCGCAGCGGCCCTTGTAGAGCTTAATGCGCACGGTGCCGGTGACGGTCTGCTGCGTCGCGTCCACAAACGCGCTGAGCGCTTCCCGCAGCGGCGTGTACCACTGCCCATAGTATACCATTTCTGCGAACTTCAAGGCAACGCCCTGTTTGTAATGCAGCGTGTCGCGGTCGAGCGTGATGCTCTCGAGCGCGCGGTGTGCCTCGAACAGGATCGTGCCCGCCGGATTCTCGTACACCCCGCGGGACTTCATGCCGACGAGCCGGTTCTCCACCATGTCGTCAATGCCCACGCCGTGCTTCGCGCCAATCGCGTTGAGCGCTTCGATGATCTCAATCGGCGGCAGCTTCTTTCCGTCCACTGCGACAGGGATGCCCTGCTCGAAGTCAATCGTGACATACTCCGGCTGGTCCGGTGCGGCTTCCGGGGATGTGCAGATGAGGTACAGATCGTCCTGCGGTTCGTTCCACGGGTCCTCGAGGTCCGCACCCTCGTGGCTTAAGTGCCAGAGGTTCCGGTCCATGCTGTACGGGCGCTTCTTGGATACCGGCAGCGGCAGGTTGCGCGCTTCAAGGAACGCGATCGCGTCCTCACGCGAGCGGATGTCCCAGATACGCCAGGGCGCGATGCTCTTCATACCGGGCGCGAGTGCCTTGATCGTAAGCTCGAAGCGCACCTGGTCGTTGCCCTTGCCCGTCGCGCCATGGCAGATCGCGTCGCAGCCCTCAATCTTCGCAATCTCCACGAGGCGCTTGGCGATGAGCGGCCGCGCCATCGACGTACCGAGCAGATATTTGCCCTCGTATACCGCGCTCGCCTTGAGCGTCGGATAGATAAAGTCCGTTACGAACTCTTCCTTTAAATCTTCAATATACAGCTTGCTCGCGCCGCTTTTCGCGGCCTTCTCGTGCAGCGGCTCAAGCTCTTCGCCCTGCCCCACATCCGCCGCCACGGCGATCACTTCGCAGTCGTAATTCTCCTTCAGCCACGGGATGATCACCGAGGTGTCCAGTCCGCCCGAATAAGCCAGCAATATTTTCGTCTTTGCCATTTTCTTTGACCTCCACATTGATGTTTATAATTATACAATATCATGTATAATTATGCAACACCTTTTAGAGGTTTTAAAACAATGAGAGCTCGCGCAGCAGAAAAACCCAACCGACAAAGGTCACGGCAAACGCCGCGGTGCTGAATACCACGATATGCGCGGCAAGATTGCAGTCCCCACCCATCTGCTCCGCCATGGTGAACGACACCACCGCCGTCGGCGCACAGAAAACCGGCAGCAGCGATATCAGTTCCAGACCGCGAAAGCCCAGCAGCACCGCGCCTGTCAGCATGACAGCCGGAATGACGATGAGCTTGCCCGCGAGGGCGACAGCGATATGCCTTGCGCATCCCGCCGCAGTGCTAAAGTCGAAAAAGCCTCCCAGCAGTATCAGCGCAAGCGGCGTCGCGATCCCTGCCACGTTGCCGATGAACTCATCCAGTATATCCGGCGGCCTGACATTCAGCAGGAGCATGACGATACCGAGCGCCGATGCGATGATCAGCGGGTTTTTGACGATATCCAGCAACATCTTCCCTGCTTTAATCTTGCCGTCCTTGAATATGCCAAAGGCGAGCGTGGCAAATACGTTGTTGATGGGCGCAACGACCGCCACGATGATCGTAATAAGCCCGAGGCTCCCGGCCCCTGCAAACCCGACCTGGCCGCATAGCTGCGCGACGACGGGTACGCCCATCAGCAGTATGTTGCTGCGCGCAATGCCCTGCACCATCACGCTGCGCCGCGGGTTATCCTTTACGAACAACGGAACGAACACCATCAGCAATATGAACGTGAGCGTAATCGTCACCGCTGCATAGAGGATAACCGGCCCGTTGAAGGCCTGCGACGCGTCGGCGCTGTAAAGGTTATAGAAAATCATGAAAGGAATGAATACTCTGAACGCGATTTTGTTCATCGCGGTCAGAGTCTGATTCGAGAGCAGTTTCAGCCTTTTCAGCACGTATCCGAGCGATACGAGCAACACAAGCGGCAGTATGGCTTTAACAGGCAGCAGAAGATTTTGCATTCGGGCAGGTCCTTTCCACAGCAGCGTGCCTGGGTGATGATCCGGCGCTGGCCGGGGATATTCCATTATGGGTGAAACCGCGCCGTCAGCGATATTCTCTGTTTCAATATCCGGGTAATCGCCGCTTTATCCACTAGGCTTCGGGCATGTATTTTGAGAGTTCGTCCCATGCGGGCGTTACAATATTCGCGCATTCCTTGAATACACAGAAATCGTCATACAACCGCCGCATTTCGTCTACGGCGTTCATCGCGTGGTCGCTGGCAGCCAGCCGTCCGATCGGTGTCGCGGCCATCAATTTCAGCATCCAAAAGCACCTGAAACGGTGCCGCCGTACAAACTCCACGTCTTCGGCGGGCGGCGGAAATCCGCAGGCTTCCAGCATACGATACGCTTCATCCATTGCGTCGATGGCGCGATGGATGACCGCCTTATCACGCGCCACGCGCTTCAGGTCGCCGTTTGCCCGGTAACAGACAAAAGCGATGGGAAGTACAAACGCCGCGTGGCTTTTGAGCCAAGCGTCCATATCGCTGCGCAGCGCCAGTTTGAGCCGTGTGCCCACAAACGCCTGCCTTAACTGCTGCTCACAGGCCGGGTCGCCGTCCAGGCTGCCTGCCGTCAGCTTGCCCCCGCCCTTGTGGACGCTGATGACGATGCCGTTTTCACGGCGTCCGCCCGTCGTCTGGAACGCAAAGGCTACGCGCTTTGGCACACGGCTGTGCGATTGTATGAATTGCAGGGTTTCGCACGCGTTTATGTTGTTGCCCACCAGCACGATCAGCGGGTCAGTTTCGTTTTGGCATAGCTGAGGAAGAATTTCGTCCAGTTGACTCCTCCTCACCACCACGAACACCGCGTCATAGGCGTCGTGTACGCCGTAGGCGTCCGTCAGCCGGACCGTATCACACGTGGTTTTGCGCTGCAGATAATGCCGGATGACGAGCCCTGTTTCCCGAAGCTCTTCCAGCCGCCTTCCGCGTGCCAGCACCGTAACCTCGTGGCCGCCGCGCTTGAGAACGTGTGCGAGATAGCTCCCAAGTACGCCCGCGCCATAAACCAGAATGTTCATTAAATTACCCCCTGATTCCGTTGTTATGTCAGGCGGTCATCGTATCCGTTCAGCGCTGCTTATACCGCCTGTATGCATCCCGCAGTTCCTGCGCTTTTTCCTCCGGGCAGGTGGGATTGCAGTGCGCCCACGCCCCCGTTTCGCTGGATGCGTTGAATTTCAGTTGGTCTCGCGAACGCATCGGCGGAAAGAACTCGATGTGGAAATGCCAGATATCCTGCATTTTCCCCATATTGACCGGTGCATTGTGCATGCACATCATATACGGAAACAGCGTGTCAAAAAGCGTGTCATACATTCCGGAAACATCCCGGACCGTAAGCCCCAGCGCCGTTAATTCCTCATCGGTCATCTCATCGATGGAGGGCACATGACGCTTCGAAAACACATAGACGCCATAAGGGTACTCGGTGAAGAATGGCAGCACGACGGAAAAATGCTCGTTCTCGAAGATGACGCGCTTGTCGGCGCGCTGCTCCGCGTCAAGCAGCCTGCAATAGAGGCACGTATAATTCTGCCGGAAATGTTCTGAAGCCGATTTGAGCTCCAGCTCCAGCTTTTTGGGCAGCACGCTGTAGCCGTATATCTGCCCATGCGGATGCGGCATCGTCACGCCTACCGCTTCCCCGCGGTTTTCAAATATCATAACGTACTTGATTTGTTTATCCTTTTTGAAATCCACGAAAGCTTCCCGCCAGACGTGCGCCAAAGCCTCCATATTCGCGTCGGACAGCTCGCATAGCCGCTTCTCATGCTCCGACGAATAGAGTATCACCTCGCAGCGTCCGTAAGCGGGCATCGTTTTAAAAAAACTCGTGGCGACGTCATCCACGGGCGGCGGCGTCTGCGAAAGCGCCGGGAAGTCGTTGGGATAGCGAAGCACCGTATAGCCTTCGTCGGGCACCTTCCCTGAACCGGGGCAGAACGGGCACCAGTCTTTGGGCATGGCAGGCCGTGCCTGCCGGTGCGAAGCGATGATGACCCAGTCGTCGATGAGCGGATGATAGCGCAGCTCAGCCATTCAGGATCACCCCTTCCACAGCGGTCAGGCCGGAAGAGCGGAAGGACAACACATAGCAGCAGCCGCTGCCGAAAACAGCCTCCATCGCATTGCGGTACGTTTCCACCATATCCGTTGGCACATAGGCTTGTATGGTGCCCGCAAAGCCGCCGCCATGCACCCGCCATGCGCCGCGGCCTTCCAACAGGCGCTCGCTGAGTGCCAGGCCGATACCCACAGGCTGCGACTCCGGGGTCGCGGAAACGGACACGTTCTGCAGGTATTCAAAGGAGGAACGCCCGCTTTCGTTCACCACGCGCAGGAATTCGGCAAAGTCGCCCTTTCGCAGCGCCGCAGCCATTTCCTGCGGGCGTCGGTTCTCGCGGAAGAAATGCAGCGCGCGCAGCACAGCCCGGTCGCCGCAGGCAGCCCGAAGCTCCGGCAGGCGTGAAACTACTTCCTGCTCGTCACAGAAGCGCAGCCACCGCTGGCCAAAATTCTGTGCGATCGTCCCCATCTCACCCGGAATTGCCGCGTACTCGCCGGTCAGATTGTCGTGGCTGCCTCCGGTATTCGTGATGCACAGCGCAAAGCCATGCGCGGACAGTCCAAAGTCAATGCTTTCATAAACGGGCGCCGTCGTATCCTTAAAATCGATATACGACACGCCGCCCAACGCACAGGCCATCTGATCCTGCAGTCCGCACGGTTTGCCGAAAAATTCGTTTTCAGCAAACTGTCCGATCTTTGCGATCTCTGCAGCGGGCACGCTGCCACCGTTATACAGATGGCTCATGATCGCACCGATCAGCACTTCAAAGGAGGCTGAGGAAGAGAGCCCGGAACCTGGCAACACGTCCGATGTGACGTAAGCCTTGAATCCGCCCGTATTATAGCCGCGGCTGCTAAACGCCGCTGCCACGCCGCGCACGATCGCAGCCGAATTCCCCGCTTCATCCGCAACCGGCAAAAGCCTCTCCAGATCGACCAAAAACGGCGCATAACCCTCCGAACAAATTTCGATTACCGGATCGCTCTGCCTGCACACCGCGGCGATTGTATCCAGATCGACCGCGGCGGTCAGAACAATGCCGTGCTGGTGGTCAGTATGGTTTCCGCCCAGTTCGCTGCGCCCCGGCGCCGATACAAAGATATCGGGCCGCCCGCCATAGAGCGCGGCAAAGCGCCCGCAGGCCTCTTTATAGCGCTGTTGCTGGCAGGCAGCTTTGCTGCCATAAAGCATGTCCAAATTGATAACCATAACCGGAGTTCCCCTTCGCCCCATACTCATGCAATCCGGTCTCTCGTTGCGCCGGATTTACGTGGGAGATTTTTGTTTATTATAACACGGCAATGGAATAAAAGGATACCATAAATGAAGCTGCAAAACGTGCGCAGGCATTGCGCTTATTGCGCAAAATTTAGCCGGGGCAGACTCGTGCCCCGGCTAAAGCGCTTTAACGATTCGGGTATTATGGTATCAATGCAAGTATGGCTTTAATGATTTGTTCGCGTTTGCGGTCTACCGCCTGAAAATCCATATACGGAATGTAATACTTTTCTATTTCATCGTGCGTCACCTTGGCGCGATTCAAAGTAAACAGCGCTTCTCGCAGCATCACGTCGAACTCGCGCTCATCGAACTCGGCTGCAGGCGCTTGATCGGCGTATTGGGCCAAGTCGATCACCGTCTGCGCGGTTACGGACACGTTGATGTACCGGTTGCTTGAAACGATTGCGAGACCAATCGCGGGGATAATCAGATGATCGATCCTCTTCTCCGGGTCCATGGGACAATAGTATTGCTCAACATCCAGTCCGTATGCCATAGCCTTTTCGGATATGTGGGCTAACAGCTGCGTTACGCCGGCACCCCAGCGGCTCTCCACCGTATATACCGTATAATCGCCGCGGATCAGCGTATCGACGTGACTGACCACACCGAGCGGTGTGAACGCGCTCGCAAACATCTTTCGGACTTTGCCCGGCTTTGTTCCTGATATAAAGCCGGGGATATGCGCTTTTACGATTCTGTCCGCCTCCGCGTAAACGCCCGCCGGTATGCTTTCCGTCATATAAAGCGCCAGCGCATCGTCCATCAGGCATTTAGCGGCTGCCAGATAGCGGTATGCCCTCCGGAAAAGCTGTCCCACCTGTTCGCCTACGGCAATGATTTGCGATTTATGCTGCTTGATTCCGGCCAAATCCCAGTGTTCGCCAAGGTTAACAATCTCATCGACTGCGCCCGGGTTTATCGGATCAATGATATGCGGCGCGGTGCCATCGATGAGCGCCACGCGCAGCGCCGGAATCACGATCCCATCCAGCGATTCCGGATCGGACGAGCAGTGCAGGTATTCGATGGAATAGCCTTCGTCCGCCATCCGGTCCGCGATGCGCTGCATGAACGTGGACTTGCCCACGCCCGGCCCGCCTTTCAGGCAGAATATGTGGTTGGCTTCCCGCTGCGGCAGGACGTGTGCGTAATAAGAGAAAAAACCCATGCTCGTGTTATTCCCGGGAAACAGGTGTCTGTGTTTAATTACCATAAACTCACCCCGCAATGCGTTCTCTCCCTATTTTTATGACAGGCCAGCCACCCGCATACATACGAATCCGGGTTATATCGTTGCGCAGGGCAAATATGGGATGCTATAATGACATAACAATTTTAATATTTCTTAAAACAGGCAAAAATTACTCTAAAATGACCGAAGGAGAAAATTATGAGCAAAGACAAAACGATGGATCACCTGATGGAAGCTTTTGCGGGTGAGTCCCAGGCAAACCGCAAATATACGGCTTACGCCAAGCAGGCGGAAGCGGAAGGCAAACTCAACGCCGCGAGGCTTTTTCGCGCCGCAGCCGATGCCGAAACCATTCATGCGCTTAAAGAATTCGAGGTGGCGGGGCGGATTGGCAATACCACGGATAATTTAAAAGATGCCATCGAAGGCGAAACACACGAGTATAAGTCGATGTATCCCGAGTTCGTCAAGACCGCCGAGGCGGAGGGAAACCGCGCTGCCCAGCGCATCTTCACCTTTGCGAAGAAAGCGGAGGAAGTCCATGCTAAGCTTTATAGCAAGGTGCTTAAAAACCTGAACGACGAGGCTGAGGTCTCCTATTATCTTTGTCCTGTGTGCGGCAATATCGAAACGCAAGTGCCCGACGCATGCCCCATCTGCGGTGCGCCCGGCAGCAAATTTATAAAGTATTAAATAGTAAAAGCGGGCGGCATAGTTGCCGCTCGCTTTCGTTTTCCTCCGTTGGACCCATTCCACCGGTTACGAATTGAACTCGCTTTTTGTCTGCTGCACTTCATTGTCGTCGGCCATTGTTGCCGGCTGGTAGTAGCCTTTGCTCTGCGCAATCTTGAAGAGCTCATATTGTGAGGTTTCACAGTTATTGCGAATCTGCTGGATTGCCTGTCGTAAATTCGGATTCGCACACTCCGAAATCACGTTTGCATACGTCGTCAGGCTGCTCTTGACATTCGAGAGCGCGTCGTTGACCATCGCTTTCTCCTGCAATCCGCCGCCCGCCATTCCAGCCGACTGGGTGTTATCCATCATACCGCTCTCCATACGCGTGTTTTGCATGAATCCGCTCTTTGCGGAATAGCCGCCCTGTTGGTTTTTACTCTGCATAATCTGCCTCCTAACCTAAAAATGACAGCAGCTGCTGTTTCGTTTTTTGCGCATCCTGCGCAGATTTTTCAAAATACGACCTCACCTGAGGATCGTTGCACTGCTGCGCATAGGTCTGCATCTTCTGATAAGCAGTTTCATGCGCGCCAATCAAATGGCGTAAATTCTGCAGTTCGAGCTTGTTCAATTGTGACATTTTCTAGCTCCTTTCATTTATTTCTCACTGCTTAGTATCTTTGAAAAAAGATACCGATATACGAGGAAAAGCTGTGAAATTCATGAAGGTTGCCATTTTGAAACAATAACAAAAAACCGCTGAACGATGTCAGCGGTTTTGTTGAATTAATTTAATTAAAATCTACGTTCACTTCGTTTACTTTCGGATCGGTTTCATAGTTGAGCCTCCAATTACTGGCAGTCGGCACTTTGATTCCAAACATGCCGCACAGCTTGGGAATATCCGTATCCTTAAACTGCTTCTCCAATGCCAGCAGCTCTTCTCCGGATTCGTAGCTTTCGTAGCCAACCAACGCGTCGTATTCGCTCATGACCTGATTGTACAAAGCAATTACATCCGGTCCATACTGCTGCCAGCCGCCCGGCGGAGGCGTCACCGTAGGCGCAGCAGTTGCCGTGGGCGTGGGAGTCGTGCTTTCGGTGGGCACCGTCGATTCACCCGGTGTCGGCGAGGGCGAGGGCGTCGGCGAGGGCGTCTGTGTCGGCTTCACGGGCTTCAGTGCATCCGCATCCAGCAGCGCCTTCACCTGATCCAATATCGGCTTCGCGACCTCGGTATAATGCGGGGCCTGCATCTGCCCCCACAGCAGCTGCGCGGCGGGCAACATATAGCTCGTGCGCTTGGGCACGTCCATGCCATAGACTTCCTTGATGATCTTCAGGCGGTTCGTCTGGTCCGTGATGACAAAGTTCCAGTTGAATATATTCCGGCTTCCGCCGCCCATGGAATACATCTGAATATCTTCCGTGTCCACATTCGTTAAGGCATAATAGGCAAGCGCGGCAATCTGATTAAACGACAGATTATATTCCAGATTTCCGTCAAACGCGGTAATCAGGTCGGGTATGCCGGCAAGCAGCCCGTTGCCCTTGATCTTTTCAAATATTGCAATCAGCATCTTTTTCTGTCGGTTTACGCGATTCGAGTCAGACGCCTGGTTCTTTTCGACGATGTGCTCCGCTTTGCGGACACGCAGGTAATCGAGTACCGCCTGGCCGTCCATGTGCTGAAAGCCCTTCGTATACTTGCGCCCCATGTTGTCGAAGGAGATATCCAGATCGTAATCGACTCCGCCGATCGCATCGACCAGCCCCTTGACGGCGTTCATATCGACCGCAAAATAACCGTCAAGCTTCACGACATTGCCGAGCATCCACTCCGCAGATTCGCATACCTTTTGGAATCCGCTGTCGCCCCAGCCGCCGCCGCAGTTGATGGACGCGTTGAGCTTGTATATGCCGTCCACACCGGGAACTTGCGCATAAGTATCGCGCGGCAGCGATATCATGCTGACCTTGTTGGTCTCTTTGTTGATGCTGAGTACGATCATCACATCCGCATGGAAGTCTTTTTTGCCGTTCCAGGTATCACGCTCAACGGAATGATCCACGCCGATCAATAAAATATTGACGAACTTCTGCGCCAGCATTGCCTGGTCTGACTGAGACAGCAGTACCGCTTCCGGATCAGGCGTCGGGGATGGCGTCGGTTCGCCAGGCTGTCCGCTCGTCTCGGAGCTCGGCTGCGTTTCAGTCACCTGAGGCGGCGTGGGCTCCGGGTTAAACTGCGCAAGCGGATCGGACGTAATGATCAGCGCCCATACACCCAGAAATATCAGCGCCGCGGCGACAACGCCGATGCAGGAAAATACGATCGCTTTCTTGCGAACGCTCCAGCGCTTTTTCGATTTTGGGAATTTGTTTTTCACAAGCATAACCTTTTTCGATTTAATCTCGTAATCGTCGATTTCCAACGAATCCGCACTTTTCTGCGCACCGGGTGCGGTTTTAGGCGGCGTTACACGCTCGGATCCGCCATATTCCGTGTCAGCGTCCCGATCGTCTAGTAAGTTGTTCCTATCGTCGCGATTCCCGCCAGACCACTTTTTCATACCATTCTCCATTTATTTGATCTCAAAAATATAAGGCCAAGCTTCCTTAGCCCTGTACGCGTTATTCATATGCCTGATAGCATTCACAATACAGAAACTAGCATAATTAAGCCGTATTTTCAAGTATATCAGCCCAAATGTTACAATTCCGACATACAAACAACATATATCGGCAATGTACCATGATGCTGGGCGAAATACACACACATCATTTTTTTCATACCGTTTAGACGGTGTTATGATATGAAATGTTCCGTCGAAATGATATAATTTATGTTGATTTTAATAATGTTTTAGTTAACAGGGGCTTTATGAATAAAAAGATCGGTATATTGGCTGGTATGGGGCCGAGATCCACCGCCCCGTTTATCGACATGATCATCCAGGAATGTGCATTTCAATATGGCGCAAAGTTCGACATGGATTTCCCCGCGATGCTGATCTACTCCCTGCCCACCCCGTTTTATCCGGACAGGCCGATCGATCATGAGAAGCTGAGCACAGCAATACTCGCGGGGCTCAAAGAACTCGCGGGCTATAACGTGGATTTCATCGCCATGCCCTGCAATATCGCACACCTTTATTACAACAAAATGAAAGATGCGGTAAGCGTTCCCTTACTAAACATCTTGGACGAGACGGTCGCGCGCATCCCGCAGGAAAGCCGATCTGTGGCGTTGTTTACAGCCCGGGGCACCGCCGAGTCCGGCCTTTATCAGCAGGGCGTCATTGCGAGCGGCAGGACGGCGGTATTGAAGCCCGAGTGGCAGAGCGCCCTCGATGCGCTGATCATGGCGGTCAAGAAGGATGGCCCAAATGATGCAAACGCGCAAACCATGGCCGAACTGTTGGCGGATGCAGGGCGGTGTTCGGACTGTGTTATCATCGGCTGCACTGATCTTACACTCATGATAGCCGGGATAGGTATGGATAGCCGGGTGCTGGATTCCGCGCGCTGTCTGGCCAGCGCAACGGTCGCCCGCTATGTTGATTTGAGGTCAAGTGAATCCTGAGTACCCAAGGAGGAATCCCATGAACCTGTTTATCTGTTATCCCCGCTGCACCACCTGCCGGAAAGCGCAGCATTGGCTGGACGCCCATGGTATCGGCTACACGTTCCGCGATATCCGGCAGGAACGTCCGAGTAAAACGGAACTGCGCGAATGGGCAGCGCGGAGCGGCTTGCCGCTGAAACGGTTCTTCAATACGAGCGGCCAAACGTACCGTACGCTGGGCCTTGCCGTGAAGCTGGCTGCAACAAACGAAGACGGGCAGTTTTCCCTGCTCGCGTCCGATGGCATGCTCGTCAAGCGGCCGCTGCTGATTACCGAGCACGCCGTGCTTGTGGGCTTTGACGAAACCGTATGGGCTGCCGCGCTGTTGTAGCGATATTTTTCATTTCTGCATGATACACAAAAGCGGCGAATTCACGCCGCTTTTTTAGAAAACATATCCGTGCAGATTATCGATAAAGCAGATCCCTTACGTATTCCACGCCCAGCCTCGGGCTGGTCAGCACGGGCTTTTGAATGCGGGTGAGCAGCGGCTCCAGCACGACCATGCTCCCTTGTGCCAGCACCACCACGTCGTGGTCCTCAGCCGCTTTTTCCACCGCGCCGATCACCATTTTGTTGTGCGTCTCCACATCGCCCTTTTCGATGAGGATCATCATTGCGCCGTCCACGAGATGCGGGTTGACGCTGACCTCTACGCCCGCCTTGCGTGCTTCCGTCTCGATCAACCGCACGCTCGGGCCAACCGTAGACTGCACGGTTGCCATCACCGCGATCTTCCTGCCCAGACTCACCGCGCGTCTCGCCATCGCCTCATCAATTTTGACGATCGGCACGTCTACAAAGGGGCGTATCGCATCCGCCACCTCGCCGACGCTGGAACATTGATTGAGTATCAGGTTAACCCCCAGTGACGCCGCGTTCTGGTAATAAGAAAGCAGCCTGCGCCGCACGGCTGTTGTCGGCCCACCGTTTGCGTTCACCTCCTGGATCAGCGAATCGTCAATGATTTGGTATACCTTCACCTCGGGCATGATCTCGCTGCACAAGCTTTTTAAGTCCTTCGAGGATACAGCGCTCGTCTGTACGATCGCTATCGATTTTGCCATATCGCACCTCCCTTTAGCGGCTCTCGCGGCGCAGCCTTGCGACTTCCGCGAGCGCAGCCTTCCAGCCCTGCTGGAACGAATCCCTGAATCGGACGACCGGGCCGTATTCCTCATATTCAGCTTCCTTTATGCCGTTGATCATATACGCTCTGCCGAACTCCGGGATTTTTTCGAGCAGCTCATCCACGACGCTGTCGGGCGTGGGCTGCAGGAACCTCTGGACGACAGTTTCGTTTCGCTCCAGCAGAATATCGAACGTGCCCTGCCAGTTGATCGTGACATAAGCATGCGCGCCGACCATGTCGGTGAAATTCTCCACGGTGCGCGCGCCTCCGCTGATCATCTCGATCCGTGCTTTGCGCTCGCTCAATACCTGCGCCATCTTGCGCGCCACAGCGATGCCTGCCTGGCTGACGATATCCGGCGCGATATCGATACGCTCCTTCATAACATAATCGGCCATGTACTCGTTGAAAATGCCCATGATGTGGGAGTAGTAGACCACCGGCATCGCCCCGCGCTTCTTTGCGACCTTTGCATAGATCTCGTGCACATCCAGCGCCTGGCGCATGGCCATGATTTCGGTGATATTGAGCGGAACGCCGTCCATCAGCAGCTGCTCGACTGCGTGCTTCGCGGTTTCGACGTACGGGATCTTGGGTGTAATGTTCTGTGCCAATGCGTGACTTTCCATCGCATAGCGAAGGATATTCTCGCCCGACTCGTTAAACGGGTCACCCTGAATGGATACATACCCTTGCGCGCCGCGGCTTTCCTCATACATCGGATAGAATATCTCCGCAAGCTCCCTGACCAGAGCGCTGTAGACGCGCTCGAGTAACCGGGTATCGTCCGCTTCCTCAGCCAGCAGCGCCCTGATCCTGCTTCGTACATATTCGCCGTCCGCGCTGTCAATCATCTTACTAATGTAGGACGGGTTTGTCGTACAGCCTGTCGCACCGGCCGCAATCGCCTGTCTGGCTTGCTCGCGCGTCGGGTTGTTGATCCATACCCGCGTAGGCGTCATTTCATTGACGCGCTGGAAATAGGTCTTGCCCATAGCTCCTCCTCTATCCGTTTCATATATGAAAACAGTTCTCTATTTTCCTTTGAGCACATTGGTTACTTGCACGACATCCTGCAGGTGCCTTTGCATCTCGCTATGCGCCGTTTCCGCGTCACCGGCTTCAATGGCCTGCAGTATGGTCTCATGAAAGCGCAGCGCCCGCTCCCGGACGGCAATATCGTTGGTGAAGTTATAGGATACCGCCTGGGTGAAAACATCGATCATGCTGCCCAGCATCCGGCTGATGAGCAAATTTTGTGTCGCATGCGCAATCTCCAGATGGAACATCGTGTCGTACATCGTGAGCAAGCTCGCGTCCTCTACGTTCTGTTTCATCTTTTCAAGGTATTCAGCCAGCTTTCTTTTATTCTCCGCGGTCGCCCGCTGTGCCGCAACGCACGCGGTATCCTTCTCAATTAACACGCGAAATTCCAATAGATCGGTGAAATCCGCAGCTTTAATCAGCATGTGGTAGGGCATATTGGCCGCGATGACATCGCTGGAGTTGACTACCGTGCCCCGCTTGCTGCGCGATATGAGACCGCAGGATGCGAGCGCCTTATAGGTCTCGCGCAGCGTGCTTCGCCCGACGCGAAGATAATCGCAGAGTTCCACCTCATTCGGGAACGCATACCCCTCGGGAAGTTCTCCCGTGAGTATCAGCGTTTTAAGCTTCTCTGTAAGCCGTTCCACAATCGACCCGGCACGGTCTTCCACCAGATAGCTCAGATTTTTAATTTTCTGATTCGGGTCGGTCACAATTCCATACCCCTTGTCTGTTGTCTGACAAGGCTGATTCTAAGGGTGCAAAGCCGCCAAGTCAATGCATCGGCGTTGTATTATTTGAGTTCAACAGATTCCACGCAAACCATCTTCTGGGCAGACACAGCGTTCATATGGTATAATGGCAATGAATACATTCCATTACGCAGGTGCCCGTGGCATCCTGCACCAAGGAGGTTTTTATGCAGTTCTTGTGGTGTTCTCTGTATGTAACCGATATCAACGCATCCATCCGTTTTTACGAGGAGATTGTCGGACTGCCGGTCGTCCGGCGCTTCGGCGAACCGGGTGCGGAACTTGCCTTTCTCGGCGAAGGCGAGACCAAGCTCGAGCTCATTCAGGGCAAAAACGAGCCAGGAAAAGGCGGCAGTTTTTCAATCGGCTTTCAGGTAGAAAATCTCTCGGAGATGATGGCGTTTGTACAGGCGCACGGATTATCCATTCACAGCGGCCCGTTCGCACCCAGTCCGCGCACGCGTTTCTTCTTCGTCGCCGACCCTGACGGAGTGCTCGTGCAATTTGTGGAACAAAAACAGGACTAACCACCATCACTTCACGCTCGGACATCGGAAGCGATTGGCTGAGTGGCCGCAGCGAATGCCGGAGGACGTCTCATGGTTGCGCATGCGACAGTGAGAACCTCCGCAATGTCCCCTGGTCAAATGCAGCCCAGGCCCCGCATAAACATGATGTAGTGATGAATAGTCCGATCGACATTACGCGTCCCGTGGGACGGAAAGGAAATGCCATGGATACCTATGTCGTATACGACTCAGTTTTTGGAAACACCGAAAAACTTGCAAAAGCAGTCGCCGAAGCGGCAGGCGCCAAGGCGGTGCGCGTTTTGGAAGTGCGCCTGGAGGCGCTTCATGATACCAAACTGCTGATCGCCGCTTCGCCCACGAGGGCATTCAAACCGACTCCGGCGATGACCGAATGGCTGCAAGGGCTGCCCGAAGGCGCAATGAAAGGGGTGCGCGTTGCGGCACTGGATACGCGTATCCGGGTGGAGGAAATCAAACCGCGCCTGCTCCGCGCCATGGCCAAACGTTTCGGTTATGCGGCGGACCCCATGCTTAAGCTGCTTGTTAAAAAAGGAGGCACGCAGGCCGCCCCGCCGCAAGGCTTCTACGTATGTGAATCGGAGGGACCTTTAAAGGAAGGCGAAGCCCAACGCGCCGCAGACTGGGCCAAAACGTTGATAAAGTAAATGGGACATTCGTCATCGCCCTGCTAATGGTTACAATATAAGAGCCGCATTTCGGTGCGGCTCATTTCTGTGCGATTGTATAATTTTGCGCGGCTTAATCCCGCTCGCACAACAGCATCGTCACGTCGTCGGCGCGTGTGCGGGTAAAGTTCTTCTTGATCTCCTCCAGCAGCCCGCGCTCGTGCAACTGCGTGCTCTGTAAAATTTCATACAGGCCGCGGCTGGATGCGGAGCCCGAATGACTTCCATCCAGACCATCCGTATATAAGAACAGCTTTTCCCCGCGCGCCAGTATGCCGGTATACTCCTCGCGAGCACCACCTTCCACCCAGCGGCAGATTGGCGTACCGGGAACGAAAAGCTCCCGTATCCCGTTCGGGCTGGCGATGAGCGGCGGTACGCTGTGCCCCGCGTTGGCGCAGACGTATTCTCCCGTTTCAGGGTCGATCGCAATGATAAATATCGTAATATAGATATGCTCTTCAGTTCTCAGTTCTTCAAACGAGTCCTGAATATTGCGCAGCACACGAGAGGGCGTTATTCCAGGAATTTTGCATTGCGCAAACATCTCCTGCCGCAGATACACGGTCAGCATGGCAGGCATTACGCCGTGCCCGGAAACATCGGCGATATACATGAGTATACGCCCGTCTCTCGTCAAAAAGCAGTCGTACATGTCGCCGCCCAGCGCTTCGCAAGGCAGAAATTCAGCGCTAAAACGATAACCCTCAATCTCGGGCAGATTATGGCGCAGTATAGAAAGCTGTAGACTCCGCGCAATCTCAAGATCTTTCATCATACGCGAGTTGTTGTCCATCAGCTTCTCTTTGAGTCTTTGTTCCTTTGTGATGTCGGTGAAAACTTCAAGCGCGTATACGCTGTTATCCATCAGCACCGGTCCTGCGTCGATCGCATATACGCGTCCGCGCGATCTCGAAATGGTAGCATATCTGCGTTTGTCCCGTATACAGCGTTTTGCGACGCACTCGCCGCAACGTATGGATGTACATGGTGTCGCCGAACCCGCGTCGTCTCCGAAACGAGCGGAAAGCGTACTGTTTGCGTATAAAACCGTGCCGTTTTCATCGACCAGCCTGACCATGCTGGGGATTGCATCCAGCACAGCGGAGGAGAAGGCATCCATCTGTGACGCCCGTCCCTTTTGCATAACCCCTACCCCTTAAAACATATCTGCATCGTTTTACTTATTAACGGTGCAAAACAACACAAAGACACTATGATATGGTTCCATCTCTTTTATCTATTCCGGTTTTCTAAGCATTGCTTCAAGCATCATCTCGTCCACGACGAGCTGGTCCAGTTTTCGGCTCTGCTCTAATATTCTCTGGTCTGTGCCAAGATTGTCACGGCCTTTTGCAAACAATTCCACGATCATGGTTTCCAGCTTGTGCCGCTCTGCTGCAAGGCTGTCCATCAATACCTTTCGCTGTGCGCGGATCTCCGCGCAGGGCGCGCTTGTTCTGTTCGTCTCCGCTGCGCCACGCATTTAATAGTCCCCCCCTACCATATTCGTTTGTCGCAATTCCAACAATATCGCCCGTTACTTTTCCGGTCTGTTCTCTACCCTCACACGGAAAAGGGGAATACCCTTTTCATAGAGAACTTCTGCTGCGAGGTTTATAGGATACCTCTGCGCTCCAACCTTCCTATGCAACGTGCGGCCGCCGTCTGGCTCCTGGTGCGTATCCCGCCCGCTCTTCCCGCCGCTTACATGCAGGAAATCTCTTTATCTTACTGCAGGCACATCTTGCATTTGCCCTTTTAGGGCGCATTTCCGCTTTATGTATAGTATCACACAGATGATGTCCGTTGTATATACTTTCGACAAAAAAAGTGCTAAATCTCGCGCGTTTTATCGGGAAAAATAAAGATTAAACTCTGGCGCTGCCGATACCTCATGGCGTATAATGTCGATATGTGCGCAAGACGGAATCGGCAAAATCTGAGGACTGCCCCGGGCAGCATCGCGCTGCCGGACGCGCATACCCGCGTGCGCCGGGAATTACCGCTTTGAGCACATAGGGTTAAATTACCACCATCAAAGGCCGCCAGCGAATTGCTGGCACGGCACCTTAAAAGGAGCGACTCATGAAAAGCAAATGGGCTATCGCCGCAACCGTCGTTATCGCCATTGGGGTCATCGTGGCCATCGCTCTTATGATGAACCGTGACAGCCAACCGGCGCAATACAGCATTGAAGACGGACAGCTTATTATCTCCTGTTCATTTGGCGTTTCCGTTCCGGTCGATGAAATCGGAGAGCTGACGCTCACGGAAACCGCGCCCGAAATTGAGACCAAAACCAACGGCTCTGGGCTGGGCAGCATGCAAAAGGGAGAGTACCGCCTTGTCGGCGGCGATAACGCGCGGCTGTATATCGATACTTCGATTCCGCTGTTTGTGCGCTTTATGCATGACAACACCGTATATTACCTCAACGCGGAAACGCAGGAAGCGACTCAGTCGCTGTACGACCAAATAAAAGCGGCGCTTGACTAAGCCGTTTGACCATTTGCCCCGGAACAGTTTATCTGACACCCTTAATACCTGCAGGAGACGAAAAGTTTGTCGCAAATCCCGCCGCAAAGCGGTTTGAAACAAAGGGTCGCCGCCAACGGCTATCTGTTAATACAGACCATGCTGTGGGGTCTTTCCTTCATCATCACCAAAAATGTCACCGCGTCGATGCCGGCCTCTGCATTTCTTGCGCTGCGGTTTATCATCGCAGTTTTAGTGCTACTTCCGTTCTTTGTTCAAAAACTACGCGCCGCAATGAGCCCCGCGTTTTTTAAAGCCGCACTGGTGCTCGGTGCGCTGGTTTTCATATCCACCGCGCTGCAGACTTTTGGCCTCCGGTATACCTCGGTAACCAACTCGTCGTTTATCACGAGCACCACCGTACTGCTTGTGCCGATCCTCGAGCGCCTGATATTTAAAAAGAAGCTGCCTCGGGTGTTGTGGATTGCCTGTATCGTCGCCTTCGCGGGCGTTACCGTACTTGCGGGCGGCGTATCGCTGTCGCTTAACATCGGCGACATCATGTCAGCGCTCTGTGCGGTGGGTTTCTCGCTTCAGATACTCTATGCCGCAAAATACGCGCTGCAATTCCCAGCCGCAACCATCAGCTTTGCGCAGCTCGCGCTGGCTGCGCTGATGTTCACCGCGCTGTGGGGCGCAGAAGGCTTCTCCCTCGCGGGCTTTGATATGCAGTTCGTCGGGCCGCTGCTGTTCATGGGCATCGTCAACACCGCTGTGGGATTCCTGGGTCAGTTCATCGCCTTCCGTTACACGGAAGCGGCTGTCGCATCGCTCATATTCTCTCTGGAGCCTATATTCGCCACCGCATTCGCGATGGTCATCCCCGACAGCAACGGGTGCTGCGAAACGCTCACACTGAAAACGACGCTGGGCGCATTGCTGGTATTGCTTGGCGTCGCAGTTGCGCTGTGGGATACCTTTCGGCCAAAGCGTATTACCAGCATCGTCGAAGCGGTTTCCGAGATGGCGGAATAACAAAATGTCGAAGACTCAATCCGTTTTGAATGCTTGCGCCGAATAATCTGCCCGTTCCATGCAGACAGTAAGAGAAAATCAGCATGAAACGAGGTAATATCATGGGCAATTTTCCTGCGCAGCATCAGCCGGGCAAAGGTACAGAGGCTGGGATGAACCCCCGGCCAATATATGATGACCCCCAATACAAAGGTAGCGGTCGGCTGGCTGGCAAAACTGCGCTCATCACAGGCGGCGACAGCGGAATCGGCCGCGCGGTAGCCGTGGCATTTGCCAAAGAAGGCGCAAACGTCGCAGTAGTGTATCTCAATGCCGATAGCGACGCGGAAGAAACCAAAGCCGCGGTGGAAAAATACAGCCAGGAATGCCTGCTGCTTCGGGCCGATCTGCGGCAGGAAGCTAACGCGCAGAAGGCCGTTGCGGATACCGTCGCGCAGTTCTCTGCGCTGGATATACTCGTCAACAACATCGCGATGCAGATGCCGCAGAACAGCATCGCCGACATCACCGAAGCGCAGCTTGAGGATACCTTCCGCACCAACATATTTTCGTACTTCTTCATGACGAAGGCAGCGCTGCCGCACCTCAAAGCGGGCGCGTGTATCATTAACACCGCGTCCATCACCGCGTATCAGGGACATCCGGAGCTGATCGACTATTCCGCCACCAAAGGCGCGATCGTTTCGTTTACACGCGCAATGTCCAACTCGCTGCTGAAAAACGGCATACGCGTCAACGCCGTCGCGCCCGGGCCGGTATGGACTCCGCTGATCCCTTCAAGCTTCTCGCCGGAGAAAGTCGCGGAGTTCGGCAAGTCGGCGCCCATGCAGTACGCCGCGCAGCCGTTCCAGCTTGCGCCGACATACGTTTACCTCGCATCGGACGCATCCAGCTACGTGTCGGGCCAGGTGCTGCATGTCAACGGCGGCGCGATCGTAGACTCTTGACCTATGCGCCATCTCCATTTCCGGAAGTTCTTAAGGGTACGGCAGGATTGCGATGCGGCATGGATGTCTGATACAATGGCAGAAATGAAACACCTGGGGGTACGGTATGGCGCTGTTGGATAATGTAAAGGATATCAAGACGAATTCAAAAATCCGCGTTACGCTTGCGGACGGGACCGTGTTGACCGGAAAGTATCTGGAGTATACGAAGGCGATCAACAACGACCCCGAGATCGACAGCATCGACCTGCAAGTGGATCAGGACATATACGAACTCTATGAGGATGAAATCGCCAAAATCGAAACCGTCTAAGTTGTGTTTCCATCCGTATTTTTTCTGACGCCCGCGCCGCTATCCGACAGCGGGCTATTTCTGTTTACGATGTCGCATACAGCTTTTCGTCAATGCCCGATATAAAGGAGGACATCGTATCAAAATAATACAGGTACAGCTCGTGTAAAGCCCGGGTGCACACCGTATACAGCAGGTTCCGGTCTTCCGGGATATGATATTCCACGTCCTCAACCGAATTGACTAAAACCGCGTCGAATTCAAGGCCCTTGGCGAGATAGGAAGGGATTACAACCACATCGCCCTCATAAACTTCATTCTGATTCGAGATCAAGCCTATATCGACAGACGGACGGACTGACTGATATACCTCCCTGCACTGGGATGCGGTTTTACAGATTACCGCAATCAGCTTATACCCCCTGTTTTTCAAATCCAAGATATCATCCGCCATTCGTTGATAGACGCCGCTTTTACTGACCTTAATCACCTTTGGTTTTGCGCCGTGCCGGTTCAGCTGCTCCGACTGGCCTGGGCAAACGAGAATCTGCTTGCAAAAATCCGCGAGCTCCCTGCTCGATCGATAACTTTTCGTCAGCGCGATTCTTTTGGAACCCGCGTTGAATGGTTCGGAGATGACGTCAAAGCTCCCGATATTCATATAGCCGTTGACTGTCTGGTTGATGTCTCCAAGAATCGTCATACTACAGTTTCTAAACACCGTCCTGAAGATCTCATATTGTACAGCCGTATAATCCTGAGCCTCGTCAATGATGATGTGTTTAATGGATGCCGCAGCATTATCTCCTTCCAGAGCCGCTTTCAGGTACACCATTGGCGCGAAGTCTTCATAGTTTACCATCCCCTGTTCTAATTCTTGGATGGCGTAACCCGCAAAACGCCGGTACGCTTCAGCCTGATCATTATTTTGTATCAATGATGTGATGTCCTTAAAGAAGTCTATATACAACGCATGGATATCAAACGATGTCATTTGCATGATATCCTGCTTCACAAGCTCATATTCTCGTATTTGTTCCTGCTGAACCGCCGAATGGCTGCCTCCGGCAGAGGAGTTCTTATCCAGAGGAACTTTCAAAGTTTTACCCTTAAGCTCCTCCAACAGACCCAAAAGTCTTTGGCGTATCTTTTCCAAACGATTGGCATACGGCAATCGGTTATTCTGATTTTGGAAAATCTTCATGATATTATCAGCAGAAATCATAATCGTACGGTTATATTCCAAGTCCTTAAAATTCAAACACTTTCCGCTTTCAATAAGCTGCACATATCTTTTCAGGGCATTAAGAAAAAGCGACGACGCTTTGAATCGAATGCAGTCGAGTCTGATATCCTCTGTTCGGTTTGAGGTTAAGATATATTCCATCTGCTGATTCATCGTCTCCGTCTGCAGATTGGCGAAAATCTCGCCTCCGAAAAAATCCGCAAACGTACTTCTGCGAATATTTTCTTCCCCCAGTTCGGGCAGCACACGGGAAATGTAATCTTCAAACACGTGATTCGGAGAAAAAATCAGTATATTCTCTGACTGAAAGCTCCCCCGGTATTTGTACAGCAGATAGGCCGCGCGATGAAGCGCAATGGAGGTCTTGCCGCTTCCGGCAGGCCCTTCAACGATGAGTATCTTGTCCTGGCTGTTCCGGATGACGGTATTTTGCTCCTTTTGAATACTGGTCACAATCGTTCTCATTCTGTGATCCGTATTTTTCCCAAGCAGCTCTTGCAGCATGGAATCATTGATATTCAGGCTGCTGTCAAACATATACGTAATAGCCGAGTCTTCAATCTTGTACTGCCTTTTCAACAGTAATTGCCCTTCGATCAGGCCTGCCGGGCAGGAGTAGCTCGAGGGACCGATTTCATAGTCATAGAACATGCTTGAAACGGGTGCTCTCCAGTCGTAGACGAGTATATCCATCGTATCTTTTGCGCTTAAACTAAATACGCCGATGTAAATTTCCTCGGCTGCCTTTTCCCCTTTTTCCAAAAAGTCGATCCTGCCGAAGTAAGGGCTCTTCTGCATCCTTTTTAAGTGTTTTACTTTTTCATAAGAAAATTTATATATACTGGCCTTATTCGATAATTCCATCTGGATCTGATTGATCTGTGCGACATTCTCCAAGTCAAACAGACTGGCAGGCGCAAGCCTCAAGTCCTCCCACATACTCTTTTGCAGTTCGATGGCATCATTTCGATAATTCTCGACGGCATGCATGCCGATGCCGATCTGAGTATTTATCTCATGCATCACCCGGTCCAGATATGCTTTTTCCGCCGCCCATATTGCCTTATCCTCAATCACGAATACTTCTCCCTGTCACCCGGGAATTTTTTAGATTAGCCTTAGGATAAGCGATTCACGGCACAAAAATAAGGCTTATAATAAAAATTTCTGCATGATATAATAAGGGTGGAAGAGCAGAGAATATCATTTGAAACGCGAGTCTGGCTCGGCTTTCAGCGACTACCGTCTTCAGTCGCTTCAATACAGTTCAATCATCTTGTTATGTCCCCCTTATTTACCAAGTGATTTTGCACCAATTAAAAATGGGCGAAATCCCTTACTTCCGCCCATTCCATCACTTACTCTATTCCGCAGCCGGTTCCGCCGGTTTCTCCTCCGCTTTGACCGCTTCCTTTTCCTTGCCCAGGAACTCCGGCAGCTGCATGCCCGCCATGTTGAACAGCTCGTTCATGGGCGGTATGCTCTTCATGAGGCCTGAAAGGAAGTTTGCGGTGGACGACTCGCCCTTGCCCGCGCCGCTGTCCCAGACGGTGACCTTGTCGATCTTGAGGTTCTTGATGGCCTCGACCTGCACCTTGACGATATCCTCCATCTTGTCGGCGATCATCATGCGCACCGCCGCGTCGGAGTCGCCGTTCGCCGCGCCGATGATCTGCTTGAAGCCTTCGGCCTGCTTGACAAGGATTTCGTTGATGCCGCGTGCCTGCGCCTGCATCTTCTGGAATATGGCGTCGGCTTCACCCTTGGCAATGCGCCGGAAACGCTCTGCCTCCGCTTCTGCGTCGATTTCGACCTTACGCTTGTCGATCTCGGCCTTGACGATGATATCGGCCTCCTTGGACGCCTGCTCGCGGCTCGCGCGCTGCTTTTCGGCCTCTTCCTCTGCGGCGTAGGCTTCCTGCAAGGCCTTGGCGGTCTGCACCTTCTCCGCGGCGGTTGCGCGGCGCAGCGCCTCGGCTTCCTTCTCGCGCCGCAGCGCGTCGGAATTCGCGATGGTGATTTTGGCTGTGTTCTCGCCCTCGATGGCCTGCGAGTTCGCCTCGGCGACGTTGATACGCTGATCCTTCTGCGCAAGCGCCTCGCCGATCGCGCCGTCCCTGTCCTTCTCCGCCACGCTCTTTTTGGCGTCGTTGATGGCCTTGGCGGCGGCTTCCTTACCGAGCGCTTCGATGTAGCCCGACTCGTCGTTGATGTCCGTTACGTTGACGTTGATGAGCCTGAGGCCGATCTTTTTAAGCTCCGACTCCACGTTGGACGACACCGCTTCGAGGAACAAATCGCGGTCGGTATTGATCTCCTCGATGTCCATCGTCGCTACCACGAGACGCAGCTGGCCGAATATGATATCCTTGGCGAGTTCCTCAATCTCCTTAAGGCCCAGGCCCAGCAGGCGCTCCGCAGCGTTCTGCATGATGCCCGGCTCGGTCGAGATACCCACCGTGAAACGCGAGGGCACGTCGATACGGATGTTCTGCTTGGAAAGCGCGTTGGTCAGGTCTACCGTGATCGACATGGGCGTCAGGCTCAAAAACGCGAAGTCCTGAAACAGCGGCCATATGAACGCCGCGCCGCCGTGGATGCATTTGGCGCTGCGCGTACCGCCGTCGTGTCCCCTGCCTACCTTACCGTAGATGACCATGACGCGGTCGGACGGGCATTTCTTGTACCGCGCCAGCACCGCGATGAACGTGGTGAACAGCAGCAGCACTACGACGATGATGAGTATGATGACACCTGAACCCATGGGAACCCCTCCTTTATTTTTTCACAATCAGCGTGTTGCCCACGCTGCCGACGACTTGTACCGTTTCGCCCGTGGCGAGTTTTCTCTCCTCGTCCGTGATGGCCTCGGCCTCCACGAGCCGCTCCTGTATGGTGACCATGACCTTACCGGAACCCATGCGGGAAGCGGGTATCGGTATGTACACCTGCGCGCCCTGGCCAATGGCGTTGCTGTAGCGGATGTTGCCGCTGTCCTGCATGCGCTTGACCGCGAAGAACATCAGCCCGATCAGCAGCATCGCGAGGAGCCCCGCCACAAACGAGATCAGCAGGATCATCGCAACGCTCAGCGCGCTGTCGCAAAGCACGAAGCCCGTCCAACCGAATATGCAGAAGAACGCGACAATGCCGCGAACGGTGAAAAAGCGGAAGCCCCCCACCGCCTCTCCCGGCTCGTCCGTATGCCCGTCGGCATGGTCTGCGTGACCGCCAATGTCGTGGCTGTCCGCATCGTGAACATCGAAGCTGTCGCCGGAGTCCCCGTCACCCTCGTGGCCGCCGAGGCCGATAAACGTAAGGATCGTCTGCACGATCAGCACCAGCGTAAACGGCACCGCCGCGCATAAAAATATCTGCTGCAGCAGCGTCAGCGCGTTCCACCATTCCGCCATAGTCATCCTCCTTGGGTAGTTTACCATATTGTAACACGTTTTTGCATAATTCGATATAGATTTAGTATTTATTCTACAATTAACCTAGAAAAGCAGCTTGTGTTTTACGATCATGCGGATGGTTTCGGGTCAGAGTCAAATATCCGCTTTCTCGGCATGTAGATTATGTTATAA
>JAEWCC010000036.1 GCA_023390815.1 Bacillota bacterium
GACCTCCTTTTGATTTTACTTTTGCGGCTGGCTAGACCGCTCTCAGTATATCAAAAGGAGTTTTCTTCTCCATAGCTTAAGCTCTTTCGAACTCCCGGCACAGCCGGGAGTTTTCGTAGACAATAAAGATCCTTCCTCTCTTCGTTCGTTCAGGATGACATACGATTACTTTTCGTTCACTGTGACACGTCAGCGTAATGATTCTGAGGGCAGCGACTACGCAGAGGACATATAACTCATTTATTAGTCGGGTTCCCAACGCTTGGTGTCAATCAATATAGTATTTATACAAGTCCTTTTTGAATTCATCAATGATATTATCCTCACCGATACAAAAGGGATATATGCCACTGTCTTCAAACAGGTTCTTTTCCGCTTCTTCTTGACTCATGGCAGATTCTATGACGAATGATGCTAATCCTTTAACAAAAGTGATACGGTGAAAACACCCCGTACGATCATTCCTAAAGATCATACTGCCTTTAATAAGGCATTTTACAGAACCCGCTTCCTCCAAAGCATACTCCATTTTCTCCTTGATTCTTTCTATGGTTTGCAAGTATTCTTCAGATTTTGTATATATGGTTTTCTTTTTAAACATGAAATCATCACGTCCTAATCCGTGGACTGACAAGCCATAGAATGCAATCTACCCCTTCAGCAGCAAGATTGCAGAGTCGATGCAGTATTGCGCATCCCTCACCCCTAACGGCTCAACGTCATACTTCGTTACCCCTATGCTGTTTGCGTTATCCCGCAGATGGGTTGCATCCTCCTCCGCGATTTCCCGCAGGCAGCGGTATCCCGCGTCGTACAGGATATGCGCGAACACCTTGCCCACGCCGTTGATACGCACAAGATCGCACAGCGCGCATACCTCCCGCGCCTGTGTCTCCGATATACCGGACAGGCCGCAAAGTTTTTGCGGCGCTGCAAAGCATTGCGTATATTCATAGACGTCTTCGGAGTTCTTCAGCCTTTTTTCGGCCAGCAGCGAGACGATATCCTGCGGCAGATAAGGGAATTCACTGAGATTCATGGTCTTGGCTTCAAGCCCTCCCAGCTCTCTTTTCAGCAAGGCCAGGTATTCCGCGGACACCCCCGTTTTCATCGAAACGCCCTCGATCTTCTTTGGTGTGCCGAGGCCTTTAAGCAACGCTTCCGCATCCTCAAAACCGCCCTTTTGCAGCAGCGCAAAGATATCGTTGATCCCCTGATGGAGCAGCCTGCGGCTCTTCGGCAATTGCTTCGCTTTCAGTATATCCCGGTAAGCCGGAAGCGATATATTTTTCAAGTTTATACTGTATGTCATGAGCGTTTCCTCCATTGCTTTATCTATATCACATTTACAGGCAGTATCGCAACCATATCGATTTGATTGGGATTGCGGAGTTTCAATAAAAGAACCTGACGCAAGGCATCCGCGTCAGGCTCGTTTAAATACTCGATTGCTAATGACTCACGTCGCCGCCGTTCATTTTCGCCAGTTTTGCGCCGTTTTAAAGCAAGCGATCAGGTTCTCCGCAGGTACACTGCCATTTACGTTGTGCACCTGGCTGAACACGTAGCCGCCGCCCGGCGCGAGGATGGAGAGCATCTCCTCCACCTGCGTGCGCACCCCTTCGGGCGTGGCGCGCCCCAGCACGTTCTGCGTGTCCACGCCGCCCCCCCAGAACACGAGCTCCTTGCCGTACTCCTTCTTGAGCCGCGCGGGGTCCATGCCCGTCGCGGATATCTGGATCGGATTGAGTATCTGTACGCCGCACTCGATGAGGTCCGGGATGAGGTCGTACACCGCGCCGCACGAGTGGAAGAACACCTTGATATGCGGATAGTTCTGCCGCACATATTGGAACATGCGCTTATGGAACGGCTTAACGAACTGCCGGTACATCTGCGGCGATATGAGTAGCGACTGCTGCGTTCCGAGGTCGTCGTTGAACTGGATCACGTCGATATACTCGCCCACCGCGCGCAGGTACTTCTCGAGATCGCGCAGGTAGCACTGCGTACGCCGCTCCATGAAGGCGAGCGTCATGTCCGGGTCCACACCCATATTCACGAAGAACTGTTCGTAGCCCCAGTAGAGCTGTCCCATCTCGAACACGTTGCCGAGGAATATACCGGTGACGGCTTTATCGGTGGTCTCGCGCAGCCGCCGCGCCTCTTCGGAGTAGAAACGATACTCCTCGTCGGTCATTTCGGGGAATACGTATTCCTCCATCTCGGCAATCGTCTCGACTTGCTTCATCGGGTGGAACACGCGCGCGAACGAGTGGAACCCCTTCGGGCATCGGCAGACGACCTGATTGCAATACGAATTGTCGTCCTCGTCCCGGCGATACGGGTGCAGGTAGTCCATGCTGTGCGGCAGGCCGAAAAGCTCCAGCGCGCCATCCTCGCGCATTTTCGGGTTATACAGCTCCGGCTGGAACGCCACCTTGCCGCTGGTCATCGCGGAATACTTGTATCGCGTTACCGGGATACCCAGCGACGGTGCGAACCGGCGCACATAGACGAAGTCCCCGCCCATCTCGTCGAGCATGAACGGCTCGATGAGCGCGTTCTGTGCGATAATATCCTCCACCGTCGTGACGGTATCGTAGTCGAGCCTCCACTTTGCTTCGTCGTACACGACCGCGCTGATGCCCGTGGCGAGCGTCGCGCCGAAGTCGATGCATGGGCGGTCGGTTTCGCAGTGATTCAGGGCGGCCATTGCCCTTTCGCGGGATGTTGCCATACGTCTTTCTCCTTTGCTGATTTTGGTGGCGGCGCAATTGGCGTAACCGGTCACGCCGCCTCAAATATCAAAGCCCCGTCAAGGAGCAAAACCTGTGCATAGTTATAAATATGTATATTGGGTTCAATTTAGTCGCAGTATGGATTCACAAGCATTGGCGTAACCGGTTACGCCGCTAATATGAATATTCGACGTGAGTGTCCATATTCCTTTAAATATGTATGTATTATGGCGTAATTTCTGAGCGGATAATAACCCTTCCTTTCTTACATTTTTTCCGTATTGCATGATATATTGCATTTTATTTACGTTATATGGTATATCTTTATCAGGTATTTTCAAAATTAGATTCTATAAACCATATTAAATATAGCCGTGGTGGTGTTATGCAAAATTTTTCAATCACTGATTGCTGGGTCTTGTTTTCTATAGGATTCGGCGAAAAAGGTTCAACGCTTAAAGAAGTTATATCAGCAGGTGATATGCTGAATCATGCGATTGTAACAAAAGATGAACTTGAAACCAGCCTTAATAAACTGATTTATAACGATTATATCAGCTTTGAAAATGATAAATACTTCGCAACAGAGATCGCAAAGCGTTTCTATGAAAAAAACAGAAGAAGCTCAGAGGGATGCATCGCTGAATGGATAAGAATTGCCGATTTGTTCAAAGAACAGCCAGTCAAGCCCGGCCAACCGAAATTGATCAAGATTACAGATGAGGATTATAAGAAAGCATTAAACTCGGTTTATCGGGACTTTAAAAAGAATTTGAATAAACTCAACATTCTCCCGGTAAAAACCAGAATGAGTCTCTTTTTCTGGACTATGAAAAAAATAAAAGAAACAAAACGGTAGAATAAATCAGGTCATTCGCAAGTGTTGAAACTCAACGATAACGACTCTGATCCGTGAAGTTATTTCCGTCTTACTGCAAATTCCTGAAATACAGCCCGCGCGTGAACTGCCCCGCAGAGGCCGCCTGTGTTTCGTACTGCGATATCACCGCTTTGCACGCCTCGCTGTCCTCGGTGGTGAAATACAGCGTGATAAAATCGAGGTTAGTTAGATGCTCCTGCTTGTCGGCAAGGTACAGCAGCACGCCGTTTAAAAGCTGCGAATATGCGCGATTCCGGCACACGACGGAGAATTGCTTGTTCATGCGGTCGGTCAGCGCGGACTCTCCCGTGCAGCCGCCGCAGCCCTTGTCCCCTTTGGAGGGGCAGTTGCGGAAGGTCATCAGCGGCAGATGCCCGTACGCGATGATGCCGCGCGGCAGCTCGCCTGCCAGCCTCGCCGCCTGCTTGAGGCCCATCTCGAACGACAGCGTGGCATCCGCAGCACCCAGTTCCCTCACGGCTTCCAGCGAGCGCGAATTGAGCAGGTTCAGCGAATAGTCCCCGTGCACCGTAAAGCCCATCTCCCGCGCCATGCGCAGCGTGCCGAGGTTGCCCGCCACGACGTCTTTGAGCCCGGCTTCCTTCAGCCCTTGCAGCAGCCCGCGTATCCGTTCCTCCGCTTCGGGGAACACCATCAGCGGCAGCTCGCCGATCAGCTTATCGCCCAGCGCCGGGATGACTTCCCTGTGCGCCGATATCTCCTCCACGGGGAGGATCACCTTCGCGGCGGCAGCCGCCGCCTCGTCTGAAAGCTGTGTTACCTGCCGGAAGCGCACGCGCAGCTCCGGCGCGTCCACGGCGTGAACGGCGGGCGCGATATCGGGTATGCTACTACGGTCGCATGGCAGCGGCGCACGCTCCCCGCGCAGGCGCTCCAGTTCCTCCAGCGCTTCCTTGCGCATGCGGTTCAGCGCGGATATCGGCAGCGTCAGGCCGCTTTGAAGCTCGCATTTCAGCGTATTCAGATAAAAGGGCGTACCGCCCGTCTTGGCGAGGCTGCGCTCCGCAAGCTCGCGCGTCAGCGGCTGTTTGATCGCGGCCTCGGGGACCGGTCCCTGTGCCGTTGCCATATGCGTTCCGTCTGACGTTTCCAATTCGGCGGACAAACCCTCCCGCAACGTCAGCGCCATATCGGCGGGGATGCGCTGCGCTTCGTCCTTATACAGCGCCGCAAGCTGCGCAAACACTGGCGCGGCGGCGGTTACATCCTCCTTGGTGCGGCTGCCGAACATGCGCATATCGCGTCTTCCCGCGAAGTATCCGTCCGTAAAGCCGCTGCGCGAGAACACTGCCCGCAGCGTGTCCATATCCGGCTTTTTCCCGTCGAGCGCGGCGCGGCAGGCCGTCACCGCGGCGGCCACGTATTCGGGCCGTTTCATGCGCCCCTCGATCTTGAGCGATACGACGCCGAGGTTTTTAAGTTTATCTATCTGCGGGATCAGCGAGAGGTCCTTGAGCGACAGCGCGTATTCCCGATCATCCGAGGTGAAGTTGAGGCGGCAGGGCTGCGCGCACAGACCACGGTTGCCGCTGCGCTCGCCGAGCATCGCGGAAATATAGCACTGGCCCGATACGCTCATGCACAGTGCGCCGTGCACAAACATCTCGAGCTCGATATCGGTCTGTTTGGATATCTGTTCGATTTCTTTTTCGGAAAGCTCGCGCGCGAGCACCACGCGCGTAAAGCCGAGTGTTTCGAGCGCCTTGGCACCCTCGGCGTTATGGATCGTCATTTGAGTGGAGGCGTGCAGCAGCAGCGACGGACAGATGCGCCTCGCGAGCGTTGCCACCGCGAGGTCCTGCACGATGAGGCCGTCCACCGCGCAGCCCGCGAGCATGCAGATCTCGTCGGCGACCGCATCAAGCTCGCTGTCAAATACCAGCGTGTTAAGCGTGACATATACATTGACGCCGCGCGCGTGGCAGTACTGCACCGCCTGCGCGAAGCTTTCGTCGTCGAAGTTTGCCGCATTGCGTCGCGCGTTGAAGTACTTCGCACCCAAATACACCGCGTCTGCGCCGCAGCGCACCGCCGCAATCAGCGATTCCATTCCGCCCGCCGGAGCGAGTATTTCCGGTTTCTTCATGCCGTTACCTTTTTACAGGGGCTTTGCCCCCGTACCCCCACTCAAGGGGTTCACCCCTTGAGAATCCCGTCAGGAAAACGCCTGCGACGTTTTCCGTAATCTCCATCCTGATTGTCTCCTGCAAACACCGGACAGGGGATATAAAGTCCGTATCCGATGAGGGTACCGCCCTCGAAAATGTCGCTATCCGTTCAGACTCTGTGCCAAATCGGCCAGTCCGGCTTCAAAGTTCACGCCGAAACGGATATCCGTGCCCGCGTCATAAGTGCGGCGGATGCTGTCCGCCGTGAAGTCTGCGGCGATCTTTGCGGCCTGTGCGGTGCTCTGCCCCGCCATGATGCCCGCGAGCAGCGCGCTTCCGAACACGTCGCCCGTGCCGTGGTAGAACCCCGGGATGCGCTCGGCCATCGCGTACTCCACGCAGCCGTTTTCATATATCGCCGCGCCCAGCCGCTTGTCGTCGAAGTAGACGCCTGTGAGCACCACGCGGCCTGCTCCGAGCTCGCCGAGGCGTTTCAGCAGCCCCTCAATGTAAGCGGGTTCGTACGGCCCCTCCTGGTATGGCTGACCGGTCAGCAGCGCCGCCTCGGTGATGTTCGGTACGATCACGTCGGCCTTGGTGCACAGCACGCGCATGCCCATCGGAAAGTTCTCCGGGAACAACCCGTATAGCTTGCCGTTGTCGGCCATCACCGGGTCCACCAGCACCAGCGTATCCGCCGATTTGATCGCGTCGATCACCTTGGACACGATGTCGATCTGCTCGAAAGAACCCAGAAAGCCCGTGTAGATCGCGTCGAAGTGCAGCCCCAGCGAGGCCCAGTGCGCCGCGATGGGCATCAGGTCTTCCGTGAGGTCGCGGAAGGTAAAGCCCTCGAAGCCACCCGTGTGCGTGGAAAGCACGGCGGTAGGCATCACGCTCGTCTCGATGCCCGCGGCGGAGATGATAGGCAGCGCCACCGTCAGCGAACACCGCCCAAAGCACGATATGTCATGGATTGCGGCAACCCTTTTCTGCGTCATAGTGATCTCCTTTAGAAATTTATTCCCATTATAGCGATAGAAATTGGATACTGCAAGCTATGGTATTGCCAAAAAACCGTAAGCGAATATAATAGAACCAACCCTATATGAAAAGGAGTGCTTATGAAGCTCAACGACTGGCTTCGCGATAACGCCCGGGAGGTTTCGTCCGCGCTCGTGCGCGCCAACGAGAAGCATCTTTCCGACTCCGCTGTTTTGAGCGTCACCACACGCGCGCAGATCATTGAAGTGCTGGGCGCGCTGCGCTCGCTGATGCTGCCGGGCGTATACGAGCGCTGCCCCGTCAACCAGGCGATGCTCGAAGCGGTGCTGGACAGCCAGCTCAAGCAGACCGCCATCGCGCTGAGCGACATCATCGACAGCTTGCTGTGCCGCGCCTGCACGGAAAATGCGGACCTCTCCCCCATGGACTGCGCCGATATGGCGGACGAAATCACGATCCGTATCCTTGAGGGGCTTCCGATCCTCCGCGAGCAAATCGATACCGATATCCGCGCCGCCTATGAGGGCGACCCGGCGGCGAAATCCTTCGAAGAAATCATGCTGAGCTATCCGTCGCTGGAGGCGGTCAGCATTTACCGCATCGCGCACCTGATCCATACGCTCGGCGTGCCGGTGATCCCGCGCATCATGACGGAGTACGCGCACAAGAACACGGGCATCGATATTCACCCCGGCGCGACCATCGGCGAGAGCTTCTTTATCGACCACGGCACGGGCGTCGTCATTGGTGAAACGTGCGTGATCGGCCGCAATGTCAAACTCTATCAGGGCGTGACGCTGGGTGCCAAGAGCTTCCCGCTCGATGCGCACGGCAACCCCATCAAGGGCATCAAGCGCCACCCGGACATCGAGGACGGCGTGGTGATCTACTCCGGCGCGTCCATACTCGGCGACATCACCATCGGCCACCACAGCGTGATCGGCGGCAACGTATGGCTCACAGAATCCGTGCCACCCTATTCCACCGTGTTCAACACGCAGCCCTCGCCCTCAATCAAGACGAAATAGGGCAATCGGTCTACAAATGATTCTTTTGGCATTCATCGTTTGCTGTGTAGATAATTCGCAGAGCTAAGATTATGTAATCAATAAAAAGAGAGTGGTTAAATGGATTATCGGAACCTGATGGAACTTAAATACATTGAATTATATGGTTTAGCTCAAGGCGATACGAACTCTTTATCTGTATGTTTTAATCGTTGTAGAGTTGGTGAGGCACCAGAAAATATAGAGGTTTGCGGTGGGATAATTAAAGATTGTCATCCTGTAAATATTGATTTAGATTTACTAATTCTGAAGCTAGACTTTCAATCCTATATTGCCTATTCAATAACAAATGAGTCGTTTACCGTTTGTGATGATTACGAAGTATTTACAGGTAATGCGTTCAGGATTTATGAGAAGTCAAGATATTTGGATTTCATCAAAGCTACTACTTTTGCGTGTGAAGTCTGTGGAGATAAAAATCCGCCTTTAGTACATTATGGTATAGCTTGCTTGAACCATATAGTGGATATAATCTCCACTACACCGCCAATAATTAATGAGATAGAAAGAGGCTAAAGTAAATAAAACCCTCCCGGGCTTTTTTGTATTGCCTATTTAGTGGTTTACTCCGCGTGCTCCATTTCCATCAGCCTGCGCGCTTTGAACAGCGTGTTGGCAACTGTCGTGAATAATCAAAAACTCCCTTTCCCGTTTGTATGGGTCAGGGAGTTTTACTTTGTTATAAAGAGGACAAGTTACCCAGCGGGAAGGGCGGCATGGACAGCGGTTTCACCGCGATCGACATCAGCAGCATCGGGTTGTCGTCCGCCGCGATGCGGTTGGAGCTGAAAGCGCCGCACAGGCGGCACCGGTGAATGATCGCCCATTCGCCGCCCTTACGCACCCAGACGCTGACCGGGTCCATGATCCCCTCGCACAGCGAGGCGCGGTCGCCCGGCTTGTTATCCACATGGACGCTCGAGAGGCACTTGGGGCAATGGTTGCGGTGCTGACTCCCGGCGCCTTCCGGCACCACAAGCGTGCCGCAAACCTTACATGCAAAGCTTTCTGTACACGCCGAGTGCCGATAATCGACCTTGCCCTCACTCCGAACTGGTTCCACCAAGGCAGGCGCTTTATCCGCTATCGCCTGATATGTGTCGTACCGCGCCCTTTGGATGCTGCCTGCCCGCAGTCCTTCAATAACCTCACATCCATCCTCATGGATGTGCGTGCAGTTGCCAAAACGGCACTTTTCCGCCAATACCGCGATTTCCGGGAACACTGCGCTGCGTTCCTCCTCCGTGACCGCATGCAGCGCAAAGCTCCGAAAGCCGGGCGTATCGATCAAACAGGTCTGGCCGGTGCCAACATGCATGACACTCGTATGCGTACTCGGCAGCTTTTCACGCGAGGCTTCAACTCCGCACAATTTGCCCAGGACCGCTTGAACCAGCGCCGTTTTGCCGCATGCCCTGTCGCCCGTGACCACCACGGTCTTTCCCCTGACCGCCTGAACCAATTCCTCGGTCACTTCCAAACACGATCCGACGAAGACCGCATCGGCACAGCCGCGATAAAGGTTTAGTTTATCTTTCAGCAAGGCTTTGGCTCTTTCGCCCGTGAGATCCCATCTGCTGACGAACAGCCCGACCTCCAACCCTGCGCGTCTGGCTGCAATGATCGCCGCTTCCAGATAACCCGCCTGATTGAGCAGATAGTCCGCGGTTACCATCGCGAGCAGGTAGTGCGCATTCGCGGCAACCAGTATCTCCTCTCCGGAGGAGCGCCGGTCTCCGCGATAGAGCGCGGTCTCCCTTGGCAGAATGCCCAACAGCCTGTACTGACCGCCGCCCGTCGAGCTTACCTCCACCCGGTCTCCGACCGCCAACGTGTTCCTGCCCGTTTGCAGCATGCCCGGTATCTGGCACGGAAACGTTTCATTCTCTATTAATATCTGGCACTGCTTGTTCGCGATCCCGGCGATAACCGCCTGAGATAAGTTCGCGTCAGCGTTGTTATTTTTATATTCTTTGTTACGATTCTTTTTCACGTCGGTTTACCCCTTAAGTTTCAATACGTTTGTTTCAAGCTGTGTTCAGAGTACCGTCTGCAAACGCACAAAAAAACCGCACGGCTGTAATACGCCTGCGGTCAGGGAACCTACTATAATGGACAAGCTCGGGTGAGCTTACAAGAAAAAGTCCGGTTTCCTCAGAGGCTGTATGCCGACAGTACTCGATATGCAATTACCGTATTAACGAATAGGGCCGACATCCATTCCATCCTCTCTGTTAGATATTTTTACCTGCATGATATTATCACGGAAATATCCGCGTGTCAATAGTTTACTTGCTTATTTAACCAGTGTAGCAGCTTGCTCCGCGCGCTCCATGGCGATCAGCTTATGCGCCTTTGCAACCGTATACAGGATCGCCGCGACCACGACGCATCCCATCAATACCCAGCCAGCCATCAGTACCCAGCCAATTGAATGGATGTAGCCGTAAAAGATCAGCACGCCGATGGAGGTGGAAATCGCCTGAGCCAGCGCCAGAATCAGCACCACAACGCGCTGATTTTTGAACCTGCGGTTCAAAATATGGTGAAAGTGAAACTTGTCGGGCTTCATCACGGGGCGTTTCATGATAAGCCTGCGCAGCACCGCCATGGCCATATCAGCGAGAGGCACAAGAATCAAATAGATGAGAACGATAAATTCCTTGACCGTTTCCTGCGCCATGCTCATGATCGAGAATATCCCCAGCATAAAGCCGATGAACATGCTGCCCGCATCGCCCATAAACAGCTTGGCCGGGTTGAAGTTATACGGCAGGAAGCCGAGAATCGCGCCGGACAATGCGAGCGCGGTCGGCAGCGCGAGCTGCGTGCGCCCTTGCAGGTAGAATATCGCGGCAAACCCCAGCGCGGAAACCAGCGAAAGGGACCCCGCGAGACCGTCGAGTCCGTCGGCGAAATTGATCGCGTTGGTCACCGCGACGATCCACACCACAACGATCAGGGAGATGATGAGCACGACGCCCAGGCTGCCCTGTATCAGCGCGGGCGGAAAATAGAACTGCAGGCATCCGACGAGCACGATCAGCGCGAGCACAAACAGTATGACCAGCCGCCTTCGGGCGGAGAGGTGCATGATATCGTCGATGAGGCCCATCGCCGTCACGCCCGTAATCCCCACGGCAAATGCGATGACGATGCTCATGGTGAGCCCTTTCACGAACACCAGAATAAAAACCAGCGCTGCCAACAAAGTCGCGATATAGATCGCCACACCGCCCATCAGCGGCATCGGCTTTGTATGCGCTTTGCGCTCGCTGGGCATGTCCAAAACCTTCAGCTTCTTCGACAAGCCGATCATCAGCGGTGTAAGTCCCAATGCAAGTGCGCAAGCAATTGCGGCACTGATCAGGTAATCTATATTATCCAAGTCCAATACCTCTGCTTAAAGCCGTCAAAACCGACCCCTCTCTGCCTATTCCGGGTTCGCTGCTACTTCACTCCATACGGCACGGCGTGTAGGAGGGCAGCTTCTTTTCTATAAACGCGATTTTAAGCCGCGCAAAGCGCTGTAATCCGTTTTCTGTCGGCACATCCGGCCAGCCGTCGCCAATCAGCGGCATCGCATAGCGGATGAAGTCGTCCGTCACGTCGAGGCCGCTCGGCGCAATCCAGCCTTTGGGCAGGTAACGCACGGAGTTGGCCACCACGGGAAGCGGCACCTTATCGAAGTACGCCTGGTAGGTGCTGCCGGGTCTGCGCAGTATCGTCGCCATGTAGCCCGTACCATCCGCCAGCCCGATCTCGACCGCTTTTTGGCCCACCGCATACGCTTCCTCAATGTCCACTTTGGAGGCGTATATCGATGCGTCGCGCTGCATCACCCCCACCTGCTGGCAGGTTGCCTGTCCGCGCGCTTTCAGACCGTGACGGTTTAAGTAGTTTGTCACCTGCTGCACCGCGGTGCTCTCGCTGGCGCCGTATTCGATATGCCCAAAGCCGTCGTGCCGCGCGCCCAGCTCGCCCGCGTCGTAGCCTTCGTTGATAATCAGGATGCAGCGTCCATCGCGTTTGAGCTGTTCGTTGACGTTGTCCGCCAACTCCTCGATGGTTTTCTTTGTCTCCGCGAAATACATCTGCATCGGCATGCGCCGCTCCGGATCGCCCAGACGTGCGGCGGCGGTAATCCAGCCCGAGGTGCGGCCCATGCACTGGTGTACGGAAACGCATTCCGATACGCCCATGCCGCGATTCTCTTCCTCAATATTCTGTATATTCATCGCCCAGTAACGCGCCGCGCTGCCATAGCCCGGCGTATGGTCGATGATGGTAAACGCCTCATCGCCCACATCGTTATCGATCGTCTTGGGCACACCCGTCACGACGAGTTCATATCCTTCGGATGCGGCGAGTTTGGACACCTTGTCTGCCGTGTCCATGGAGTCGTTGCCGCCGATATAGAAGAAATAGCCGATATCATGCGCGCGCAGCACATCGACGATGCGCTGGAAATCCGCTTCCTGCCCCTCTTTAAGCTTATAGCGGCACGTGCCGATGGAACCCGCGCAGGGCGTATGTTTAAGCCGTTTGAGCTCCGCCTCGTCCTGCCCGCCCATGTCGATGAGTTCTTCGAGCAGAACCCCCTCGATGCCATGCCATGCGGCATACACGTTGCCGATGCGGTCGGGATACTGGCGGCACGCCTCGACCACGCCCAGCAGCGATGCATTGATGACGGGAGACGGCCCTCCCGACTGTGCAACCAGCGCGTTTCTCTTCATATGCCCCTCCGTACTGATGTCGTAACTTCCGCTCTGCGGCAGACCGGGATTATTATACCACGTTCTGGACGGACGGAACAATTAGATTGGATTAAGAATTTGGTTTTTTCAAAGAAATAGTCGATTGATGAAATAGAAAAAGCGGCGATATGCAGCTTATGGCTGCTGACAAAGCAGTTTTTGTCATTGCGATGTATAAGCGTAACCATCAAGGTGTCATACTGAGGAGCGATAGCGATACCCATTCTGGGCACAAGCGAAACATCTTATGAAAGATCCTTCCTCACTCCGCTCGTCAGGATGACACCCGGGGCCTTTTTCGTTTATTGTGACGCAGCCGCGCGTGACGATTCCGAGGATGCAACGCACCCAATACCATATTGGGTACGAGCGGACCTGTGAGTATAAAGTCACTTAAAATGCTTCGCTTTTAACTCATGACATAACGGGTTTCCAGCAGTCTGAGCGGCGGGATGCCGCTTATGTCTTATGATCCTACAGTGTCTGTGTCGTTGGAAGAAAAGCCTGCTCAACCGCTCCTGCCTTTCACCCCTGGCCATTTGCGTAAAGACTCGATCTGCCGAGCGTCACCCGCAAAGTCCTAGCCAATGTTAAAAGCCCGCTTCGTCGCGCCGTACCGGACGCCCGTGTGCCGGGCAGACCCACGCAAACGGCAAAGCCTTGATCTCCTCGGCTGATTTCTTGAGCATCGCGTCGTCCCAGTTCCATGCCGCGGGATAGGGAATCAGCCTGCCCTTCTTGTTTTCGAGCAAATCGCCTGCGAACAGTGTATCCTCCCAGAGAAAGCAGACATGCCCCGGCGTATGCCCTGGCGTGGGGATTACCCGTATGCCGCATACCTCGCCGCTTTCGGGCAGCGGCTGCAAGGTGTCCGGCGTGTGCAGACGCGACAACTTGCTGATATATTTCTTAAAGCTGTGCCGCTCCTTCTCTCCCGTGATATACGGGATATCCGTCGCCGACGCGTATACCGCCGCGCCAGTCAGCTGCTGCAGCCGCGCCGCGTTGCCGACATGGTCCACGTCGTGGTGCGTAGTCAGGATGTACCGTATCTCTTCCGGCTTGCACAGCGCGCCGATATCGCGTATGATGCCCTTTCCCGCAAACCCCATGCCCGTGTCAATAAGCACCGGCTCCGGCGTAAACACGAGGTATACATGGCTGCTGAAGGTACTGTCCAGCATATAAACGCTTTCTGTAATCTTCATGGCATTACCTCGTTTCCGGTATGAGCCCGCGTTTCAACAGGCTTTGATATACGCCCCGTGTGGCGTCTTCGCGGCCTTCGAGGATAAAGCGCAGGAACGTCGGCCTCACGAACAACCGGGTGACGAGCTTTGTTGCGGCATTGCGCAGCGGATGATGCGTGCCGCGCGCGATATCGCTTACCAGCTTTGCGCCCAGCTTCTCCGCCTGAACCGTTACCGCCCGGATTTCCTCCTGCGCCGTCTTCCGGCTGAAGCCCGCGCCCAGTGTGCCCGAAACCTCGCCTGCGAGGAACACGCCGTTCGCCGTCAAAGCAGTCATACTTTTTGCCGTTTTGCGCGCTGCGCCTGCCGACCCCGCGGTGGAGATGGCCGCAATGTGTTTGCCGCCGAGCCTTGAGGTCATCACCTCAAACAGACCCAGCCGGTCGAACAGGTTCTTCATCGCTGCGTTGCAGCTGCCGCAGTAGGTGGGCGAAGCGAGGATGATACCGTCCGCTTCGTATAGCGTATCGCGGATGCGCCGGAAATCATCGTTCAAGGGACACTCTCCGTTCTTCAGGCAAGAGAGGCAGCCCTTGCAGTATTCGAGACGGCAGTCGCAGAGATTCACCTCCGTCACCTCAGCGCCTTGCTCCCGCGCGGCTTTGAGCGCCGCCCGCAGCAGCAACTCCGTGTTCCCGTCCGCCCTCGGGCTGGACAGGACGCCAACAACCTTACTTGTTTTCATCGGGTCTGTTTCCTTTCAAAATTTCAATACATTCCATCGACCAGTCGATGGTAGTTTTCAAATTCATGGCCGCGCGACGCAGGATCATCCGCCAGTATATTTCGTCCCCCGTCTGCGGCAGCTTGCGCAGGTACTCGTCAATCAACTGCGACAGCCGGTCGATCTCTTCGGCCTCCCGTTGTTTCTGCGCCGCCAGGCGCTCGAAATGTCCGATCAGCTCGTTATGGCTCAGGTTGGAACCAAAGAACAGCCGCAGCGAAAACTCGTCACGCTTCTCTTTGGAAAAAACCTCTGGGAAACTGGTAATCCACTCTTTAAAGGCGGCACGGCCTTCTGCCGTAACACTGTAAACCCGTTTATCGGGCCGGTCGGCTTGCGGCAGCGTGACGGAGGAAAGATACCCTCTGTTCTCCAGCGTGTTGAGTTCGCGGTAGATCTGGCTGATGCTCGCATACCAGAAATGGCTGACGGAATCGTCAAACATTTTCTTCAGATCATAGCCGGTCATATCTCCATGGCTGAGCAGCCCCAGCAGGGCGTATTGCAACGACATAAACGTGTTCCTCCTTATATTCCACAAGTGTAATATTATTATACCTGTAGAATATTGTCAAGCGGAATATAAAAAATATTAGTCACGGACCTTACCCGCTCCGTATCCAAACATTCCTTGATATGGTAGAATATGATGAATAAAATAAGGAGGACGCATAATGAGCCAACCTGGCTCACGAGGGGTCACAACACCTGTCCCAGCAGGCATCTTCACCGCCGCAGTCGCCGTTCTCATGCTCGTTTCATGCGGCAAAGCCCCTGCAGACGTAGCGCCGGTATTGTCATCGATGCCCCCGGCACTAACGTCTTCCCCTTTACGGGTAACAACCGACGCAGCGGCGGGAGCCTCCGTACCGGCTACTCCACACCCCTCCGAAGCCGTTACCGAAGCCGAACCTTCCGTGAGCACAACGCCGGTATCCTCCGAAGAAGCGGGAACCACTGCGGATGCCTCCGTCACACCCTCTCTGTATATCCCACAGGTCACGTTTCATCCAATTGCCACGCCCTCCCCAACACTCTCCATACCCTCCGTTTCCCCCCTCGCCATACCGGATAGCGGCTCTATTCTGGGTACCTGGGTGAACGGTTCAGAGTCCCTCACGTTTCTCCGTGATTATACGTACGAGTACCTTATGGTCACGGATGGCGAGGTGGTTTGGGATGTTTTTGGTACGTACTCCCACAACCGGGTAACCGGTAAATACGTCATGGACCTCATGGGCAACCGATGGGTCCTCACGATCGATGGCGATACGCTAACCGCAGACAATGGCCATCATATATCCAATTTTCTGCGTCAGCAGTA
Source organism: Bacillota bacterium (assembly GCA_023390815.1). Classification (GTDB taxonomy): domain Bacteria; phylum Bacillota; class Clostridia; order Christensenellales; family SZUA-584; genus JAEWCC01. The sequence goes on from JAEWCC010000036.1 coordinate 15,881, forward strand.
GCGCAAGTTTTCCGTTACGCCTGCTCCGCTCACATAAACAAAAAACCGCCCCGCTGCAAGCAGCAAGGCGGCATTACCGATACGATTTCTTCGCAAGGTGCAGCAGAGGTTCACCTCTTTCAAACGATCTCTCCGCTATCAGGCTTTTATATATCCTCGATATAATAGCGGTCCTTGCCGCTGCCCTTCGCTTTGTACATCGCCTGATCGGCGCGGTAGATCAGCGTGTTCGCGCTGGCATCCCCTCCCGCGCAGGCAACCCCCATGCTCACCGTCGTTTTGTATTGCGCAAGCAGAGGCTCCTGCCTTACGCTTTGGAAAAATCGCTCGAATACCGTCGTCGGAGTCTTTTCGCCAAAGCAAAATCCCGCAAACTCGTCGCCGCCCCACCGGCAGACCGTACCTGCGGCTGAGAACGCTTCGTCAGCCAGCTTTGCGATGACGCGCAGCACATTGTCGCCCGCCAGATGGCCACGCGTATCGTTGACTTCCTTCAGGTTGTCCACATCAAATACAAAAACGCAAAATGGTCCGCGCTCCGGTATTTCCGTAATTGCCCGCGCCAGCTCCTCGTTGAAGCCCCGGCGGTTTGGAAGGCCGGTCAGCATGTCCATCCTCATCATCCGCATCATCAGTGCATCGTTTTTCCGAATGATACGGTTGGCTATGATCAGCACGCAAGCCGCCACGAGCACATAGATTACGATATCCCTCGTGAGCTGCGCATACATCGACTTTTCCAGCACCGACGTATCCTTCTTGACCAGCAGATACCAGTTGAGGTCCTCTACGTAGCGGGTGATGTAGTAGCCGTCAAAAGGCTTTTCACGCGACGGAAATACCTGCATCGTATTCAGATTGGAGAGGATTGCCTGCCGATTTTCGGCCAGTACGGTGCTGTCAAACACATTCATGTCCGCGGTGTCGTCCAGATACGTATCCACCTGCACCGCGCCATCCCCACTGAATAGCATTGTGTCCAGCCCGTATTCGTCCTCGAAGAATTTCATCATCCCCTGCACCTGATTCAGTACCAGCCCCACGCCTGTGACGCCCATGAGGTTTCCATCTTCATCGGTCATGCGGCAGTTGACGAACACCGAGAGCCGGTTCTGATTGGCTTGGTCGGTATCCACATCCAGATCGTATATAAGGCCGCTGTCCCGAAACGTATAATACCACACGTCGTGCGCATCGGTTTCGCTGACTACCTTATTGATGCCATTGTAATGGTAATAGTTCTTGGTGGCTTCGGAGACCAAAAACACCGAATCGTAGCCGTATTTGTCCTTAAGGCCCAGCAGGTACTGCCGCAGCTCCTCCTGATGAGCAGGCGTATTCTGCCCCTGCTCATTCCTCAGCCATTTTTTCAGAAAGCTGTCGTTTGCCATGGTGAGCGAGACGAATATCGGCTTGGTCAGTTCGTTGCGAATCTCCGAGTAGATATTGGTGGTGGTCAGCTGGGAAATGTTTACGATATCTTCGGAAATAATATCGCTGTAGGAATTGTAGCTGGTCACGGTCACAGCGATGAACCCCGCCAGTATGATCAAACAAATCAGGATATTTGTACTGATTTTAAATCTTCGGTCCATTGATGCCTCATCATAGATTAATGTCAGTACATATATACCCGCATATCACGGTATCAAACCCCTAATTCTATGTGGCAGAACATCCCAAAAACAGATACGAGCTTTTCTCACTGCGCAAGATACGAATCATCCGCTCAGGCCAAATCCCTGCTCAAATAGCAGGTCCGGGTCCTGCGCGCCGATATCGTCCACAGACCGGTACCACGCCGTCGGCAGCCTTCCCGTAAACTCAGCCGCTCCCGTCAGAGGCGATACCACGCCGCCGCCCTCGGTGCCGGGCAGATAGCACATCACCACGGCGTTCCAATCGTCGATATATCCGTCGATCAGCACGTTGCGGCCCGCCACGATCAGCGCAGCCACCGGCTTGCCAAGGCGTCTGGCCTCGGCAATCGCTTCCGCATTGCCATCAAGCCCCGTTCTGCCCGTCAGCGACAGGTCTTCCGTGTCTCCCTCGTACTCCGCATACGGTTTTTCGCCTACCGCGAGCAGCACGATATCCGCCTCGTCCGCCCGTTCCGGGTCTGTGATGATCTCGAGGCCGTACTCGCCCGCGCAGGCGCGGAGCGCCTCCAGTATGGTGATTCCGGGCGTCAGGTCGGGCGCAGCCTTCCCCTGCCAGCTCAGCGTCCAGCCGCCGCACTGCACGCCGATATTATCCGCAGCCGGGCCGGTTACATAAATCTTCTGCGCGGGTTTAAACGGCAGCACACCACCCTCGTTCTTCAGCAGCACCTGCGATTCCTCCGCCAGCCGCTTGGCCAGCGCACGGCCCTCCGCACCGCCCAACCCAGTCACGCCGATATCAATTTGATCAAGATACGGGTCGTCGAACAGCCCCATTTTGAATTTGACGGTCAGTATGCGCCTGACCGCGTCGTCCACCCGCTCCTGCGGGATATTGCCGTTCTCCACGCCTTTGACGATGGCGTCCACAGCTTTCCGGTACAGAATCGGTTCCATCAGCATATCGATGCCCGCGTTGACCGCCTTGATGATCTTTTCTTTATAGGACGGCGCATCGATCTCCTTGATCCCCTCATAATCCGATACCACAAAGCCATTGAAATGAAGCTCGCCCTTCAGCACCTCGGTGATAAGATATTGGTTTTCGTGCATCTTGAGACCGTCAACCGAGTTGAACGACACCATCACACACATAAGGCCTTCGACTGCGAGCCGCTTGTACGGCGCCAGGTGAATTGCGCGAAGCAGTGTATCGCTCATCTGCACATCGCCGCGGTCGAGCGGGTATCCGTTCCCGCCAGTACCGTATGCCGTGCCGCCGTCGGCCAGATAGTGCTTCGCCGTCGCGAGAACACCCGCGCCCTGCAGCCCGGAGACATAAGCCGATGCCAGGTCGCTCACCAGCTCCGGATCGCTCGAATAGCTCTCGTAGGTGCGCCCCCAGCGCGGGTCCTGCACCACGGCCACGCAGGGGCCGAAGTTCCAGACGATGCCGGTGAGCTTCATCTCCTCCGCCACGTACGCCCCCATCTGCCGGGTCAGCTCCGGGTCGTTTGCCGCACCGATGCCGATGTTCTGCGGGAATATGACCGCGCCATACACCGTGTTGTGCCCGTGCACCGCGTCTGCGCCGTAAAGAATCGGGATCTTCAGCAGCCGGGAAAGCGCCGCCTGCTGGAACGCGTCGATCGCCCGGTTCCAGCCTTCCACCGTATTATCGTTGTTCGGTACGGAGCCGCCGCCGCTGAACACCGAGCCCAGCCCCAGTTCGGCGATATCTCCTTCCGTCACCGGGCCCTGTTCGGCCTGCACCATCTGCCCCGCCTTGTCTTCGAGCGTCATTTTGGACATCAGGTCGGCCACGCGTTCCTCTATGCTGTACTGGCTGTCCAGATAGATTTCGACCGCAGTTGGTTTACCCGTTGCCTGCGGCGTAGTAACGGGAGGCGCGGCTGCGCAGGCAGCAAGCGCAATCACCAGAAACCAGGTAAGCGCGTAACCTAGTGTTTTCTTCATGGGTACCTCCTGTCAACGACTGATCTTTAATACCCATGGTACATACGAAACTTACGAAAGCCAATACCTAATCAACGAAATATTTACGAAACTTCTTTATATTGGTCGTATTACGGGTTATCGTAGACACACGCCCCGAGCCAGTGGTATAGTAACCATATTGCTTAACTTGACAGAAGGTGCAGCCATGATACACGACATTCAGCCCAGACGCTTTGACAACGCTTACCGGCAGGAGAAGCCGGACGCAGACAGCCTGATCCTTTTCATTCAAGACGGCAAGGTTTTGGTAAAGGAAACGGAGGAAGGCATCTCCTTTCCCCGATGCGGCGAACTGCAGCCTCTTACTGCTTCATACATCTACCTGTTCGCCATCGACAACACGAAGTTTTTTCTTGCCGGCGCGATTGAACCCAAAGGAGATTACGATTACCACGCATTGATGGAGTTTCGGAACAAGCAGCCGAGGCACCTCGCGTTCGCGGCGGCAACGGCGTGCCACCTGTATAACTGGTACTCCAAAAACCGCTACTGCGGCCGGTGCGGCTCCGATATGGTTCACGACGCAAAGGAGCGCATGATGCGCTGCGACAACTGCGGCAATATGGTCTATCCCCGCATATCGCCCGCGGTCATCGTGGGGATCACGGACGGAGACCGGCTTCTGATGACAAAGTATTCGGGCAGGCTGTACAAACGCTACGCGCTCGTCGCGGGGTTCGCAGAAATCGGAGAGCCGATTGAGGATACCGTTCGGCGCGAGGTTCTGGAGGAAGTCGGCGTCCGCGTCAAGAACATCCGGTATTACAAGAGCCAGCCGTGGCCGTTCTCGGATTCACTGCTGATGGGCTTTTACTGCGACCTCGACGGCAGCGACACGATCACACTGGACGAGAGCGAGCTCGAATGCGCCGAGTGGATACACCGCAAGGACATCGACGTCGAAGCGGACGGGATCAGCCTGACCAACGAGATGATTGTGCATTTTAAGGAGCAATAAATCAGAAAGAGGTGGATTTTATGATTATTACAACAACGCCCTCCATCGAGGGGAAGACCATTCGCGAATACAAAGGCATCGTCGTCGGTGAAGTCATCAGCGGCGTGGATTTTCTCAAGGACATCGCGGCGAGCTTTTCAAACTTCTTTGGCGGCCGCTCACAAAGCTACGAGGGCGAGCTGATACAGGCCCGCGAAAACGCTATCCGAGAAATGGAGCAGCGGGCTTACAGCATGGGCGCGAACGCCATCGTGGGCGTCGATATCGACTACGAAGTGCTCGGCCAGGGCAACAACATGCTGATGGTCACCGTTTCCGGTACGGCAGTGGTCGTGGAGTAAACGTAGCTCCTTCCACAGAGCGCGGTTGAGTGACCAGAATAAGTATTACGTCCCGCAAAGGCTTCCCCTCGAGGGGCTATATTGCCCAGTGGGCAATATAGGCAGACAGCATATTGCAAATCTGATGTCTGACTGATGAGGTGTTCGCTTAGCCAGCTTATGCTGACCCCTCATCCGGCACTGCGCGCCACCCCGGGGTTCCCCGAAAAGCGCAGCTTTTTGGGGTGGACTTTCTCCTCAGGAGAAGGCTTACCGGGCGAAGATGGTAGCCCGCGATGTGTAAAACATCGATTCTTAGGAGGCGGCAATGGGATTCGACAGTACTTATTTTCCCCATTTCAGCCAGTATTGCATCGATCAATTCAGGGTTGATCTCGGAAATCGGATTCATCAGGAAGCCGAATCCCGGCTATCCCGCATGATCCACGAAGCCGACGACCGAGGCAGCAAATCCATCCGGTGGCATATGGATACCAACATGCTGCCGTCGATCGCGATTTATCTCACGTTCAAAGCCTTTGAAGAAACGGCGGACAAGGCTTACGAATACACCGACGAAGTGCTGCAAATATCGCGGATCAAGGCCCGCAGCAAGAACGAACCGCACGGACGCCTGCCTTTTGGATACTTTGCTTTCAAGCTTTTCTGTAAATCCATTATGAAAAAGGAATATCCCGCGCAGGGATGGGATATGGAATGGATTCGGTATGACCGGGATGAAATCCATTTCAACATGAAGAGCTGCGTCTATTATGACACAACCCAAAAATATAACTGCCCCGAAATGTGCCCTTTGTTCTGCGCGAACGACGATGTGATTCTGGCTGGATATCAACCCGCCGTCGTGTTTGAACGCAGCGGGACGATTGCACTCGGGCAGCAGGTTTGCGACTTTCACTTCAAGAACGGGAAGCGGATGAAATAAGCGTCACCCGCCACCCTCTCTCCAGAAGAAGGCTTCCCCTGAGGGGAAGCTGTTGCCGGAGGCAACTGATGAGGGGTGTGGCCTTTGAAACTACTTAACCCCTCATCCGGCGCAAGCGCCACCTTCTCCTCAGGAGAAGGCTTTTTTGCGTCAGTGCATTATGCGCCGCAGCAAACGCCGATGCACATAGCATAAACGTATACACTTTGTCTGCTTGTATTCCTACATAATGCTAAAATTAGCAGGAAACTTAAGTATTGTATCGAACTATGGATTGTGGTCTATAATGGACAATCCGTACCAAATTGCTTGATGTCCCATTTTGGTAATATGGGCAGCTGGCATTGTAGCATGTTAGTATAATTTTAGGAGGAACGGTTATGAAAAAAAGAGTTAAGATAGCTATTATTATAGCGTCGATTTTAGCGGCCGTTTTAGCTGTATTTATTATAATTGAGGTTATTAAGTCTAATGAATATTATTCACACCCTCTTTATAATTCATATAAAGATGATAGCGGAATAAAAACCTTCAGTATAGACGGCGTAGAATATAAGTTGATTAATAATAGTTGGCGTATAGACGAAAATGAGAAGGGACAAATGATTGGTTTCCTTGATGTAAATCATCAGCCTATATATACAACTATAGATAATCGTAATATTTTAAGCGTTAGAATTCTGTCAGAGTCTATTGTATATGCTCCGTATTTTCGGGCTGGTTATGTCTTACCGGAATTGTCTATTGATAATATAGATAAAATTATATGGTTTGATCCAGTTGATCGTACAAGGAAAACAAGTAACGACGAGGATATAATTGATACATTATCTTATGAAATCGATAATAACAAACGTGTAAATATTAATAGTGATAAGTTCAACGAAGTAATAATTCAGTTAACATGGATAGACTTCTATTTCAAAAATGCACCGGGGATTTATTTTCCAATGTATATATGGATTCGTGGTGATGGGAGCCTTGTTTGTGATTATTATGAAATGCAAAACAACCAATACTGCGAAATTTCGCTTGACCTTGTCGAGCGGATTATGGGGCATAAAATAGATATTGACTATTACATAAAATCCATCGGGCAAAATTAAAAAAGTTTGTGTGAACCTTGATTAATTTTAACCGAATGGAAATGAATTTCGTACTATCCAATAATCTCGGGCACATCTGCGCCGTCTTACCCTACCCTCATACCCATTATCCGCCTCGCACAAAAAAGCGGCTCCCTCTCGGAAGCCGCTTCGCGCCTCATATCCCGAACAATTGCCACAGGGCGGACGGAAAGATCAGGTGGATCAGCACAAAGAGCGCCAGCAGCAGCGCCATCGTGCGGTGCGCAATGAGAATGGGTTTCTTCTTACGGAAAAAGAACGTTGTGCCCAGCGCTGCCGTCACGATCAGCAGGATACCCGCCAGCGTGCCGGTATGCAGACGCAGCGCGCCCAGCGCTAAAATGCCGTGGATGATCACCGATGCCACGAGGATAAGCCCCAAGGGCTTGTGCACCGCGCGAAGCGTTTTTGCAATGCGCGTGAGCGCCGCGTTCTTGCCCTTAAAAGCGTGCTTGTTGATCAGCCGAAGCCAGAATGGCATCGTCATTACGATGATTGCGGCCAGATTCACCCAGCCTAAAATGGCGTACGTCATTGCGTTTTACCCTTCGATTAGCTTGCCCACCACGGGCAGACCTTGCAGCTTGGATAAGCCGTGCGGCGAGATGGTCTTGATCTCCTCCGTGAGGTCATTACCGGCGGTGAAGCCATTATGATCTCCGTTCTTCCATTGCGGCACGTCCGTCACGTCGTAGATCACCCCGTCGACGGCAATATAAGCCGGCTGTCCGTCCTTGCCGTTGTATTGCGCCAGTTCGTCCACCGTCAGCTCCAGCTGCTCCGCAGTGGTTTTATCCGGCTCAGACGCGCCGTTTCCGCACGCGGCCAGCACGGTCAGCATGACCAACAGAATGGCAAGGATTGCGCTCATGCGTTTCATCTTACGGCCTCCTTATTCAATTTGATCGGTATGAATGTACAAGTACTGTAAATTGATTGTATATGGAAAAAGCCCCTCTTGTCAACGCTCGCTCCCACACAAAAGCGGCCTCCTCTCCTTGATCGTGATATTCGTTTTTGGCTTCCCCTCGAGGGGCTATATTGCCCAGTGGCAATATAGGCTCCGACAGGAGACTGATGAGGTGTATGTACGGCTGGCTTAACACCTCATCCGGCGCTGCGCGCCACCTTCTCCTCAAGAGAAGGCTTTTGCGTCCAGTGCTCCATCGCGCACGCCGTACCGAACGCCCATACGCGGAGCTAACGTATACACTTCGATTGCTTGTATTCCTACATAATGCTAAAATTAGAAGGGAACTTAAATATTGTGTCGAACTATGGATTATGTCTATAGTCGTGTTATTAATCAGGATGAATGGATAACTGTTTTTATAACCGAAGGAGATGAGGCCGTGGTTAATAGCATTATTGATTCTTTAATAAACGATTATATTGATGTGGTCTCTCAATATGATTATACGTTAGGTTATAAAACAAAGAAAATCTACAAGCAATTAAATGAGTTAATAGATAGAATTCCGAGATTGAATTCGAATGAATTGAAATACTTTTTGGACAATGTATTATCGCATGAATCGCTAAGTGTACAACTAGGTGCAGCAGCTATTGCTATCGAGAATCAATATAGAACTGACGAGGCTAAGAAGATTATTTTAAAAATAAGAGAACTGAATGTTAGGGAAGCTAAAAGCTATGCCCCACTATCAGCTTTACCAGCAATGACAGAATATCTTTTTGATGATAGATATCCGTATATTAGTAATATTTTTCACCAAACTTCGTTTTTGATGAAGAAATCTATTATGAAAGACTCGATTGATATAAAGAAGCGCAAGGAAGTAATAGAAATAGTCTCAAAACAAAAGAAACAATTAATCCATATTTATATTGACTTTTTGAATAATAGAAAACACGATGGTTGTTTTATGTATTATGGTGCAGTATTGGCTTTTAGGTATAATTATCATGTTGAAGAAGCAGAAAAGAATATGATTATGATTTCAAAAAATAGTGATAACTGGGGACGGGTTAGTAATTATTCTACATGCCTGTTAGATGAATATAGGTCTATATAATAAGTGATCAGCCCCGTATCCCTACCCCTCACACAAAAGCGGCCTCCTTTCGGAAGCCGCTTCATTTGTATTTGTGCTTATACGCCCTTCTTGTTCGCCTCGATCTGCTCGAGTTCGGTGAAGTTGTGCTTCGGTGTGTAGCCGGGGATGGGCGCGATACGCTCGTGGTACGCGTCCACCATCCAGAACGGCTGCGGGAAGAAGTAATCTTCGAGCTCGTGCGCGGGCGTGATCCAGTTCTTCGCCCCTACGACGACCGGCGGCGCGTCGAGGTAATCGAACGCAAGCTCGGTGATGTTGCGCGCAAAGTCGTTGAGGTGGGAACCGCGTTCGCACGCGTCGCCCGTGATGATGATCTTGCCCGTCTTCTTAACGGATTCGAGCACCTTCTCGTAGTTGAACGGCACGAGGCTGCGCGCGTCGATGACTTCCGCGCTGATGCCGTGCTCCTTGAACAGCTTCACGGCGTCCATCACGCGGTAGAGCGTCGCGCCGATCGAGAGGATCGTCACGTCGCTGCCCGTCACCTTCACATCGGGTTCTCCGATCGCCACTTCGTAGGAGCCCTTCGGCACGCCGCCCTCGTGGAACTGCTCGCCGATGTCGTAGACGCGCTGGCTTTCGAGGAAGATCACGGGGTCCGTGCCGTTAAGCGCCGCGTTCATAAGGCCCTTCGCATCGTACGGCGTGGCCGGGAACACGACCTTGAGGCCGGGGATGTGCGCACAAATCGCCGACCAGTCCTGCGAATGCTGTGCGCCGTACTTGCTTCCCACCGACATGCGCAGCACGCACGGCATTTTGAGAACGCCCGCGCTCATGGACTGCCATTTGCTGAGCTGGTTGAACACCTCGTCGCCCGCACGGCCCAGGAAGTCCGCGTACATGAGCTCCGCGATTACGCGGCCGCCCGCCATCGCGTAACCCACCGCCGTACCCACGATCGCCGCTTCGGAGATCGGGGAGTTGAACAGCCGGTGATACGGCATGCAGTCGGACAGCGCGCGGTACACCGCGAAAGCGCCGCCCCATTCGCGCACGTCCTCACCGTAGGAGGTCAGCGTCGGGTCTTCGTAATACTTGTCGACGATCGCTTCAAAGATACCGTCTCTGAGCTGGTACATCTTGTTCTTGGATACGGGCTTGCCGTCCGCACCGAACGCGAAACGCTCCTTATTTTCAAGCGCCTTTACGTGCGAGTTCTCTTCCTTGGGCTGCAGCGAATCGGGCTTGCGCGTGGTGTCCATGCTCTTTACGTTGCCGTTGGAGAACATCATGTCCGCGATGATGTTGGGGTTCTTCTCAAGGTCCATCCGCGGGGAGAGCGTGTCGTCCTTCGCCAGCTTGACTGCGCTCAAGATATTCGCCTTCACCTGCGCCACAATCTTTTCAAGCTCCGCGGCGGTCGCGACCTTGGCGTCCTTCAGCTGCTTCTCGAACGCGAGGATGGAGTCTTTCTCCTGCCACATTTCGATCTCTTCCTTCGCGCGGTAGAGCGAAGCGTCGGACGGGCTGTGGCCGGAATACCGGTAGGTTAACACGTCGAGCAGCACCGGGCCGTCGTGGTTATCAATAATGCCGCGCTTGCGTCTGTACGCGTCGATGACTGCGAGGGGGTTGTAGCCGTCCACGCGCTCCGCGTGCATCTGGCTCGGCGTGATGCCAGCGCCAAGGCGTGCGACTTCGTTGTAGGCCATGGTCTCGCCGCAGGTCTGGCCGCCCATGCCGTAGAAGTTGTTGAAGATGTTGAATATAATCGGCAGGCCGCCCTTATGCTCCTCGTCCCAGAGCAGACGGAACTGATCCATCGCCGCGAAGTTCATCGCTTCGTATACCGGGCCGCAGCCGATGCTGCCGTCGCCGATGTTGCAGACGACCAGGCCGTCCTTCTTGTTGACGCGCTTGTAGAGCGCCGCACCCGTCGCGATCGTCGCGCTGCCGCCCACGATGGCGTTGTTCGGGAAGATGCCGAACGGAATGAAGAACGCGTGCATGGAGCCGCCGAGTCCGCGGTTGAAGCCCGTCTTACGGGCGAAGATTTCAGCCAGCGTGCCATAGAGCAGGAACTCGCGCGCGATGTCCCGGACAGCCGATGCTTTGGTGGTCTTCTCGACCACGGAGAACGTCTCGCCGCCGAAGAACTCCTTCATGATCTTCATGAGCTCGTCTTCGGGCAGCTTCGCGATCGCGGAAAGGCCTTTGGCGAGGATCTCGCCGTGGCTGCGGTGCGAACCGAACGTGAAATCGTTGATGCCGAGTTCGAACGCCTGGCCGACGTACGCCGCTTCCTGCCCGATGCCGAGGTGCGCCGGGCCGGGATGGTTATACTTCTCGCCTTCGTACTCGCCCGTGGTCTTGATGAGGTTGAGCATCGTCTCAAACTCGCGTACGACGAGCATGTCGTGGTAGATGCGCAAAAACTCTTCCTTCGTGAAGTTGCCCTTCTCGTCCGCCACCGTCTTCTGGTAGGCGTTCATCGGGATGTCGTGGAAAACGATCTTGCCGGGTTTGCGCTGCTGCGCGGGATCAATCATCAAACATTTAGTCATATCGTTAGCTCCTTCGAATCATAAATTACAGTTGAAATATCGCTTCGCGCAGCGCTTCGCTCACCGTGGGGTGAGGGAACACGAGCTGCTTGATCTCGGGGATCGTCATTTCCTTCTCGATCATGAGCCCCGCGCCATAGATGATCTCCGACGCGTAGGGGGTGATCATGTGCACGCCCACAAGCCGGTTCCACTTGTTGTCCACGACGATCTTGATGATGCCGTCGCCGCGGTCGTTCTCCGCCATGTAGCGTCCCGAGTAGTTCATCGTGATCGTCTTGGCCGTGAAATCCATGTCCTGCGCTGATGCCGCCGCTTCGGTGAGGCCGACGCCCGCGACTTCCGGGTAGGTGTAGATGACTGCCGGGATCGCGTCGTAGCGCATCACGTCCGTCATACCCGTCATGTGGTTCACCGCTACTTCCGCCTCGCGGTATGCCGTGTGCGCGAGCAGCGATTTGCCGTTGACGTCGCCCGCCGCATAGACGCCCGGGATGTTGGTCTGCAGATGCTTATCCGTCGCCACCGCGCCGCGCTCGGTGAGCACGCCCAGCGTCTCGAGGCCGAGGCCCGCCGTTTCCGCGCGCCGCCCGATGGAAAGCAGCACCGTATCGGCTTCCAGCGCCTTAGCCGCGCCGGTCGCGTCGGTATATTCTACCTTATCGGAGATACCCGTCACCTTGCAGGAAAGCTGGAACTTGACGCCTTTCTTCTCAAGGCCCTTCTGCAGCAGCGCCGCAATGTCCGCGTCGATAGGGCCGCCGATGGTGGGCAGCATTTCGACGACCGTCACGTCCGCGCCCGCTACCGCAAAGTAGCTCGCCATCTCGAGGCCGATCACACCGCCGCCGATCACGACGAACTTGCCCGGCACATGGTCGATATCCAGCATTTCGCGGCTCGTCAGCACAAACCCGCGCGCAATCGCTTCCTTTAAACCGGGGATGGGCGGCACTGCGGAAACCGAGCCCGCCGCGATAAGCAGCCGCTTAGCCGTATAGGTTTCCTTGCCGTCCGTTACCGTGAATCCTTCCGCGTTCTTGCCGGTAATCTTCGCTTCGGCTGTGACTACGGTCACGCCCGCCCCTTTCAATGTGGCGCCGACGCCACTAACCAGCGCGCGCACGACCTTGTTTTTACGCCCCACCACCGCTTTGTGGTCGATTGTGACATTGGATGCCGTAACACCGTACGCCTTGCCGTGTTCCGCGCTCTCCTTGATCTTCGCGGAATAAAGCAGCGTCTTGGTCGGGATGCAGCCCTCGTTGAGGCATGTGCCGCCGAGGCTGCGTTTTTCAAACAGCAGCGTTTTGAGTCCTGCGTGCCCCGCGCGCTCCGCGCCGAGGTAGCCCGCCGGGCCGCCGCCGATGACAATCAGATCATAAACCATTGCTCAGTTTCCCCCTTACATCGCCAGCAGCAGGTCGAACGACTCGAGCGCCGCGCACAGGTCCTTTAAGAACCGTGCCGCGGGCGCGCCGTCCACCGCGCGGTGGTCGAACGTCAGCGACAGCCCCATCGCGGGGTAGGTCGCGCCGGAGGCTTTGAGCTTGTAGGTGATGTTGCACACGCCGAGAATCGCCGTCTGCGGCGGGTTGATAACCGGCGTGAAGCTTTCGACGCCCAGCGCACCGAGGTTGGTCACCGTGAACGTGCCTCCCGTGAGTAGGTCGGGCGAAATCTTGCCGGACTGTGCCTGCGCCGCAAGCGATTTCGCCGCTGCCGCGATCTCCGCTAACGAAAGCTTATCCGCACCGAAGATTGTGGGCACCAGCAGACCGCGGTCCGAGTCCACCGCCATGCCGAGGTTGACCGAGGCGAACTGCCGCATCACATCGCCGAGGTAATGTGCGTTGATGTCGGCATGTTTCTTCAGCGTCCGCGATACCGCGTACAGCACGATGTCGTTGAGCGTGATGTTGGGCAGGCCGAGCTTTTCCATGTTCGTTTTGACGCGCTCGCGGTAAGCCATGATCGCGGTGGCTTCGAAGCTGGCGTTGAGCGTAAGCTGCGCCATCTCGGACAGCGACGCGTGCATCGACTTCGCAATAACCTTGCGTACGCCCGAAAGCTTGATTTCCGTATATTCCGCAGCGGAAGCCGCAGGGACTGCCGCTACAACGGGTGCCGCTGCCGGAGCCGCAAGATCCGCCGTGGTTACCGCGCCGCCGAGGCCGCTGCCTTCGATACCGCCCGCGTACTGAGATGCCGCCGCTGCGGTTACTTTATAGCCTTTTTCCGCGAGCACCGCCACGTCGCGCTCGATAATGCGCCCGTTCGGGCCAGTCGGCACCGCCTTGGTGATGTCGAGGTTCTGCCGCTCCGCCTCCGCCTTCGCGCGTGGGGAGATTTTGAGGCCGTCGCCTGCCGATGCCGTGGAAACCGGTGCGACTTCTTCCGCCTTCGCGATTACGACAGGTTTTGCTTCCTCCGCCTTCGCTTCTGCAGGTGCGGCTTCGCCGCCCGTCAGCGCGGAGATGTCTTCGCCGGGTTCGCCGATGACCAGCACCGTCTGCAGGCACGGCACATCGTCGCCGTCTGCCGCGAGCAGCTTTAATACCGTCCCGTCCGCGGGGCTCGCTTCCTCAAACGAGGCTTTGTCCGTTTCATAGCCGAACAGGATGTCGCCCGCCTTCACCTTGTCGCCTTCCTTGACCTTCCACTGGATGATGCAGCTTTCTACCGACTGTCCCTGTCTCGGCATGATGATCCCAACTGCCATTGCGTACCTCCGATTATATAATATTTCAAAGTTTGTGATTATTGTATCGATTTCGTGTTCAAAAGTAACATTTCTCGTGTATCATTTTAACATCAAGTTGGATATAAAGTCAATCGCGCAAAAAAGAATCCGGGTAAAAAGAACGAATAATTCCGTTTGATTTTACTGGATTATTGAAATTCCTCAGGACAGAATCATGACAGGCTGCCATTCTTCTTGGCCGCTAATGCCCGCCCGTAGCGCTGTCATCGCTCCCAAAATCAAAATCTTCATCCGTATATCCCATATCATTCGTACCTCTCACATTATTATTGACGAAAACGCGCAAAATAAAAAAGGCTGTTAAAAAATTCATTTATTCAATACGCAGCAGACAAAATACCACGCCGTCCTTTGGCAGGAGCCAGTTATGGTGTGCAAGCGACAAAGTGGTATCCGTCTCGATTGGGCGGACGAACCCTTCCACGTTCGTTGCGCCAAACCCCGAAGCAACCACCTTATATGGGGTTTTCAACCCGTTCTGCGTGTCGATCTGACAGCTGAAGCTTGCGCTTTTACAGGGCGCTTCGGGGCAAACCGTGTGCACCTTATTTGAGATTGCTACACGGACGGTATACGAGACAGCGATCCTTCTGGGTACTTGTGCGCTGATGTGCAGCGGTCGGTTCAAAGCGATCTGAGTGACGCTGGCAAAGCCTTTTTGGGCCTCCATGGCCGATTTGTTTTTCTCCACTGCGACGGTATAGCCGTTCTCCTGTTCCCCGTCAATGTCGATGATGATATCGCGTATCGTCGGAACTTGCACCACATTATTGGACTTGTGCCGCGCCAGCACGAGGCCTTCGATCGTGCGATCTTCCCCGAATGACCACACTTCAAATTGCCGCGTGATGGTTTTAGCAATCGACCTTCCCGGTTCGTCGATCGCGCAGTTCAGGGTAAAGCAGTACTGATCATAATAGTATCTGTGGCCGATGATGGAATCCGCGACATGCGCAAAGGCTGTATAAACTGAATTCCTGGCGGTTTGATTGTCGTGGCTGTCGTGAAAATACTGAAAGATATGCCTTCTGAAGTGCTTTTCAAATTCATCGAGCGAATCGTATACCCAGTACAGCCCCTCTTTCCCGAACCGCTGCCTGAACTCCGCAATTTTCTTCAGCTCATCCGCGTTTTGCCTGGACGGCGGTACAGGCCTGTCGCAAAAGTACAGAAATACGTTTTTGTTCCGGTCGAGCAGCAGGCTGATCTCCTCCTCCGTCCCGGAGTCGTACCGCTCCGTCTTGCTCCCGAAGCGCGTCCAGAATATCGCGACAATCATATCAGCGTCCACAACCAGTTGAGAATTGAGGATATCCTGCGGCGGGCTTCCGCTCATGGGCACCGCGTCGCTGCGCCAATGCCGCAGTTCAATATAACGGTCATCGTCCGACTGATTGTATTCCCCGATCACCTCTCTGACAATCGTCAGTTCGTCCACGATATCTCCCGGGCAGGACAGCAGCAGGTTGATATGCGTCTTGCGTTTCGCCATACAGAGCCCTCCTTTCGTGATGCTCCCTCTATTTATGCATATTTCATTTGAGCGGCGGATAATACAATTAACTGCGAAGTACCGTCATGAGAGGTAATTGGACCGCATATACTGCTTGATATCACTTGTTTAAGGACCATAGAAAAAGACCTTCCGGGCTATCGCCCTGAAAGCCTTCGAATTACATTGTTCATGTTCTATGGTAAAACTTCCTTATTCAGATCGAGACTATAAAAGCATATTCCGATCGAAACATTCAATTCACCTAGTCTTTGGATTACAGGATGGCTAATCTCAACCCCCGTCTGTTCACCTGCATTCGAAAAAGCACCGCAGAACATATCCATTTTATATCCCTTCGTGGATATCTCCTTGAGTGGCATCCATGCCGGTTCAAGCTGCTTCAATATGGATTGAAAGTGGAAATCAAAGTTCTCCGAATCTTCTATTGACGAATCCAACGCCCATAACCCCTCTTTAAAAGGCGGAGCTTTTCTAACTTTTCCTTTTCTTGATACGTTCAGGTGGCAATCTCCTTTTTTATGGGCGCGTGATGGTTCAATGGACAGAAGCCTTGTAATTTCGGATGCGTGATGGTTCAATGGACAGAAGCCTTGTAATTTCGGATGGGTCGAGTTCCTCACCCATGATTCTCAACGATACTTTGTATCTCACACTCGTTTTACCTCCGGTCTATTATTCCCCATACCCTGCCCGCGAGGTACAACGAGCCGCATAACAGCAACAGTGCGCATCTCCCTTCAAGCAAAAAAGTCAACCCTCCATACGCTGCTGTTCAACCACACGCTCCAAATAACCAATCGTCTCTTCGGGATAGCGAAAAATCGCAACACAGGTTTCGCCATTCTTCAACGAAATGTAGCAGCCGTTCTTTCTCAGCCTGTATCGCTTTCTTTCAATACTGATTATATCGTCAATGAATATCCGCCATACTTCTTCGCGCTCCGCCAACGCATTGCCTATGATCGCCCCAACAGCTCCAAACAACAACGATACGTTTGAAACATTCTTTTGATAAATAATCAACGCTGAATCCGTTATTTCTGCTTTGCCAACAAAAATGCTTCCGTCAGGGCAAGTGAAATTGACCTCGTCTTCCATATTGGGGCCTCCTGATATTTTGTACTGAATCGGGAACTGTTGTTTGTATTATAACGCGTCATCTGGAAGATGTCTACAATCATCGAGCCTTCCTCTAAAAAGGCGGGTAATTTGAAAAAGCATAAATGTCTTCAGGCTTTTTGCCTGACCGCCAAACCCACGCTGTCATGCCTTGTTGTCCCGCAGTTTCCCCCACACCCTTCCCGCGAGGTACAGCGAGCCGCAAACGAGCAGCAGCGCGTCGTGTTCGCATGCATATTCCCGCGCCAGCTCGTATGCGCGTTCCGCGTCATCCTCGGCGGCACAATCGGTATGTGCGGCAAACAGGCTTTGCAGCGTGACAGTGTCCATGCCGCGCTCCAGGTCCACGTTCGTCACAAATGCCTTGCGGCAGCGCGGGCCCAGGCGCTGCGCCATGCCCGCGTAATCCTTGTTGCGCATGCACGCGAACAGCAGCGCCACTTCCCTGCCCGCAAAGTGCTGATCCAGCGTTTGCAGCAGCATCTCGATGGCGGGCGTGTTGTGCGCGCCGTCTAGCAGCATGTCGGGCATACCGGAGATATACTGCGTACGGCACGGCACCATCGCGTCCTTCAGGCCTTGATGAATGGCAGCCTTCGGCAGCCCCAGAGTCCGCGCGGCAAGGATCGCCATTGCCGCGTTGACAGGCTGCACCGCGCCGATCATGCGGATATTGTAGGATTCGCCCTGAAATTCAAACGTCTGTCCTGAAAGCCCGCAGCTTATTACACAGACCCCACGGGGCGTTAAAGAACCGCGATTATTGGCCCCCTCTGACGAGGGGGCTGTCGCCGATAGGCGACTGGGGGAGAGAAAATGGCTTAGTATTGGTCCGGATTTATCACTCCCTCCGGCACTTCGTGCCACCTCTCTCATCTGAGGGAGGCTGGTAAGACTTTTGTTACAGCCTTCCGGGCTTGTGACATCTTCAACAATGTGCAGCATACTACCTTTCTGCTTGCACGTATCGGCGATCATATCCGCCACGAGCCGATGCTGCGGCGCGGATACTACCGGCACGCCCGGCTTGATGATGCCGCACTTGTCATATGCGATCTGCTCCAACGTCGTACCCAATATATCGGTGTGGTCGATGCCGATGGAGGTGAGCACGGTCACCTCGGGGCTGAGCACGTTCGTTGCGTCTTTGCGCCCGCCTAAGCCCGTTTCGATCACGGCGTACTCCGCGCCGTTCTTCTCCAACCACAGCAGCGCCGCCGCGGTCTGCTGCGCGAACAGCGTATCATTGACGGCGAGTTTCCGCTCTGCCGCCTCTGCCATCCCCGCGTCGTACTCCGCCATGGGAATGTCCTGCCCGTTTAAGCGAATACGCTCCGTGGGCGAAACGAGATGCGGCGAGGTAAAGCACCCGGTGCTCTTCCCCGCCGCCATTAAAATTCTGTAGATGTATTCGGACACCGAGCCTTTGCCGTTGGTGCCCGCGACGTGAACAAACCTCATTGCAGTTGGCTGCGGCGCTGCTGCGCTGCCGCGAGCTGCTCGCGGTAGTTCTCCAACTTGCCCTGCTCCTGCTGAATCACTTCCGCAGGGGCTTTGCCCGTAAAGCCGGGGTTTCCGAGTTTGCCTTCCGCACGCGCGATCTCGCTCTGCAAGCGTTTTTCCTCCGCAGCCAGCCGCGAGATCTCCTTTTCGATGTCGATCAGATCGCCCAGCGGCATGAACGCCTCCGCACCCGTACCGATGACCGAAACGGCGTTCGCGGGAACCGTGGACTTATCCGATATCCAGACAATCTCCGAAACGGACGCGAGGCGCATGATATACGGGGCGCACATCTCGTAGTCCGCCTTTACACCCTCCGAGGCAAGCAGCAGCAGCTTCGCACGCTTGTTCGCCGGTACGTTCATCTCCACGCGGATGTTGCGGATGCCGCGGATCATCTCCATCACGGCTTCCATCGCCTTCTCTTCCGCGGCGTATTTCTTGCCCTCGCTGGGCCAGGCCGACAGCATGATGCTGCCTTCCGTCCCCGGCATGGTCTGGTAGATCTCCTCCGTGATGAACGGCATAAACGGATGCAGCAGCTTCAGCGTTTCCTTCAGCACCGCGTTCAGCACCGACACCGCCGTATCCTTCTGGGCTTCGTCCTGGAAGCGCGGCTTGGCCATTTCGATGTACCAGTCGCAGTACTCGCTCCATAGGAAGTCGTACAACTTCTGCGCCGCCATACCGAGCTCGAAACGCTCAATGAACGACGTGACTTCCTTCACGGCTTCGGACAACCTTGAGAGGATCCACTTGTCCGCGATATCGAGCTTCGCTTCGTCGATCGGCTTCACCTCGTCGCCCGTATTCATGAGTACGAAGCGCGCCGCGTTCCAAATCTTATTCGCGAAGTTGCGCGCCGCCAGTACCTTGTCGGTAGAGAAGCGCAGGTCGCCGCCGATACGCACGCCCACCGCGAGGCTGAAGCGCAGGGCGTCCGCGCCGTACTCGTCGATGACCTCGAGCGGGTCGATGCCGTTGCCGAGTGACTTGCTCATCTTGCGCCCCTGCGCGTCGCGCACAAGGCCGTGGATACTCACAAAATCAAACGGCTTTTTGCCCATACACTCGAAGCCCGACATGATCATGCGTGCCACCCAGAAGAAGATGATGTCGTAGCCCGTCACGAGCACGTTCGTCGGATAGAAGTATTCGAGGTCGGGCGTCTTGTCCGGCCAGCCCAGCGTGGAGAATGGCCATAATCCGCTGCTGAACCAGGTGTCCAGCACGTCCTCGTCCTGCGTGATGTGCGTACTGCCGCACTTCGGGCATTTGTCCGGCATCTCCGTGGCGACGGTCATCTCGCCGCAGCCCGCGCAGTAATACGCCGGAATGCGGTGGCCCCACCAGAGCTGGCGGGAAATGCACCAGTCGCGGATGTTCTCCATCCAGTTGAAATAGATCGCCTCAGTGCGCTTGGGCACAAACGTGATGTCACCGCTGCGCACTGCTTCGAGAGCGGGCTCTGCGAGCGGCTTCATCGAAACGAACCACTGACGCGACACGATGGGCTCCACCACGCTGCTGCAGCGATAGCACTGGCCTACGTTGTGCTTGTAGTCCTCGATCTTCACGAGCAGGCCGAGCTCTTCGAGCTCCTTGACGATGCCCTTGCGCGCTTCATCGCGATACTGGCCCTGGTACTTGCCGCCTTTTTCGTTGATATATCCTCTGTCGTCCATCACGCGGATGATGGGCAGCTTGTGGCGTTCCGCCACCTCGAAGTCGTTCGGGTCGTGCGCCGGGGTGATCTTCACCGCGCCCGTGCCGAACTCCATATCCACGTATTCGTCCGCGACCACGGGAATGGCGCGGTTCATGATGGGCAGAATCAGGTTCTTGCCGATCAGATGCGCGTAGCGCTCGTCGTTCGGATTCACCGCGAGGGCGGTATCGCCCAGCATCGTCTCGGGCCGGGTCGTCGCCACGATGATTCCCTCGCCGCCATCCTCCGCCGGATAGCGCAGGTGCCACAGGTGCGAGGCGTGTTCCTCATACTCCACCTCGGCGTCGGAGAGCGCCGTTTCGCACTCCGGGCACCAGTTGATGATGCGATCGCCGCGGTAAATCAGGCCCTTGTTGTAGAGCTGTACGAAGAACGTGTTGACCGCTCTGGAGCAGCCTTCATCCATCGTAAAGCGCTCGCGCGACCAGTCGCACGAGGACCCGAGCTTTCTTAACTGCTTGACGATGCGTCCGCCGTATTCTTTCTTCCATTCCCACGCGCGCTCGAGGAATTTCTCGCGTCCTAGTTCCTCCTTGGAGGTCCCCTCCTCGCGCAGCTTGTCGACGATCTTGACCTCGGTCGCGATGCTCGCATGATCGGTGCCCGGCAACCACAGCGCGGCGTAACCCTGCATGCGCTTGGTGCGGATAATCGCGTCCTGCATCATGTTATCAAGCGCGTGACCCATGTGCAGCTGCCCCGTGATGTTCGGCGGCGGGATCACGATGGTATACGGCTTCTTGTCTTTATCGACCTCCGCGCGGAAGTAGCCGTTGCTCTCCCACTCGTCGTAGAGCCGCTGTTCCACCTCTTTGGGTTCATACACCTTGGTCAATTCCTTCGCGCACATCTCCGTGTCCTCCAAATCTATTCGTTGAATATTGTTGCCTTTTTTGCTGACAGTGAACAACCGCTTTGCCAGTAAGGCTCCCCTGTCAGGGGAGCTCCCGGCAACCCATTTTGGGTTGCAAGGGTGAAGGGTGTATCAACTCACACCGCTTCAATTTTCTCACCCTTCCGTCCGCGCGCCAGGTTTCACTCCGGCGCTACGGCCACCTCCCCTTGCAGGGGAGGCAATGGTGGTATATAGGCTCCCTTGTAAGGGGAGCTGTCATCGAAGATGACTGAGGAGTAGTAAACTCAAGTCTGTTCAGAATCACATTGGTTTATTGTAATCCCCTCATCCGGCGCTCTGCGCCACCTTCCCCTCAGGGGAAGGCTTACACGTCCAACATCCTTTCCTCGTTCGGAAGCTGTCCCCGCATGAGGGTCAAAGGCTCCCCTGTAAGGGGAGCTGTCATCGAAGATGACTGAGGGGTAGCAGATTCAAACACTGCGCCCACCCCTCCGCCCGGCCTTGAAATCTTCGATTTCACGTCCGGCCACCTCCCCTTGCAGGGGAGGCTTAATCGCTGAAAATAAAAAACCGTCCTGGAAAACAGGACGGATAGTTCCGCGGTACCACCTGGCTTCGGGCTGACGCCCGCGCTCTCTCCGCTTAACGCGCGGCGCACGCCAAAGGCTACTGCTTTCACCTTCAGTGCTTGCAAAGCGACTTCGGGCACTTCGTTGCGCAGGGTTCTTTCAGCCGGTGAAACCCCTCTCTTTTGCGCTGTTTCGCGCCGTACTCCTCTTTGCTCATCGCATTTGAGACATTATAATACAGCCGCAATGCACTGTCAAGACCGCGCCATGCGGGCATTACCACTGCCGTTGCTTTACGCCATGGCATATATATGGTAGTATTGATACAATCCAGATTACAAAAAAGCGGAGATCACTTGCATGGAACCTGCATTCGTGAATCAATATACGATAACGCTGGAAATGCTCAGGGAATGGACCAAGCTTCCGGTCGGGCGAAGCGCCATTCGGGGCCGTCGCAGATGGCGGACGCTGCGCACGTTTGGCATTGGAATCAGCTTTGCCATTATCGCCTTTGGCGTCGTCATGATGGAATTCTACGCCGCTTTGCTGGGCGTGGCGTTCCTCGCGATCTTCGTTTTGCAGCTATTTGTGGTGCCCGGCAGAGCCTTAAAAAAGCAGTATGATATGAAGATCAAATCGCTGAACAACCAGCCGTGGGTCAGAAAGACAATCTTTTCGGACAAGATCGTCGTGGAAGACGGGAAAAGTACG
Organism: Bacillota bacterium; assembly: GCA_023390815.1. Lineage (GTDB taxonomy): Bacteria > Bacillota > Clostridia > Christensenellales > SZUA-584 > JAEWCC01. The sequence continues at coordinate 38,207 of JAEWCC010000036.1, forward strand.
ACGATCTTTGAGTATTCCGAGATGATGAAGGTGACGGAAGACGAACGGTATTTCAACCTGTTCCTCAATGAAGACATGGTTTTAAGAATCCGGCGCGACAGCTTTATCCACGGGGCATCTGAGAGCTTCAGGGATTTTATCGACACTGCGATTGCAAACAGAGCTAGTTGAATAAACAGATATATATGAGATGAGCGGGAGAGAATATTTGATCCTCTCCCGTTTTATTTACATCTCCTTCTGAAAGCGTGCCATAAAAATCAGCGAAAGCACATGATACAGCACGTATACCGCCACCACGCACAGCGTCACCCACAGTTCCGCGTCGATGAGGATCGTCACAAACGCCAGCGCGATGATGAACCAGCGCGTGATATCCGCGGATGCCGCTTTAGCCTTGGCGCGGATCATCACATTGCGCTCATCCTTGCTTTCGATTTCCGCTTCCTTCGCCAAATGCGGGTTCTTCTCCATGTGGCGGATCATACCGAGACTGGAGAGGCTCATCCCCATCAACCCCGCGCCGATACCCAGCATCACGCCCTGAACTGCCTTCTGCGCTTCCGTGCTGAACAGAAAGCTTAGTCCGATCAGCGCGACGCCCAATATCAGCAGCGCCCCATAAAGCGATTTCTTATTCATTCACTTCTCCTCCTCATAGATGAAAACTTGCTCGACCGGCAACCCGAAGTACCGCGCGATCTTAAAAGCCAGCAGGATCGACGGGTTGTATCGCCCGTTCTCGAGCGACCCGATCGTCTGGCGCGACACCTCGAGCGCCGCGGCCAGCTCTTCCTGACGGATGCCGCGCTGTTTGCGCAGTTCCTCCAGCCTGTTTTTCATTGCACCCCCCAATGGAAAGTTTACTTTCCATCATCATAATCATGCCAAACCGAAATGTCAAGCTTACTTTCCATTTTTCTTTTCCATTCCGTATGGATGCGGTATAATGGGATCGCGCATTTCCGTGCATCGATTGCGAGGACGAAGCGGTGTAAGGCTGGTACACTGGCATTATGAAAGGAGCTTTTGCGATGGAATGGCTGGAACGGCTCAATCAGGCGGTCGGGTATATCGAAGGGCATCTGGAAGGAGAGATCGACTACGACGCGGCGGCGCGTATCGCGTGCTGCAGTACCTTTCACTTCCAGCGCATGTTCTCGTACATTGCGGGCGTACCGCTCTCGGAATACATCCGTCGGCGGCGCATGACGTGCGCGGGGCTTGCCCTGCAGCGCGGCGACGAAAAGGTGATCGACCTTGCGCTGCGGTACGGATACGACTCCCCCACCGCGTTCACACGCGCGTTCACGGGCATACACGGTATGCCGCCGTCCGAAGCGCGCCACAGCGGAGCCATGCTCAAAGCCTACCCGCGCATCAGCTTTCTTATCACGATCAAAGGAGACACGGAAATGAACTATCGCATTGAACACAAGGGGGCGTTCCGCATCGTCGGCGCAAAGCGCCACTACTGTCTGGACGTTGAGGAGAGCATGCAGCAGGTACCGCTGTTCTGGGGAGAGAAGGCCGTGGATGGCACATTCGGCAGGCTGTGCGCGCTGCCAGCAAAGGAGCCCTGCGGCATCCTCGGCGTGTGCACTTGCATGAACGGCAAGGACTTCGACTACTACATCGCCTGCGCCACCGACGCGCCGGTTCCAGAGGGCATGGAAGCCTATACAGTACCCGCCTGCACCTGGGCAATCTTTGAGTGCGTCGGGCCGATGCCGGATGCCATCCAGAACCTGCAGCGCCGCGTGATTGCGGAGTGGCTGCCCACATCGGGCTTTGAGTATGCCGACGCGCCCGATATTGAGGTCTACACAGAGGGCGATATGAGCGCCGCGGATTACCGCTGCGAGGTGTGGCTGCCCATTGTGAAGAAGTAACGCTCCAAGGCAAAAGCTCCCACCGGGTTCCCGAACCCGGTTTTTTGCTGCCCCGGATTGAAAATGCAACCGCTTCGCAGAGGGAGGGTGGATTTACTTACCAGATTGGTATATAGTATCAATATACCCTTTCTGCAAAGGAGCCTATCGATGGAACCAAAATTTATTAATCAATACACGATAACCATTGAGATGCTTAAAGAATGGGCTGCTCATCCGGTAGGACACAGTGCGATCAATCAGCGCAAAAAGGGGATTACGCTGCGCATCCTTGGTCTGATATGCAGTTGCATCATCGGAATGTCCGGGTTTTTGCTTCATGAATATTTGATGATCGCCATGGGCGTTGTTTTTGGGGTACTTTTCCTGCTCCGCTTGTTCGTGATTCCCAATCGGATCATTAAAAAGCAATATGCTTTAATACTCAAATCTCAGAACCGCAGCCAGTTGGTGAGAACCATCATCTTTTCCGATCAAATCGTCATCGAGGATGGCAAAAGCACCACCCGCAATGCGTATTCGGAACTCGTAAAAATCATGGAAGACAAGCACTACTTCTATCTCTTTTTCAATGAGGATATCGCCTTGCGGGTTCGAAAGAATGGATTTACGCTGGGTACTTGTGATGATTTCCGGCAATTTATCCACGCCTCGGCGAGTCCGGCGCAATAATATGCTTCCTCTCTACACGAAAAAGCCGCTTTACAGCGGCTTTTGTGATTGCTGGCAAAGCCTCCCTCGGCCGAGGGAGGTGTCAATTATCGGATTTTTAATTCGGTAATTGACGGAGGGAGCGACCTGTTTTAAGGCATTTTCTCTCCCCCAGTCACCTATCGGTGACAGCCCCCGCGCCGGGGCCCCCGAACAGTGAAGCTTTTTGGGGTGGTCGTCCGAGGGGGCCATTATAGGCGGTTTCTTGACACTCTAAAAGCCGCCTACAGCGGCTTTTGTGATTTGGAGCTAGTTGAGTTTATTTCTTTCTAAGCTCCTCGATTTCTTCTTCCACTTCCTTGGCGCCCTCGGCGTAGTACGCCTCCTCGTCGGGCGCAAGCTCTTTCAGAAGACGCAGGAATTCGCCCGCGTGCACGCGCTCCTCGTTGGCGATATCCTCGAGTACGGCGATGGCAAGCTTGTTGTTCGTCGATTCGGCGAGCTGCATATAGAGCTGGATCGCCTCGTACTCGGCGGCCACCATAAAGCGTATGGCGCGGATGAGTTCCTCGTCGGTCAGCTTGCGGTCATTTTTAAGTCCTGAGAACGATTTTCCAAAATCCGGCATATGCATGTCCTCCTTCGTTTTGCTCAAATTATACCATATTCCCGCCGCTGGGGCAAACGTCAAAACGGTGATCCTATTGTTGCGGTGTGTTCTGCCCGTTGTCCTGATGATGATCGGCCTCCGGCATAAACATCTTCATGATCACGCCCGATATGGGGATTGCGAAGAAAATGACCCAGCCCGGATGCCACAGGCCCCATACAAAGCCCAGCACAAAGAAACCGATTGTCGCGAGCAGCGCGACCATGCCCGTGATTTTTCCGGCGATATCCCGCTTGTTCGTCGCGATGTCCACGATGATGCCGGTGATGGGAATCAGCAGAAACAGCACCCACGCAAGATGCCATGCGCCTGTGGTAAACCCGATTAACAGGAAGGCCACGGTGGCCAGCAGCGCTACGAGGCCGGTGATCGACCCCGCGATGGCAGTTTTCCGATTGCTCATAAAACGTATCCTCCAAACATGATTGCGTTATTCATTAAGGGCTTAGCTCCCTTATGACAGCTCCAGGCTCTGCGCAAACAGCGCGTTCAGCGCGTCCCAACCCGCTTTTGTGGGCTGCGGCAGCCCCGCGATGCATTCGCCGATCTCAGTCAGGCTGCGCTCGATGTAGTCGTTGATCGCGCCGATGCGTTCCCCTTCGCCCAGCTCAGGCGTGCGCTTCTTGCGCTCCAGCAGCTCCTCGACAAACGGCAAAACGTCCGCGTCCATTTGTGCGCGCAGCAGCTCCTCGAAACGCATGGGCGGCGGCGTGCCGTGCGTCAGGATGTGACGGCAGGCAAGCAGCGGGCGCAGCACATAGAAATACTTTTTCACACGCACCATCTCTCCCCGGAGATACTCGCGGTAATTGCCCTCCGCCATGTTCATGTAGTGGTGCAGCCCCGGCCGCGCGAGAAAGTAATCCCCCGATATCGCGCGCAGCTTTTGCGCGAACGGATGCTCGCGGTATACGATCGGCGAGGACATCCACTCGAACAGCGTCGGGTTGGAGCTGTGCAGCAACCGCAGCGTCTTGTCAAAATCCCATCCGTTGATGTCGAGCACGTCGTCCAGCATGTACTCGATCACGTCGCGGCCCCGGTCCAGCCGCAGATACTCTGCCTTCGGCCTCACGTACAAAAAGCGCACGTCGTAATCGCTGTCCGGCGACGCAAAGCCCCATGCCCGGCTGCCGCTCTCTACTGCCAGCAATATCGTCACGTTCTGGCTTTCTTCGATTTCATTCAGTTTCTGCCGGATGATCTGTTCCATATCTGCCTTTCCTTAAAGCTGCGTGCCGCTGACGTCCGCCACGTTCCAGGCCTCGATCAGGGGAATCGACACCTGCCTACTTGGATTAGTTCCATCGGCATAGATATCCGTTGGATAGGTATAGAGGTAATCGGCCATCCCCCACACAGTGACATCCTTGCCCATGGCGACAGGCGTTTCGCCTACGCTCAGGTGATAGTCCACGCAAACCATATCGCCGCCCGTCAGCTCCACAATAAAGCTGCTGTCATATCCCGCTTCGTCCATCTCATATACGTAAACCACGGTGCCGGATATCTGCGCGCGCAGACCATCCGCGTTATCCGCGCTCTCCATCATCGCGTCGTAATCGGGCGTCTCACAGTTGCTCTTGAATTGGGCCACGCGCTCGTGCCGGGCTTCGTTGGTCTCGTCGATGAAGCCCTCCGTAAACTGACCGGAATAGATGATTTCGCCGCAAAAGCTGTACAGCGTCCCCTGCCCTTCGGGGATGTTCGCCGCAAACCCGCCTTCATAGATTGGCCGGTCGTCCTGGTATAAGCTGCCCTGCCCATTCAAATAGTCGTTTTCGTACCAGCCGGCCTCGCTGTGGCCCGTATCGAATATCGTCATGCCTTCGCCCTGCATGTGCCCCATATCCCAGCCGCCTTCGTACACCCAGCCGGTGCCCTCCGGGTTCTGGCTGCTGAACGTGCCCTGGCCGTGCGGCAGCCCGTCCTTCATTTCGCCCGAATAAACACCTGTGCGCTCGCCGAAATCGAACGTCAGCGTGATCTCCTGCTCTTCCTGCGCTTCGCCCGGCTGGATCGAGCCATCCAGGGACACGGAAGCGATAGCCTGCGTCTCCGAGGCGGCGGACGTTTCGTCGTCTTCTCCCGGAATATAGAACGCGCCGATGCAGGCCGACAGCATCAGCAGCATTAGCGGCATCACGAAAAGCAGCAAGCGTTTCACACAGGGCACCTCCGGTTTGATGGATACGATTATACCATATCCTGACGGGCTATACCACCACCTAAGCGGCGGAATGCGCGAATTCCGGGGGCTACGCGCACATAAGATATACCATTCCATATTCGGAGGGTACTGATGACCTGCGAATTCTTCGACTGTGAGCTGTTTGACCGGTACCGGGTGAACCTGCCTTACCCGGATGTCATCGTCCATGAGGCGAACCCGCGCTACGCCGCCCTGCTGTCCGGCACCTACGCGGGGAAGGGGTCTGAGGCGACCGCCATTGCGCAGTACGCGTCCCACCGCTATTTTTTACGCGACTACCCGGAGATCGACACGGCGTACAAATACATCACGTTCACCGAGATGACGCATTTTACGCTGCTGGGTAACTTAATATTGCAGCTGGGCACGTACCCGAAGATATACTCCTACGAGGACATGCGCTGGTGGAGCGGTGAAGACCCCGTGTATCACCGCGCCCTGCGTCCCATCCTTGAATCGGATATCGAAGGGGAACGCGGCGCGATTGCGCACTACACACGCATCATCGGTGAAGTCCCCGACGAGAACATCCGCGCGCTGCTGAGGCGCATCATTCAGGACGAGGAACGGCATGTAGAGATATTGACGCAGTTTTATGAGGGGCTGTGAACGCAGAAAATTACTTGCAAATATAGTTTAACCAGGGAATTCCAGGCGAATAAAACGAGGATAGTTTCAACCACCCGAGCACATATCAACGGTATGTATAACGAAACCTTTTTGCAAACTAATGCGTGGCAACGCTATCTTAGATTATCTAGCTATCTTCGTAAATTGCCGCTAAACGTATACGCTCTACTAAACCTCTTTTTGGATTTCGTATAAATCTATATTATCTTGTAACTTATAGGCTTTATCAAAGTAATAATCCATATCACTAATGAAATCATCCCATTTGACACAAGACATGTAACTTGATTCGCCATGATATACTGTTGTTCCATCAGAGCATATGTTTGTATCTTGAGACTTTTTATTAAAAGTATTACCCTTCATAATTCCAAACAAGGTATCTATTAATAATACCCTACACTTTGTATCACAACAACTTCGTTCGTACGTAAAATATGAATATGAATTGCTTGTATCAGGTATTATTACAGCCAATAAAGCATTTGTTTTACTAGTTACTGGATCTCCACTACTATTTTTTCTTGATGTTTCTTTTAGAGAATATGATATTTCACGAGGAATCCATTGGTTTTTATCTAATCTCCAAAAATCCTTCATTGTCTTTGACAGCATTACAACTGTTAATGTACTATCATATATTCTATTTTTTAATTTTTCCCAGATTGTATCATCAGAAAGCCCTGACAAGTCTTCTCCATCAGATTCGCCTTTGTAAATGTGGTCTGATTTATCTAGCTTAGATTCAATTTCGTCAACATAATCTCTAACGGTATTGGTTTCCCATATACCACCTTTAATATGATGGACATTGCTATCGCCATATTTATACGAAATAAAAATCTTTCTTCCCATAAATTTCTCTCCTTAAATGATATGAAGCCTTTTTGCTTCTGTTATGAAATTTAGAATGTTATCAATGGTTTCTTTTACATCCAAACGTCTATTAAATAGCATAAATTGCTCTTTTAAAGTTGGAGAAGCTTTAGGGAAATAAGTATCAAATTCTTTATCTATTTGGGTCCATATTTCCAATGCAGCTGAACCGGTAGAACCTATTGGAATAATTAAGTTACCTAATGAATGTGATATTTCAAACTCCTTTATAACTCCATCAGATATTATGCAACTACCATCTTGCACTTTGTTTCCAAAAATAAAAATCGAGATACCTGTATTTGAAATCATTCTAACCCTATATTCATGCCACTTTGTTTTTCTATCGTCAGCATTCTCAATATTCTGAGGGAAAGGTTTTAAAATCAAATTATCATCAACCTTCAAATTGGTCTCTTTCTCCAATTCTAGAACACTATTAATTACTGAACTTCCTATATTGACTCCGAATCCGCAAAAAATACTATAGTTGTTTGATATTAATTTTTTTGTAAGAGCATTAACAAAAGTCTCCGTATTACTCCTATTCCATGTATTAAAGACTTCAACAGCACCAGAAATGAAGACATTCCTTGCTTTAATCCTTTTTTGAATTATTCTTAGAACTTCAGTTATCTCGGAATAATCATCAACTAATAATGCTTCTATCTTATACCGCAACAAGTCTTTAATTTTTAATTCCTGTTTTGTTTTTTCATAAATATAATCATCGTGGCCTGAAAAGTCACATTCAATTACTCTTTTAAAAAAACAATAGTGAGTCCTTGTGTTTTCTCCAAGTAATATTCTTATCCTGCTTAGAATATATTCTAAATTTGGATCATCAAAACTAAACCCGATAAATAGAAATGTTTTTGAGACAAGATCGCCTTTTAATGCGATAGTAAATAATTGTCTCGTTTCATTATAGTTTTCATAATCATCTTTAGTAATAACCGCTTTTTCTGGCTCGGCAGCATCTCCGTGCATTTTATATATAATAGCATCTTTTCTCACCGTATATGTTAAACTAACGGGGTCCTTAATAACATGAGGAATCTTATCACACTGTTGAAGCGATTGTTCAATAAGAAAATCATAATTTGTTGTCCAATACGTTTTTATTGGCAATGATGCAAGTATCTTATGATTTTCGTTTATATTTACCCCTCCTGTAAATTGATTTAATATTTCTTGGTTTAGTTCATGTCTGCCGCCTTTTTCGTTTTTATAATACTGAGCTAATGCGATGAGATCATGTTCTTTATTTACATCAAGCCCTAGTTCTTGGGCAATACCTCTTAAAAGATTTTTCCAATCGACCATACCCGAGGCTCTGGATAAACCTGCCCCTGCAAAGATCGCTGCATCATTTTCATCTATTGCAGCAACATATCGCCTAATAAAAGATTCTATTTTCGAATCCATGGCCGATCACCTTTCACGACTAATATATATATTAATATTATATAATATACGACATAAATATACAACAAATGTATATTGCTAATGTAAAAATAAGACGGCATTAAGTACATTGATATCGTCTCATCAACCAGCCTCTCTTTAAATCACCATCCGCCTCAACCTAAACGATTCTGCTCTCCATGACGTTACCATAACCAGCTTCCGTGCAACGGTTTATAATACTTCCTCCATAAACTCCCGTATCTCTTCCATCGCCTGCGCGGCTTCGGGTACGAACGCGGACTGCATATGGAAGATGTGCCACATCCCTTCCCACACCTTCAGCTCCACCGCGACGCCTGCTTCCTCTGCCCGCGCCGCGAAGCGCTGCGCGTCGCCCGCAAATACGTCGTACTGCGCGGCGTGGATCAGTATGGGCGGCAGGCCTGTGAGGTCGCCGTACAGCGGCGATATATCCGGCAGCGTCGCGTCGTACCCGGCGGTGTAGTTGCGCGCCAATGCCAGCGGGTCCTTCATCTGGAACGGGTCTTGCTGTGCGTCTGCGGATACTTCTCCCCCGCCCGCGAGGTCCAGCACCGGCGTCATCATCACGATGGCATCGGGCATTGCTTCCCCGCTCCTTTTCGCTGCCAGTAGCGCGGAAAGCGCCAGCGCGCAGCCGGACGAATCACCCGTCACGAGCAGGCGGTCATAGCCAAGGGTGAGCATGGCGTGGTACGCCGCCTTCGCGTCCTCCAGCGCCGCCGGGAACGCATGCTCCGGCGCAAGCCGATAATCCGGCATATAGATGTCCGCGCAAAGGCTTTGCGACAATCCCGCCACAAACTCCCGGTTAGCCGCATAGATGCCAAGGCAAAAGCCGCCGCCGTGAAAGTATACCGCCGCGCGCCCGGTGCGCTGCCTGCCCCGGAACACCTCGCACGGCACGCCGCCCAGCTCCATGCGGGTTGCCACAACCCCTTCGGGCATGCCCTGCCCCGGCATCGCCTCCATCGCCGCGCGAATTTCGCCCAGCGGCCTGTTCCACATGTCGGCCTCGCGCAGCATCCTCCTTACCATATCCGCCTGTTCGCTCATATCAAAAAACCCATCCTTTCCGTTCATGGCTTCATGATAACCGGCTTTCGGATGGGCTGCATGACGTTTCTTGCTGACTATACGGGCTGCGCAACCGGCACGAGAATGTGCACCTCGGGGTTCGCCGCGTAGGTGCGCTCATAGATGTTGAGCATGCCGATGCCATTGGCTGCGATGCGCGCCTCCTTGACCATCAGCCACTTGTAGAGGTCGTCGATGAACACCTCGCTGATGTCGAACATGTCCCCGGCGTACAGGAAATCGGCGTACCAACCCCCCGGGACCTCCAGCATTCCGTACCGGGAGACGTCGCCACCCGCCGCGGGCTGCCTGCCGCAGAACACGCGGTATTCGCCGTCTTCGCGTCCGCTGCACGTCACGGCGGTGTAGAACCAGCTTTGGTCAAACGCGTCCAGTCGGGCCGATTCGAGCAAAAAGGTCTCGTTGGTTTCCCTCAGCGTCTGCTCATACTCCGCATCGTTTTTGTTGATGTCCGAATGGACCCCGTAGAGTGTCTGCGTCTGAACATACCGCACCTCGCCCCGCAGCGCGAGCGTCCCGTGGTAATTGACGATGTCCCGTTCGACGATGGACGCCTTGGGCGTCAGCGCGACGGCGGGGCGGTGCCTGCGGTATTCCGCGGGCGATACGCCGAGCTGGGCTTTAAACGCGCGGCTGAACACCTCCGGGTATTCGAAACCCAGCTCCAGCGCAATGTCGATGACCGGCGCATCGGTATCACGGAGCAGCTGCGCGGCACGCGCCAGCTTGCGGCCCAGCACGTACTGCTTGAGCGTGACGCCCGCCACCGTGCTGAACATGCGGTTGAAATGGAAGTCGGATATCCCGGCGCGCGCGGAAAGCTCGGCCAGCGTCAGACGCGAGGCGATGCTGCGCTCGATGGTTTCCACGATATCGGTGATGACCGCGACATAAAAGTTCATATGCGTCCCGTCCGGGCGCTTGCCCATATTGTCTGCTTCATTATAACCCGCAGTCCCGCCTTCGGCAAATGCGGACCGCCGCAGCCTATAAAATTTCCCGATTTTTTTACGATCCCCCTATTGCATTTCCCTTTAGGTTGGTTTATATTGTATTAAAGGTCAGAGAAGGTCAAAAATCGACAGGGTTTGTTTTGACTTAAGGGAGGGATGCGGTTTGGAATACAAGGACTATTATGCCATTTTAGGCGTGGATAAAACAGCGGCGCAGGAGGATATCCGAAAGGCGTACCGAAAGCTCGCGAAGCAGTATCACCCGGACGTGAACAAGGGCGACAAGAAATCCGAGGAGAAGTTCAAGGACGTCAGCGAGGCGTACGAGGTGCTGGGCGACGAGGAAAAGCGCAAGAAGTACGACATGTTCGGCAATCAGACGAACTTTTCGGGCGGGTCCAACTTCGATCCGTCGCAGTACGGCTTCGGCGGCGGCAACGCGCGCTACCAGTACGCGAGCACCGGCGACCACAGCGACTTCTTCAACGCGTTCTTTTCGGGCGGCGGCTTCAATTTCGAAGACCTGTTCGGCGCTGGCGCGCGCCGGAGCGGCAACGCCTCGCGCATCTACGAGGGTGACGATTTAAGCGAGATTTTCGGCGGTACCGGAGCAGGCAGGAGTTCTCAACGTTCGCTGGACGGGCGCAACATCGAGGCGGAGATTGAGATCACGCCGGAGGAAGGCGCGGCGGGTACGGAAAAACGCATCTCGCTGCAGGCCGATACGGGTACGCGCACCATCGACTTCAAGGTGCCGCAGGGCGTCAAGGACGGCGAAACCATCCGCCTCAAAGGCCAGGGCCATGCGGGCGCAGCGGGCGGCAAAACGGGCGATCTGCGTCTGACGGTGCGGCTGGTACCCAGCGCACGATACACCCCCGAGGGCAACGATCTTGTAACCACGGCGGACGTATACCCGTGGGACGCTGCGCTCGGCGCGAAGCACAACGTGGAGACGCTGGACGGTACGATCGCGGTGAAGATTCCCGCGGGCGTACAGTCCGGCAGCAAGATTCGCGTTGCGGGCAGGGGCTACCCCGTGCGCACGGGCAAACGCGGCGACCTGTACATCAAGGTGCGCATCGTCAACCCCGCGCACCTCACGCGCGAACAAAAAGGGCTGTACGAAAAGCTGAAGGATACGGTGAAGTAAGACACCATCGGGGGCATTAGGGTAGCTGTTCATAAAAATCATTTGGATGTGGAGGGGGCCGGAAACCTGTGTCGTTAGAGTATGATAAACGGCTGATTGCTAATGCAAGAGCGTTGCGTAAAAATATGACGCCTCAGGAACGCAATTTATGGTACGACTATTTGGTTAAATATCCGGTACGGTTTCAACGGCAAAAAGTGATAGGCCGATATATAGCAGATTTCTATTGTGCCAGCGCCAAATTAGTCATTGAGGTTGATGGAGGCGGACACTACATGGAAGATCAGAAGATTTATGATGAAATAAGAACAGAGGTGTTTAAAGGCTACGGCTTACAAGTAATGAGGTTTACCAATATCGATATAGCAAAAAACTTTGAAGGCGTATGTTTTGTAATAGACAAAACTGTAAAGATGCGAAAAGCCTCCCTCGGATGAGGGAGGTGGCGCGTAGCGCCGGAGGGAGAGATTAGGATTTGAAGCATTCCCTCCCTCAGCCACCTGCGGTGACAGCTCCCTCATCTGAGGGAGCCATAATTATGGCAACAAGGAGGTTTTATATATGGAACTGGACAGATTAACGGAAAAAGCAATGGGCGCGGTGAGCGCGGCGCAGGAAACCGGCATACGGCTGGGGCACCAGCAGATCGACGGGGAGCATCTGCACTACGCGCTGGCATCGCAGCAGGACGGATTGATCCCAAAGCTGCTGGGATATATGGGCATCGACACCGCGCAGTATGTGCGCAGCGTGGAAGCCGAGCTGAATAAGCTGCCGAAGGTGCAGGGTGCGTCCGCGTCGGTGTACGCGGGCAGGCGGCTATCCGAGTTGCTCGTAAAGGCGCAGGACGAGGCCAAGCGTTTCAAGGACGAATACACCGGGGTGGAACACCTCTATATTGCGCTGCTTAAGGAGCGCGGCACGCCGTCGGCGGCGATATTCAAGCAGTACGGCATCACGCTGGACGCCTTCATGGCGGCGCTCAGCAAGGTGCGCGGCAACCAGCGCGTGACGTCGCAGAACCCCGAGGAGACGTACGACTCGCTAACGCGGTTCGGACGCGATTTGCTGGAGATGGCGAAGCAGGGCAAGATCGACCCGGTTATTGGCCGGGACGATGAGATACGCCGCGCGATCCGCATCCTGTCGCGCCGGACCAAGAACAACCCCGTGCTGATCGGCGAGCCGGGCGTGGGCAAAACTGCGGTGGTGGAAGGCCTTGCGCAGCGTATCCTCGCGGGCGACGTACCGGAGGGCCTCAAGGACAAGACAATATTCGCACTGGACATGGGTGCGCTGATCGCCGGGGCCAAGTACCGCGGCGAGTTCGAGGAACGCCTCAAGGCGGTGCTGGCGGATGTCAACAAGAGCGACGGGCGCATCATACTGTTCATCGACGAGCTGCACAACATCGTGGGCGCAGGTAAGGCCGAAGGCGCGATGGACGCGGGCAACATATTAAAGCCCATGCTTGCGCGCGGCGAGCTGCACTGCATCGGCGCGACGACACTCGACGAGTACCGCAAGTACATCGAGAAGGACGCGGCGCTGGAGCGGCGATTCCAGCCTATCCTCGTGGAGCCGCCATCGGTGGAGGACACGATCTCCATACTGCGCGGGCTAAAGGAACGCTTCGAGATTCACCACGGTGTGAAGATTACGGACGGCGCGCTGATTGCGTGCGCGGTGCTGTCCGACCGATACATCAGCGACCGCTTTCTGCCCGACAAGGCCATCGACCTGATGGACGAGGCGGCGGCGATGATCCGCACCGAGATCGACAGCATGCCGACCGAGCTCGACGATATCTCGCGGCGCGTGATGCAGCTCGAGATCGAGCGGCAGGCGCTCAAGAAAGAGGATGACGCGGCGGCAAAGGCCCGTCTTGCGGCGCTGGAGAAGGAACTGGCCACTCAGAAGGAGCAGGCCGATAAATTAAAAGCCCAGTGGGAGCTCGAGAAAGTGGCGCTCACACGGGAGAAGGACATCAAGCAGCAGATCGAGGACGTGCGGCGGCGCATCGACGAGGCCAAGCGGCATTACGATCTGGAGCAGGCGGCGAAGCTGGAATACGGCGAGTTGCCGGGATTGCAGTCACAGCTGGAAGAGGAACGCCGGCGCAACGCCCAGAACCAGAACGTGCTGCTCAAGGAGGAGGTCACCGAGGAGGAGATCGCCGAGATTGTGGCGCGCTGGACGGGCATCCCGGTCAGCAAGCTCGTCGAGAAGGAAAAGGATAAGCTGCTGGGCTTGGAGGATATCCTGCACAAGCGGGTGATCGGGCAGGACGAGGCGGTGACCGCGGTCAGCGAGGCCGTGATCCGCGCGCGCTCCGGTCTGAAAGACCCCAAGCGTCCCATCGGTTCGTTCATATTCCTCGGACCCACGGGCGTGGGCAAGACGGAGCTGGCGCGTGCCGTGGCCGAGGCGCTGTTCGACAGTGAGGAAAACATGGTGCGCATCGACATGAGCGAGTACATGGAGAAGCATTCCGTGGCGCGGCTGATCGGCGCGCCTCCGGGATACATCGGCTACGACGAGGGCGGGCAGCTGACCGAAGCGGTACGCCGCAGGCCGTACTGCGTGATCCTGTTCGACGAGATCGAGAAAGCGCACCACGACGTGTTCAACGTACTATTGCAACTGCTCGACGACGGACGTCTGACGGACAGCCAGGGCCGCACGGTGGATTTCAAGAACACCGTGGTGATCATGACGAGCAACCTCGGCAGCGAATACCTGCTGTCCGGCATCGACGCGGAGGGCAATCTCAGCGACGAGGCGCGCATGCAGGTGATGACGGAGCTGTCGCGCAGCTTCCGCCCGGAGTTCCTCAACCGTGTGGACGACATCGTGATGTTCCGCCCGCTGACGAGAGACGATATCATTCAGATCATCGACCTTGCGGTGGCGGCGATCCAGAAGCGGCTTAACGAGCGGGCGATTCTGCTCAAGTTAACGGACGCGGCGAAGCGCCTGATTGCCGACAAGTCGTACACGCCCATCTACGGCGCACGCCCGGTGAAGCGGTATCTCCAGAAGGAGATCGAGACGCAGCTTGGGCGCATGCTGGTGGCGGGCAGCATCACCGACGGCGGCATCGCACAGGTGGATGCGGCGGGTGGAGAGTTGAAGATAACGGTAGGTTGATAAGATAACATATAGGGAACGGCCTATGTGCCCTACAGGGTACGACCGTTCCTTTTTGTTATAAATATTGTATTGGGTACTGTGGGGGGCTGCTCTCCCGCCCAAGGGAACAATCCCTTTGGAATCCCATAATAGTCCTACGTATTTTATAATAAGATACAATCTTATTCGTTCCTATCCAATAATGTAATCTTTTTAATTGTGACTATTTAAACGGTTTACTTTTTGTGCTATAATATTATAATTTCAGCCAATTATAATACATCTTTTTAATAGAGGTTTATATTATGAAGAATCGAGTAAAGCCTAAATCATCAGGAGTAAATTGGGTAATAATTTTCCTTGTTTTAATTCTAATTGCAAATTTAGTTTTTTCTATTATATTGTTTAATCTATATTTATATCAAAAAGACCTTACTATGGATATTCAAAAACAATTGAAAAGTCCTGATGTCACCTCAAACAATGTTAATTTACTTTATCTCGATTTCTATAGAGAACTTAGCGAAAAAACTGATGCAGCAATCAATCGAATATTAACTATTGTTGCTATTATTGCAGGTGCTGTCACCATATTTAGCATCCTATTAGCGTTTAAAGCACCTAAGGATATAGATAAGCGGATTGACGAAATAAATAATGACTTAAAAAAAGTGGATGAAGCGGCTGAAGAAGCTAAATATCAAGTTAAAATCGCTAAAACCATTACACAAAAGAAACTTAGACATATTATGTCTAATCCTATTGAGCGGTTAACTGCAATTATTAAAGAATATCCAAATAAAGCAGATGCTTATTTTTATAGAGGGATTATAAAAGTTGAAAAAGAACTTTTCGATAGTGCTATTCAAGATTTTGAAATAGCACGGAAGAATGGGTTTTCCATTGATGAATATTATAATTGGATGGGTATCGCTTATTCTCGAAAAGGTGATAACAAGAAAGGCATTTATTATTTTAGCAAGTATATTGAAACAACAGAGCAGATTGATACAGCTTTATGTAATCGAGGTGCAGCGTATCATAACAATAATGATATTGAAAATGCATGTAAGGATCTAGACGAGGCTCTTAAAAGAAACCCTGATTGTTTATTTGCCTACGTAAGATTGAGTTCAATTTATTATGAATTATCGGAAAAGGAACAAGATAAACAAAAGAAGCAAGAATACATGGAACAAGCAATTTCTAGTTTAAGATCAGCATATGATATTGACCGTAAAGATGAATATGTAATAATCACCCAAAAGAAAACAGGAATTTCTTTCTCAGAATAATTCTAATAAGCTATAAAAGAATTATATCAAGGCATCCTGTCTCCTTATGATTACAGCGTGTCAGAGATCGTCATTTTAAATCGCCCGGGTGGCTAAAAGCTACCCCTATTTCATTTCACCCGCTCCCCCTCCACTTTCTTTATCAGATCATCCACCCTCCGGCTTTGCGCTTGTACCTCTTCGCTTTGCAGGGCTTTGCCCGCCATGCGTCTTACTTTCCTGCTCTGATCCATAATTTCATAGGTTTCGGATAATGGCGTGCCGTTTTGAAGCGCCTTGTCCACGAGGCGGTTTAGTTTTTCGTGCTTCTGATTAAGTTATGCAGCACCCAGAGCTTAATAGAGTCATATTATAAAACAAAAACAGTTTCGAGGTAATAGTATGGTTGACTCTATGGCAATTAATCAAGGCACAATCAGTGTTCAGAATGCCTTAATAGAAGAAATAATGATTGATCAGGGTGTGGGGCGTGTCACAATATCATATGGTGAGTTGGGGGATTTTGATATCATTCATATGAATGTTGTTACTTTAATCGTAGGGCCGCAGACATTAATAAGAGACCAGTTCGGACAGAGAATATCTTTACGGGACCTGACGGAAGGAATGACGATAGACGCGGTGTTCTCATCTGCGATGACCAGGAGTATTCCGCCGCAGTCACAGGCTTTTCGGATTACGGTTGTCAGTGACATGGATTTCAGTGTGACCGTAGGCCGTGTATTGCGGGTTGATCTCAGAAATGGATTTTTATACACCGGCAGAGCGGACGATCCGCTCAGCCAAATGCAATTTGCCATTACACCATCTACACTAATACTAAATAGAAACGGAAACAGAATAAGTTTAAGGGATATCAGGCTCGGGCAAATGGTTAGGGTTGAACACGCGATTTTCCAAACGGCCAGTATTCCCCCTCAAACAACAGCGTATAGGGTTCAGGCTTTATAAAACCTGTAAGCGTCCGCGATGCCTGATTTGATGCAGATCGCACCCCGCCTCCCTCGGACGAGCACCCTCCGGGTACGTAGGAGGTGGCGCGGAGCGCCGGAAGGAGTGATTGCAAGTAGCTGCGAAACATCCCTCCCTCACCCGGCTTCGCCGGGAGCTCCCTCGTCTGAGGGAGCCATGCTCGCCGTAGATTTGATCGTCGACGCCGTGCCCGAACGCGAAATTCTATACAAAGCGAAAATCCATGACGCAGCGCGACAAATTCATACAGGCTTTACAGATCGCACATTTTGTTGTATACTGAAAAAGTATTATAAACTATCGTTTGCGGTAATCCGCAAAGCGTTCCCTCATTTCAGGCGAATCGCGCTTCCAGACAAGTCGTATTTATAATACACCGTGCACGGGAATTGAGACCCGCGCGATGGATCGGGGCTTTCCGGCTCCGACGTATAAATACTTGAACTTGCGGCGTAATATCAAATTCGAAAGTCTTTGCTATATCGGCAAGGTCTTTATTTTTGTGTGAACACCGGAAAAGAAAGAGAAAAATATTGAAGTACTATGAACTGCTCTCGGAAGAGATGAAGGCCACGCTGATTGACGCGGGCTACACACAGCCAACCCCCATCCAGGAGAAGACACTGGAGCTGATCTTAAGCAAATGGGACATTATCGGGATCGCCCAGACGGGCACCGGCAAGACCGCGGCATTTGCCGTGCCGATCATTGAACGGATCTTCAATGACAACCAAAAGACGCAGGCGCTTGTGCTCTGCCCCACGCGCGAGCTTGCGCTGCAGACCACGGAAGTGTTCCGCAAGCTGCTGGCGAACCGTAAAACCCGCGTGATCAGCGTATATGGCGGACAGGCCGCGAGCGTGCAGATCAGAGCGATCCGCGCGGGCGCGCAGATCGTCGTGGGTACGCCCGGCCGGGTGAAGGACCTGATCGGTCGTAACGTGCTAAAGATGCAGAATGTGCGCACGGTCGTGCTGGACGAAGCGGATGTGATGCTGGATTTCGGGTTCCTTCCCGATATCAAGTCCATATTTGCGACTGTTACCGGCACGCATCAGACGCTGCTGTTCTCGGCGACGATGAATCAGGCGGTGCTCGGCGTAACGCGTCAGTTTTTAAGCGACCCGGTGCGTATCGAGGTGGGCAACCGCAATGAACCGATCAACACGGTAAAGCACTCGTACCTGACCGCCGGAGACCAGTATAAGGCGAGCGCGGTGCAAAAGCTGATCAAGCAGAAAAAACCGAGGCTCGCGCTGATATTCTGCAACACGAAAAGGCGTGTCCAAACGGTGCAAAAACAGCTGAACTATCAGGGACTTTCGGCTTCCTGCCTGCATGGCGACATGAGCCAAAGCCAGCGTAACGTGATTATGGACACGTTCCGCAAAGGTGAGACGACTGTGCTGGTCGCGACGGATGTGGCGGCGAGGGGCATCGATGTGAGCGATATCGATCTGGTCATTAACTACGATATCCCGGACAAAATGGAGAACTACGTGCATCGCATCGGCAGAACCGGCCGTGCCGGGCATACCGGCGGAGCGTGCACATTGGTAAGCCCGCAGGACCAGGGCAAGATCGTGGATATCGAAAGGCAATTCCGCATTAAACTCACCGAAGAACATGCCATTTGCTGATATAATAAACAACCAGGAATAATCGGAGAGGAGCTGCCATTCAAAGCGGCTCCTTTTAATATAATGTCGCCGCCGACCGCCCGCCCACAAGACTAAGACAGGCACACGGAATGCTTATATGGGCGATCTTTGATCGGCCCGTCTTACCACAATCCCTCAGGCCACTCCTACAGTCCGGTGCAGCACTGTAGCTTTCGTAGAGTGGATATACCGCTTGAAATTTTCCAAAAGGCAAAGTACAGATCGTAAATCCAGCCTCCACCTCATAGGATGCTAGTGAGCAAATATGGAGGTGATTCTATGGACGTTCCCGAGCTTCAAAGCAGCGCGCTTTTTGAACATCGCTTCTGGCTGCAAATCATGGGTGACCATTCGAGGTTCATATATTACTCGCTCGCTCCTTCGGAAAAAGCGCATATCCTGAAATCGCAGCAGTTTATCAATCAGTTTGACCAGCTGTTGGATATGGCGCGAAGGCCGCTTCCCGAAACCGAAATCAGTGTCTTAAACCGCTTGGCGTACGATAAAACCATTCAGCTGCGCGAATTCAAGCTTGAACTGCTGGCGCTCACGCTGGAATCAAGGCTGAAAGTACATTTGTCGTCCACCTTCTTTAACCATATGCTCAATGAGCTTGAAGAATATTTGCTGATCGTGGACGCACTTGCAACTCAACAAACCATTATTTTTCATCCGCTGCACTATCATATGCTCTGGCTGTCGGACGCAGTCGGGCATGCGGTGAGCGTTTCGGCCAATCTGGATGAGATCGAAAAGGACGATATCGCAAAAAGCCGGGAATATGAAAAGAACTTTACCGCTCTGTATTTGAAATCGATCGAGCTGAACGGGTTTTTGAGAACGGGCCTGAACTATTTCAATTCGCTTACGAGGCTCAACGAGCAGGCATTCTCCCTCATGATACTCTTTAAAGAATTTCTTGAGCAGATCAAAGTGGAACGGATGAATGCAATACTGCTGGGCACGCTGATGCCGCTGATGGCCGACCATATGGCTCGCGAGGAGTGCTACTATCTAACGAAGCTGGCGCAAACCGTGCAGGGCATCAAACGGGTCGATTGCGACCCGGCAAGAAAGAGAATTGAAAGCTGAATGGCGCTAAAAAAGGACGGCAATGCTGTCCTTTTTGGTATAACGATCGGTTGCCGTTATGGCTCCTGCGACGGCTCTGAAGAATTCTCCGCGGGCGGCTGCGGCTGCTGCGGCGTAACTGGATACTGCGAGTATTGGTAATACGGATACGGCGGCTGCGGCGGATACGGCACGGCGGGCTTTGGCTGTTCCTTGATCAGTGCGAAGATTGCTCCTAACGTAAACAGTATGATCGCGACGATGTTCAGGAAAGCAAATATGCTGAGCACCGCCGAAACGATCATTAACACCCCCGCGGCGATATTCTTTCTTTTAACGATAATCCCGCCTACGAGGCCCGGTACTCCGGCGGCGAGGATGCAAAGGACCGTGCCAAGTAGAATGGCGTTTGCCACATCGCCCAGGCTTATTAAAACAAAATTGGTAATCATACAATTGAGCAGTCCCCATAACATCACGACTACACCGCCAATGATTCCCAATACCATGCTCGCTGTTCTCATATGCTCCTCCGCTGTCAGTTTTATCCCTGTAACAAGTATACATGAATTTTTTGGATAATACAACCGTTACTGGTTAGCAGCTTCTCCCGAGCGGTATCCCCCTCCCGCGGATTCCTCTGTGCTTGGGTAAATAGCACAAAGGGACGGCAGTGCCGTCCCTTGCGGTTGCGATTGATTCCTCTGTTAAGGCTCCTGCGGCGGTTCCGGCGGATTCTCCGCGGGCGGTGCGGGCTGCTGCGGTTCCTGCGGCGGATATGGATACTGCGGATACTGCGGGTACTGATAATACGGATACGGCGGCTGCGGCGGATACGGCGCGGCAGGCTTTGGCTGTTCCTTGATCAGCGCGAAGATGCCGCCGAGCACGAACAGGATCATCGATACCACATTGAAGAATGATACCAGGCTCAGCGCCCCCGCGACGATCATCATCACGCCCGCGGCCACATTCTTTTTGCGGACGATACATCCGCCGACGAGACCCACGATACCGGATACGATGGAGAGAATCCCCGCGCCCAGTGTGAGCGCTCCTCCCGCTTCGATCCCCGAGTACACGAGTTCAGGCATCATCGATTCGGGCAAATCGATATCATAACTGCCGTTCCAGTTGTAATCGTCGTCCCATTGTTCCAACACATCGTCCAGATCGTTGTAGGTGCTGTCCCAATCGTCGGAGTAGCTCTCGCCCCATTCTTCGTAAACGTTACCCCATTCGTTAACATTTAAGAAGAATGCGCTGGTGATGATCAATATCAAGCCGAATATAATGGCGATGACACCGCCGATGATGCCTAATACCATGCTAGCCGTTTTCATGGCTATCCCTCCCTATATATACCTTTTGTGATTAGTATACATGAATATACTGTTAATGACAACTACGGAGATAAGAACTTGCGCAAACCCAGGGACTTCTCATCTGCAGGGCGGATGCGTCAGCCACGGGCGGCACTTTGGGGGAACCATCCCATGCAGACGCATCCAAGCCGTTATCATCCTCGGTCATCTCTTTGGCTAATCCTTCAATATCCCTCGAATGTGCAAAGAGCCCGCTGCAGCGTGCCGCGCAGAAGGCTCTTTTGAACAGAAGAACGATTTGCTGACGCTCAATACCGCGTCCTTAAGTTGTTTGCACCCCGGTTGGCCGGGGCTGCCATGTTCTGGATCGAATTGGGTCGCGGCCCCATGTTACCTGCGCCTTGGTTGGCAGGTGCTGCCATATTCCCCATGTTCGGCTGTGTGCCTATGCTTCCTGCACCACGGTTGGCCGGGGCTGCCATGTTCTGCCCCATGTTTGGACGCGCGCCCATGCTGCCCGCATTGCGGTTGGCCGGAGCCGCCATGTTCCCCATGTTCGGCTGAGAACCCATGCCGCCCGCGTTCTGGTTAGCCGGGGCTGCCATGTTCTGCCCCATGTTCGGCTGCGAACCCATACTGCCCGCGTTCCGGCTGGCCAGGGCTGCCATGTTCTGCCCCATGCCGGGACGCGTGCCCATGTTTCCCGTGTTCCGGTAGGCCGGGGCTGCCATATTCCCCATGTTCGGCTGCGAGCCCCTGTTCCCCGCGCCACGGTTAACCGGCGCTGCCATGTTCCCCATGTTCGGCTGTGAACCCATGCTGCCCGCGTTCCGATTAGCCGGGGCTGCCATGTTCTGCCCCATGTTTGGATGCGTGCCCATATTGCCCGCGCCGCGGTTGGCCGGGGCTGCCATGTTCTGCCCCATGTTCGGCTGCGTGCCTATATTGCCCGCGTTCCGGTTGGCCGGGGCACCCATGTTTCCCATGCCCGGCCTCGTCCCCATGTTTGCGCCGCGGTTGGCTGGATATCCCGTGTTAGGTCCGGCGCCGGCCCATCGCATACTTACATTATTTCCGCCGTAGCCGGGTGCGGCGCCCTGCCCTGTCCGCTGTTGATTGACAGGCTGCACAGGCACTCCGGCCTGCCCGGCTCTGCCGCTCCCCTGCCCGCTCTGGGCAGGTGGCATCGGCTGTTGTTGCCTCATTTCCATATCCCATAACCCCACTTTCAAGGATCCATGACAATATACGGTTACGGTATATGATATGGGACCGGACCCGGTTTCGTGTATACGATGGACGGACCCGGATAAAAACAGTCAGAATCCCGCCCCGACAAGCTAGCGCATTTCTCCTTGCACCTCTGCGCTGCAAAAATCGTACGCGGCCCTTTAAATTGGGGTCTGCGGTATGATATGATGGATGATAATGAATGAAACGGAGGTTGCGCGTTATGGCAATACGCTGGGGCATCATCGGTTCGGGAAGGATCATTCCACGGTTTATGGCGGGCCTTACGCAGGTAGCGGAGGCGGTTCCCGCCGCGATCTACGCCCGGGACAGATCAAAGGCGCAGACGTTGGCGGATCGATACGGCATTCCGCAGGTATTTAACGATATCGACGCGTTCATCCGCGACGCTAAAATCGACGTGGCCTATATCGCGGTCACGCATCCGCTCCATCTGCAGTTCGCGCTCAAAACCTTAAGCGCCAAAATCCCCACGCTTTGTGAGAAGCCCATGTGCCCGAACCGGGAGCAGGAGCAGGCCATGGTCGAATGCGCGAAGGCCAACGACACCTTCCTTGCGGAAGCGTTCTGGACGCGCATGTTCCCGGTCACGCTGCAGGTAAAGCAGTGGGTCACCGAAGGCCGCATCGGCAAGGTTGCGGGGATGAACAGCATATTCGGTTACAACGCCGGGGACAAGGAAGGTGACCGGCTGTTCATGCCGGAGCACGCGGGCGGTGCGCTGCTCGACATTGGCGTGTATCAGGTGCAGGCCGCTTCGCTGATATTCGGCAAAGCGCCGGATCAGATCGTCTCGCTGGCGGGCATGAACCGACACCATACGGACGACAACGCGGGGCTCGTTTTCCGGTATGGCGGCGGAGAGATCGCGACCATGCTGACGACCTTCCGCACCAACGCGCGCAACACGCTCACAATCTACGGCTCAAACGGCATCATCGAGGTCTACGACGATTTCTTCCGCCCGCGGCATGCGCGGCTCGTCAATCCGGACGGCATCATCGAGTTCCACTGCCCGGAGCAGCGCATCGACAGCGCGATGTACTCTGCGGAGGCTTACTTTACGAGCGAGGGCTATCAATACGAGGTACGCCACATCCACGATTGCCTCCAGCAGGGGCTCAAGGAGTCCCCGCTGATTCCGCTCCAGGAGTCGCTCGACATCATCGCCACGTGCGACGCGATCCGCGCACAGTGGGGCCTCAAATATCCTTTTGAGAATTAGGCAAGGTGATACAAATACAGCCCTTCGCGGCAGAGCGGAGGGCTTTTGCTTTGGGAGGGTACTTAGTATAAGGGAAACGTGGGCACTGCCCCCATACTCTCGCCCAAGTGACAAATTCCTTGGGAATCCCGCTTAATAAACTGATTGCATCATATACGCGGAATCCCGCGCTTTCGCTCCCATACTGTCTGCCGCTTCGCTCAGCGCCGCTAAAACTGTGCATTATCCGGCGTTTACACGGATTCTGCGGCATGGTACAATCGGAAAAACGGGGGGCTTTATGAATTTCTCAGAAGGCTTTTTTTCAAAGGTATATCAGAACGCACCGGTCGGGCTGGTCATTATGAACGAGAATATCGAGCTTGTGGACGCTAACGATTACATGTTCGAGGCGTTTGGCGTTGCGCCCCAGCCGCTTGCCGGCAAGCGTTTTGGCAACGTATTCGGCTGTTCCCTCGTCGCGGGGACAGACCATGTCTGCGGCACGACGGCAGGCTGCAGCGTCTGCGATCTGCGGGGCGGCGTCAGCAAAGCGCTGCTCGAGGACGCCAATATCAAAGATTTAAGCGTGAGCCACGCGTTTCAAACGGGAGACGCGCATACCCTTAAATGGTTCAAGTTCGGCGCCAGCGCCGTTGCCGCGGACGGCGGTAAATACGCTGTCGTTTCGTTTGTCGATATCACAGCGGAGAAGAACGACGAGTTGTTCTTGCGCAACGAGCTTTCGTTCGACCACGCAACCGGAGCCGTCAGCAAAAAGCACCTGACCGAAGTCCTGATGGAAATCCCTCGGTACATGCAGCGCTATCGGGCCGTCTCGGTGGGCATCATCGACATGGACAACTTCAAGGATATCAACGACAACTACGGCCACCTCAAGGGCGACGAGGTGTTGCAGAGCTTTTCGGAGATCGCGCGGCAGACCATCCGCACGCACGACGTCGTGGGACGTTTCGGCGGCGAGGAGTTTATGTTGGTGCTGCCCGGGGCGAGCATCCGCGCGGTAGTCCTGATCACCAAACGAATCTACGATTCGCTGCGCCAGCGGTTCGAGGCGCAGGGTGTAAGCGGCGTCGGCTTCAGCGCGGGCTTTGTCGAGCTGCCCGGCAACCCGCCCGGCAGCCTGACCAAGGAAGAGATCATCAACACGGCGGATGCGTATCTGTACCAGGCCAAGCGTTCGGGCAAAGGCATGCTGGTCGCCAAAGATTTCTCCATGAAGTTTTAAATCCATCTAAATCCAACAAGATGATAAAACAACGCCCTGTCCGGGAGACTGTAGCCTCCTGTACGGGGCGTTGTTGTATCATTATCGCAGGCGCTTACGCGTGCAGGAGGCGCACCGTGCCGTCCTCGAGCTTGCTTTTAAACCGCATTGCCGCCTCGTCCTGATACGCCGTCATGCTGATGCCTCCCAGCACGCAGACCTCGCTGCAGCGCCCACAGCCGGTGCACAACGCGGGGTCCGCCATCCAAGGCACGAACACATCCTCATCCCGCGTGGCAAACATGGCGAGGCAGCCTCTTTTGCACGCCGCGACACAGGACGTACAGCCCTCACAGTACTCAGGCACGATCCACGGCAGTGCGGTGCGCCCCTTCATTGCGCGCCCGTCCAAAACTGCTCGTCGGGGCTTTGGCTGAACCGCGCGCCGATGGAGGTCTGCGTCTTATAGCAATAGACGGCATACCGGCAGACGGCGAACGTGGTCGTAAACAGCGCAACGCCGACGCGCAGCCACACCAGGCCTGCCTGCGGTTCATTTACGGACAGCACGACGCCCGAGAGATATGTCGCGAGCGATGCGATGCTGCCCGCCCAAACGATGTGCCACGCGACGCGTGTGCGCCGCTCCTGCGTGATCTCCCAGATCTTCCCGATGGTGAACCAGAAGAAACCGCCCGCGAAAAACGCGGCAGCGCCCACCAGCGCAAGCGACGCGGCTGGCAGGCCTGCCAGCCACAACGCCACACTGGCTGCCGCGGCAGCCACGCACAGAGCGCCGGATATCACGAGCCCTTTGAAGTGGTAGCCCATGTGCCGTATGCCCTCAAAGCACGCCTTCAGCAGTATCAGCGCGCCGATATAGGTGAGGAACGGCGGCATATACGGCAGCTGCGGCAGGCAAAACGCGCTATTCCCCGAATAAGCGCCGACCCAGTCCGGTATCCACAGCCCCAGCACCGCGGGTACCGCGCCGATCTCCAGCCAGCGCACGATGCGCTCCTTGGGCCATCTCGGCGCAATAAAACCGGATACCGCTTTCTTTTTTTTGGCCGTTTGGCTCATCGTCCCCCCCTATCTCGGCGGGCCGTTGTCTTTCCAACGGCTCTCCTCAAATTTCACCACGCTGTCCGTGGGCAGCACATCCAGACGCAGCGCGGCCTCCGGGCCAGGCTTGGTGCAGTAGATTTCGTCCACCGCCACCACCAGCTCGCTGCCTTCGATGCGGCCCTGTCCTTTGAACTGATAGGCCGCGCGGATGCTGCCGATTCCTCCGGGGCCGAACGCGACCCTCGGGTTTTCCGAGAGATTTGCCCTGATATAATCCGTCTGTTTGCCGCTCAACGGAAAACGGACGATGTTGTCGCCCTCCACTTTGGCCAGGTCCGCCACGATGACTGCGGGTACGCCCGCCTTCGAAGCGGTGGCGATATGGCCGCCCATACCGGTCAGCCAATTTTTCATGCGCGAAGTTAATGTTGCCATGCTCTGTTCCTTTCTGATGTCAATGTCCGGTAGGTATGCGGTCCCCCGCCTTGTCCGGCGCGAAGTCCGTGATGTCCGTCACGTGCAGCGCGATAACGCCGCGCTGCACAAGCACAGGCGGACGGATGTCCGGCGGCACCTCAGAGGGCGGCTCCTTGAGCGCCCAGTCGCCCCATTTGTCCAGCACCTCGCGGGCGCTTACGCCCTCCCACGCGTAATCGTCTGGCAGCCCTTCCTGCAGGATGGTGACAGGGCCGGAAAATGTCCACGTGCGGCCCCGTAGCGGATGCGCCATCGTGATGACGCCATGAGGGTTTTCGTTGATGTTGACGCGCGTCTTCTGCGCGAACATCTCCGCGATCAGGATGTACTCGTCGCGGAACAGCGAAACAAACCGCTCGCCTACGATGTTCGGCACGCCGTCTTTGGACGCTGTGGCGAGGTAGACCACGCTGCCGCCCGAACCCACGGTCTTCAACGCCTTTTTCATCTCATTGTTCAGCTTCATGAGAGTGCCTCCACGATTTTCTCCGTCTTAAAAACGATGACGCCCCGCTGCGCGAATACGGACGGGCGTATCTCCTCGTCTGCCGCTTCGATCACGGGTTCCACCGTTTCGTCCCAGTCGCCCCACCTTTTCAGTACCTCGCCCGCCTCCAGTCCGAACAGCCTGAGCCTCTGCGGATGCCCCCACTGCACGATGTCCGCCACGCCTTCGAGTACCACTTCGGTGCCGCCATCCGCGAAGCTCAAAGCGGCGCGTGCGTTTTCGTTGAGGTTAACCTTCGTCTTCTGCGCGAAAAGGTCGGGGAACAGGATCAATTCGTCGTCTACGATGTCCGTAAAAGGCAGCGGCAGTATGTTCGGCTTGCCATCCAGTGATACGGTCGTCAGATAAACGGTAAAGCGCTCCGGCGCATTCGCTTTAAGCCGCGCCGCGAGATTCTTTGTCAGTTTCATGTATCCTCCCATGTGTATTCGAAGCTGCAACGCGGACTGCCTTCGAGGATTGTTTTCGATTGCGTCATCCGGATACCGGGCAGCAGTGCTTTGGCAAACGGCTCGTCGCGCCGACAGCTGAACGCGATGCCCAGCTCCGCCAGCCCCAGCTTCCGGTAGCTCTCCGCGTAAAGGCACCGGTTGACATGGAACCGCAGCGTGTGTTCCGAAAGCTCCTCCAGCACTAACTCCAGCCGCCCGTCCCCGCTCAGCGTTTTCCAGACCTCATACAGGCTCGCCATCGAGGCTTCGGGCAACTGTGCACGCAAAGCGTCTGCAGCCATGCGCGCTTCACGCGCTACAACCTTGCTTAATATATTTTCTGCCGCCTGCTCGCCGTATTGCTCGGTCAGCACCGAAACAAAGGAACCTGCCAGACCGATTTCGACGACCCGCCTCATAAGCGGCGAAACATCGGCCAGACCGGGCAGTTGGTTTCGATCCATTGCTCCACCTCCTTTAACCTTTGCAGCATTATATCCTGTATCATATATAATTTCAATATGTTTAGTATGATTTATTTTTATGAATATGCACTCCTGTGCAAGAAGGTGCGGGCAGACACTGCACACACCGGGAACCGGAGTCGCAGAAAAGCCCTTTGCAGCACGCTGCAAAGGGCTTCGTGATCGGTCCGTGTCTGGCTCACTGCCGCAAGGGTCAGTGCCGGTACGGCCGATACGTTCCGTAATTCCCGAGCGCTGGCCTGCCGGAGCCGGACCCACCCGTGTCGCGGGCGGACTCTGTCGAGGTCTCTCCGCTTACTCGAGTCTTCTGTGCAACAGCATTGAAAGTCTCTTGCGATCTCCTGTAAGTTGGCACGCGGAACGCCGGGGCATTGGCCGCGCTGCGCTGCTCCCGTCTGCCTTCCGCCTGTCGGCTGTTCCCGGAAGAGGCTGCAGTCCTTTCCCTGGGACTTCGCTCACCCGGCACATATGCGATTTGCGCCTCTGTCCGCCAGCTGAAAACCTTCGGCGATTTGGGAACTGCCGCGGTGGGTATGGACTCGCAGCGAACCGGGGCGGCTTCCTCTTTGGGTTTCTCCGGCTGCCTGACCGTTTCGTGTGGGGTTTCGGGTGGGGCCTCAGGCGGAGCTTCAAGCGCAGCGCTCTGCACATCTCCCTCATTGCCTTTTACCAGCGTGTCAAGCAGCATCCAAAGCAGTTCATGATCTTTTGGCATATTTTTAACACCTCTCTGACCTCAGGTACAAATGACCCTATATGGATACGATATATCATATGTACAGCGATACGATAGTGTTTCTCTGCCGTCAGCCTGAGCGGTTTACCGCATTAAGAGGTAAACCATACGATAAAAGAGCCCTCTGCGTCTGCAAAGGACTCTCTTGAAGTCTGCCGTATCGGCATCGGTACATGAAATACACCAGCTCGAGGAAGCTGCCTCACGAGCAGCCTCCTCTCAGGCAGAGCCTTGCGCTCCGCCCGTAGGCTGCAATCCCGGATTTTGTGCGATCTGTTCTTCCCTACGCCAGTCAAACCGACCCGGCTGCGCAAGAGACGTTCCGCCCCTCTGCGCAGGAGCGTCTTTCCGCTTGCTCAGTATCATCAAGAGCAGCGCCAAGGCCAGTTCCTTATTCTTTGACATGGTAACACCCCTTTTAATCATTGGATTTAATTGAGTGATTCTATTCGAAGCTCTGGTTTTCAGTATCTTCAACCAAACTGATGTTATTGACCGGAACATTAAGCGGGAGCATGGATATTCGCGCCTCTAACCAGAAGAGCCCTTTGCAGCCTGTGGCTATAAAGGGCTCTTAACGAGTCGTCTAGAATATGGCGTTAACGAAGTTTACCGCCCCGGCAGCCGCAATCCCAATCGCAATCGGGCTCCTTCTCTTTCTTGCAGGGAATCTTCTCGCAGCAGATGCGCGATTCCTTGGTGCAGATCCACTTTTCCTCTTCCCAGGGATAATGACAGTAGCATTCTTTTTCTTTTTTGTGGTGGCATTCTTTCTTCATTGGATATTCCTCGGGCTCCTCGGTCCAGATATATTCCGGCTCTTCTTCGTAATATTTCTTGCAGCCACAGCCTTTCTTTCCGGGATCATATCCGACCTTCTCCTCGGCACTCCAATCAAAGCCGTTCGGTGCAGCGGCTTCTTTGGCCGGCGCTTCGGCCGCTTCCTGGTCATTCTTCTTCATCAGGGCACCCATCAGCGCCCAAAGGATTTCATCTTTTCTCGACATATACTTTTACCCCTCTTAAGAATATTTTCGTCTGCGCCAAGTGACTCTACATTGTTACTGTATATGATATGGTGGAGATCATAGATTTGTGTACGATTCACACGGCTTTACTAAAAAACAACCCCTTGCGGCAGAAACCGCAAAGGGCTGTTCATGTTTTCAAGGCGTTTCACCAGACCCCGGTGATGTGCACGCCCCCGGCGCGAAAATCGTGCCGCTGCCCCGTCGTCCAGCCGCCGCTTCTGTAGTTCTCACGCAAGCCGCCTCGCCCGATGGGTTCTGACCATCCGGTTCTGTCGGTTTGCGGATCATAGGCAATTCTCTCTTCTGTGCTCCAATCGAATCCAACCGGTCCCTCGACCGGCCAGCCTTCGCTGCTGCCATTCTCTCGAGAGTCGATACTCCGCACAGGCCCTGATGATCGAGCCCTGCCGACTACCGGATCATAGGCAATTCTCTCTTCCGTATTCCAGTCAAACAGGCCTGCCTGCCCGCCATTCCCTGAACCCGGCAGTGCCGGGGCATCCGCGCCTGCGCGGCCTCCGAAGATTAACGGGAGCAGGAACCGTACCAGTTCTCTTTTTTTCCGCGTCATAACAATAACACCCCTTTAAACTGAAGGATGCGATTAAGTGACTGTACATCGTTATGCTATATCATATGGTTTAACAGAGGGATTGGTGTATTGAAATATCGGGCAGACAGAATAAACATCCGGCAGCACTGTCAACCATGGATGGGGCAACTGTCCCGCCGCGTGTCACACTCCGCAAACCTGAACCAGCTTGCGGAATATGTCCGTATTATCGTAAGAACCGACAAACAGCTCCGCGCCCGCGCCCATGGCATATACGGGGACCGGCGCTCCGGTATGAACAAACGTTGTCCAGCCGATCCCCGCCTTGTTATCGAGAATATGAGTCAATGCCACCGTCAGCGGGTCGTAGCCGCCGTACAGCAGGCGCGCTTCCGGCGTATCCGCGCGCTGCGCCTTTGGCTTCATCGATTCCGCAAATGCATCCTCGATCTGCGCATATTCAGCATCAGATAGCACAAAGGCTTTGTCATCCGCCTGTGCGGCGGCATCCGGCGCAACAAGGCCAAAATGATCCCGGATAAAAGGAAGCATATCCGCCAGCGTGAGGTCGGGATTCCCCTTCTTCATTTCCGTAAACGCCGCGCCGAATTTCCGGTAGGACATCCGCTGTGCGCCAAGCATGTTGAAGCGTACGCTGTATCCCCCCGCTGTATTGCCGATGGTCATGCCGCCCGTTTCATGGTCCCCCGTGACAACGATCAGCGTCTCCCCCGGATGCTGCTCCGCGAAATCAACGGCGACCTGCACGGCGTCCGAAAAATCGAGAACTTCCTTAACGGCGGTCGCCCCGTCGTTGGAATGGCAGGCCCAATCGATCTGGCCACCTTCACACATCATAAAAAAGCCGCTTTCGTTGTCCAGTACACGAATACCCGTCTGCACAAAGTTCGAGAGGGTCCAGTCTTCTTCCTGCGCGTCGATGGCAAAAGACAAAACCCCCGTGCTGTCGAGCGTCGGGCTCACTGCGTATACCTTGCCGGACGAGCCGTCCAACGCCCCAATCGCCTCCGCGGTATCCGCGATGGCATATCCGCTGTCTTTCAGCAGGCTGAACGCGTCTGTCTCGTCGTTGCGGTTCCCTTTAGGCTCGCTTAAGGAACCGCCGCCGAAGTAATCCACATTGCTCTGCGCCATCTGGCAGGCGATATCGTAGTATTGGGTACGGGATGGGACATGCGCGTAGAACGCGGCGGGCGTGGCATGATTGAGCGTGACGCTGGTGACAATGCCCACCTTTTTCCCGGCGGCCTTCAACAGCTCCGTGATATTGGTCACCGGGGTCTTGGCATCCGCCTCCATGCCGAGCACATGGCTTTGCGTCTTGACGCCGCAAGCCATGGCAGTGCCTGCAGCCGCGGAATCCGGAATGAAAGACTCTGCGTCGTATGTCGTGGCGCTGCCCGTTGCGGGGAACTGCGTAAAGCAGAGCGGCCACTGCGAGATCTCGCCCGCGCTGCTGCCGAGATACACCTGCGCGGCGTGTACCTGCGCGAATGACATGCCGTCGCCGATAAACAGAAATATGTATTTGGGCGGCTGCGCCGTCTCCGTGGAACCGGGTGACGCCGTAGCACCGGAAGAGGTCAAATCAAAGCTGACCGCAGGCGATGTTTTCGAGGGCAAGGTCGGTGCGCAGCCCGGAAACGCCGCAATGGCGAGCAGGATACACATCAGCAAAATGACAATCTTGGCTAACGATTTTCTCATATTTCCTCCCTTATGCCCGGTAAGGTTCCCCAGGATAAATGTTACCCTAACATTCTTAATATTCTTATTTTCTGCGGATTGGAAATAAATCTATTATATCATGCTCTATATGGAGAAAAGTGTCAAGAACAGGTATGGTGCGTCATAAAAGGTCTATATTCGTTTCTTCATTGCATGCAATCCGAATTCTCTTATGTACAACGACAGGCATTTGAACATCTCTATCCAAATGCCTGTACCTCAATGGGTTAATTCTTGCACCATTCTTCCCCAATTGGATCTTCAATCAAAGTTGCGAAACGGAACGCATGTTTGTGTCCGTCCGCTACCTCTGTTACAGACTTCAGGAAATGAACGTGTCTGTCGCCAACCCAGACCGCCCCGCCGGTTACACCGCAGAATTCATGAAAGTGCTCCTCGTAGGTGTCCGTGCGAAAAAAAATCTCGTGAACATGGTCATGATTGTTACATGGAATCTCTTTGGCTTCCCCCGTAACCGTCGCAAAGCGGTGGTTGTGTGGATCTTCAAGCCGTTCTGCGATCTTAACGCTGCCCTGAACCTCATGAACATGCTGCCCTTCACCGTGGCGCGCCTTGACGGGTTCTTGTCGACTTTTATACATATTCCCGGCTCCTTTACGCTGTTTTAGAGTCCCTGTCACTCATCCTTGACTGTAATACAGCATATTCAGAGCCATCAATGTATGTGATCATTATATGCGGGGATGATTCTGGTAACCATCACAGCCACACGGAATACATGGACTTCCTCAAAACAACCTCTGTGATGCATACAAAAAGCGAGGACCTGAGCCCCCGCCGGATTGAAACATTTCAGTGACCCCTGCGGCTGCGGATAAAGGCGACAAAGGCCTCCGCCTGCTTGTTAAGGAACTTCGTGCTGACGGTAAGCGTCAGCTTGTCGTTCTCGTCCGCTTGCGTATACGCGTTAGGGACCTTCAGCCGTGGCGCGTTCATCACGTCCATATTGAGATAGCTGATCAGCGTGACAAGATGATCCTGCGCAAGGCCGGTACCCGACATGCCGGATGTGATGCCGCTGATGGCGGCAGGCTTGTGCGCAAGCACCTGCGGCTCGCCGTCGCTGACAGGCCGCGAAAGCCAGTCGATCAGGTTTTTTAGCACACCCGGAAAGAAGTGGTTGTACTCCGGCGTAAAGAACCATACGCCGTCTGCGGCCTTCACGGTTTCGCGCACACGCTTCACGGCGTCCGGCGCGGGGACCTCGATGTCCTCGTTCATCATTGGCACGTCGGCAAATTCCAGCAGCGTAAGCTCCGCGCTGCTGCCCAGTGCCTCCCTTGCGGCGAGCGCAAGCTGCCGGTTAAAAGAGTCTTTGCGCAGCGAGCCTGAGATTGCAAGAATTCTGATCATATCCATGATGTAACCCCCGTCCTGTTGTTGATACCAATATATCACATTGCCCATGCAAATCAAGTGCCGCAGCTGGTTTCGCCGACCCGTCCGACTTGCCCGCACATAGGGTGGGTGATATAATACCGGTAAAGAAAGGAAGCTGACAATGAACGAAACGCACCGGATGCCCGCACTATTTATCGGGCATGGATCGCCCATGAACGCGATCGAGGACAACGATTTTACCCGCGGCTGGCGTGAGATCGCGCGCCGTTTGCCGCGGCCCGAGGCGATTCTTACCATATCGGCCCACTGGTATACTGAGGGTACTTTCACTTCGGATACGCAGCGACCGCGCACCATTCACGATATGTACGGCTTCCCAAAAGCGCTTTACGCGGTGCAGTATCACGCGCCCGGCTCCCCCGCGCTAGCACGGCGGGCGCTCGCCCTTTGCCCGCAGGCAGAAGTCAACAATGGCTGGGGTATCGATCACGGCACGTGGTCCGTGTTGGTCCATATGTTTCCGCGGGCCGATATTCCGGTGGTGCAGCTCAGCGTGGATGCCCGCCTCGATGCGCAGGCGCACTATGCGCTGGGGCAGGCGCTGAGGCCGCTGCGCGATGAAGGCGTGCTCATCCTCGGCAGCGGCAACGTGGTGCACAACCTGCGCCTCATCGACTGGAATACCGCAGGCGGCTTCGGCTGGGCGGACGAATTCGACGGAATCATCCGGCAGCGGATTGAGAGCGGTCAGTGGGACAAAGCAGTGGACTATCGCAGCGCGGGCACTTGTGCCGTCCAGGCATTCGTTACGCCGGACCACTACGATCCGCTGCTGTATGCGCTGGGCGCTGCGGACAGCGCCGATACGGTCACCGTGTTCAATGAAGCGCGTGTGCTGGGCTCCTTATCGATGACCAGCTACCTATTCGAATAAAGAAAAGCCGGTATAAAAAACAAGCGTCCGAGGGCGCTTGTTTGATTTGTATGTTCAGTTGATCAGCGCTGCGTTAAAGAAATCCGACACACGCTGCCCATATTCGTCCGGATACAGCGCAAACGCCTCCGTATGCCCTGCACCCGGCACGACCCAAAGCGCTGCCCGGTCTCCTGCGGCATCGGCGTACATCTGCCCGTAAAGTCCCTCATCCTCCACGTTGCCCGCGGCAATCAGCAGCAGACGGGTATCGTGTGCGGCTTTGACCGAATCCAGTATCGTCGTCTCGGGGGGCTGCTGTCCCGTAAACAGCCCGGCGGAGAAATACATCACGCGCGTTGTAAAGCTGCGCCACAGGCTGCGGTTTGCGGGCAACGTCAGGTAATCTGCCGCCGTGTGATGCGTCGCGCCGTCGCTCACGATGGCCTTGATCTGCGGATTCTCAACGGCCGCAGCCAGCAGCACCTCGCCGCCAAGCGACAGCCCCAGCGCGCCGATGGCCGTTACCCCTTCCTGTCCCTGCAAATATTCCGCCGCCGCGGCGACATCACGCCCGCACTCCCAGCCCAGCGCGTTGCCTCCGCCGCCGCTGCCGCCGTGCCCGCGCAAGGTCAGCGCCAGCACACCGTAGCCCTGACCGCGCAGCATGTCCGCGTAGCCACGCACCGAACCGAGGCTGCCGTTGCTGCCATGCACCAGCAGAATCGCGGCTCCGTTGCTGCTGGGCGCGTACCATGCCGAAAGTTCCACGCCATCGGACGCGGTCAGCGTGACTGCATCATAGCCTTCGGGCGGCATTTCTGCGGCTTGTTCGCCACGAACCGAGGCGAATACGCCCATTCCCATTGGAAGCAGCAAATACACGGCTGCCAGCAGGCTGACCACCACAATCAAAAGAATCCGAATCGCCTTGTGTTTCTTCTTCACAGGCGCTTTCACTCTTCCGTCTTCCAATTCACGCGTTGTGTTCATATACCGCTGTCACCTCAATCAAACCTGTAATATGACGATTAAATTCCTCAAGCTCCTCCGCCGGAACCCATAGTTCCTGATGGCGGGCGGCTCCGACTGTATGAACCGGAAAGCGGGAAGCATATGCGTCGTCCACCGCGAATGAAAGCACGTATCCCTTATACCCGGATGCCCGGTCCCCCGTATTCCAGCCGGATGCAATCTCCGAAGCATATTCGCTGTTCAGTACGGGATAAAAAATCGGCTGTTCCGGCAGCCGCGGCGGAAACGCCGTAAAACCGCTCTGTTTCACCAACTGATATTCTTTCTCGCCGACCGGACGATACAAATGCATACTTTCACCCCCGAAAATTATAACAGCAACCCCATGTCCGCGCCACATATTTCCGTAAATGACAACAAAAAAAGCGGGAGCGAAGCTCCGCTTCCTTAAATGGCTATTCCCCGCAGAGTGCCCCGGGCGGCTCCGCTTCTCCGGGCAGTTTCTTTTTGCATCGCCCGCTTTCCCCGGCAATACCCCATATGCTCAGCAGGATCAATACAATCCCCGCGATTTGCAGCGGATAAAGCGACTCGCCTCCGAGGAAGACGCCTGCCAGCACGCTGACCACTGTGGTCAGGTTGGCAAAACCTGCGGTATTACACGCCTTCACTTTGGAAAGCGCATAATTGACGCCAAAGTAAGCAACGGTAGACGACAGCACACCGAGGTACAGTATGCCCCCCAGCACGCCCGGCTGCAGCGCTGCAGTAATATACTCGGCAATCGTACCGTCCGCGGCGGCAGACGATACGCCGATGACGTTGAACGCTACTGCACCCGTCCAGAGCATGACAAACGTGATTTCGAACGGTGAGCAATGTGCCGATACTTTGCGCGTGAGCGAACAGTAGAGTCCCTCGGCGGTAACGACGCCCAGCAGCAACAGATATCCCGGTATGCTGCCACTGCCGGTAAGGCCCGTCGCCGCCACGATGAGCGCGACGCCTGCGACGGAGATTGTTACGGAAACCCACTGCCGCACGGTCAGCCGTTCCTTCGCGACAGCGCCGGAGAAAAGCGCAATTGCGATCGGGATCAGCGCGATCATGATGCCGGACTCGGTGGCAGACGTCAGCTCAATGCCGAGCGTCTCACCTGTAAAATATACGAGCGGCTGGAGCATCGCGAGTGGCAGAATCATTTTAATTTTTGCTCGGTTCAGCTGAAGCTTAACGACGCGTGTTGCAGCAAGCGCCGTCATCACAAGCGCCGCGGTCGCAAAGCGCAGACCCAATAGCTGAAACACACCCAGCGCCGTGAGAGCATCCCGCGTAACCAGGAACGAAAACCCGAATATAACCGACGTAACGGTCAGCAGCAGATAGGCAACGGCATGATCTTTTTTCATGACACCTCACGAGAAAATGGCAGGTAAACCGCAGTCGAAACGGCACGCGGCAAGAGTGAGTGTACCGTCCGGCTGCGGGAATGTCAATAGCCCTGCGGGCAAAGAAAAAACCCTGGTCATGAAGACCAGAGCTTTCTCAATGCCGGCGCATTCGCGCCGGTGCGTACGCCTGTCGGTTTGTTTGACGTTGCGGCTTATGCCGCGGAATCGGCTGACAGTGCCGGTGCCTCATAAGGATCCGGCAGGGACCAATCCCAGTACTCGTTGCTGCGGTATCCCTTTCTGAACCAATTGTGTCCGTTGCGACCGGCGAAGTAGTAGTAGTCGCTCGGCAGCACCCTGCCCACGCTCGTGATCCCGCGCTTCTCAAGCAGCCACCGGATCAACACATCCTGAGCAAGTTCTCTGTAATTGTCTTTGACCGGAATCCTGGAAGAGTATGCAAACTGCGACCTTGACTTGATGATGCGCGGTATACTGTCACCCCAAAACCCCGCATCATACCGATTGAGTACGCACCATATCACTGCCGCCTGCTCCGCCTCGCTGACCACACCGCGCGCTTCCGCATATACGAGCTGCGCCAGCATGTCCAGTTCAGTATCATATTCTCCCAGCTGTTCCATCACAGCCGTAATATCCTCTACGGATATTTCCATCGTGTAGTCAGTTTCCTGACTGGTCTCCGGCTCCTCCGCCGGGCCTGCCGCCAGCGCCGTGCCGGTAAAGCACAGGATGCATGTGACAGCCAGCCCCGATATGAGCTTTTTGATCATCTGGTTCCTCCTTTGTTATTGTGTCGTACCGGCGTTTGTCGAAAATCACCCCGGTGCATCCACAAAATCCGCATGCAGACATTCACTGTCCACTCTTCCCCGGAAGGAGTGCGCTTTTTTATACTATGCGCATTCCCGTGGGGTCGTGCGCGTACAGTTTGTTAATATATACAATAGTCCCGTGCAGCGTCAATCTACCAGTTGTAGAATTCACAGCTCGGACTTACTTTGTTCACATTTCATGCATAGAAACGGGCGTTTTCGCGTTTCTGCGCTAAAAAAAACAATATACCGCATCAGCGCTCTCAATCCCTCGTTCATCCGGTTGACGGAGCCTCATTTTAATCCGCAAGACCGTGCAAAAGTCCTTGAGCAGGCCACCTTTCAGTGGATCATGACTCCAATTTCTACAAGATTCGTGTCCATTTTCCACTACGCTGTGTGCAAAAAACGATCATAAGAACCACGGTATATTCATCCATTTCGCGATGTATATTTCACACCTGTGTAAGGATTATTTACCAAATATCCGATTACTTCGCGCAACGAAAAAAGCCGTCTCAGTTTTGAAACGGCTTTCAATTTTGCCTCTTACGGCACCGCGGATACCACTGCGGAAGATCCACTGTAGTAGTCCGAGCTGCCTACCTTCAGGTATGCTTGTATCTTGTAGTAGTACGTCACGCCCACGGTCAGTCCGCTGTCCGTAAAGCTCGTGCTTGTCGTCAATTTGATCTTCACAAACCCGCTGTCGGGATTCGTGGAGCGATAGATTACATAGCCCTTCCGCCTGGATACCGCGCTCCACGTCAGCTTAATCTTGC
>JAEWCC010000049.1 GCA_023390815.1 Bacillota bacterium
GACCTCCTTTTGATTTTACTTTTGCGGCTGGCTAGACCGCTCTCAGTATATCAAAAGGAGTTTTCTTCTCCATAGCTTAAGCTCTTTCGAACTCCCGGCACAGCCGGGAGTTTTCGTAGACAATAAAAAGGAGGGGCGCTGCCCCTCCTTCTGTTATGGATTCTGTAGTGGATTGCCGCCGCTCTGGTCGTACCGGCCGGCCTCCGGCGCTTTGCTCTGCCCCTCATTTGAACCGCTCTCACTCTTTGGCTCTTCTGCCTTAGCCGTTTCCATCGGCGGCAGTTCTCCGCCGTTCCACAGCGTGGTAAACTCGTCGCCGTCGATGCGCTCGCGCTCCATCAGCACTTCCGCCACCTTATGCAGCAGGTCCATGTGCTCGCGCAGAATGCTTTCCGCTCTCGCGTACGCGGTATCGAGCAAACGCTTGACTTCCTCGTCGACGCGCGCAGCCAGCTCCTCGGAGTAGCTCTTGGTATGGCCGATTTCCTTGCCCAACAGCAATTCCTGATTGCTGCTTAAGTATACCGGGCCTACGACTTCGCTCATGCCGTATTTAATGACCATGTCCCTTGCGGTTTCCGAAGCGCGCTGCAGGTCGCTCACCGCTCCTGTGCTCACGTCGCCCAGGATAATGGCTTCCGCCGCACGGCCGCCAAGCATCATCGAAAGGCTCGCGATGAGCTTGCTCTTGAATACAAAATGGGTGTCATCCTCAGGCAGCGTCATCGTATAGCCCGCCGCAAGACCGCGCGGAATGATCGACACCTCATGCACCGGGTCGCACTCCGGCAGCGCTTTCGCGCAGATCGCGTGTCCTACCTCGTGGTAGGCGGTGCAGCGCTTGTCTTTTTCCGTAATGACGCGGGATTTCTTGGCCGGGCCGGCGATCACGCGTGTAATGGCCTCCTCAATCTCAATCATCCCGATTTTTTGCTTTTTAGCCCTTGCGGTTAATATCGCCGCTTCGTTGAGCACATTCTCAAGGTCCGCACCGATGAAGCCGGGCGTACGCTTGGCAAGTACTTTCAAGTTCACATCGTCATCCAGCGGTTTACCTTTGGCGTGCACCTTGAGTATCTCCTCGCGGCCCTTGACGTCGGGATAGTTCACGACGATCTGCCGGTCGAAACGGCCGGGGCGCAGCAGCGCCGGGTCGAGGATGTCCTTGCGGTTCGTCGCCGCGAGGATGATGATGCCTTCGTTGGTCTGGAAGCCGTCCATCTCCACGAGCAGTTGGTTTAAGGTCTGCTCGCGCTCGTCGTGGCCGCCGCCGAGGCCGCTGCCACGGTGGCGCCCTACAGCATCGATTTCATCGATGAACAGGATGCACGGCGAATTCTTCTTCGCGTTGTCAAACATGTCGCGTACGCGCGATGCGCCCACGCCCACGAACATCTCTACAAAATCACTGCCGCTGATCGAGAAGAACGGTACGCCCGCTTCTCCCGCGACCGCCTTTGCAAGCAGCGTCTTGCCGCCGCCCGGAGGCCCCACAAGCAGCACACCCTTAGGAATGCGCGCGCCCAGCTCGATAAAGCGTTTGGGATTGCGCAGGAACTCCACGATCTCGGCGAGTTCCTCCTTCTCCTCGTCCGCGCCCGCTACGTCCGCGAAAGTCTTCTTATGCTTATCGCTGACATTCATACGCGCACGGCTCTTGCCAAACGAAAGTGCCTTGTTGCCGCTACCCTGCTGCTGGCGAATCATGAAATAGATGATCGCACCGAACAGCAACGCCATAATCAAGTAAGGCAATATCACTTCGAGCAGCGATGCCTCCGGTTCGGGCTCGTAAGTCAGCTCGAAGCCATAGCCCGTCGTATCGGTCGCACCGGTAATTGCCTTGATATCTTCGTTAAACTGCTCAAAGCTCGGTATGTACGTATAATAATCGTACTGATCCGGGAATGCCTCCGGCTTGATTTCAGAATCCTTTGCCATGGCGTAAAGTTTATGGCTCACGATCTCTACGCGCGCAACCTGGTTGTCCTTAATAACGGTTAAGAATTCCTTATAATCGAGGTTGCGGTCGTCCTGCGGCGGCGTCGACATCAGCCAGTTGAGCAACAGCAGCACCAGTACAAACCCCAGTATATAGATCAGCGGTCCGCGTGCTGATTTTTTCAATATGTCATCCTCCTAGTAACGCTTGTTTTGTCATTCTATCACAAATACCGCATGTTTTTCAATGAAGCAACTATGAACGAAATTAAAACTAACCGTAAATCTCGGGCTTTAATTCGCCGATATACTTTAAATTGCGGTACTTTTCCGCGTAGTCCAGTCCGTAGCCGACGATGAAGATGTCATCCACGGTAAAACCCACATAGTCCGCATGGAAGTCGACCGTACGGCGGCAGGGCTTGTCGAACAGGCAGCAGGTTTTGAGCATGGCCGGGTTGCGCGAACGCAGCGTCTTTGTGAGGTACTGCAGCGTCAATCCGGAGTCTACGATATCCTCCACGATCAGCACATTTTTGCCCGAAATGTCCTCTTCCAGGTCGTACTGGATGCGCACCGCGCCCGAGGAAACGGAAGAGCATCCGTAGCTCGAAAGCGCCATAAAGTTCATATGCAGCGGCATTTCCAATTCCCGTACAAGATCCGCGTAAAACATGACTGCCCCGCGCAGCACCCCCACCGTGAGCACTTCCTGGCCCACGTAATCTTTCCTGATCTGGTCCGCCAGTTCCTTTACCCTCTGTTTAATCTGTTCCTCACTGAACAGTACCCTCATGATGTCCCCGTGCATACCCACTCACCCCGTAACTGATTTTTAATATACTTGTACCCGGCTTTACCCGGGACTTTTCCGAAACTCCGACGCCGACCGCCCAAAACACCTCGTGTCCCTTGGCAAGCAAGACGAGATCGTCCCGCTTCGTCAGTGGAACCTTGCGGTCGGAAAGATAGTCCGACAATCGTTTGCTGCCTTTCATACCGAGCGGCGAGATCACGTCGCCGCGCTCCCGATACCGAAGCACTGCGCCCGATACCACTTCCGCGCAAAAATACTCCGCATCGGGGCCATAGGCCGGGCTGCCCGCGAAAGGTTCGCATGTAAAGCGCATTCCACCGAATTCGCATTCCCCGCTTAACGCACTGAAAGGCT
The DNA here is from genome assembly GCA_023390815.1 of Bacillota bacterium. Classification (GTDB taxonomy): domain Bacteria; phylum Bacillota; class Clostridia; order Christensenellales; family SZUA-584; genus JAEWCC01. The sequence continues at coordinate 3,113 of JAEWCC010000049.1, forward strand.
TATTATACCGCTTTTCACTCGTGCTGCCAATCACCAATTTGCCGTAAACCATTGCGGCAAACGCACCGCCGCCGATGTCCACGCGCTTGGCGGTTTTACCCTTTCGAGCGATATCCAGCATCGCGTCCACATGCACGCTTGCAATATCGGCAAGGCCGCAATGCTGCTGCACCGCCAGCCGGATAACGCGCTTTTGCACGGCGGGCATCTGCTCCATCAGCTTCGCGATGTCGATCTGCGCGCCCTCAGGCCCATTATTGATGCAGCCGCTTCGCCGCGCCATTTCCATCAGCGCCGCTTCGTCCTCCGTAAGCAGCGAAGCGGCACGCGCAATGTTGGCCGCCGCGCCGCGATTAACGCGCGCCATGCGGGGCAGCAGTTCCTTTCGCACGAAGTTGCGCGTGTAGCCCGTATCGTCGTTGGAAGCGTCGTGCACATGCGCAATCCCGTTTTTCTTTGCATAAGCCTCAATCTGCCGCCGCGATATCCCCAGCATCGGGCGGATATATTTCCCGCGCAGCGCAGGGATTCCGCCGAGCCCGGCAAGGCCGCTGCCGCGCAGCAGATTCATCAGCACCGTTTCGGCCAAATCATCCATCTGGTGCGCTATCGCGATGAAATCCTCGCTTTGTGCATCAAGAAACGCGTACCGCGCATCCCTTGCCGCTGTCTCAACCGACACATGGCGCTCCGCCGCGAGCGCGGGGACGTCCGCGCGTCCCACAACGCACGGCACATTCATCTTTTCACACTGCGCCATCACGAAGCGCATGTCGCTTTCGCTTTCGGCGCGGATGCCATGCTCCATGTGGTACGCTGTGATTAGTATGTTCATCTGATCGCGCAAATTGCACAGGCAATGCAGCAGCGCCATCGAATCTACGCCGCCCGAAACCGCGACACCGACACGGCTGCCAGCTTTCACGCCCAATTCATGCAGTTTTCGCGCCACACACTGTTCCATATATATCATTATTATAATATCACTTTGCACTTCTTAAACACCGTGCCAAAATCACACTTTTATGATAGTGCTCGCAAATACCGTCATTGCGAGCGTAGCGCGGCAATCCAGCGTGATTCATCCGGCTTTCTTCTATGGATTGCTTCGTCGCATTGCTCCTCGCAATAAAGGTAATTACTTCTTTAAGTAGACCGACAACACGGCGATGTCCGCGGGCGAAACGCCCGATATGCGCATCGCCTGCCCCAGCGTCTCGGGGCGTACCGAGGCGAGCTTGCCCGCCGCCTCCAACCGCAGCCCTTTGATCTCACTGTAGTTGATATCGTGTGGCAGACGCTTCTTCTCCAGCGCCGCGTATTTGTCCACCTGACGCCGCTGCTTTTCAATATACCCCGCATAGCAGATCTCTGTTTCGAGACACAGCGCCGCGTCCTCATCGAGTTCTCCGCCGCAAAGCTCTTTAATCTCGCTGTACCCAACATCCTGCCGTGTCAGCAGCGTATCCGCCTTGACCGCGTTTTTAAGCGGCGGCTGCCCTTTGGCTTCGAGCATCGTGTTGGCGCGCCCGATATCAACCGTAAGCGCAGCTAACCGTTTTCTTTCGTTTTCGATTGCTTCGCGCTTTCGCATAAATGCGTCATATCGCGCGTCCGTCACCAGCCCTACGTGCCGCCCGAGCGCAGTCAGCCGCGCGTCCGCATTGTCCTGCCGCAGCAGCAGCCGGTATTCCGCGCGCGCGGTCATCATTCGATACGGCTCCACCGTGCCCTTAGTCACGAGATCGTCAATCAGTACGCCCGCGTACGCGTCGCTGCGCATCAGCACGAGCGGCTCCTCTTCCTTTAAATACTGCGCGGCATTGATGCCCGCGATGATGCCCTGCGCCGCCGCCTCCTCGTAGCCTGAAGTGCCGTTGATCTGCCCGGCGCAGAAAAGGCCGCGGATATCCTTAATTTCCAGCGAGCTTCGCAGCTGCATCGGGTCGATGCAGTCGTATTCGATGGCGTAGGCTGTGCGCATGAATACCGCGTTCTCCAGCCCAGGCACGGTGCGGTATACCTGCTTCTGTACCTCCTCCGGCAGCGATGAGCTCATGCCCTGAATGTACATCTCGTTTGTCCACTCGCCCTCCGGCTCGATGAATATCTGGTGGCGTTCCTTATCGGGGAACTTAACCACCTTGTCCTCGATGGAGGGGCAGTAGCGCGGGCCGCGGCCCCGTATCTCGCCACTGTACAACGGGCTGCGGTGAATGTTCGCGCGGATGATGTCGTGCGTCTTTTCATTGGTATATGTCAAGTAACATGGAATCTGTTTGCGCGGCGCGCCCTTGGTCAGGAACGAAAAATACTGCGGGTTCTCGTCACCGTACTGCGGCACCGTCTTGGAAAAATCGATGCTGCGCGCGTCCACCCGCGCGGGCGTACCCGTCTTGAAGCGCTGCAGCCGGATACCCAGCTCGGTCAAATCAAGCTTGTCCGCGGGCGCAAGGCCCGAAGGCCCCATGAACGTCGCGTGCTCGCCGATGATGATGCGGGATTTTAAGTAAACGCCGGTACACAGCACCACCGCGCGTGTTTTGTACACCGCGCCGAGGCCCGTTTCCACCGCGGCGACGCGCCCACCCTCCACGCGGATGCGTGAAACCTCCGCGCTCGTGATGTCGAGCCCGTCCGTGGTCTCGAGCGTCCATTTCATGATCTGCTGGTACCGCTTTTTGTCCTGCTGGGAGCGCAGCGACTGCACCGCCGCGCCCTTGCTGGTATTGAGCATTTTCAATTGTATATAGGCCGCGTCGGCACAAAGCCCCATCTGTCCGCCCAGCGCGTCTACCTCGCGCACGAGATGTCCCTTGCTCGTGCCGCCGATGGCCGGATTGCACGCCATCAGTGCAATGCCGTCGAGGTTAATCGTCAGCAGCAGCGTTTTTTGCCCCATGCGCGCGGCAGCCAGCGCCGCCTCGCAGCCTGCGTGGCCCGCACCCACCACCACAATATCGTATTGTCCCGCGTCGTATGCCATTTCTATTTCCCCAGACAGAAGGTATCGAATATCTCGTTGATAATTGTCTCGGTCGCCGTGACGCCCGTGATCTCGCCCAGGCGTTCCCACGCTTCCTTGATATCGATCGTCACGCAATCAAGGTCGGCGGTGTCAAATGCCGCGATCGCGGTTTCAAGGCTTTGTGCCGCGGCCTTAAGGCAGCGCGCGTGGCGCTCGTTCGTGATCACCACGTCGTCCGCTTCGCCCGGCTGCGGCGGTTGGATCATCGCCAACAGCGCGTCAATTCCCTGCTCCGTGAGCGCGCTCACCTCCACCGCGTCGCACCCGAATATTTCCCGGGCCTGCTGCGCGGTAGTGCTGCCTTCCAGATCACTTTTGCTGAGCACCGTGAATATGCTGCCGCTTAAGCCTGCAAAAACCTCTTTGTCCTGCGGCCGTATCCCTGCCGACCGGTCGATCACAAACAGCGTAAGGTCCGCTTCCCGTGCGGCATCCTTCGCACGTTCGATACCGATGCGCTCCGCTTCGTCCGCACCCGTTCTAATGCCCGCTGTGTCCACCAGGCGCAGCAGCGCCCCGCCCTTCAGAATACAGTCGTCCACCGTGTCGCGCGTAGTACCCGGCGCGCTTGTGACAATGGCGCGCTCCTTGCCCAGCAGCGCGTTGAACAGCGAGGACTTGCCCACATTGGGCCGCCCCGCAATCGCAACGGTATAGCCTTCCTTCAGCACGCGCCCCGCCACAAATGTCTCGGCGAGCCGCTCTGCCTGCACCATCGCTTCGCGTATGCGGGGCAGCGCGTCGCGTTTTACCTCCGCTTCAATATCCTCCTCCGGATATTCGATACCCGCCTCGATGATCGCAAGCGCGTCGGTAAGCAGCTTTTGCATCGTTTCGATGCGCTGCGCCAGACCGCCCGAAAGCTGCCGCAGCGCGCTTTGCGCTGCCGCTTCAGAGGAAGCGCCGATCAGTTCCATCACCGCGCCCGCCGCAGATAAATCCATTTTTCCGTTCTCGAATGCACGCCGCGTAAACTCGCCAGGCTGCGCGAGCCGCGCGCCCGCCGCGCTGAGCGCGTCCAGCACGCCCGAAAGCACGGCCCTGCCACCGTGACAGAAGAGTTCCGCCATATCCTCGCCCGTATACGAGCGCGGTGCGCAGTATTTCACGGCCATTGCGTCGTCGATGCGCCGCCCGCCGTATTCGATGATTCCGTGCCGCATCGCCGCGTGCGCCAAGCGTCCTGCGCCGGAAAACACCGCTTCCAATACGCGATGGGCTTCCTTGCCGGAGATGCGCACCACCGCGATCGCGCCGCCGCCCGGCGTTGCGGGCGCATAGATCGTATCGTTGTCCACACCCAATCCCCTTGATTTTTTCGCGCCTATCATATCATAGTTTTTACCGTTTGCCCATACAGGTACACAAAAGCGCCTTTTCAGGCAAATAAAAAAGCCCCGCTCATAGCGGCAGCCCGTGTCTATGCGCTTGCGCCGCGCCGTTTACAGCGCGTCGTTGCCTCTCTCCCCCGTGCGGATCCTGATTACTTCCTCCACGGGATATACGAAGATCTTACCGTCGCCCACAGCTCCCGTCCTTAGTGCCCTTAAGAGCGCGTCCACCAGCGGCTCCATCAGACTGTCCGGTACGACGATCTCCACTTTTACTTTGTTCAGCAGATTGATCGTCATCTCCGTACCGCGGTACATCTCCTTAATACCCTTCTGCGCGCCGCAGCCCAGCACCGAAGATACCGTCATACCGCCCGCGCCGATACCATCTGCGATCGTCTTGACCGTCTCGATCATGCCGGGACGTATCACCGCCTCCACTTTCTTCATGACCATACCTCCAAAACATTATTTCTCGGAGAGTTCAATGATCTTTAGCGCGATATCCTTCATGGAAACACGCGAATCCATGCTCATCTTCTGAATTCTGCGGTAGGCTTCCCCTTCCGATATGCTTTTTCGCTTCATCAGTATGCCCTTGGCACGTTCGACCAATTTGCGGTTCTCCAGGCTTTCCTTCAGCGACGACAGTTCTTTTTCCATCCGGTCCATGCGTCTCCTGTTCTGCAGCACGATTTCGATCGTGCTCAGCAGCGCGCTGATATTGACCGGTTTGATAAAAAGCGTGATGTCGTAGTCTTCTACGATATCCGCACACAGGGCTCTCGTCTCGAGCGATACGAACAGTACCACACTGCACAGGTTCTCGTCTCCGATGATGGTCGCCACCTCAAGGCCCGTCATGTCGGGCAATTCGTGGTTGATCAGCAGCAGATCTGTTGCACCCGCGCGTACCCTGCGGATCGCTTCACCGCCCGAGGTGCAAATTTCTCCGACGGCATATCCGCTGCGCTGCAGCGCGTATTTAATTTTTTCGGCCGCCTGCACATTATGTAAGGCAAGCGTAATGCGAATATTATCCATTCTCCTGCTCCGTCATTGCAGCCGGTTTAGCAGCTACCGTTCTTAACGCCATCATAATCCACATAGGGTTGGTGCGCAATATGGATGTAATAAAAACGGCGCTTATCAGCGGGACATCCTCCCGCAATAAACGCCATTGTTTGCTGGTTTCATTTATTATAACACACGATATGCAATTTGCAATATTAATTATGCATTTTATCAATACGCAAGTTGCATTTTTCGTGCCGTCCACCCGTTTTTTCCATTGTACAGCCTCGCAATTGCATGGCCGCGCAATTTTTCCTGCAGTCTAGATGTCCTCAACCACTTTTTTGGGCACCTTGGAAAACAGCGGTGAAACCGATTCCTTCTCGTGGATACGCAGCACAGCTTCGGCAAACAGCGGCGCAACGGACACCGTGACAAACTTCTTGCTCTTGGCGAGGTACGGGTTCTGCACGCTGTCCGTACCGATAAGCATTTCGATCGGGCTGTCCTCAATCGCCTTGACGCCCTTGTCCCGAACAATCACATGCGACAGGCACGCAATGATGCGCTTCGCGCCGTTTTTCTTCAGGGTGTTCGCCATATCGACGAGCGTCCCGCCCGAAACGGAGAAGTCGTCTACGATCATGCAGTTCTTGCCTTCCACGTCGCCGATAACCGTGAGAATATGCGCCTGCTCGTCGTGGCCGTAGCGCTCCTTGTCGCCGATCGCGACGGGCACGTGCAGATAGTCGGCATATTTACGGGCCGTTTTGGCGTAGCCCGCATCGGGCGATACCACTACGATATCCTTCATAATATCGAGACCCTTTACATATTCGCACATGATGGGCAGCGAGAGCAGGTGATCGACCGGCTTCTTAAAGAACCCCTGCACCTGCGGGCTGTGAAGGTCCATCACCACAATACGGTCCGCGCCGGCAAGCTCGATGCTTTCAGCACATACGCGGGCGCGGATGGACACGCGCGGCTCATCCTTCTTATCGCCCTTGGCATATGAAAAGTACGGGATCAGCGCAGTAACCGAGTTGGCGGACGCGCGCTTTAAGGCGTCCATCCAAAACAATATCTCTACAAATTCACTGTTGGGGTTCATGCCAACGGGCTGAACGACGTAAACATCCTTATTGCGCACCGTTTCTTTAATACGCAGGAATATGTTTCCGTCGGAGAACGTGATGACTTCCGAGTCGCCAGGCGAGTTGCCCAGGTATTTACACATTTTTTTGGCAAAGGGAATACCGGACGAACCCGCGAATATCTTGATGTCGCTGTCAAAGGAATTCAATGAATTATACCCCGTTTTCCGCCGCAGCGCTGCGGCGCGATATTACGCGGATATTGTAACACTAAACGATCGTACAATCAACAATTTTGCATGATAAAAAATGAACAAGCGATTCCATTTTTTTCGGGAATTTATACAGACTTCAATGGCACAGCGACGGATGCAAACGCCTTCATGCTTTCGCGCAGGTACGCGCCGCCGCGCTTTTCCTGCCCCAACGCAATATCCGGCTTGACGTTACCATGAAAATCGCTGCCCGCCGTAACATACAGCCCGCGCGAACGCGCGAGGCTTTCATATTCACGGCATTGCCCGTCGGTATGGGACGTATGGTACGCTTCCACTCCCCAGAAACCGAGGTCCTTAAGCTGCGGAAGCAGCGCGTCAAAAGCGCCGGGCGCCATCAACCCCGGATGCGCTATCACGGCAAGTCCGCCCGCGCCATTGATCAGCCGCGCCGCATCCCCCACGCCGATTTTTTCGTAGGGCACATAATAAGGCGAGTGGTTGGATAGAAATTTCGAAAACGCATCGGCAATATCCGTTGCATAACGCTTGCGTACCAGCGCTTCGGCGATATGCGCACGGCCCACGATATCGCCCGAAAATACAAGGTCGCTCATCGCAACGTCCATACCGCCTGCCCGCAGCTTTTCGAGAATCTGTTCGGCGCGGCGAATCCGCGCTTTCGACGCATTCGTGATATGGCCGATAACGCCTTGATCCTGCCAGTCGATACCGAGACCCAGTACGTGTACCGAGCCGCCCTCATACCGCGTTCCCAGCTCGATCCCGGCGTAGATGGGTACGCCGTAGTTTTTTCCGACGATTTCACCAAAGCCGCGGCACTCGTCGTGATCGGTGATTGCAACCGCGATGCCCTCCCGTGCGGCGATCTGCGCCACCTCCGCGGGCGTCCGGTCGCCGTCAGACCAGGTGGTGTGCGCGTGCAGGTCGTATCTCATCCCTTTGCCTGCGCTTTGGCCTGCGCCTTCGCCATAAATTTAGCTTCGTCGATGATCATTCGTGTGTGTTGCGCCTCGCCGATCTTTTCCTTCTCGTCGTATGCGATAATATCGAACGTGAGTCTGCGCCCTTCCACCGCAACGAGCTCTGCCTGCGCCCATACCTTAAAACCGACCGGCGTCGCGGCAATATGCTGCGTGTCGATGCGTATGCCCACCGTGGACTGTCCTTCCGGCAGCTGCGGCTGCACTGCATTCACCGCCGCACATTCCATCAGCGCGATCATGCAGGGCGTGGCAAATACTTCGGCCAGTCCGCTTGCCACCGCCTTCGCCGTATCCTCAAATTGAACCGTTTTCTCTGCTTTTGCGGCGAGCCCGCATTCCAAAGCTTTATCCATTCGCCATCTCCTATTGCTGATGTCCACAGGCCGACGGGTATACGACCTCGTCCTTGTTAAGCCGCATCTCAATGCGCGGCCTTCCCGCCTCCATATATTCTTCCCCAACCGATTTAAAACCGAACTTCGCGTAAAGCGAAGCAATGTACGTCTGTGCGCTCACAGTCAGCGTTTCCGCGCCCGAGGCAAACGCCTTATAGACCAGCAGCCGAAGCGAGAGATCGCCAATCAGCTGGCCGCGATATGGCTTTCGCACCGCGAGGTGCCCGATCCGAAAAACTTTTCCGTCATGCCAGATGCGGCCCGTAGCGGCAGGTGCTTCCTCCACGTATACCATCAAATGAAGCGCGGAGGAATCGAGATCGTCGAACTCCCCGGCTTCAGGGGCTCCCTGCTCCTCCACAAACACTTCACGCCGTATGGCCAAAGGCTCGGAGATATCCTCGTTTCCGGGTAAAAATACGCTTGTGATCATAAAAATGCTCCTGTTATGTCGATTTGGTTAAGGCCTCAACAGACGTTTTGCAATCTCAAATTTAACGGAACCTTCGCCTTCCGCGACGTCCACCATGACCACCACGAGACGGTCGTAGCTGCCGTCCACCCAGTAGCCCGCAAACCACGACGCCTCGCGCGATTTACCCTCTTTCTCCGCGGTACCCGTCTTGCCCGCAATCGTGACGCCCGGCACGCGGGCTCCCCGGCCCGAGCCGGAGGACACCACCGCTTCCAGCATCGGCTCCAGCGTATCAAGGCTGCTCTGCGATATCGCATCCTCAATCCAGACCTTCGGGTCATGCTGTGTTACCGTCACATATTCCAGGCCCTCCGTGCGGCACAGCTTTTCCACCAGAACGGGCTGCATCATATCGCCTGTTCCGTTCGCAAAAGCCGTATACATCGCCGCCACCTGAATGGGTGCCACAAGCAGCTCTCCCTGCCCGTACCCCATATCCGCCAGCAGACGCCGGGACATTGTACTGTTGACCAGATTGGCTTCTCCGACAGGAAGGTCGAAAGGAGCCGCCTCTTCAAAGCCTATGCGCGAGAGGTAATCCAGATACGTGCCTTCGCCCATCTTCATGGCAGTCCATGCGAAATAGATGTTGTCCGAATTGGTCAGCGCGTTCAAAAGCTTGAGCGGCGTACCGGAGTCATCGATACGCGTGATGGGCTGCCATGTCCAACCCGCTTCGTCCGGCTTCCACTTGTTGTCCACAATGGTTCCCGTAAACACCGTATCCGGCGTGATCGCGCCTGATTCAAGCGCGGCGGTGGCGGTGAACGGCTTGATCACACTGCCCGGGGGATAGAGCCCCTGCGTGGCGCGCGGATAAAGCGGATCATTCTCATCATTGTTCAGCGTGTCCCATTCCGCCTTTGAAAGCGGGAACGTGAAGATGTTGTCGTCATAGGAGGGATACGAGGCAATGGCCTGAACACTGCCGGTCGAAGCGTCCATCACGATCGCAATGCCCTTTTCGCCTGCCGCCAGATCGAGGTTCTGGCTCAGCGCGTCGTATGCCTCCTGCTGCAGCTCCGGATCGATGGCCGTGCGCAGGTCCTGTCCTTCTTCCATGGGGTCTTCCCACAGCGTACGGACGTTGTCGCCCCATTTGTTCTCGATATATACGATCTTGCCGTCCTTGCCGCGAAGCTCATCCTCATAAGCCGCTTCCAGCCCCGTAACGCCCTTGCGCTCCGATGTGCTGTAGCCTTCGTCATCCTCGTCCGCGAATTGCGTATAACCCACCATGTGGGCAGCCGCCTCGCCCAACGGGTAGTCGCGGATCGGCGTATACAGCTTGTCGTCAATACCGAGGCCTGGCACGGCAAGTATGCTTGTGCGCTGCGCTTCCGTAAGCTCGCCCTGAAAGAATGCGCCGAGCGAGACGACGTTGTATTCCTTTTCCACCGCTTTATTGAATTTCTCCACAATCTCTGTTTCTGTAAGGCCCGTGACGGGGGATACAGCGTTCACCACGGCTTTGATGTCCTGTACCTTCGTGACGTCCATATAGATCGTGTCCGCAAACGAATTGGATGCGAGCAGTGTACCGTCCGCCGCGAATATTTCGCCGCGCTGCGCGTGTTGCGTACGGATCAGTACGCTGCAGCCTTCCTCCATCTCGGGGAATATCAGCGAATAGTCCCAGAGCACGTGGCGTTTGCCCTCTTCCACACGGCTTTTCAGTGTAAAGCTGTTCGTGAAATCGCCGTAGTCCTTGGTTTTGTAGGTGGCGGTATAGGTGCAGGTCCCGTTATCGTCCGGCTCACTTACGTTCTCAATCACAATCTGTGTCACGCCGAGACCGGAAAATATCGTATTGTATTTGGACACAAACGTATCCATCACGGTTTTGTACGCTTCCTCGCCTTTGGCATCCGCCGCGGCTTCGGTGAATGCAAACATCCCGGCATAGTCCATGGCGGTAAAGCAGGAAAGATAGTCCGATAACTCGTTTGAAGCCGCCGCCCCTCCCGAACAAGCACCGAGCAGCGAAGCGGCAAGAATGATGCATAGCAGTATGCGTAAGGTTTTTGGCATGGTCTTCCTCCATGTGCTATTATACTATGCACCGGGCAAAGTTGTACAGGGAACAAATGGCTTGAATTTTGAACATATACCGATTCGTCGAACCAATAAAACACCCCGCGGACTGGTTGCCCAAGCGGGGCTAAATGTACTTCTGGTATTATGGTTCGCAGTGATCAAGCATTGCCCATCGCGTTCGGATTCTCCAGCGTAACCATTTGCGCTTCCACGATCCCGTTTTCGCCTGTAAACCGTACATTGAAAAAGGCTTCATCCGGTTTAATCAGCGTCCGCTTGACGATTGCCTTTCCTTCGTAGTCGGTGCAATGTTCTTCCAGAATCATATAGGCGCAGTCCGGCAGCACCGTGATCGATTCGGGGATAGCACCCTTTGTGATTTCCGTTTGCGCGATCATCAGATCGTTTTCATCCATCTGCTTGAGCACGACCTTTTGATTGGTATTGAGGCTTTCAGCCTTAATCTCCACCCCCATCGTGTGGCTGGTCTCTACGCCGTCCACGGTTTCTGTTGAAGTCTCAGAAATCGTCATCGTCATACTATTGCCCTCTCCCATCGAATCAGTAAACGTCCCTGTGCCGGGCACCATATAAACTTCGCCATTGGGCGTCTGGTATACCGGGTTTGGATACAACGAGAAGCTGGATCGGTGAACATCGAAATAGATCGTGCCGGACAGATGGGTATCGTTTGTGCCTACGTTCGTTTTTGTATCCTGGAACGGTCCCTCCACCACCGAGGAAGTATATTGGCTTCCGTCCGATTGATCCTCCTTTGTCATAAAGAACTTAAACCCCTCTACACCGTCAAACGTGTAATCCACAAAGCCGTTTTCATCCTTGTGGCGCGTGGCCCAGATGCGCGTCTCGGGAAATTGGAGTTCATTCATGTCACCGTTCCAGTTCGGCGGCAGCTCAATCGTCTCGTCCTCGCCCGCGTTCAGATATTCCAGCGTGATGAACACGCCGCACAGGGTATCCTTTCCGCCCGCCTCCGTTTCTTCGTCCGGAACTGCGAGGCTGCACCCCGCAAGCAGTGTGATCGTCATCAGGGCGGCAAGCGCCGCTGCCCATATTTTACTCTTCATCATCGTCCTCCAAATGACCGTCAAATTTCAAGATATCGCCCACATCGCACTGCAAGAAGTAGCAGATACGGTTGACCGTGCCAAAACGCACACCCTTGGCTTTGCCGCTGCGCAGTATCGACAGGTTCGCTTCCGTAATATTCACGAGCGCGCAGAGTTCCTTGGCAGTCATTCCTCTTGCGCGCAACACCTCGTCAAGATAGATCCTGATCGCCATCGTATACCTCTCAGATAAACATCTGGTTATCCTGTTTGAGCTCCCGGCTGGCCACGAAGAACCGCGCCATCAGCAGCGCCGCCAATGCCACGACGATGGCATCCAGCGGCAGCGTCGCAAGAAAGTCTGCATTCACCAGTGATCCTGCGAATACGATCTGCGCGAGGTTCAGCGCGATAATACACAGCAGTATCGCCGCCACCGTCTTTTTGGCGAAAGACGCGAGCTTCTTTGCGGTATTCACCGTGTCCTCGCCGTACCGGTCCTCGATCAGATGCCTGCAGAGCCGCATCGCCAGCAAAAAGATCGCCACCGACATTATCTGAGGCAGCTGTGTGAGTACATAGCGCAGCAGCACAAAGAAATTGGTCATCCCCAGCGACACGGACGGGTCGGTGTTGCCGGCTTGTATCGCCGCAAGCTTCGTCCTCACGTCACCAACACCGATATAGCTGATACTGAATACCACGATGACGGCCATGACGGCCAGCAGCACGCGCAACGCCTTAAGCAGTGCTTCCGTATTGGTGCCATCCGCCCGGCGCATCAGCCGCAACACGAGATAGCCGATGAGTATGGCGTAGAACGCGCCGCCCAGCACCGCCTTGCCGAAATCCGCCGTGACAAAGCAGGGGATACGCGTCAGCAGCGCGGGGTTAACCATCCTGTACATCATGTAAAAAGCAAAGCCGCTCATGAGTGCAAGCAGCCCATCCTCCGCCCTGAACTTACGCTTTTTCAGCCGCAATACAATGAACACGAGCGGCACGGCGCACAGCACGGCATAGAGGATAATGGCGGCGATATTGCCCGGCACGCCCGAGAGCGACAAGCCGCGAAGCAGAGTGCCCAACTGTGCGAACGGGAACTGCGCGATCGCGAGATAGACGCCACCCCTTGGGGGTTCAAACGCCAGCGCCGCAATGACGCCCAAAACGGCTTCTATAACCAATATCAGAATGAACTTCCGGTTCTTCATATCCTACCTCATATAATTATTGTCTCACAATAATTATATGCAGAAAATTATTGTCTGTCAATAATTTATTTCAGACAACCAAATCTAATATCAAAATGTCTATTAATATTTTCATACTTAATAAAAATTGGTACAATATAACTACCATTATTTCGGGAGGCCTATCAATGAAAACCAAAAGAACAATCGCGGTATTCGTTTTCTTCCTGATTATTGTTTTTCTGGTTGGCTGTAGAACCCCATTCCCAAAGGAGTCACTTGTAGCAGTCTGGGACTTCGAAACGCAGATAGAATTATATGACGGTGAGTTGATTGCCGAAAAGAACGCTTTAGGGATTGATTTCAGTAAATGGGATCAAATCAAAAGCGTTTCTGCGGGCGGATTTTATCTGGGCGGAATCAAAGAGGACGGCACTGTTATTATTACCGACTTTACAGGCAACGACCTTGATGTTGGGAGTTGGAGAAACATCAGTATGTTAGAGTTAACGCTGTTCTCCGCATATGGCTTATGCGAAGATGGTACGATTATATCTTCATCAATGAATACGGAATTTGAGGATGAAATTGATAAAGAAGTATCATCATGGTCAGACATTGTCTATATTGATGCCCTGATTTCGGAATTGTTGGTGTGCAAAGAAGCGGGAGGGTCCTAGTCGCCCTGAGCTTGCTTCCGGTTTCCTACGAAGAACAACTTGTGCAAGATATAAACCAATGGACAGACATTACAATGGTTTGCATTTCAAATGCAGGCTATAGAGCCAGAATTATAGGGCTTAAAGAAAATGGTGAAATTATTGAAGTGCAAACCGAAATTTCTTCAAAATATCAGCTGGACTCATATGAACAATTGAATGGTGCAGTAAAAATATGTGCAGGTGAAGTTTTTACCGCAGGGCTAATGCCTGATGGAACATTGAGAGTGGTATGTGGGGGTGACTATGAAGAGGCAATTCTTGACGCCCCAGATGAAGTTGAGTTTATCGACTTGCCCGCGTTGGATAACACAAAGGACGTGCTGGATATCAACAGTACAGGGGATGTGTTGATTGTATTAAAGAAAGATGGAACCGTGCTCACAGGCGGTGTTGAATATTTAGATTGAATATTATTCCTACATAACTAGGGGCGGCCCGATGGGCCGCCCTGTACACGTCTATTCTATTGCGCCGACATTGCTGTCCTGCTCAAAGTCTATTCCTCTTTTTCCGCTTCGTTTTCCAGCCGCTCCAGCGCCTTTTCGACCGCCTCGGCAATCTGGTCCCGCGCAGCACGATAGTCCTCGATATCCTCGTTGTATGGGTCCTTGATATCGTAGCCGTTTTCACCCGGATACCCGTCCACGCCCGCGGCAAAACCCAGCAGCGTGTGCATCTTGCTCTCCTCGTCCGGCGCCATGGCCTCCATCGCTTCGATGTGGTTGGCTTCCATCGCAAGGATCACATCGGCCCACTCGGCCAAGTCCTTATCGAACTGCTGCGCGCGATGGCGTTCAATGTTGAGACCCACCTCGTCCATCACCTCGATGGCTTCGGGCGTCGCGGGCTCGCCTTCGCACGCAAATGTGCCGGCTGATTTAAACGTAAACTCGTTGTTTTTACTTCGGTCCGCCGCGTCCTCCGCAAGCTCTTCCGCCATTGGGCTTCTGCATGTATTTCCCGTACATACAAAAAGAACGTTCATTCTGGGGTATCTCCTCCTATACTTTTACGATATTGTATGCCGCCGCTTTATACACGCGGTTCATTACGGCAAATCCAATGCCTGCTTTGGGTATCCCCTCAAAATAGATGCGCGAGTACCCGTCCTCGTCCGCACCGCGCAGCAGCGCGTACAGACTCTTGGCAATCTCGCCTGCGTCCTCCATGCTGCCCGTCACGGCGACATCCCGCTTGCCGTAATAGCGGCGGTTTTCACGGGTTGCGAGTATCAGCGGCGATTCGCCTTTTTTAATATCCTTATCATAAAGGTATTTTATTGCTTCCGCAACAGAAATATTATTGCCCTCCACCACGGTCAGCAGCGCCTGCGGCGCATAGTGGCGGTATTTCATGCCGGGCGAAGCGGGTTTGTCCACATCCGCCGGAGTAAACGAGGGCGCGCATTCGGCCTGTCCTAATACTTCGCGCACCATCTCGAGCGTCACCGCGCCGGGCCGCAGAATAAGCGGCACCTCACGCGTCATATCGATGACGGTAGACTCCACGCCCACGCGGCATTCGCCGTCGTCAAGAATCAGCAGGTCTTCTCCGAAATCATTCTGCACATGCGCTGCGGTCGTGGGGCTTGGGCTGCCGGACTTGTTCGCGCTGGGCGCGGCAATCGGCACGTTTGATGCGGATATCAGACTCAGCGCCGCGTCATTATCCGGCATGCGCACACCCACCGTATCCAGCCCCGCGGTCACGGCCTCGGGGATAACACCTCGGCTGGCTAAAACCATCGTCAGCGGCCCGGGCCAAAAGCTGGCCGCGAGTTTTTCAGCCGCATCGTTAAATTCCACGAGCTTTCTCGCCTGCGCGAGGCCATCCACATGTACGATCAGCGGGTTGTCCTGCGGACGCCCCTTGAGCGCAAAAATACCTGCAACCGCATCTTCATCCAGCGCACTTGCGCCGAGGCCGTATACCGTTTCTGTGGGAAACGCAACAAGCCCGCCGCTTTTGATCACGCGCGCCGCTTCGTCAATTATTTGCTGATATTCCTGCGATAAAAGCCTTATCATTGCACTGTATTTTACAACGGAACGTGTAAAAAATCAACTTTTCCCGGCGGAAAGCGCCACAAGAGCGATATTTCCCGCCGCCCCGCACGCTTCGCCCACCACGGCAAGCGCCCCTATGACGCCTTTTATGCCGCAAACGAGCTCTACCGCAGCCGCGATATCCTCCGCGGTCTTCACCTCGTTGCCCATCCGCGTGGCGCAGGCATCCGCAAGGTATGCATCATGCGATACCACCACCGCGGCGTCCGCCCTGCCAAAGCTTAAGGATGGCCCAATCGTACCCGATGAGGTGCAGACCGATACGGGCTGCGCGGATGAGTCGATCGCGATGCCGACGCGCATGCTCAAGGGGCTTTGCCCCGCAAACACCGCCGCGTTGCTCACGGTATTGGTCTTCATGAATATATCGCCGCCATTTTCAACGATCACCTGCGGCGAAAGCCGCAGAAGCGTCTCCCCGACGTGTGCCGAGAAAGCCCCGGCGACCGCCGCCATCGGCCCCACGTTTGCCGCCGCACCGGCGCGGCACATGCGTACCACCGCCTCGGGCGCGCCCGGCAGCGGCTCGATGGGGGATAAGCTCGTCAAAAACTCCGGATGGCGTGCGATGTATGCTTCCAGCTCGCGCCGCAGCGATAACACAGCGTCCCACGCCTGCTTTTCGAGCAGGCCTTCCGCGCAGATGAAAAGCTCCGTGTCCTTGTAGACGGTGCGCCATTGGGTCAGCGCCGTCTCGACGCGACGCCGGTAAATCTCCCGGTTTGAATAATCCCGCAAATCAGATGGCGGTGTCATCGTCGAAGCTCTTGATGGCGCGCATGGGGCAGGCGTGCACGCAATGCCCGCACAGCAGGCACTTATCCATCGTAAACCTGAGTTCCCAGGTGTCTGTGTCCATCACGAGCGCACCGGACGGGCAGACTGACGTACACGCGCCGCAGTGGATGCATTTTTCCTCGTAGCGGATCACGCTGTCGGTATACACCTTCACCGTGATGCCAAGATGCTCGAGGTAGCCGATGGCATCGCTGATGCCCTCATTGCTGCCCACGAGCTCGAGGATCATATAGCCCTGCTTGCCGGGCGAAACGTATGCCCGCAGGATATTGAACGTAAGGCCACAGCGCACAAGCTGCGTCACGACCGGCTGATCTGTCTTATCGGGCGGGAACTCCAGCCCTACCTTGATGCGTTTCTCGTCCATCATTTCCCCTCCGATTTGAGCGCATTAAAGCGGTCTCTGAACGGCAGTGCGGCGACGGGCTGCGTCATCTCGAACGAACCGTCCAGCAGCTTGCCCTTGAGTTCGTCCGCGATCTTTCGTGCCTTGAGCAGGCTCGAGAGCGGCGCGGTGCGAATCTTTTTGCCTTCGATCTCGATGGAACCCGAACGCAGCTGCGCGTAGGATACGCGTACAAGCGCCTTGCGGCTACGCGTGCTTTCGCCGTAGTCGTATACGTATGTATAGAGATGGTCGTTGCTGACCGCGAGGTCGGCCATCATATCCTCGTCTAAAACGGGCAATGGCACGCCGATGCCCACATACAGCGACACGCCGTAGCCGTCAAACGTCGCGGCACGCAGATATTCGGTGCTCATGCCCTTAAGATCGCCGATCAGCGCGAGCGTATATCCCGAGTAGTGCATGTCGCCGTTTTCAAGCTCCTTGACGTTGTTAATCGCCTGTGTGCCCTCAAAAACCACAAAGCCCTCGCCGCCGCAGAACAGGATACGCGAACCGATGCCGATCGTGCGCAGCTTCGGGTCTTTGAGCAGTGGGGATAATTCGCCCGCCGTGGTGTAAGTCACATTGCCCATACCGGGCAGCAGCGTACCCATATAGGTACGCTTGGTCTTCCTGGTGGTATTGGTTGCCGCAGAATAGTTCTGGTACGCGTTGCGCGGGTTAAACAGGTACGCCTGGTTGAGGTCGGACAGCTTGACCTGCGTCGTAATCTCCTTGCGCACGTAGCAGTCGGTGCCGTTTGACATCGCGTGCAGCGTCACTTCCTTGCCTGCCACGAGGTCTTCAATCACGTGCGCGCCGCCGTACTCGATGCCCGTCGTTCTGCCCGGCTGCGTCGCACCGATGTAGGTATCCACCGCTGCGAGGCCGCCGTATGCCTCTACGCCGTTCAGCGTGATCTCGCCCATGCGGATGGGCGGCTCCGAATGGCCGAAGTTGAGCATCGCGCCCGAAGAGCACATCGCGCCAAAGGTCGCCGCCGTCACGACGTCGATCTTTTCGGCGCACTTTTTGATGCCCTGCTCGGCGGCCATCTGCACGGCCTCTTCGGCGGTAAACACTACCGCTTTACCCTTTTTGAGCTTCTCGTTGATCTCCTCGATCGTCCTTGCCACTGCTAAACCCCTCCAAACCTTTATATCAAGCCAACGCCGGCTCATGTACCTTTAATATATATTCAGTAATTTTACACCTTTTCACCAGTGCATACAACCGCGAATTTGCCTTGCGTGACGATATAAATATCGGAAATGTTTCCAAGCTGTGCTTATCCGCGGATGCGGCTGACCTGCCTGTTCATGGCGTGCCGGACGATATGAATATAAGAAAAAAGCCGGGATAGTTGAACTGAACCCGGCTCCAGCTATTTACTTTGGCCATATCTATTTACTTGGCAATGTTTCTTAATATATTCCTCTTTAATAATCTGTCTAACATTTATTCTAATTAGATAATCCCCAGTTAGAGATTTTGAAGAACTTAGATCCTTAACGTCAAGGATTATTATGCTTCCATCTATACTTTCAACTGTTATTTTATCCCCTACCAATTTATAAAACGTGTCGCTGTCAAAGTTCTCTTTTTTTATCCCTCCAAGAATAACACTACCACGTCCTTCAATATATGCTATAGAATCAAGCTCCATTATCATTGAAATCTTCTCCTAACTTTTTTATACAAAAGGCTCCTTACATCCTTCAGTCGTATTCCCTGTTCTTTTAGCCTTGACAAACCATCTCTGAGCAAAATAAATCGTTCTTCTACAGATAACTCCAGTGTGAATCTTGCTGCTCTAATACTTGCTTGTGCATCTAAAGCATAATTATATAGGTTATACTAAATTGTCATCATGAACCAGTGCTTGTGCGTATCCGCTTTTACCGCGTTCGTAATCGCGCCCAGATGATGGTCGCATTGAAAGATGACATTCAAAGGCAGTCCTCCTGACCGGGCATCTTACCGCCATTATCTACCGCGCGGGTTTCGCTGTCAACGCGGCGCGATATCGGCTTTATATTGCTTTTATAGTCCCTGCCGCGCTATAATGTCTTGACTACAAAAACGAGGTTATTATGAAATTAGGTATCGTAGGCCTGCCCAACGTGGGCAAATCGTCGCTGTTCAACGCGCTCACGGGCGCGGGCGCGCCGAGTGAAAACTATCCGTTCTGCACCATCGACCCCAACGTGGGCGTCGTCTCCGTGCCGGATATACGCATGGATTATCTCGCGGAGATGTATCATCCCGCCAAATTTACGCCCGCTATTGTGGAATTTGTGGACATCGCGGGGCTCGTGAAGGGCGCAAGCCGCGGCGAAGGCCTCGGCAACAAGTTTCTTTCGCACATCCGCGAGGTGGACGCGATATTGCACGTGGTGCGCTGCTTTGAAGACGGCAACGTGACGCACGTAGACGGCAGTGTGGACAGCGTGCGCGATGCCGAGACGATCAACTACGAGCTGATATTCGCGGATATGGAAACCGTGGAAAAGCGCCTGACCCGCAGCGAAAAGATGATCAAGTCGGGCGACCGGAAATACAAGATCGAATGCGACGTGCTCGCAAAGGTGAAGGAAGGCCTTGAAAAGGGCGTGTTTGCGGGCGCAATGGACCTCGACGAAGCAGAACGCGAGATCGTCTCCGACCTGTTCCTTTTGACCGACAAGCCACTGCTGTACGCCGCGAACGTCTCCGAGGAGGACGCGGCGAAGAATATATCCGACATTCCGCAGGCCGTGGCGCTCGAGAAGATGGCGAAAGCCCAGGGCGCGGGCGTGATGATGCTCTGCGCGAAGCTCGAAGAGGAATTGTCCGCGCTGCCCGCAAGCGAGCGCGATGAGTTCCTGCGCGAGATGGGCATTTCGCAGAGCGCACTCGGCAACCTCGCGCAGAAGAGCTACGCGCTGCTCGGCCTCATCAGCTTTCTGACGGCGGGGGAGAAGGAGGTACGCGCCTGGACGATCACGCGCGGCACCAAGGCCCCGGGCGCGGCGGGCAAAATCCACACGGACTTTGAGCGCGGCTTCATCCGCGCCGAGATTGTGGCGTTCGACGACCTTAAAGCCTGCGGCAGCATGGCAGCCGCCAAAGCCAAAGGCCTCGTGCGTCAGGAAGGCAAGGAGTACGTGATGCAGGACGGCGATGTGACGCTGTTCAAGTTCAACGTATGAGCAAACGGATTTTCACCGCCGCGATGGTCTTCGCGGCGGTTTTGTTATGCGCCTGCGGCGACACCCAGCCGGAGCCCACGCAGACCCCTGCGCCCCCGGCTTCATCCGTACCCGCGCCCACGCCAACTGCGGTACCTACGCCGGACCTGGCCCAGTTGGAAGCGAAGATCGACACGATGGCGGACGCCGAGGTGACCGAGGAGGGCGGTGCGCTGCTGATCACGCTCAACGTAGTGGGTGATAGCGAAGCCGACGCATGCACGGCGTTCTTCGACCAAGCCGAGGTGATCATGGTCAATTTCATCCGGGACACGGAATACACCGGAGTCAGCTTTATGATGAGCGTAAACGGCGCACCCGTCGGCATGTTCTATGTGATGATCCGCGAATCGGGCACCGTGGCAATGCCGCCTTCAGTATTTGACGCGGCCTATACCGAAGCGTTGGACAGCGCGTTCATGGCCAGCGGCTTCTCGTACAGCGAGGAATGGTAGATTTGTTTTATATCTGATACTCAAAATAAATATGTAGCTTACTGTTTTTAAACCGCTCCTAGCCGGAGTTCAATCATATCAACTCGGGGGAGAACGTTATATAAAACTAAAGTCAATACCCCATTACGCCCTTTTTTGTCCCTTCACCTTCAAACAGCTCTTGCTGATACTGCATGGCTCGTAACCGCCCGCAATCAGCCGTCCCGCCCGCATGCCGATGACCGGCAGCAGCTCGCCAAGGTCGTCCGTCTGATATTTGCGGAACACCTCCAGAAGGATGTTGGCGCACGCGAGCGCGTCTTCCAGCGCATCGTGGTGTTTAAAGCTGAAATTCAGATACTTTGAAACTGTGTCCAGCTTGTGGTTCTCAAGGTCTTCCCAGGTGCGTACCGAGGCCTTGTAGGTGCAGAGGTAGCGGATATGCGGATATTCGATGCGGTACAGGTCCAGCGCGTGCCGCAGTGCGGACATGTCAAAAGCGGCGTTGTGCGCCGCCACCACGTTCCCGGTGATCCTCGGCAATATTTCCTCGCGATAGATTGCGTCGAACTCCGGCGCGTCCGCAACGTCGCTCGCCCGTATGCCGTGGATGGATACGTTGAACGGGTCAAAATATCGGTGGTTTTTGTGCGGCTTCACAAGCCAGAAGCGGCTCTCCTCGATGGTCCCGTCACGGATAACGGCAAGGCCCACCGCGCATATGCTCCCCACAAAGCTGTTCGCTGTTTCAAAATCGATTGCAACATATCGCATGGCATCCTTCCCCCTGCTTCTTTTATACCATACCCGTACCCCTTCCCACAATCTCAGTGTCATTCTGAGCGCAAGCGAAGAATCTTAAAGTGGCTTTATTCTCAAAGATTCTTCAAGCGCTCTACGCCTTCAGAATGACATTAGGTACTTTTTCGGCAGTCTGGGCTCCCCTTTGAGGGGAGCTGTCCGCGAAACGGACTGAAGGGTGATATGAATTAAACAGAAGCTGCGAATTTCTCTCGAATCCCGAAACGCCGGATGAACGCGCCGCGGGACGGGTTGCGTTCGGATGGTGGGAGGAACCCATCAAAGCGTAATCCCGATGGGGATTACGCTTGTGCAAGCGAAACACAAAAACAGCGCCCTCGCGGAACGCTGTCTAGTATTGATGTTTATATCTCTCAATAGTCGTCGCGGCTGCTTTCGCCCACCTTGACGGGCTCCGTCACGGTTTCGTCCTCGGTGAGATACACGCGCTTCATTTTCTGTGGCGTGGCGGGCCGGTCGGAGGCGTCCGTCTTTGTGGTTGCGATTTCGTCCACCGCGTCCATGCCGGATACTACCTTGCCGAAAGCCGCGTACTGCCCGTCGAGAAAGGGGGAGTCTGCGTGCATAATGAAGAACTGGCTCCCCGCGGAATCCTTCATCTGCGAGCGCGCCATGGAGATGACGCCGCGCGTATGCTTTAAGGGGTTGTTAAAGCCGTTCTGAGAAAACTCGCCCTTGATCGCGTAGCCCGGGCCGCCGATGCCCACTCCCTTGGGGCATCCGCCCTGTATCATGAAGCCCTCGATCACGCGGTGGAAGATGAGTCCGTCGTAAAAGCCCTTGGCCACAAGGCTCTTAAAGTTGTCCGCTGTGTTAGGCGCAGCTTTTTCGTCCAGCTGTATCTCAATCTTTTTTCCGTTCTCCAGTTCGATAATGACCATGCCGTTCTCCTTACAATTTGATAATTTATTATAGCTTATTATGCGCTTCCATGCAAAACAGAGACCGCTTCCCGAATCTATATTTTTTACATCTTCCTAACATCCGTATGATAATATATGGGTTGAGGTGTTATATGGCAAAGATACTCATTGTCGAAGACGAGAAGCCCATCAGCGAGCTGCTCCGGCGTAATTTGACGCTGGTAGGACATGCCTGCGTACAGGCGTTTTGCGGAGAGGACGCGCTGCGCGCGATTGAATCGGGCGTGTTCGATCTCGTCATCCTTGATTTGATGCTGCCCGGCATCAGCGGTATGGAGGTGCTGCGGCGCATCACCCTCCCTGTCATCATCCTGACGGCGCGCGGAGGCCTTAGCGAGCGCGTGCGGGGCCTTAACCTCGGTGCAGACGATTACATCGTCAAGCCGTTTGAAACGGTGGAGCTGCTCGCGCGTGTGGCCGCGGTGCTGCGCCGCACGCAGAAAAGCGAGACAGGCTTTTCGCTCGGTAACGTGACGGTCGACCTTGCGGGACGCAAGGTATATGTGGACGGCGCAGAGGCGGACCTCACCCCGCAGGAGTTCGCGCTGCTCGAAACGTTCATCGTCAACAAGAACATTGCGTTATCGCGCGAAAAGCTGCTGGAACTCGCGTGGGGCTACGACTACTTCGGTGATACGCGCACGGTAGACGTGCATGTGCAGCGGCTGCGCGGCAAGCTTAGGTGGGAAGACCGTATCAAAACGGTCTACAAAGTCGGTTACCGTCTGGAGGGTTAATTATGCGCGTCTGGGAAAAGAACTTTCTCATAACGCTGACGCTTTTCGTCGTGCTTTTCTTTGGCTCGTTGTTTGCCGTCACCACCACGTCCTTTTCGTCTGCACTGAACTCGGAACGCGAAACCACGCTGCGCGAAGAATACCTGCTGACTCTTTCACTGCAGCAGCGCCTGGAAAATGACGGGGGCACCGCCCAATCCCTGACCGCTTTAGCCGCCGACTACGGGCCTTATTACAAAAGAAAAGGCATCTCGCTTTTGCTTGCAAAAAACGGTGCGTTGCTCTTCAGCAACCTTGCCGCCGATCCGGGCGTATCCCCGGCGGACCCCAATACGAGAACCTGCATGGTGATCCCTCTAAACGGCGAGAAATACATTCTGGTGCAGGACACGCTGGGCGTCGGGGACGAACAGTATTGGTTTCTCTATCTTAAAAACGTCACTGCCATCTACATGTCGTTCGAAAATCAGACCGGTGTACTGCTTGCCGCGGGCGTATTCGTCTCGATTATTTTCGCTATCGCGCTTTACTTCACGCTGAAGAAGCTATACCGCCCGGTCAACAACCTCGCGCACGAACTGCGCACCCCGCTTACATCGATACGAGGCTACGCCGAATACCTGAAAGCCGCCGCCATATCCGAGGAAGACCGCTATACTGCAATCCAGTATGTGATCGACGAGAGCGCCCATCTTTCCGAGGTGTGCGAAAAGCTGCTGATCATGGCGGATCTGCGCGAAGGCGAGATGCGCTGCGAAAAGGTAGACGTAGTGGCGCTTTTCGAAAACGCGAAAATGACCTATGGCTTTGTGGAATATGAGGTCCAGACGCCATTTATCAGCGGGGATAAAACATTGCTGCAAAGCTTAATCGGCAACCTTGTCTCCAATGCCATCAAGGCCAGCGAGCCCGGAAGCCTCGTTCACTTGCACTCGTACGATCATATTATCGAGGTATCTGATACCGGAAAGGGAATGAGTAAAAAGACACTTGCACGCATCCTGCACCCACGCCGCGGCATAGGGGATGGCAACGGGCTGGGCATTCCGCTTTGTCTCCAGATTGCCAGCCTGCACGGTGCCCGCTTAAGCTTTAGCTCTCAACCGGGAGAAGGAACAACAGTGCGTGTTACTTTTACGGCTTCGTAATATCTCTGATATCATTTGATAACAGCGTCCTCCCATACTGGTCAATAGAAAGGAGACTTTTAATATGAAAAGCAAAAACAAAGTATTTTTGATCACCGCAGGCATACTGGTGGCTTGTGCGGGGATATTCATCGCATCCACCCAGATCGCGCTCGGCGCGCAGGGTGGCGCTGCGGTTTCCCAGCAAAGCACGTATAATGCGATGGGCGTAGCACCGGCTCCGGCAGCGATTACCGTCAACGAAGCAGGTGTAGGTGATGCGGAGTTGACCGCAGAGAGCGCCTCACCGGCCGTATTCATCACAGCGGAGGACGCCATCAACGCAACAATGTGGGTGGCAGCAAACATTTTTGAGCTTGATGTGGATGAAGACACACTCACCGCCACCTTCGAAGCTGCGCACGATATGCTGGATGAGAACGGTACGGTGTATACCCACGTCTACGACAACTGGCAGGTGCGAAACGACGATTTCTCATGCCTGCTTGATGCGATTACGGGCGATGTGCTGACGTTTGAAATGAATACGGACAATTACCCCGGAGAAAGCATTACCGAGGAAGACTTCGATATGGAGTTCGCAATGGCCATCTACGACGACCCCGATAACATCTACGTGGTCGCCGCGCGGGCAATCGTTGAAGCCAAGCTGTCCGAAGGCCAAGAGATTGAGGTTATTGAAGTCGACGGCATCCAATTCGTATGGGATGAACCCGTTGTGGGACCGGAACCTGACGCTGCAGGGACGATTGAGGTGGGCTGCCACGTTTTTATGGAATCGGACCGATACTACACCTTAAGCTTCCGGGGTACGGACGAGATCGTAATAAAGGCATTCTCCACATATCCAACCAAGGAGGCCTGCCAGTGGGGCTACTTCTACGAAAGCGATCCGCCTATCAGCAACCCCTTACCCAGCAATGATCGACGGACTTCCGGCATCACGCAAGGCGAATATACCCAGGAGGGCTAAAGCTGATCTCGGGAATATTGAAGCCACAAACACAGCCCGGCTAAGCCGGGCTGTTGCGTATTCACTAAGTTACTCCGGCATCACGGCGTCGAAGGTAAACGGAAACGTTTCTGCCGTATGGGCTGCGAAGTCCACCTTGTATCCCGTGCCTTCCTTGTAGAAAAAGCCGGTTTGCAGGTCTATTTTCACGTAGCACATTGCGGTGTCCGCTTCGTCGTTGTGCCTGAAATACCACGGCGCGAAAGCCCGCGTCAGTTTCTCCCGGATTGCGGCGTTTTCCGGTACCAGTGGATGCCCGATGATGCGGGCAATTCCGGTAAACCGATAAAGCTGGCTGCACAATGCCGCGTTTTCGTTAGCTTGCAGTTCTTTCGCCTTGGCTGAGCTGCCGTAGGTGACGACATAAAAAGCGCCGTCCTCGTAGTAGGTATCGACCACCCTTACCGCCGGTTTGCTTACGCTTACCGTCGCCAAAGCAAATGTACAATCCTTTGAGAACATTTCGGTCATCACCGCCATAGCAGTTTTGTAATCGTCCATAAGCTCCTGTCCGCTTCCTTTTCTTCTCAGTATAATAAAAAGAAGGGCATGCCGCAACGATTCTCGTTCGCATACCCTTCCGAAAGTATTTTCTGTTGGTTTACCGCTCGAACGTGCGCACGCGCACTATGCTCTCAATACCGCGGATCGCGTCTACCGTACCTGCCGGCACCGCGTCGTCCAGGTTGATCACCGTATAAGCGATGTCCCCGCGCGATTTGTTGACCATGTCCGTGATGTTCGCGCCCGATTGCGCGAGCAGTGCCGTGATATGGCCCACCATACCGGATACGTTCTTGTGGATTACCGCGATGCGGAAATGTCCCGTAAAGGGCAGCTGTGCTGTCGGCAGGTTCACCGAGTTGACGATGTCGCCCGTCTCAAGGTAATCGCGCAGCTGCACCGCCGCCATCTTGGCGCAGTTCTCCTCCGATTCCGGCGTGGAAGCCCCAAGGTGCGGAATGCAGATCGCGTTGTCCATCGCGAGCAGTTCATCGTTGGGGAAGTCTGTCACATACCGGCCGATGCGTCCGTTCTTAAGCCCCGCGTAGAGCGGCCCGTAATCGATGAGGCCATTGCGCGCAAAGTTTAAGAGGACCACACCGTCTTTCATCCTGGCGAATTCCTTCTCGCCGAGGAAATGCTTTGTCGCATCCATCAGCGGAATGTGAATCGAGATATAGTCCGATTTAGCGAGCAGCTCGTCGAGCTTATACGCGTGACCCACGCCGCGTGAAAGCCCCCATGCCGACTCCACCGATATGTACGGGTCGTAGCCGATCACGTTCATGCCGAGCGCGTGCGCCGCGTTCGCGACCATCACGCCGATTGCCCCAAGGCCGATGACGCCCAGTGTCTTTTCGTAAAGCTCCGGCCCAACAAACTGGTTCTTGCCCTTTTCGACGAGCGGCAGCACTTCTTCGCCCTTGCCCTTCAGTGTCTTGGCCCAGGCGGTCGCTTCGATGATATTGCGGCTGGCGACCAGCATCGCTGCGAGTACGAGTTCCTTAACGCCGTTCGCATTGGCGCCCGGTGTATTGAATACCACGATGCCTTTTTGCGTGCATTCCTCGATGGGGATATTGTTGACGCCTGCACCCGCGCGCGCGATGGCAACCGTATCCTCCGGAAAGCACATCCCGTGGCATTTGGCACTGCGCACGAGTATCGCGTCATACTGCTCTGCGTCCTCGCGGATGTCATACCGGTCCGGCTCGAGGTAATCGCATACCGCGTCCGATATCGAATTCAGCTTTTTGACTCTGAACATCGCTCCTCCTTAAAGCTTACGCCCTGCTCTCGAAATCTTTCATCAGTTCGATAAGCGCCTTGATGCCTTCCACCGGCATCGCATTATAGATGCTGGCACGCATGCCGCCCACGCTGCGATGTCCCTTGATATTGACGATGCCGCGCTTTTTGGCTTCGGAAACGAATTTCTTATCCATTTCTTCATCGCCTGTAACGAATGTGACATTCATCATCGAGCGGTATTTCTTATCCGCTGATGCCTTGAACAGGCTGGAGTTATCTAGATAGTCGTAAAGCAGCGCGGCCTTTTCCTCGTTATATTTCTGCATTGCAGGCACGCCGCCGTGATTGAGCAGGTGTTCGAACACCAGCCCGGCAATGTAGATGCCATAGGTGGGGGGTGTGTTAAACATCGAATCGTTGGCTGCCATCACCTTGTAACTGAGCATGCTGGGCAGTGTGTCGGCGCTGCGCTCCAGCAGGTCGTCGCGGATGATGACGATGGTGACGCCCGCGGGGCCGATGTTTTTTTGCGCACCGGCATAGATGAGGCCGTACTTGCTGACGTCGACATCTTCAGAAAGGATCATGGAGGACAGGTCCGCTACGAGCGGCTTGTCGCCCGTTTCGGGCAGCTCTGCAAAGCGCGTACCGTATATCGTGTTGTTCTGCGTAATATGCACGTAATCCGCATCGCCCTCGAACATGGATTTGTTCATTTCAGGGATGTAGGCATACGTCCGGTCTTCCGACGACGCCGCGACAACCACTTCGCCGATCTTCTTGGCCTCGACAATGGCGTTTTTGGCGAACTGGCCTGTTTTTAAGTAGATCGCGCGCTTGTAGCGGTTCATCAGGTTCATGGGAACCATCGTGAACTGCAGCGAAGCGCCGCCCTGCAAAAACAGCACCTTGTAATTCTCAGGGATGTTCATCAGCGTACGCAGGTCCGCCTCCGTCTTGCCAATGATGGCCTCATAGTCTGCGGATCGATGACTCATCTCCATCACAGACATGCCGCTGTTGCCGTACTCAAAGATTTCTTCCTGCGCTTTTTTCAGTACCGCCTCTGGCAGGCATGCGGGGCCTGCGGAAAAATTGAAGACTCTCATGGCTATCCTCCTGTTTCGTAATAAAAAGTGATTCCAAACGGCCAACACGCCGCCGACAGGCATTGCTTGATAAAAAAATAACAATCTGATTTGATTATTATATTACCTGCCTGCTGCAAATGCAATAGGGCGGCACGGGTTCTTGTAATAGTTTAGCACACGAAAATTTATTTGTCACGCAGGTACGCTTTTTTCAGACTCTTCACCATATTATATAGCGTTTGTATGGTGAAACTACCCCGAATAACGGCATTAAACTTGACAATAAAATGGCCTTGCCCTATAATCACGATATTAAAAAAATGGGATTTCATACAATGTAGTGCGTGTCACTTTGTTTGGTATAAACCCTTTTAAGTTGTACATATTATCTAAACAACTAATCACTTGGGGAGGAGCACAATGGCGAACGAAGCGGTCATACTCACGGAAGATGGCTTAAAGGAAAAACAGGAAAAGCTGGATTTTCTCAAAACTGTACGGAGGGCGGAAATATCCGAACAGATCAAAGAGGCACGGGCTTTTGGCGACCTTTCTGAAAATGCCGAGTACGACGAAGCCAAAAACGAGCAGGCGAGGGTAGAGGCTGAGATCGCCCAGCTCGAAAAACTTCTGCGCAACGCGGTCGTGCTCGAGGATAATACGGTCGATCCCAATACAGTCAATATCGGAACCACGGTGCGCATACTCGACCTCGAGTTTAACGAAGAGGAAGAGTATCAGATTGTAGGTTCCGTGGAAGCCGACGCCGACAGGCGGCGCATTTCCAACGAATCTCCGGTTGGCAGCGCGCTGATTGGCAAAAAGACGGGCGATATTGCAGTCGTCAAAACGCCTGCAGGAGAAATACAGCTTAAGGTACTCAGCATCAAAAAATAGGCGGTAACCAATGACGGAAGAACAGAACCATACGAATGAAATAAGCCAGGCGGAGGATCTAAGCGAGATACTGCGTGTTCGGCGCGAGAAATTATCGACGCTGCGCGAGTTGGGTAACGATCCTTTTGCAATCACACGCTTTGAGAAGACGCACAGCTCAGCGCAGGTAATCGCGGATTATGATACACTAGAGGGAACCTCCGTGCGCGTTGCGGGGCGCATCTTAAGTAAACGCATCATGGGCAAGGCTTGCTTTGCGCACATCCTCGATGTGGACGGGCAGATACAGCTCTACGTCCGCCTCGACATGATGGGCGAAGAGCCTTATGCCCAGTTTAAAAAGATGGATATCGGCGACATCGTGGGCGTAACCGGCGAAGTGTTCAAGACCAACGCGGGCGAAATATCGATCAAGACTACGGCGATTACGCTGCTTTCCAAATCGCTGCTGCCGCTGCCGGAGAAATTCCACGGCATCAAGGATACCGACCTGCGGTATCGTCAGCGCTATGTGGACATGATCGTCAACCCCGAGGTGCGTGCCGCGTTCCGTACGCGTTCGCGCGTTATGAGCATCATCCGGCGCGTGATGGATGCGCGTGGCTATCTGGAGGTAGAAACTCCCGTGCTGCATATCCATGCCACCAACGCCGCCGCGAAGCCCTTCCGTACGCACCACAACACGCTCGATATCGACATGGTGCTGCGCGTGGAGCTGGAGTTGTACCTCAAGCGGCTGATCGTGGGCGGGCTCGAGAAGGTTTACGAAATCGGGCGCATATTCCGCAACGAGGGCATGAGCCCCAAGCACAACCCCGAATTTACCATGCTCGAAATGTACGAGGCTTATACCGACTACAACGGCATGATGGACCTTTGCGAAACGCTCTACACGACGACCGCTCGCGAGCTGCTGGACGGATACAAGCTAACATACCAGGGCGTCGATATCGACCTGACTCCGCCGTGGCGACGCGTTACGATGACGCAGGCCGTGCTGGAGCAGACCGGCGTAGACTTCGCGCAGGTACCGGACGACGAAGCCGCACGCGCGCTGGCGCGCGAGAAGGGGCTGCACCTGCAGCACGACGGCATGACGCGCGGCGAGATCCTCAACCTGTTCTTTGAGGAATTTGTGGAGGCGACGCTGGTTCAGCCCACCTTCATATGTGATTACCCGGAAGAAATCTCCCCGCTGGCCAAACGCACACCATACGATCCGCGGCTGACCGAGCGCTTTGAGGTGTTTATCTACGGGCGCGAGATGGGCAACGCGTTTACGGAGCTTAACGACCCGATCGACCAGCGCGAGCGTTTTATCGAACAGGCCAGAAAGAAGTTCATCGAGGGCGAATTTGAGATCGACGAGGACTTCGTCACCGCAATGGAATACGGTATGCCTCCTACGGGCGGCATGGGCCTTGGGGTGGACCGCATGATCATGCTGTTCACCGATTCGGCAAGCATCCGGGACGTGCTACTCTTCCCCACGATGAAGCCACGGGAATAATTGAAAGCTAAAGCAGGGCGCTCAATATGTGCCCTGCTTTTTTCATCGGCACATGCTGCTCGGTGCGGTTGTGAAACAGGCCGTTTTGTGGTATGATAGCTTTTGAAAAGGAGGGATAGCATGTCTTCGGGCGCAACCGTGGTACTGCGTTTTCTGTGGTACCTGCTTTCAAGGCTGCTGGTCGGCGCAGTCATCGTCGGCCTCATTGTGCTGTCCTTTTTCATCGCGATGGATTACATGAACGTGCAGACGCTCGTTAAAGACGGGTTGCATGTGCGTGCTGACGCGATCCTAAAAAACGCCGACACCGCAACGCTGTCCAAGGTATTTTCTAAAAGCTTTCTCGAAAGCGATACGCTGCTGAATTCTGATACCTACCGGCCGTACGACATATCCGACTACAATTACAGCGCGGATGTTGCCTTTGCGATGATATTTCCCTGGAATCAAACCGTAACGCTTGAGGTCACCGAGGAAGTAACGGGTATCAAAGGCGATTTGTTTGCCACCACCGATACCACGCTCAGTGAGACACCGCCCGCTTGGGTAAACGCAGTATACCGCGTGTCGCTGATTCGGTTTGAGAACAACTGGCGTATCGTAGAAATGCAGCAGACCGAGATTCTGCCCACACCGACGCCGCTGGCGACGCCCTCGCCCTCGCTCTCTCCCACGCCCGCCGACACCGCGGCTTCGGGAGTTTCCGGAGAGGTCATCGAAGAGTGATATCCACGCGTAATCCTATTTACCTCGCGCCCATGGCAGGCATCACCGATGCCGCTTTCCGGCACATCGCCATCGAACAGGGCGCAGGGCTCACATTTACCGAAATGGTCAGCGCCAAAGGTCTTGAGTACGGCTCGCATAAGTCGGCTTCACTGCTTTCTCCCGCCGAAAACGAAGACCGCTTTGGCGTTCAGCTTTTTGCGTCGGACCCGCAAGCGATCGTGTATTGCGTAAACCAGCTGAAGGAGGCATATTGCGGTCGACTTTGCGTGATCGACATCAACATGGGCTGTCCCGCCCCCAAGATCACCTCGGGCGCGCAGGGCAGCGCGCTCATGAAGGACATGCCGCTGGCGGAGCGCATTATCCGCGCCGCGGTAAAAGCCAGTACGCTGCCGGTTACCGTCAAATTCCGCAAAGGTTGGGACGAAACCTCGGTCAATGCGGTGGAATTCGCCAGAATGGCACAAGATGCTGGCGCGGCCGCAATCACCGTACACGGGCGCACCCGCCAGCAATTTTATAGCGGCTATGCCGACTGGGACATCATCGCTCAGGTCAAACAGGCAGTCCGTATCCCCGTCACCGGGAACGGCGATATATTCTGCGCCGATGATGCGGCGAAGATGTTTGCACATACCGGATGCGACGCCGTTATGGTGGCGCGCGGCGCATTGGGGGATCCATTCATCTTCCGAGAGATTTTGCACCTTTTGCGCACGGGGCAGCGCCTCGCCCCGGCTTCACCCGAAGAAAAGATGGAAACGCTGATGCGGCAGGCGCGCATGACCGTAGCCGCCAAAGGCGAGCATGTCGCGATGCGGCAGCTTCGCAAGCATGCGGCGTGGTACTTCAAAGGCTTTCCCGGCGCGGCGCGGCTGCGCGAAGCCGCTGTGAGTCTGGAAACGCTGGCGGATCTCTCCGTTTTGATGGATATGTTTTTAAACACACCGCGCGAAAAATGACGTTTTAGATCGTTTTATGGCATAATCGCGGTTGAAATATCGTGCTGTCTGTATTATAGTATATGGTAGTCTGCATATGCAGACGTGGTGGTAGAAAATCGAAGGGGAGCTTTGAAGATAGATGGCATTGTTAGAATTTAATGATATTGGCATCGACCTTGGCACCGCCAGCGTTCTCGTCTATGTCAAAGGCAAAGGAATCGTGCTGCGCGAGCCTTCCGTTGTGGCGGTAAACCGCAACACCGGAGAAATCATCGCCATCGGCGAGGAAGCGCGCGTGATGCTGGGCAGAACGCCCGGCAACATCGTCGCGGTCCGTCCGCTGCGCAACGGCGTCATTTCGAACTTCCACGATACAGAGCGCATGCTGCGGTATTTTCTGCGCAAGGTTATCGGGCGCCGGCTGTTCTTTAAGCCCCGTGTAATTGTCTGCGTACCTTCAGGCGTCACCGAAGTGGAGAAACGCTCCGTCATCGAAGCGACCGAAGAAGCGGGCGCGCGCCATACAGCGCTTATCGAAGAACCGATGGCGGCCGCAATCGGCGCGGGCATCGACATTGCCGCACCGTTTGGCAGCATGGTCATTGATATCGGCGGCGGCACGACCGACATCGCCGTTATATCGCTGGGCGGTATTGTCATCAGCGATTCCGTCAAGGTCGCGGGCGATAAATTCGACGAGGCCCTTGTGCGCTACATGAAAAAGAAACACAATATGCTCATCGGCGAACGTACTGCAGAAGAAATCAAAATCAACATCGGGTCCGCATTCCCGCGCAAGGAGCAGGTTTACATGGAAGTCGCGGGCCGCAACCTGATCTCCGGCTTGCCGAAGGTGGTCACCTTAAGCTCCAACGAAACGATTGAAGCGCTGGAGGAGCCCCTCAACGCCATGATGGAAACCCTGCATGGCGTACTGGAGCGCATTCCGCCCGAACTTTCGTCCGACATCGCCGAGAACGGCATTTGCATGACGGGCGGCGGCAGCTTGCTTTATGGCCTCGATCGGCTGCTCAGTGAAAAAACCGGTATTCCGTGTTATGTCGCCGAAGATGCCATCTCGTGCGTTGCAATCGGTACAGGCATGGCGCTTGATAACATGGATCTCTATTCCAACGGCACCGTGTATGATTACCGCCGTGGTGATTACTACGATAACTATTAAGCCAACATCAATACGCTATGCCCGCCTGAGGCGGGCATTTTTATTGTTGTCACAATAATCATACTATTGCCTATTGCGGACATATCGTGTATCGTTACTATAAACATTTAAAATGAGGTGATCGTATGTACAAGTCGGAATATACGCTGGGACTCGTCGCGTCAATACTTAACGCGATCGCGGCGGCAATGCTGCTCATTGGATTGCTGTTCACCATCATCTTCGCGGGTACTGCCGAAAGGTTTGTCGACTTTTTCCGCTGGGATATCGATATGCCCTTTCTCATCAATCATATCATTGGGCTTGCCACCGGAATCGCATCGCTGGTCATTGGCATCATCTTTGTGTTCTCCGCCGGTGCGACGATTGTCGGCTTTATCGGCATGTCGCAGCTCAATAAAAACAACCGGAACGGCGGTGTGCTGCTGCTCGTCTCGGCGGGGCTCTCCCTGCTGTCGGGCATTGGCTTTGTGCCCATGATTCTGCTGCTGATCGGCGGTGTAATTGTGCTCAGCAAAAAAGAGACCACCCCCGTTTCCTGACACTTTGAGCCGCTTGCGGCGGCTTTTTCTACTGTTCCATCCAATCATTCAGTCAATAGAAATGAATCGATCCATGGCGTGACCGGTTACGCCTCGTCAGTGATGTCATGTACCAGAGAGTCAGACAACTAAAGCATTGGCGTAACCGGTTACGCCAATAAACAAACGTTTGAATAGGCACTGTCCGGGGTGCTGCTATACCAACGAGATCATAAATAACTATTCGGAGGCTTACGATGACAAGAAGAGATGTGGTCAGGCAGGCAATCAGATTTCAAAGCCCGGCGTATACGCCGCTGATGTACTATAACCCCAAATTTCTGGATCGCGCGGACGCGATACCTGTCGCAGTGGAAACGATGTTCGGCGGAAGCAACGAGCTGACGTGCGAATGGGGTTTTGAGTGGGAAGCGAACGATGTACAGTTCAAATTCGGCATTGCTAAAAAACCTGCGATCGACAGCTATGATGATCTGGACCGCTACGTTCCGCTTGATACCCATCGCGAAGGCCGGTTTGACACGTTCTTCGAGCTTAAAGCGCAGTCGCCGGACACGTACTATTTTGCGGACTTCGTGCTGAGCGGCTTTACCATCGCCAGCTTCGTACGGGGCTTTGACAACTTTCTTATGGACTTCTATCTCGAGCCGGACAGCGTATCCCGGCTGCTGGATATCGTTTTCGGCACAGAGGAACAGCTGATTCGCAAATGCGCCGAAGCGGGCTTTGACGGCATATACCTCGCGGACGACTGGGGCACGCAAAATTCGCTGCTCATTCATCCCGATCTGATTCGGGAGCACTTTATCCCCCGGTATAAAAAACAGATCGACCTGGCGCATTCCTTGGGGATGGACGTGATGCTTCACTCCTGCGGATACATATTCGACATCATTGACGACCTGATTGCGGCAGGGTTTGATGTGATCAACCCCGGGCAGGCAAACCTGAACGGTATCGAAAAGCTAGGTGAACGCTTTGCGGGCAAAGTGGCTTTCGGCTGCCCGGTAGGATACCAGACCACCGCAATAAAGGGTACGCCAAAGGATCTGGAAAGCGAAATTATGGACTATTTGAAATATCTCAATACGGAGAGGGGCGGGTTTATCGGCTTTGTCAACTCGCCGGGCGCCCTGGTTGCACTGGGCGCCACAAAGGAAAACGAAGACGCCATGCGCGAAACGTTTGAAAAGTTCTGCGGGCAAAGGTGATCTGGAAATAGCCGAAACAGACCGTCAGCCGCAACCTCATTGCGTACATCGGGTATTGAAAATAAAGGGGCGCCGTTCACCCGGCAGCCCCTTTCCCGGCTATTCCAGGCTATAGGTCAGTATCATAGGGGCACCCACTTCTGCTTGGATTGAAACCTTTAACACTTTACATTCTTGCGGCACCGGAATATCCGCATAAATCCATTCCCTTGTTGCGTCCAGCTCATATCGATACGGCGTACCGTTTGCCGTAAGCACAAGACCGGCATCGGCGGTGCAGCTGACCTTCAGGTATACACGAATCGACGATTGGGACAGTAGCTCTTCGTCATAAACATAGAGCGCCGAAGCCGCTCCGACCGTACCATCCGTTCCTATTCCCGACAGCGCGCTGTGGAAAAGCCTGTGGTTTTCCGGCAGGGTGACGACGGCATAGAACCCGTTTTGCGACCACTCCGCCTGAACGCCGTCTGCCAAAACCATGCGAGAAAACGCCGTATTGCTCAGGATAACATGGCTTATGCCGGATATCGTATGGGCCGGCTTTTCCGTCCAGTATTGCGGGGGAGTGATATCGGTCAAAGCCCCGTACGCCCCCAGACTTACGCAAAGGTCGTCATACAGGGCAAAGTAAGGCGCTTCATCCAGCGCGATATCGAGCACCGAGAGCGTATTATCAAAATAAAGACCACTGTCCGGTACGATCAGCAGATTTTCTCCTGAAACCATCCCGGCAGCCTGCCGGGCATCGGCGGCAAGCGCCGGGCTGTCGTTATAGCGATTGAGGTCGTATCCCAGCCAGTTTGACACCGCAATCCCCAGCAAGAGGCAGACCGCGCATACTTGCTTTGCCTTTCTGCCCCAGCCCTTGAAATACAGCAGTGCCAGCATTCCGATGAGGAACGTAATCGCCGCGATCTGGGAGAATAGCGTCCAGTCCAGCGAGGCGTCGTCATGGATGATATAAGACAGCAGTATCGTATCCACCGGGTATTGCCGGTTGGAAAGCAGTGCGCCGAAGGAAACCGTAAGTGTCATCGCCAGCACAAAGCCGAGCGCAATCAGCAGCTTGCCGTTCGGCTTTACGCCTTCGATTTCTTTTGAAACGGCAAAGCACAGAAATACGGGCAGGAACATGAAGACGTACCGGATATGAACGCGCCCCTGAAAGTAATTTCCGATCGTCTCGGTATCGAAGAACATGTAGCATGCGCCTGCCGCAACCAACGCGAGCGCGATTAACGTGAGCAGCACCATCTTTCTGCGCTGCGGTTCATATTGGCCAAGGCGGCAAGCCGGAAGCAGCAGCGGATATATCCCGAAGGCCACCGGTATGAAGAACGCATACAGCAAAAGGCCCGGCAGCGTCCTTTTCAGATGCTCGAACGTGGGCGCCTGCAGCTGCGTATCGTAAATCGACGGCTGCGAAAAGTCCATTCCCGCCCCTATGAGGATGAGATAAACAGCCGCTGCCAACGCCGCATACGTCCCCGCAAAAACGAGCACGCGATACAAGCCCTTACGGCTGCGGGAGCGTATCCATTCATAAAGCAATATTCCAAGGTATACGACAGCCAGCGCGACCATGCCGGATTTGGACTGCGCCAGCAAAAACGCCGAGAAAGCGGTAAGCGCATAAAAGCCCAAGCGCGGCCTGTCATCGGTCAATCGACTGAACATCAAATACATTGTCAATAGAAACAGCGGGTATTCAATGGCTTCCGTCATGATACGCGTGGTCAGCAGCATATCCGGCAGTGCCAGCGCCACAACCGAAATGCCAAAAGCGGTTTTCGGATTCAAGGAGAACCTTCTTGCAATCCCGTACGCCGGAAATACGGCGAGGTTCATCGCGAGGCAATTGATCACCTGGATCACACGGAACTGCGAACCCGCCCCAAAAAGTCCATACGCCGGAGATATGATCAGCGGATACAGAAGACTGGTATAGGTGACGGGCTGATTGCGCAGTGCAACCCCTCCTCCGTCCGCAATAGACCGCGCGATATTTGCGTAAAGTGCTTCATCCGGCATTACGAACGGATTCTGGCTGGTAAGAAGCCCAAGGAGAAACCGCAGCCCTACACCCGTAATGTAAGCGACAATGAGCCATATGAGCCACTTTTTCTTAAAAACATCGAATTTCAATGCTGACCTCTTTTTTTGCTGACTTTTGGTTGAATTTGTCGATAATTGTGGTATTCTAATATTAGTATAAACAAATTGTTTCCAACGCGCAATGACACAATGCTAACTTCAGAGGTGATACAAACATGACGAAAATTCTCACTAAAAGAATTGCGCTGCTGATTTCCGTTCTAATTATGATAAGCATGATTTTAAGCGCATGCGGCCAAGCGGCACCCACCACTGTCCAAGGTGGTCCGGCAGGCGCAACCGGCCCCACAGGCTCTGCGGGCGCAACCGGGGCTACGGGAGCCACCGGTGCAACGGGCGCAGCAGGACTGCAGGGACTCCCCGGTGCCCCGGGCGAGGACGGTGCCAAAGGCGCGAAAGGTGCAACCGGAGCAATTGGTCCGGCTGGCATGGTTGGGCCTACCGGCGCAACGGGTGCAACCGGTCCGGCCGGAGAATCGGCAAGCATGATAGGACCAACCGGTGCGACCGGTGCAACTGGCGCAACGGGAGCAATGGGCCCCACTGGACCCTCAGGGCCGCCGTTAAGTCTTCAGGGCGCATGGTCGCCAACCACGGTTTATAGCATTGGCGATTGCGTGACATATAACGGGTCCACTTATGGCAGCATAACAAACAATTTTAACGTTGTACCCCCGAGCGACAACACCGTTTGGGTCGTAGTGGCCCAGGCCGGTGCAACGGGCGCGACGGGCGTGACCGGCGCAGTGGGAGCTACCGGCGCAGCCGGGCCGATTGGGCCGACCGGACCGGTCGGCGCAACGGGTGAGACCGGCGCGATTGGGCCGACTGGACCTGCAGGAGCGACTGGTGCGACCGGTGCGACTGGACCTGCAGGAGCAAACGGAGCGACGCTTAATTTTACTAACATTGTAAGTCCAATCGCCGTATTTCCTCCGCTCAATACAGAAATCACAGTCGCTTCGCTATCCGCATCGGTGTTTGCCGGAGGCAGTGTAAAGTTAGACTATTCGTTCCAGATCGATAAGACTTGTACGGCAAACAGTTCAAGCAGCATTGAGGTAAGAATATATCGGGATGCAACATTGATCAGCACCAGTACTTATTATCATGCTGACTCCGCAGCGGGAGTACAAACGGAGCCATGTATGGGTACATATGTCGATACTGCGCCCGCGACAGGGACATCATCGTATCAAATACGTGTCATTTTTACCTCGGCAACCAACATTACATCAGCTATCGCAAAAAACAGAAACCTTACAGCGCTCGTATTTGAACCTAGCTTTATTGACTGAAAAACATAAACAAGGCCCATTTGCCAGTGGCAAATGGGCCTTGTTTGATGCTGCTATTCTTCTTCAAGGCTCTTGGTCCACATCCCCTCCTCCGCGTCGGACGGCATTCGCCAATCGCCACACCTGTAAATTTGAATTTATGGGCCTGTCTTTCCATAGGATTGTAACGACGCAGCTTCTGTGATATAATATGTTTTGACTTCCATATTGAGGTCCGTAAATGTTTAAGAAAATTATCGCCGCTTGTATACCCGCCATTCTATTGCTAGCCAGCGCGTGTTCAGTTAGTTCTTCGTTGGAACCGGCTCCTGTTCCTACCCCAGAAATTATTGAGCGTTTAGACGACCCTTTTGTACCTGCTTATACTACTGACATTGCCGAAGTTGTAGCCGCTTCTGACGCAATCATAATAGGATTGGTTGAAAAAACACTGCCTGGTCAATTGAAGAACTCCAATGGGTCAAAAATCGTTGAGACTCCGGCAAATATCAAAGTGATACAATCGCTGAAAGGAAATCATGCTGAAGGATCTGTGTTTAAAATTACGCAGTTCGGCGGCGTTGCCGGAAATGTAGATTTCCGTCCGGTTTCCATGAGCTTACATGTACAAGGCGAAACCTATTTGTTTTTTATCAGCGGCGATGAAGTGGTATATTCAGAAATCATTGAAGAGCATGTGCTCGGCGGATATTTCTTTTCAGGCAAAACCATAGATGAAGCGGCCTCCGTTATCACGGATTGTGTGACAAACGGCAGAATTGCAATCGACTTGCAACAGATAAAATCATTCAATTTTTATATAGAGGAAAGCTACGGCAATGGCACAACTTATAATATCAGCAAAGATAATTTGCAGGCGCAAGTAACGGTATACGTAAACAACCGCGAGCAATCCAAAACCGGAAACTGGGATATAGATCAATGGAACTCATTTCTATCCGATCTGGATAATTGCGGAGTATTCAATTGGGATTGTTATTACGAAAGTGACTCAGTGTTGCCTGAGGAGTATTGGGATTTAGATATGGAGATCAATATTGGATGCTTTTCGTGCCAGGGTTTTGATGCATATCCGGAAGAATGGAAAGCCTTTTTAAGCATCATTGATGAATATTTCAGCCCAGTCGAATAGACTAAGCCTCCTTGGCATATGTGCAGCGGTATATTCCAGATATACTTGCGTTTAAAAAGGCCCTTTACAGGCCTTTTACTTTTTCTATTCCTCATCGAGGCTCTTGATCCACATCTCCGCCTCCGCGTCGGACGGCATACGCCAGTCACCCCTTGGGGAGAGCGACACACTGCCCACCTTGGGGCCGTCGGGCATGCACGAGCGTTTGAACTGCGACGCGAAGAACCGGCGGTAGAACTGCTTCAATTGCGCCTTGATCTGTTCGCGCGGGTATTCCGGAAACGCATACGCCGCCATCATGAGTATCTTCGCGGGCGACATTTCGAAGCGCAGCATATAGTACATGAAGAAGTCGTTCAGCTCGTAAGGGCCGATCTGCTTTTGCGTATCCTGCCGCTCTGCGCCTTCTCCCGGCGGCAGCAGCTCCGGCGAAGGAGGGATTGCCACGATCTCTTCTGCAATTTCATGCAGTGCCGCGTCCTTCTGCGATACAAAAAGCGTAATCTCGCGTATCAGGGTTTTGGCTACGCCCGCATTCACGCCGTACATGGATATCTGATCGCCTGCGTACGTGCAGAAGCCCAAAGAGAGCTCGGAGAGGTCTCCGGTGCCTACTACGAGGCCACCCAGCTGGTTCGCTACATCCATCAGCACCTGCGTACGCTCGCGCGCCTGCGCGTTCTCGTATGTAATATCCGCCGCGCCGCCGTGTCCGATATCGGAAAGATGCGCTCTGGAAGCCTCTACAATGCTGATTTCGCGAAGCTGCGCGCCCGTTGCGACGACGAGCCTGCGCGCAAGCGACTGCGTCGCCTCGGTGCTGCCAAAGCCCGGCATCACCACGCCGACGACCGCGCTGCCCTCCTGCCCGTTGCGCTTCGCCGCCTCAGCGGCCACCATCAGCGCAAGCGCGGAATCGAGCCCACCCGAAACGCCGATTACCATATGCTTTGCGCCTGTATGGCGCAGCCTGCGCTGCAGCGCCGTGACCTGAATGTTGAACACTTCCTCGCAGCGCGCCTCGCGGTCACGGACATCGTCCGGCACAAAGGGCATACGCGCGACTTTTCGGAACTTCGGCTCCGCCTCCTGCGCGTGAAAACCCACCCTGCGATAAGCGCGCGCGGGGGCCTGCGAGATGAATGTATTTTTGAGGATGCGGTCGTGTGAGAAGCGGTGCAGATCGTATTCCGTAATACTCATGTGCGCGTCAAACGAAAAGCGCGGCGAGCTTTCAAGGATGTAGCCATTCTCGGCCAACACGATATGGCCGCCGAAAACAGCGTCGGTCGTGGACTCACCCGGTCCGGCGGAAACGTAAACATAGCCGCACACATACCGCCCGGATTGCTGTTCGATCATGTTCTTCCGGTATTCGCTTTTGCCCGCCAACTCGTTGCTGGCCGATATGTTGACACAGAGCGTCGCGCCCGCCATGGCCTGGAACGCGTGCGGCGGGAAAGGCACCCAAAGATCCTCGCACAGTTCTACACCGACTACAAACTCGTTCACTTCGGCGCATTCGAATAGAATGTCCGTCCCGAACGGCGCACTCTGTCCGGCAAGCTGTATCGACTGTCCGGTCACATCGATACCCGACATGAACCAGCGCTGCTCATAATATTCCTGATAATTGGGGATATACGCCTTTGGTACCACGCCCAGCAGCTTGCCTGACTGGAACACTGCCGCGGTGTTATAAAGCTTGTCCCCAAAGTATACCGGCATGCCGATGACCGCCATGACCGATAAGTTTTTGGTTTCCTCCAGCAGCTTCTTCAGTTCCGCTTCGCTCTGCTCGCGCACGCTTCGCTGCCGGAACAGGTCTCCCAGCGTATAGGAGGTGAGACCTAGCTCCGGAAACGCGACGACCGCGGCGCCCTTCTTGTCCGCGTCCGCCATCATCGCCGCAATCTCCCGCCGATTTTTTTCAATATTTCCGACCGCTACCATGGGTACCGCGGCAGCCACGCGTACAAGTCCGCTGTTCATTCTGTCCTCCGTTACATGTCCTTCAATGCGGAATAATCCGTTAAGTTCCACCTTGTAGTAAGCGCGTCCAGTGTTCCGTCCTTGCGCATCTCCGCGATCGTATCGCTGAACACCGTGCAAAGCGATTGGTCGGCACTGGCAAACTGCAAACAATAGCGGTTGGGCATAAACCGCTCCGAAAGCAGCAGCATGCCCGTTCGTCCAAATATCGTAAGGTTGGTCTCGGAGGCGCATACGCCATCCACAACGCCTGTGCTGAGCGCTTCCATCGCCTCGGGGTACGATGCGTATTGTTTTACGGTCGCCGTAATCCCCTGTGTCGCAAGATAATCATCCAGCCTGGTCTTATTTTCGTCTTCTTTGCTGTCCATCGAAGGCAACGAACCGGGCACCACTGCGATGGTACCGCCGGAGAGGCCCTGCTGTGATGTGATTCCATTCTCCATTACTAGGAACGCACACGCGTCCGCATAATACGACGAGGTATAACAGATGCCGCTCTGATCGGTATCGAACGATGCGCCAAGCGATATATCGACGTCTCCAATCTTTAAAAGCGCGTCCTTGGTACGAGAATTGACATCCACGTATTCCACGAGTATATTATCCCCGAATACACGGGAAATCAGCTCGTCTGCCACATCTTTTTCTAAGCCTTCGTACGTTTTCGTTTCGCTGTTATACGTGCACAGCCTGCCGATATCGCCGCGCAGCCCGATGCGCACCATCCCCTCGTGCAGTTGTGACTGTACCGCCTGCTGCTCCGCGGCACGCTCGCGCGCCGCAGCCGATACATTGACGATCACCAGCGTTGCAATCAGGGCAAACAGAATCACTCCGATGATAATAATATGTTTCTTTTTAATCGCCAGCAGCCGTTTCTTGCGGTATTTCAAAACAATCTCCCGTTATAATATTATCGGGGCCGCAGCAAAAGATTCGTCGCGTCCGCGCCCTGTACGAGCACTCTTATTGCAACGTGGCTTTTGATGCGGCCCCGAATCCGGTGTATTCCTTCTATAATCTTTTGTAAAAAGCCCCCTCTACACTGCAAGCAAATCGGCGACCGGTTGTTGAAGGAATACGCGCAATTGTTAAGCCTATATATTTAACCTACGCGCATTGTACAACATATGGTATATATTTTCAATAGCCTCTACAAAAAATATGTACCCTGGGGCCTTTTTGCCGTCAGGAAACGGGCTCCTCCTCTTCCTCTTCGGGGCTTGCCAGCGTGACGGACGCAACGCGCTGCCCTTCGCCGATATTCATGAGCCTGACGCCCTGCGTATCACGGCCAATGACCGAAATCTCGGAAACCTTGGTGCGGATGATGACCCCCGCGTCGTTGATCAACATCAAATCCTCAGTGCCGTCCACGATGATGAGCGCACACATTTCGCCTGTTTTTTCGGTCACGTTCAACGTCTTGATGCCAATTCCGCCGCGACGCTGCAGCCGGTAGTCGGTCAGCGGCGTACGCTTGCCGTAACCGTTCTCGGAGATTACCAACACCTCTGCGCTCTCGCGCACAGTGCCGATACCCACCACGCGGTCGCCCTCGCGCAGCTCCGCCGCTTTGACGCCCATCGCGGTGCGGCCCATGTCGCGCACGTCCTCCTCGGAGAACATCACGGACATACCCTGCGCCGTACCGAGTATCACCTCGTCCTTGCCACTCGTTTCCAGCACGCCGATCAGCTCGTCCCCTTCCCGTAAGCCAATCGCGATAAGACCGTTCTGACGGATATTTTTGAACTCACTCAGCGGCGTCTTTTTGATAAAGCCGTTACGCGTAGCGATCACGAGCATTGTACCGTCGTCCGGTGTGTTGGAAACCGGGAATACGGCGGAAATTTTCTCGCCCGCGTCGAGTTGCAGCAGGTTGACGATCGCCATACCCTTGGCGGTGCGGCCGGTTTCGGGCAGCTCGTAGCACTTGCGCCGGTAAACCCGACCCTGATTTGTGAAGAACAGCAGGTTGCTGTGCGTGGAGGTCACCATCACGTGTTCCACGAAGTCTTCCTCGCGCGTGGAGAGGCCGGTGATCCCACGTCCGCCGCGCTTCTGCGTACGGTACGTGCTGGAACTGATGCGCTTGACATACCCGAAGTGCGTCAGCGTCACCACCATCTCCTCCTCCTGGATCAGTTCGTCGAGGTCGATGTCGTCCGCCGTCATGGTGATTTCTGTGCGACGCGCGTCCGCATACTTTTCCTTGATCTCCAGCATCTCTTCTTTGATGATGTCGAGCACCATCTGCGGGGTATCGAGAATGCGCCGTAAATAAGCGATGCGTTCGAGCAGCTTGTTGTATTCGTCCATGATGCGGTCACGTTCAAGGCCGGTGAGGCGTTGCAGACGCATGTCGAGTATCGCCTGTGCCTGCTTGTCCGACAGCCCGAAACGTGCCATCAAGCGCTCGCGTGCGGTCGGCACGTCGGGCGACTTCTTGATCATCTCGACGATTTCGTCGATATTGTCCAGCGCGATGATGAGGCCTTCGAGGATATGCGCCCTCGCCTCCGCCTTTTCAAGATCGTAGCGCGTCCGGCGTACGATGACTTCCTTCTGGTGCTCGATGTAATAATATAGTATCTCTTTCAGGTTCAGCACGCGCGGCGCGCCGTCCACCAGCGCCAGCATGATCACGCCGAACGTGTCCTGCATCTGTGTATGCTTATAAAGCCGATTCAGGATAACGTTCGCGTTAACATCTTTTTTGAGCTCGATCACGATGCGCATGCCGCTTTTGTCGCTCTCGTCGCGGATATCGGAGATCCCCTCGAGATGTTTTTCCTGTACCAGCTCCGCGATGCGCATGATCAGCGCGGCCTTGTTCACCTGATAAGGGATTTCAGTCACGATAATGCGCTGCCGCCCTGCCTTGAACTCCTCGATCTCGGCGCGCGCGCGTACGCAGACCTTGCCGCGCCCCGTACGATACGCCTGCGAGATACCCGCCGTACCGATCACGCTGCCGCCGGTAGGGAAGTCCGGCCCCTTGATGTGCTGCATCAGGTCGTCCACTGTTGCGTCCGGATCGTCGATCAGGCACACCGCCGCGTCAATGGTC
Organism: Bacillota bacterium; assembly: GCA_023390815.1. Classification (GTDB taxonomy): domain Bacteria; phylum Bacillota; class Clostridia; order Christensenellales; family SZUA-584; genus JAEWCC01. The sequence continues at coordinate 47,733 of JAEWCC010000049.1, forward strand.
TCGCCGAGGTTGTGCGGCGGAATATTGGTGGCCATACCCACCGCGATACCACCCGTACCGTTAACGAGCAGGTTGGGAAACTTGCTCGGCAGCACGGAGGGCTGCATCAGGGTTTCGTCAAAGTTGGGGTAGAAATCCACCGTGTTTTTCTCAATATCGCGCAGCAGCTCCATCGCCATGGGGGAGAGCCGCGCCTCGGTATAACGCATGGCCGCGGGCGCGTCGCCGTCCACGCTGCCAAAGTTGCCGTGGCCCGAAACGAGCAGATGACGCGTGGAAAAGTCCTGCGCCATGCGCACCATCGAAAGGTACACCGCACTGTCGCCGTGCGGATGGTATTTGCCCAGTACGTCGCCTACGATACGCGCGCTCTTACGGAACGGCTTGTCGGGCGTCACGCCCAGCTCGTTCATGGAATGCAGGATACGCCGGTGCACCGGCTTTAAACCGTCGCGCACATCCGGCAGCGCGCGGTTGATGATAACCGCCATCGCGTAGGATATGAACGACTTCTTCATCTCTTGTTCGATATCGACAGGCAGAATTGCCTTTCTGTTCTCTTCCAATTAAGTCACTCCCTTAAACGTCCAGATTGACCACAAGCTTGGCGTTCTGTTCGATAAACTCTTTACGGGGTTCCACCGCGTCACCCATCAGCACGGTGAATATCTCCTCGGCCTCGATCGCGTTATCCAGCGACACCTGCAACAGCGTTCGGTTCTCCGGGTCCATCGTCGTCTCCCAAAGCTGCTCTGGGTTCATCTCGCCAAGGCCTTTATACCGCTGAATCGTAATGCCTTCCTTGCCGATCTCGGCCAGGTACGCTTCGAGCGCTTCGTCGCTGTACACATACTTCTCCGCCTTGTTCTTGGCTACCTTATAGAGCGGCGGCTGCGCGATATAGACGTGTCCGCGCTCGATAAGCTCGCGCATATAGCGGTAAAAGAACGTTAAAAGCAAAATGCGGATATGGCTGCCGTCCACGTCGGCGTCTGTCATGCAGATGATGCGGTCATAACGCAGCTTGGCTACATCAAAATCCGCACCGATGCCCGCGCCGAACGCGGTAGCCATTGCCTTGATCTCAGTATTGGAAAATGCTTTGTCCTGCCGCGTTTTTTCCACATTGAGTATCTTGCCGCGCAGCGGCAGTATCGCCTGAAACCGGCGATCGCGCCCCTGCTTCGCGCTGCCGCCTGCGCTGTCGCCCTCTACGATGAATATCTCGCATTTACTCGCGTCGCGTTCGCTGCAATCGGCGAGCTTGCCGGGCAGCGCCGCGCTTTCGAGCGCGCTCTTGCGCCGTGTGAGTTCGCGCGCGTGCCGTGCAGCCTCACGCGCGTGCCGTGCCACGAGGCATTTATTGAGGATATCCTTTGCTGTCGCGGGGTTTTCCTCTAAAAACGCTTTCAGTTCCTCAGCCAGCGCGCCGTCCACGAGCGGCCGGATATCGCTGTTGCCGAGCTTCGTCTTGGTCTGACCCTCAAACTGCGGCTCCTGCAGCTTCACGTTGATGATCGCGGTAAGTCCTTCGCGAATGTCTTCGCCCGCGAGGCTCTCATCCTTTTCTTTAATCAGGTTGAAGCGCCTAGCGTAGTCGTTCATCACGCGCGTCAAACCGGATTTGAAGCCCATCAGATGCGTGCCGCCTTCATGCGTCGGTATGTTGTTCGCGTACGAGTAGATGTTTTCATTATAAGAGTCGTTGTACTGCATCGCGATCTCAACGCTGGCCGTATCCTTCTCCGTCATGAAATAGATTGGCTCGGGGTGCAGCGCGAGCTTGTTCTTGTTGAGGTACTTCACAAAATGCACGATACCGCCCTCAAAGCAGTAATCGTTCTTGGTGTCGGTTCGCTCGTCAATGAGACAGATGCGCAGGCCGCGGTTTAAAAACGCCAGTTCGCGCAGACGAACTTTAAGTGTGTCGTAATTAAACTCAACCGTTTCAAAAATCTCCGGATCGGGCCAAAAGCAGATCGTCGTGCCGGTCGCCTCGGTCTCCCCGGTCACTTGAATCTCGCTCTGCGGCTCGCCGCGTAAAAAGTCCATCTCGAACACGCTGCCCTCGCGGCGCACGGTTGCGTGAAGCTTTTCGGATAGCGCGTTGACGACCGAAAGGCCCACGCCGTGCAAACCGCCCGAAACTTTATAACCCTCGCCGCCGAACTTGCCGCCCGCGTGCAGGATGGTGAGCGCCACTTCGAGCGCAGATTTGCCCGTCTGCTGCTGAATGCCCACAGGGATACCGCGGCCGTTGTCCTCGATGCACGCGCCGCCGTCCTTGCGAAGCGTTACGGTGATATGGTCGCAAAAGCCTCCCATCGCCTCGTCGATGGAATTATCCACGATCTCATAGACCAGGTGATGCAGCCCGCGCACATCGGTGGAGCCTATGTACATGCCCGGACGTTTACGCACGGGCTCCAGTCCCTCCAGCACCTGTATCTGCTGGGCGTCGTATTGTGTTTCCGCCATGGTGTGATCCATTACCGTCTCCTTCTGAAATTATATAAATTTAAGATTTAGCTCTTTTTTGCAGCGTCGCGGAAGAAATCGGCGAGTAAAAAATAAAATACTTGCCCTGAACCTTAGCAACCACGACCGATTTGATGTTGTGCTTATCGATAAAGATATTGTGGGCGCTGTCGCCCAGCTTTTTTAAAAAGCGGTTGGTATCGTCGTTGGTCTTGGCTTCCTTATAATCGAGTATGAACATGACGTCTTTCAACGGCACGATTTCGTCTTTGCCGATATGCAGCACCATAAGCTCTCCTTATCAGGTTCGAAATCTTCTTAATAATATATACATTATAGACGAAAACCCGGGAATTTAAAAGATTTATTTATTGCTTCAAAAACGCGCTGTCCAACATTCTTCCACAGCTTGTGCACATGTATTGCACAGGGGAGAAAAAGCCGTTATACTGGCTATTATATATTACGGGGCAAGGAGACAAGGATGGTTCGGCGTATCTATGTAGAAAAAAGAGACGGATTCGACGTCGCAGCAAAAAAGGCATTAGCGGATTTTAAAAGCACGCTCGGAAAAGATACGCTGAATAACGTGCGCATTCTCAATCGCTACGACATTGAAGGGCTGAGCGAGGACGTTTTTGACGCCGCCGTACGCAGCGTGTTTTCCGAACCTGCCGTCGATATCGTATATGATGATGCGTTTGAAAAAGACCCGGACGAAATAACTTTCGCGGTGGAATATCTGCCCGGCCAGTACGACCAGCGCGCGGACAGCGCAGCGCAATGCGTGGAACTCGCCCTCCATTGTCCCCGTCCCGATGTACGGTGCGCAACCATTTATGTGCTGCGCGGCGTGACGCAATCCGATGCGCAGGATATCAAAAAATACGTGATCAACCCGGTTGACTCGCGCGAAGCTTCAGACACCCTGCCCAAAACGCTGAAAGAGAAGCTGCCCGAACCCGAGGAAGTGCCGGTGCTTGACGGTTTTATGGGATTTGACGACACGGCACTTACCGGCATGCTTACCGAATACGGCCTCGCGATGAGCTTTGAAGACCTCAAATTTGTACAAGCCTACTTCAGTGACGACGAGCATAGGGACCCCACGCTGGCCGAACTGCGCGTGATCGATACCTACTGGTCTGATCACTGCCGGCACACCACGTTTTTAACCGAGCTGACAGACGTGACGTTCGCCGAAGGCGCGCAGGACGTCCGGCACGTTTATGAAGAATACCTCAAAGCGCGAAAAAATGTTTATGGCGACAGGCAAAAAGATATCTGCCTGATGGATATTGCGACGCTGTACGCCAAAGAGGCCAAAAAGCAGGGCCTCATGAAGGACTTCGATGAGTCGCACGAGATCAACGCGTGCTCCATCCGCCAGAAGGTCCACGTGGATGGAAAAGAACGCGATTACCTTGTGATGTTTAAGAACGAGACGCATAACCACCCTACCGAGATCGAACCGTTCGGCGGCGCTGCGACCTGCCTCGGCGGAGCGATCCGCGACCCGCTTTCGGGTCGCTCATATGTATATCACGCGATGCGCGTCACGGGCAGCGGAGATCCGCGTGAGTCCATCGCGGATACGATGCCCGGCAAGGTGCCACAGCGCAAGCTCTGCCGCGAAGCGGCGCACGGCTACTCCTCCTACGGCAACCAGATTGGCCTGGCTACCGGCCTGGTCGACGAGATATACCATCCGGGCTATAAGGCAAAGCGCATGGAAATCGGCGCGGTCGTCGGAGCCGCACCCGCGGAAAACGTGGTGCGACTGGAACCAATGCCCGGTGATCTTATCCTGCTGCTGGGCGGCGCGACCGGGCGCGACGGCTGCGGCGGCGCGACCGGCTCCTCCAAAGCGCACGACGCCTCCTCCATTGATACCTGCGGCGCGGAGGTACAGAAGGGTAACCCCCTAACCGAGCGCAAGCTGCAGCGGCTGTTCCGCAATCCGGAGTTTTCACGCCGCGTCAAGCGCTGCAACGACTTCGGCGCGGGCGGCGTATGCGTCGCGATTGGTGAACTCTCAGATGGCGTGCGCGTCAACCTCGATTTTGTACGGAAGAAATACGAAGGCCTCTCCGGCACGGAGCTCGCGATCTCCGAAAGCCAGGAACGTATGGCCATTGTCATCGATCAAAAAGAGTTGGAAACCGTGCTCGCGCTCGCGGCGCAGGAGAATTTGCACGCCGCGCAGGTGGCGGAGGTTACCGACGCGGGCCGCATGGAATTGATCTGGCGCGGCAAGCCCATCGTCAACATTCAGCGCGCATTTCTCAATACCAACGGTGCGACCGCGACCGCGCGGGCGCATGTGGAAGAATCGGATTCCAACGGACTATTCGATGAGCCTTTCACAGGCGGGTTTGGCGAACGCCTGACCGCCATGCTGTCGGATATCAATGTCGCCTCCAAAAAAGGCCTCATCGAGATGTTCGACTCCACGATCGGTGCGTCCACCGTACATATGCCGCTCGGCGGTGCAACACAGCTTACTCCGCTGCAGGCAATGGCGGCAGTCATTGCCGCGGACGGACAATGCGACACCGCAACGCTGTTTTCATGCGGTTTCGATCCATATCTAATGGAAAAGAACCCCTTCCTCGGGGCAATGTATTCCGTCGTGCTGTCGCTGGCAAAACTAACCGCCTCGGGCGGAGATACACGCCGCGCGTGGCTCACGTTGCAGGAATATTTTGAGCGCATGCGCACCCCGGAGAGCTGGGGCAAGCCGCTCGCCGCGCTTCTCGGCGCATGGTGGGCACAGCGCAGCCTGGGCACACCTGCCATCGGCGGCAAGGATTCCATGTCGGGGTCGTTTGAAGGTTTAAATGTGCCGCCCACGCTCGTATCGTTCGCGCTGTGCTGCGAAAAAGCGGACGCGCTCATTTCGCCGGAATTTAAAAAGCCGGGCAGCACGATCTACCGCGTACGAATCGCGCGCGCCGCAGACGGTATGCCCGATTTTAACAGTGTAAAACAGGCATACGCCAGAGTATATGAAAGCGCACAAGCCGGAAAAGTCCAAGCGGCATACGCCGTGGAACGCGGCGGCACAATGGCCGCCATCGCCAAAATGGCGCTGGGAAACGGCATCGGCGCACGAATTACCGGCGACATCGACGATCTTACCAGCAAGGCCTATGGCGATATCATCATCGAAGGCAATGGACTCGATTTTGAGGTGATCGGCATTACCGGCGGGGAAACAATCGAGCTGAACGGCGAAACCGTTGCGCTTTCCGCGCTCAGCGAAACATTTGAAGCGCCGCTTGCAAAGGTGTATCCCGTACGTGCGCTCTCCGATGGCGAAGCGCCTGACAAGCTGTTCTCAGCGAAAAGTATATACGCATGCAAGAATAAAACCGCGAAACCGCGTGTCATCATTCCGGTGTTCCCGGGCACCAACTGCGAATACGACAGTGCGCGCGCTTTTGAACGCGCGGGAGCGATCACCGAAACGCTGGTCATCCGCAATCTGGATGCGTCGGACATTGAAGCGAGCACGTCACAGCTGGCCGGGCTGATTACCGCCAGTCAAATTCTGATGCTCCCGGGCGGGTTCTCGGGCGGCGACGAGCCGGACGGCAGCGGCAAGTTTATTGCGGCGCTGCTGCGGGAAGCGCGCGTAGCGGATGCCATCCGCGGCCTGCTTGCACGGGACGGATTGATACTCGGTATCTGCAACGGCTTTCAGGCGCTCATCAAATTGGGATTGGTGCCGTACGGCGACATCCTTGATATGCGCAGCGACAGCCCGACGCTGACGTTCAACCATATTGGCCGGCACGTATCGCGGGTGGTCAATACGCGCGTTTGTTCCAACGCATCGCCCTGGCTCTCTCTTTGCCAACCCGGAGATATCCATACCGTTGCGGTTTCCCATGGCGAAGGACGCTTCGCCGCGACGATCGAAGAAGCGAATTCTCTATTCGAGGCGGGACAGATAGCCACGCAGTATGTTGACGAGAAAGGTAAGCCCACCATGGGGGATGGCAATCCGAACGGTTCGCTGCTCGCGGTGGAGGGACTGCTCTCGCCCGACGGGCGCGTGTTCGGAAAGATGGCGCACAGCGAGCGCTTTGGCGCGTATACGCTGAAAAATGTACCCGGCGAAAAGGATCAAAAGATATTTGAAAGCGGCGTAAAATATTTTCTATGAAGCATGAAGAAAAAGCAAAGAACGAAGGGCGCATCGCGCGGCAATGGAAAAACCTCACCGGCTGGCTGAAGGGCAAAAAGCTAACGAAACAGCAGTGGATATGGATCATTGTGCTAGCTGTCATTATCGTCGCGGCAATCGCCGTATACTATATCGGCCAAAATCTTGGCTGGTTTAAATTTTTTGAATCACGCGAAAGTGTACGCGACTGGGTGAAATCTTACGGCGCATGGGCACCTCTCGCATTCTTTGTACTTCAGTTTGTACAGGTCATATTTTCGCCGATACCCGGCAGTGTAACAACCATCGCAGGCGGCATGCTGTTCGGCTTTTTCTATGGTTTTTTGCTGTCTCTGGGAGCAATCGTTCTGGGTTCCATCGCGGCATTTTTGCTCGGTAAAATGTTCGGGCGGCCGCTGGTGGAGAAGATCGCAGGCAAATCGGTCGTAGAGAAATATATGAAGAGCGTATCGTCGCGCCAGCGCGTCGTGCTCATTATGATGTTTATACTGCCTTTCTTCCCTGACGACCTGCTGTGTCTCATCGCGGGTCTTTCCGCAATGCGCGTACCTCAATTTTCGCTGCTGATGATTTTAACGCGTCCCTGGGGTTTGTTATTTTCAGCGCTCGTTGGCTCCGGGCTTCTTAATATACCCTTCTGGGGTTGGATCATTATAGGAATTGCCGCCATCGCGCTGTTCGTGCTCTCATTAAAATACGCTCCTGCAATTGAGGAGCGTACCAAGCATTGGATCGATAAATTGGAAAGTAAGTTTTTTCACAAAGCTAGCTGACACCGTTCGTTTTTACGGGTAATACCAGATAATAGAAACTTTCTCCCTGAAGCGGTTTGATCACACAGGGACTGATACTCGTATTGAAATCGAAAATCAGCGATTCGTCATGCACTTCCTTTAAAACATCCAGCAAATAGCGCGCGTTAAATGAAATCGTAAGGTTTTTTCCGCTTAGTTGTATGCCCAGCTCTTCCCGCGCCCGTCCTACCTCAGAATCGGATGTAATCGTCATCACATCGCTATCGATCTTAAGGTTTACGAGATTCGTCTTGGACTGTCTCGCCAGGATGCTCGCCCGCTCCAGGCTGTTTAAAAGGCTCAGTTTGTCGACGACGACGCGCGTCGCATGTTCTGCAGGCAGAATGTTTTTATATTTTACATAATCACCTTGCAGCACACGCGTCGTAATTTCCAGGTTTTCTCCTGCGATCGCCACAAGATGATCTGCGGCGTAAAGCCGTAACGTCGATTCGTCTTCCGGAATGATGCGTGCGATTTCCCGCATAGAACGAGCCGGTACGATCACCTCTGCATAGTCCATTCCCGACTGCACGGCTTCCTGACGGATAGCAAGCCGGTAACCGTCCAAAGCAACCATGCGCAGCGATTCCTGCCCCAGTTCCATCAGTATGCCTGTTAATATTGGCTTATCTTCGCTGACCGATGTGGCAAACACCGTCTGGTCGATCATCGAAACAAATTTTTCGGAGAACAACGCGACGCTGCGCGTACGCGCATACTCCGGAAATTTTGGATAAGTTTCAGGGTCCATCATGCAAAGCGTAGTGCGAGAATGCCCGCATTCCATCACGAGGTTTGCGTCTTCCGTAGACATACTGATCTCGCAATCGTCAAATTTGGCCAGAATTTCGCTTAAAAGCCGCGCGGGCAACACGGTTTCACCCGCTTCCGGCACCGCTGCTTCAATTGTGCAGCGTATAGACAGCGTTCCGTCGCTGCCATACAGCGTGACCATTTCATTTTCAGCGTGCAGGTGGATACCTTCCAGCACATTGATAGGTGACTTGGCTGCGGCTGCCTTGGATACCGTTGCGACGCTCCTCTGCAGCAGATTCTTTTCACATATAATCTTCATGATACGCTCTCTCTCCCTTTACCGGTTACACTAGTAAGTTATATAGAAGTAGCAGTAGTAGTATGTGTTGATAACGTGGAAAACTGTGTTTTGCCCGATGCTTAAGCGCTTTCTTATGTGCAGCACGCGCATTTAAGACGGTTACGCCTGGTGCATCCGAGGGGTATACAGTGCGAAATCCGGAAACCAGCGGCCGCTGCGCGGCAAAAAAATATCAACAGGTTGTCCACCTATTCGCGTAATTTTGTGATAAAATCATCCACAAGCGTACGGGTTTCCATGCTGTTGGCCAATTCTTTTTCAATCTTCTCAAATGCGTGCTTAACCGTCGTATGATCGCTCTTTCCATACATCTCGGCGATTGATTTATACGACATATCCATGAGTTTGCGCGTCAGGTACATGGCAATCTGTCGGGGATAGGCAACATTCTGGTTCTTCTTGTTGCTTGTGATTTCCTCTTCGGACAGCTCGTAATACTCACAAACGGTCTGAAGGATATGCTTGGACGAGATTTTTTTATTGGTTGTCGCCGTCAGAAAATCACGGATTGCTATTTCCGCCTCTACCAGGTTGGGCATTCTGCCGTTCAATACCGTATATGCGATGATTTTGTTGAGCGCGCCCTCCAAAGAACGAATGTTGGACGATACCTTGGTCGCAATCAGATCGAGGATATCGTGATTGATCTCGCATTTGAGCGCGTCGCGCGCGGTGATATCACGCGCCTTCTTCATCAGAATCGCGAGCTTGGTCTCATAGTTAGGCGGCTGGACATCCGCAATCAGCCCGCCCTCGAAACGGGACTGCAGCCGTTCCTCAAGATGATTAATCTCCTTAGGCGGTTTATCGGACGAGAGTATGATTTGCTTGTTGTTCTCGTGCAGGTCGTTGAATGTATGGAAAAACTCTTCCTGCGTGCTCTCCTTGCCCGCAATAAACTGAATATCATCGATGAGCAGCACATCCGCCTTTCGGTACCTGCGGCGGAACTCCTCGGTTTTGGACGTACGGATTGCGGTGATGAGGTCGTTTAAAAACGGCTCACTCTTGACGAACATCACCGTGAAATTCGGGTGGTTGCTGACGATATGGTTTGCGATGGCCTGCATCAAGTGCGTCTTGCCAAGGCCGGTCTTGCCGTAAATGAAAAGAGGGTTGTATGTGTGCCCGGGATTATCCGCAACCGCAACGGCGGCTGCATGCGCAAATTCGTTGGAGCTGCCTACGACGAAGTTCGCAAACGTATACGCCGGATTTAACGTGGTACGGGAAGAAACGGCGTTTTCACCGATTTCAGGCTGCTGCTTTAAGCGGGCGGCTTCCGCGTTGTCGAGGAACACCGCGCTGCTGTCCTGCACGTCGATGCCAAGAAGCGCCGCGGCGGAATCCAGCGCGGAGAGTATGATCGTGCGGTAGCTTTTTTCAACAAGCTCTTTATGCACGGGATTGAGCGTCTGAAAATAGAATACGGAATCGGTTTTCTTAACGGGAAGCAGCGTTTTGATCCACGTATCATAACGAACGCTGGAAAGCTCCTGTTTTAATATCTCGAGCGCCTTCTCCCAAATCATCAAAAAAGTGTCCACAATCCCCGCACCTCAGATAAATTCAGCGAAACACCCGACTGTACTGCTTAAAGTTGCTGTCATGCACGCGTGATGCACGTTATACTGGCGGCGATTCGACGGGTTTTCCACCGTTTATCCACCACCTGTGGATGCCCCTGGTGTTTGTATTCTATCACAATGTGGATTGTCACTCAAGACAAAACAAAAAAAGCCTTTTAGGCAGGAAATATTGTGGTTTAACCGGATTAAATCAAATAGTGATTGTGGATAACCCATTTTAGAACACGCGGCGTGCCAAAACGAAGTTACGGCTGTAATAATCCGTCATGCTGCTGATCTTCACGCATCCGCCGCTTGCGCTTGCATGGATAAACTGGCTGTTTCCGAGGTAGATTCCCATGTGGCTGATGTTGTCGCTCGCATCGGATTTGAAGAATATGAGATCCCCCGGCATCAGTGAGTTTTTGGATGACACCTTTACCCAGCTTCCTACCGAGGAATACGCGTTTGCGCTGGAGCGCGCGGTGGTGACGCCCATATATTTGAGCACGTAGTAAGCGAAGCCAGAACAGTCGAAGGTAGCGGGTCCTTCGGTGGAATATGCGTATTTCTTGTCAATCTGATCCTTTGCAAAATTGATCATACGGTCCACATCGGATACGGCCCCCGACGGAACTCCGCTTTCCCCGGCGACTCGGTCTCTGCCGTCCCATTTTGGCGCATCAGCCGAATAGAGCAAAGAGCGCGTATTCTTGCCCACCTTGGCGTCAATAGAGAGACCGCATTGCGCCTGAAACTCTTTGAGCGCATGCTCTGTAATCGCTCCGAAATAGCCCGTGATGGTTTCGTATTGATAATAGCCCAACTCCAGCAGGCGTTTTTGCAGCGCTTCCACGTCGACGCCGCGGTCTCCGGGGTAGATACAGTAATATCGTGCGTTGCCCGATTCGAGCAATGCGAGCGTTTCCGGTCCCGCAATGCCATCCACCGCGAGGCCATTGGTACGTTGGAAACGTTCGACAGCCTGTTGGGTCACCGGGCCGTAATACCCTGTGATGGAACTGTATTCGTAATACTCAAGCGTTTTTAGCTGCGATTGCAATGCCGCGATGGCTTTGCCCTTGTCGCCCGGGTAGTATGCATTGATATCCTGATCCCCGTCGACTTTCCGGTCGGAAGGGATTTTAAATTTACTGCCCATCAGGTCAGCAAGCGTTTGGGGGCCGGCCTTACCGTCTACAATGAGGCCTTCCCGCATTTGGTATTCGATCACCGCCTGCTGCGTTACCTTGCCAAAATATCCGGTTGCCTTACCTTTCATAAGGCCAATATCGATGAGTTTTTCCTGGAGCGCTTCGACATACTCATCCTGGTCACCGATCATGAGGATTTGGTACCGCTCCGCCGCAAATGCGGTGGAGGGAATGGCAAACAAGAGTGTTATCACCATTACCCACAGCAGTAACCTTTTTTTCCGCATCCCGAGCCCCTTTACACCATGATGTTTTAAGTATAAAGGCGCCCTCGAAATAAGGCAATTTGCGTATACCCCGCTGAAACCCGAAAAAGAAGTTTATGTTTAGATTATTACGGAAATATTACGGTTTAATGAAATATCTTGCGCTTTCACCGCGTTTTCCGCGTGATTACCGAATTAAAAAACGGCGCGCAGAAAAGTAGCGCGCCGCAGTTTTTAAACGGCTTTCAGCCGATAAAATCAAGGATCAGGAGGGGCTTCTCGGCGTTACTGCCGATCGTGACACAGTCCAGCAGCGCACGCTGCGCATCTTTAAGCTTTTGAGGATCACTCGCATGGATCTCAAAAATTGCATCCCCCTGTTTCACGGTTTCGCCAATACGCTTTTTGAGTATGAAACCCACCGTGAGATCAATGACGTCCTCCTTAGTAAGGCGCCCGGCCCCCAGCGCGCCCGCAGCCATGCCGAGACCGCGGCAATCGAATGCGCTGATCACACCATCCTGCGGCGCGGCAACTGTGCTGATTAATTCGGCATGCGGCATCAGGCTCACATCCTCGGTGATGCGCGCGTCGCCGCCCTGCGCACGGATAATCTCGCCTAGCTTGCGAAGGGCGCGGCCGGAATGCAGCGCGCCTCGCAACATCTCGTTCGCTTCATCCATCTCCCTGGCCTCACCCGACAGGCAGAGCATACGCGCGGCCAGCGCAAGCGCCACGGTCAGCAGGTCGCCTTCGTACTTGCCCTGTAAAATTTCTACCGCCTCGATCACCTCAAGCGAGTTTCCCACCGCGTTGCCGAGCGGCTGGCTCATGTCGCTGATGATTGCGGCGGTTTTGCGTCCCGACATGTTGCCGATGCGCACCATCGTCTCCGCTAGCGCCCGCGCGTCACGAGGATCGACCATAAACGCACCGTTACCCGTCTTGACATCCAGCATGATGACGCTGGACCCTGCGGCAAGCTTCTTGCTCATGATGCTGCTTGCGATGAGGGGTATGCTCTCCACGGTCGCGGTGACGTCGCGCAGTGAATAGAGCAGCTTGTCGGCCGGGCAGAGCTTGAGCGTTTGTCCCATGACCGCCGCACCCACGCTTTGCACCTGTGCGATAAACGCATCCATATCCAGTACGGTGGTCATGCCGGGGATAGACTCGAGCTTATCGAGCGTGCCGCCCGTATGCCCAAGGCCCCTGCCGGACATCTTGGCTACCTTGAGGCCGCATGCGCAAACAAGCGGTACCACGAGCAACGTAGTTGTGTCCGCGACGCCCCCTGTAGAATGTTTGTCCGCGACGGTTCCCAGCATCGAAAGATCGGCCATGTCGCCGGAACGCGCCATAGCGTCGGTGAGCCATACGGTTTCTTCGTCGTCCAGACCGCGTATAAAGGAGGCCATCAGCAGCGCGGATGCCTGGTAATCCGGAATATCGCCCGCAACGTAGCCGTGGATAAAATAGCCGATCTCCTCGCAGGTCAGCTTTCCTCCGTCCCGTTTTTTAGCCAGTATGTCATAGATCCTCATTGTGTGTCTTTGTGTCCTTTCCTAAATAATCTTCTTTGAGCAAGCCGAAGCACAGCAGGTCATGTACCGTACCCATACGCACGGTATGTTGTTTGAGACAACCTTCATAGAATAGACCGTTCTTCTCCAAAACGCGGCGCGATGCGATGTTTCCGGCAAAGCAATATGCGTATACCCGGCGTACTTTCAACTCGAGGAACGCATAGTCGACGGCGAGGCGTACCGCCGCGGTGGTCGCGCCTTTGCCCCAGAAAGGACGGCCCAGCCAATAGCCCAACTCCGCACGGTCATGCTCCGGGTCGCATATCAATCCAACTACGCCCATTAAGCCATCGCCGCATATCGCGAATGCATGCTTGTTCGGCCGGGTGGACAGCCCTTCCACCCAGTTCTGTGCGTCTTTGCGCGTATAGGGGCTGGGCATGCACGCGGTCATGCGTGCGATATCCATATCATCGGCGAGGCGTGCGATGTCTTCTATATCCAAAAACGAGACAGGCCGTATCGTAATAACCATATCGCTTCCTCACCGATTATGATCACCTATAATACCATATTTTATGGCGATAAAAAACCCCGAATGCCATTGCTTATGATGCTTTTAATCCGTTTTTTACCGCAATAGTTGAAGAGAACGCTTTTGGCAAGTATAATAGGGGCATCCGCAAACGGGAGGTCTTTATGGATTTCGAAAAAGTACATGGTCTCGGCAACGACTTTTTGATATTTGAAGACGATGGCGCACCGCGTGACTGGAACGCGCTGGCACGGCAGCTGTGCGAGCGGAGGCTTTCCGTGGGCGCGGACGGCCTCCTGATCGTAGCAGCCTCTAAAATAGCGGACACGCGCATGCGCATTATCAACGCGGATGGCAGTGAAGCCGAAATGTGCGGAAACGGCATTCGGTGTTTTGCGAAATACGTGTACGAGCGCGGTATCGTGAAAAAGGAAACCATGACGGTCGAAACGCTCGCGGGAATCATGAAGCCCGGGCTCATCATCGAAAACGGAATGGTGACGGACGTATGCGTCGATATGGGTAAGCCCGCATTCGACCGGTCCGCCATTCCCATGCTGGGTGAAGGGGAAGCCCTGAATGTTGAAATCGAAGCGGTAGGGCAAACGGTTAACGTTTCATCGCTGCTGATGGGTGTGCCTCATACCATGGTGCTGGTCGATGAAATCGATGAAAAAACGGCCAGGCTTTTAGGCCCCGCCATCGAGAAACACCCTATGTACCCCCGCAAGACCAACGTCAACTTTGTGAAGGTGCTCGACCGGGAAAATATCCGCGTGCTTACATGGGAACGCGGCGCGGAACTCACATTTGCGTGCGGCACGGGCTCGTGCGCAAGCGTGGTCGCCATGCAGCGAAAAGGTCTCGTGAACCGCAAGACCACCGTGCATCTGAAAGCGGGCAGACTGATCATCGAATACCTCGAAGACGGGCGCGTCCTGATGACCGGTCCGGCAACACGCGTATTCCGCGCAACCATCATCGAATGAAATTACCTCAAGGTATCCCCGAACTTTCCAAGCTTTTTACCGCCCGCGGGTATTCGCTTTACCTTGTGGGGGGGTTTGTGCGAAACGCTGTGATAGGAATATCGGGCGGCGACGTGGACGTTTGCTCCGCGGCAACGCCTGAAGAAGCGGCGAACATCGCCCGAGCCGGCGGACTGACGGTGGTGCCTAAAGCTCCGGAGCTCGGGACGATAGAGCTGCACATTCGGCTCGACGGACAGCGATATATTTTTGAACATACGACATTTCGAAACGACATTTATCCCGAAGGCGGACAGCACCGGCCAAGCCGCGTTGCGTTTACGAGCGACATCGAAAAAGATGCGCGCCGTCGGGATTTTACCGCCAACGCCATGTATATCAATACCGCGACAGAGGAGTTTGTCGACCCGACGGGCTGCGGCCTTGCGGATATCCAGGCGAAGGTTCTGCGCGCAGCCGCGGAGGACCCTGATATCACGATACGGGACGACGGCCTGCGCATTATGCGCATGGCGCGTTTTGCCGCAGAACTGGGGTTTACCGTCGCGCCCGAACTGATGGCCTGTGCGCAGCGCCGCGCTGCCCTGATGGCCGATATCTCGGCGGAACGCAAGCGGGACGAGCTTAAGAAAATACTGCTCGCGGATACCAAGTATCCTGTAATTGCCGGGAGCGACGCGCATGTGCGCGGCCTTTCCATGCTATACGAGGCTGGCGTGCTTCCTTATGTATTACCCATACTATGCGAGGGCGAGGGCATATCCCAAAAGGAGCAATATCACAAGTACGACGTGCTGTGGCACAGCATTCATGCGTGCGGCGCTGCGCCGCCCGAGCTTACGCTGCGGCTGGCCGCGCTGCTTCACGACATTGGCAAGCCACGCGCGCTGGCGCAAAACGGCAATATGTATGATCATGAGATCATCGGAGAAACGCTTGTTAGACAAACCCTCGAGGCGCTCCGGTTTGATAACGCAACGCGGGATACGGTTGCGACGCTGGTACGGTACCACATGTTCGACCTTGAAGGGCGCGCAAAGCCCATGACCATACGCCGCCGCGCTATAAAGCTTGGGCACGAAAGCTTTAGGCAGCTCATTGAGCTGCGCCGTGCCGATTTCATAGGCTCCGGCAGGATCGAGGGTGCTGTAAAGTCTGCAGATCGCTGGCAGACAGAGCTGGATCGCATGATTGAGCAGCAGGTTCCCTGGCGGATATCTGAGCTTGCGGTATCGGGTGAGGATGTGATGCGCGAGCTCTCGATTGCGCCTTCGCCTGCGGTCGGGAGCGTACTGGAGTCGCTTCACAAGGAATGCATCGCCAATCCCGCGCTTAATCGCCGTGATATACTGCTCGCGCGGCTGCGCGCAATGAAACGCTAAATTATTACCGTAACGTTACGACTATTTCAAAAGCATGAACGCAAGGCTTGTCAACTTTAGCCTGTCGTAGTATGATGGGTATCATGCATCGTACGCTTTTGCTGCTTGGAATATCATATATGGGGGATGGGGCAGCATGAACACGTTCAGAAAGAGTATGCCTTTCCAAAACAACGAGCATACCGGGGCATATGCGGATATCTCGTTTGAAATCACAGGCGCTGTAGAGCTTGGAACGGAAAGCATCCGTTTTGACACGCAGATTCACTATGTGGATGAAGGGGATGGAATTCCGCTGCTGCTTGTTCATGGTATCGGTCAGTCTCTTTTTACCTGGCGGCACAGCATTTCGTTTTTTGCCCGGAACGGATTTCGTGTAATAGCGCCGGACCTGGCTGGCTGCGGCTACAGCGGGCATCCCAATATCTATTATACGGTGGAAGAGCAATCCATGGTACTGCACGCGTTTCTGGAGACGCTGGGGATTGACGAAGTATATATCGCCGCGTTTTCAACGGGGTGTCTTTCGGCGGCATGTCTTGCCGCGGAATACCCGGAAATGGTTTCGCGCATGGTGCTCGTCTCTCCGGGCGGCCCTAACGAAGGGTATCCATTTTCACTGCGGGCGCTTACTTCATGGCTGGGGCAAAAGCTGTTCCCCCTGCTCGTCAGCGACAGCTCCGTAAAAAGCTTGCTGCACGATATGTACTTTGACGCGACCAAACTGACAGACGATGTCGCATCGGGATATGCCCAGCCTTTCCACAAGCAGGACGTTCGCGAAACGATGGTGATGTCCATGGTGCACTTTGACGACACGTATACGCGTTCGCTGCTGAAAAGCATAAAGCAGCCCACGCTTGTGTTCTCAGGCATGGAGGACCATATGCACAGCGATGAGATGGTCCGCGTTTACGCCGTGACAATCCCCGGCGCGCGGCATATACGAATGCGCAACTGCGGGCATTTTGTCCACGAAGAAAAGCACACAAAATTCAACACTGAAGCGCTGGCGTTTTTCAAAGACCCTGCGCATCTGGGCTATGGGCGGACCTGCAGCATGTGAGCTGTTGAAAAAATACGATACCTGGTATAAAATTTGTGTATGGCATACCGACGGAAGGAGAATACCGTGGTAACTAATCTGAGAAAATATCGCAGGAGAAAGAGCCTGAGCAGCAGGCGCAGAGGAGGTAAAAGCCGCAGCGTATCGCGACTGAACCTCAACTGGGGTCCTGTGCTGCTATTCGGCGGCATCGGTGTAGGTGTTATCGCACTGGTGCTTGTCATTATATTCGTCATCGTTCCTTTGTTTGGCGGCGGCGGGAATCCAACTGCATCGTCAACCCCAACGGCTACGATCCAGCCTTCGCCGACTCCCATAGCCAAAGGCGACATGTCGGAGAGCGCCAGTGAGCTGACCCTTGGGTATAAATCGGTTAACGATCCATACATCAACGGAAACGAATTGATTTTCTCATCATCGGACAAGCTTGAAAGCGATTTGCCGGACAGGCTCGTGATCTATGACATAGCAGCCGGTACAGCCACCGAAGTGCCGGATATTGAAAAAAAGAACAATTGTCTGCTTGAGCCCAAGATCAATGAAAAGTATATCGTCTATCTTGACTGTAAATCGGAATACGGCGGTACCATATATGGCGTGGACCGGGCGTCCGGTGATAAATTCACCATCCGTGAGTATCTCTACGGTATGCCTAAGGTATCTTTGACCGGTCAATACGTAGTATGGATGCAACAGACCGGCAAGGGGACGGACAGGCTGTACGTATATGACCTGGCCGCGCGGGAAAGCGTGGAACTTGAAACCTTCGTCAACACCTATTTTTCCTACAGCGCCGCATATGCGGATGAGAACGCGCTCGTATATGTGCAGCCGGAAGGCGAAAGCGGCATGACAACGCAGGAAACCTCCTCTGCGTCCACCAATGCGGAGATTGTCGTAACGCCTCTGGTACCCGGAGGCGATACGAAAGCAATCCACTTCCTGCCCGGCATGTTCGCGTATAATCCGCTTGTGAGCGGCGATTATATCGTATTCCTGAACGGTACGGGCAATGCGGAATCGGAGCTGATGCTGAGCAAGAAGACCGGAACCACCTATTCTGCGCCGGTATCGATTGCCAAGGGAGTGCTTAACTACGACGTGGGCGACGGGTACGTCGTCTATACGCTGGACAACGCCGTACATATCTACTACTTTGCAGACGGCTCGACAGGACGGCTATCGTCCGATGTTACCCGCGCATTGCTCGGCAGTGCAAACGGTAAGGATGTCATTTGGTATGATATCACCGACGGCATTGAAAGCACACCGAATGCAATCATGCACATTGCAGTGCCATAAGAAAATGGACCACTGAAAAAGCCGGTCCGCTTACGAGCGGACCGGCTTTGTTGTATCCGGGGTTGCCGTCAATATGCCGGGACAACAGCCGGGGTGGATGCGGGCAGCAGGTAGGACGCCTGTTCTCGGATAAACGCCAGTACCGCCTCAAATATCAGCCGGTGCCCATCCGGATTGGGGTGGATGCCATCGGAGCATACGAAGCGCTCGAAATCCTTTTGCTTGAGAAACTCACGCCGAACGTCGATACAGCTTACGTCGCGCTTGCGCGATATGAATTGCAGACAGTTCGAATAGCGCTCCTGCCACCAGTAGATATGCCAGACATCCTTGAGCCACTTTAATATGTTAAACCCTTTTTCCTGATCGCAGTTGGTAAACCATTTGAAGTAGCTGTCGGCATAGAGGGGAGGGAGCGTGGTGAGCACGGGCTTCTTGCCGTTCTGCTCCACAAAATCGATCATCGCGTTGATACTTTTTTCAAACTCATCCAGCGGAGTCTTGGGAATATGATCTCTGGCAGGATCTCGCGCGATTTCATCCCACGCAAAATCGCAGTCATTTCCGCCGAATTCGATCACCACGATATCCGGATCATACTTACCCATCTTGGACTCAAGCAGCTTTTGTCCCTGCTCCACCGTCGCGCCGAAATGCGAAACGTTGATAAACTCGGCGTCAATCTGCTGAGAAAGCAAGTTGATAAAGCTTTCCTTGAGCAGCGTGTACTTCTTTTTTTCCTCATCGAGTATAACGCCCTTGCAGAGCGAGTCTCCGACGACCAATATTTTTTTACTCATGTTGCCCTCCATTTCCCGTTGCTGATAAATATTTGGCGATGCAGCCGCTATAGTCCTCTTCACGGATATCCATTTTGCCAAGCGCCCGTTTCATTATGATGCTGTCCAGCACCGTAAATACCGCATCGGTCACAGGACTGGGATAACCGACTTTTTTCAGGCCTACATCGACCATCGTATGCCACTTTGTTATTTTTTCATTCAGCATGTTTTTTATCACATCATTACCCATGATTGCGTAGTTCACCAGGCAGATATGCAGCCGGCATGGATCCTCCGCCTGAAAAACGCAAGTCAGCAGCTTAACCAGCATGTCATGAAGCGAAGTTGCTTCGGTAGCTGTCTCCAGCCACGAGAATATACTTTCTGATATCTGGTTCAAATGGTGTTCGGCAACATCGTATATCAGATGATCCTTCGAAGGGTAGTAGTAATAGATGGTGCCTTTGGATAGTCCCACGGCCTTGGATATATCGGAAAAGCTCGTGACGTTAACGCCCTGATCGCAGAACAAGCGTGAGGTGGTTTGCAGTATGCTCAGCCGATTGTTATCTGACGGACTCGACAGTTTTTTTGACACAGGGTTATTTCTCCTTTGTGTGTGTCGGACAACCGTCCGACAAGAATATAGCACGATACCACCAGTGCTGCAATATCCACGCGATTAATTATTTGTAAACAATAGCGACGCAAATTTTCCAGTACAGTCCCCTTTTCTTTCTTCCCATAACAGAAGGTTTGCTTTATAATCATCATATCAACCATAACGAACCATACGGGAGGATGCCATGTCCAAAATTATCGCCATTGCGAACCAAAAGGGCGGCGTAGGAAAAACAACCACGGCGGTCAACTTGAGTGCGTGCATCGCGGAAAAGGGTAAAAGGGTGCTGCTGATCGACGTGGATCCGCAGGGGAATTCCACCAGCGGTCTTGGCATCGATAAGCGCACATTGAAATCCTCCGTATACGATGTCCTGATCAACGGGCTTGATGCGCACAAGGCTGTGCAGAAAACGATGATCGAAACGCTCGACATGATCCCCGCAAACATCGATCTGGTAGGCGCCGAAGTGGAGATGGTCTCTCGCATGGCGCGCGAGCAGATTTTAAAGAGCGCACTGAAAAACGTTCGAAATGATTACGACTACATCTTCATGGATTGCCCGCCTTCTCTGGGACTCATCACGATTAACGCGCTTACCGCAGCGGACAAAATCCTTGTCCCCATACAATGCGAATACTTTGCGCTCGAAGGTCTGTCCCAGCTAATCAATACGATCAAGCTTGTCAAGACGAACCTTAATCCCGCACTGGAAGTGGAGGGCGTCGTCCTTACGATGTTCGACGGGCGTACAAATCTCTCCATTCAGGTTGTTGAGGAAGTTAAGAAATATTTCCGGAACAAGGTGTACCGCACCATCATCCCGCGTAACGTAAGGCTTGGCGAAGCACCCAGCTTTGGATTACCGGTAATTAAATATGACGCAAACTGCCTCGGCAGCCAGTGCTACAACGAGCTTGCAACCGAAGTGATTCAGAGCAACGGGGGTGATATGGAATGAAGCAACAGCAGCGGCTGGGCCGTGGCCTCGGGGCGCTTATCGGAGAGGAGTCATCGGCGGAAAAGAGCGCGATACTGGAGCTTGATGTCAACGAACTGGACCCCAATCTTGCGCAGCCCCGTAAACACTTTGACGAAGAAAAGCTGGAGGAACTTGCGCAGTCCATCCGCACATACGGTATCGTTCAGCCTATCATCGTGCAGCGAAGCGGGGACCGGTACAGGATTATCGCCGGTGAGCGTCGATATCGTGCAGCAAGACTTGCCGGCCTCACGATGGTTCCAGTCGTCATTAAGGAATATTCCGAGATGGAATTCATGGAGGTTTCGCTCGTCGAAAACCTCCAGCGTGAAGACCTCAATCCCATTGAAGAAGCGCAGGCTATGCGCATGCTGATGGATGAACACAGCCTCACGCAGGACGAATTATCCGGCCGACTCGGCAAATCGCGCAGTGCGGTCGCGAACACGCTTCGGCTGCTTTCGCTGCCGGAGGAAGTGAGTGCTATGGTGGTATCGGGCGAGCTTTCAAGCGGACATGCGCGCTGTCTCATCACACTGCAAAGCGATCACGATAAGATCATGCTCGCGCGCCGAATCGTATCGCAAGGGCTTTCGGTAAGAGAGACTGAAGCGCTCGTAAGTGCAGCAACAGGGAAAAAAGCGGCGCAGCGCAAGAAGAAAGATGCGGCGCCGGAGATTGAATCTGCGCAGGGGGCGCTGACGGCGGCGCTTGGTACACGCGTACAAATCGTGGGGGATCTAAGCCACGGAAAAATCGTGCTGTCCTATTACAACCCGGACCAGCTTCAAAGTCTGTACGACTTTCTACTGACTTCAAAATAAGCGAAGAAACAGCGTTATAAAACGAAACGGGCGGCACATTTGCCGCCTATTATTTTTATCATATTATAAACCGGGTGTTCGTTATCCTTCAATCATAACAATTCCGACAAGCGGTATATTTGATTTCACTTAGGTCTGTTTGTTTCACGTGAAACATTGTTAAACCCATAACCCCCAACGGACATCAAAACGATCGATAAGCCTTACGACATGATCGCTATAATCAGTTGCCTGTAATGGGAAAAGAATATGAGCGCCCTCCTTCAATACGGAATATGCCTTTTGCAGAGAGGCTTCATTATCGAATTGAACTGACAACTGATAACCGCCCGACTTGCAGCCGTCCAAATCGCCGCCGGTGTCGTTTAACATGAGAAGCTGATCGTGGATGATGATCTCGGCATGGATAATCAGCCCGCTTTGCCCCGGGTCTTCTATAATCTTTTGGACAATGGCCTCAAAAGCCTTTTCATAAACATGAAGTGCAGCCCGGGTTTGGCCGTTCAGATAAATATGGGTTGAAAGCATTTGGTTTACCTACTGTTACTTTTGATTTACAGTATCATATTGTTTCACGTGAAACAATTAAATCGTCCCGCTGATCAAGTGTAAAAAGAAGTTGTTTCTCAGGAAATATGTACCCAGCGATGAAGTGCTGAAGTATTCAGAGATTTTGTCTACAGGCACGAGCAGAAGGATTACCGGGATGGCGGTTACAATAAGGAAACAAAACAGCATACCGCGGGTCAGCCCGAACAGTGCGCCCATGGATCGGTCATACTGCTTGAGCTCCGGGAACTCGACGGTATACTCGACCGCACCAAGAATGAACTGATAGATAACCCGGGCAATGATGAATATCGCAAAGAACGAGAGGATGTTGAGCACCGCACTCACGATGGTCATGTTGTAATATTCGCCGATCGTTTTGAGACCGTCGGCGGCAAACGCCTGAGTCTGTACGTTCTGACGAATCAGCGAAGCGAATGGTTCGCCGACGGAGGACTCCGTGATGATGCGGTGCAGTGTAGAACTGCTCATGCCTTCTACAAAAAGCTTGGAATCCTCGAACGAGGCGATAAACTCCGCGCCTTCGGTATAGTAGAAGAAAAAGCGGAAAAGCGATTCGCTTGCGCGCACTGCGGTTGCGACCACCGGATAGAGCAGGTAGGAGGTGATGACCGACAGGAAGAAAGCCCCGAGGTTGAGCGCGGAATGGAAGAAGCCCCGGTATATGCCCTCGAGCAGGGTAACCGCGATCAATACGATGAACATGATGGTAACCAGATTCATGACATCCTCCTCAGGACCTTACGGCAGCGGCAGCAGGTAAACCTTTTCTCCGGCTGTCAAGAACGCGTAGCCGTCAATTGCTTTTTTCGCACTGTCAATGGCAATTGGGAGCGAGTGCGTACGCTGGTATTTTCCCTCCACAGTATAAACGAAAATACTATCGGATGCAAAACAATAAATTTTCTCCCCGGTATCCATTACGGATGCGACACCGGGTGGGAGATTGATTTTGATCTCGTCGCCTGAAGAACGGATGATACGCGCAACGGAGAGCGTACCGTCCTTTTCCGCACTTTGTACATATACGAAGGCCGGGTCTCCGGCCGTACAGATATCTTCGACTGCCCAGCCGTATACAAGACGCTTCTGATTTTGCTTGAGCGCTGTAAATGTGGTGAGGTAATTTGTTCCCATGGCGTAGATCTGATCCTCTGTGAAGTACACGCTGCTTATCAGCTGATCCTTAAGGTCATTGATGCCGGTCATCGCCTGGGTTTCCGGCTTGAAAGTGGAGATGCGGGAAACGGGCACAGCGCCGTCCACGTCAAGTTCAAGCACATAGAGCTGGTTGCTTTGTGCGTCAAAACCATAATCCAATATATTGTGGCCAGTCGTGGACAACTGATAAAGATCGTTGCCACTTAAGTCGAATACAAGGATGTAAGACAGCGTGGAATCGGTAAGCTGTTGGTCCACATAGATGGCAACCTTATCCTTCCCGGCTCTCGCGGAGCGAATGACGCCTTCCTCCAACTGCTTTACGAAGAGCGGCGTGCTGTCGCTGTTGATCACCTGGATGACATTATCGCTCGTTGCTACAATTACGTTATCGCTTGCCGTATACCGCAGACCGGAGGTATACATACGCAGCTGCCATACGGTTTCCTGAGAGGCGTTGATACACGTTAAAAGATCGCCGTTTGCATAAACGATAGTGCTGCCCGTGCAAAAGTAGGATGCGTCGCTGCCAAACGGCATTTCTGCCATCGTATCTTTTACTTCCCGGCCTTTGGTGAGAACCATCACGAGTCCTGTAACCAATACGGCCAGTACGACCAGAATGCTGGTAATAAACAAAATTGCTTTTTTGGATATCTTGCGTTTCTTTTTTTTCTTCTCGATATACACCTTATACTCCTCAGGGATCGTATTGCCATTATATCACAGCATTGGAATTATAGCGACCCGTAGTCGCCGCAGAATACGCGAAGGGCAGCGGGGGAAACACGAAACGTCATAGGTGTTTGCCCGTATAGTTCACCGTCCAGGTTGAATGTCATCTTATTGTCACACTCAATCGTAAGCTCACTGCACTGAAAGGTTTCTGTTCCGGGAATGGTCTCGGGCCGCCCATGCTGCATTTTAGGCAATTCGAACAATATACGTCGGCTTGGCATGCTGCCAATCACCACCACATTAAAAAGGCCGTCCGTCACATCAGAGTGCGGCGCGACCATAAGCCCTCCCGCATAGCACCGACCGTTCGCGATCGCAATGAGCAAGACCTTTCGCACGAAAGTCTTTCCGTTCGCAGTGATGCGGAGGTTAACGCCTTTGTATGCAAACAGCGACATAACAATACCAAGGTAATAAGCGAGTGCGCCCGTCGTTACGCGGCGCACCTTATCGGTATACTTGATCACATCGACATCAAAGCCGGTGCCCGCAACGTTGAGAAACGCTTTGCCATCCTCCAGCAGACCGATGTCGATGACTCTTCGGTTGTTTTGTAATATAATGTCCACAGCTTCAATAGGGTCGCGCGGGACGCCGATTGAGCAGCGAAAATCGTTGCCGGTTCCTGCCGGAATCACGCCGAGCGTTTCGTATGTATTCTTTATAGCCTGCGCGATTTCACGCAGGGTTCCGTCTCCGCCCACGGATAGAATCCCTTCATATCCCTTGCCAATCGCCGATTCCGCAAGCTCCATTGCGTGGCCGGCATACTGCGTGGTCGCGACCTCGTATTGGATATCTTTTTGATTCAAATACTGCTGGACTTGCTGCAAGGCCTTAACCGACCGTCCGGCGCCGGCGGTGGGATTGAATATCAGATAGTACATGGCGGTCCTCCGCTTTATTACCGTTATTCTACTAAATCACCGAATGTTTGTACAGACTGTGTTGGTGTGGTGTGATGTATGAAGAATCTATTTGATGCATCTCATGAATAAGAGAGATTATGTCATGATTCAGAGACTGTCGTGTATATAACAGCACCGCCGCGGGAACCAGCAGCCAGCGTCAGTTCGCATACTGCCTCGTGAATACCGCAGCTGTGCGCTTGTCGTAACGGTATCCACTCTACTCTCCAACTTAGGTATACCGCGGCGGGAATCAGCAGCCAGCGTCAGTTCGCATCTCGCGGGAGTCGGCAGCCAGCACCAGTTCGCATACGGCCTCGTGAATGCCGTCGCCGTATGTGTATCGTGTCATATTCACTCTTCTATCCGGCAAATTGCGCCGTGGCCTCGTGAATGCCGTGACATGGCGTTTTCCGGGGCCTTTTTCAACGATCTCTATTTACTGCCAGCACCGCGGCGGGAACCGCAGCCAGCGTCATTCCAAAGACGGCCTCGTGAATGCCTTAGCCGTGTGTGTATCGCACCTTTATCCACTCTTCTATCCGGCTAAGCGCGCCGCCGATATTGACAAAAAACCGCTTTTTTCGGTATCCTTATTCTTTGTAAACATTATGTGAAAACATGTGTCCGTTCACGTTTTTGACGCAATAATCGAGTATGATGATAGCGAGGAGAGCGAATGAAGCTTTACCATTTGAGACCCACTGCCATACCGCCGAAACGAGCCCGTGCGGCATCCTAACGGCTGCGGAAACAGTGGATGGCCTCAAAGCGGCAGGATACCGCGGCGTGTTCATTACGGATCATTTTTATTCGCGGTTCTTTGAAAAGCGCGGTGTTGCGGAGCTTCCCTGGGAACATCAGGCGCAAAGGTATCTTGAAGGGTACAGAGCCGCGAAAAAACGCGGCGACGAGATTGGCCTTAAAGTGTTGCTGGGTCTCGAGGTTCAGCCGGAGGATACGCCGTTCGAGTTTTTGGTATACGGGCCAGACGAACCGTTTATCATGCAGCAAGGGCCGTTCTATCGTCTTGCGACGAAGGAGTTTTACGCCCTCATGCACGCGCACGGATTTCTGGTGTTTCAGGCGCATCCGTACCGATTTGGTCTGTCTCCCGACGAGCCGGGCAACTTTGACGGCATTGAGATCGTCAACGCGCAGCCGAGAAATTTAAGCCACAACAAGCGCGCGCTTGAATTTGCATTTACGCACGATGTAATGCTCATTGGGGGCAGCGATGTGCACATGCAAGGCGATATCGGCCGCGGCGGCATTATGCTCCCGGAGTATGTGGAAAGCGTAGAGAGTTTTATCGATTATATGAAAGAGGTCAAAGCACCCGAGCTGATCGTCACATACGGCGTGTAAGCGCCGGACGGTTGACCGGAAAGGAATTTGGACAATGTTTCGCAAATGGTTCATCGGAAGAAACGGACCCGATCAGCTGTCGCTTGTGATTGTGCTGGTAGCGGCTGTACTCAATTTTATACCATGGCTTTATATGTGGATCATTACGACCGCAATGCTGGTGTACGCGGCGTGGCGCATGTTTTCCCGAAACGTTGAAAAACGCCGTCAGGAAAATTTCGCTTTTATGAGTGTGGTTAATAAGGTTAAAACGTGGTATTATAAGACAAGGACAAACGCCCGCCAACGCAAGCTGTATAAAGTTTTTAAATGTCCGCAGTGCAGCCAAAAGCTGCGCGTACCGCGCGGTAAGGGCAAGGTGTCCATTAAATGTTCCAAATGCGGCAACAGGATGATGCGCGTCACCTGACCGCTAACAATACATAAAGAGGTAAATTTATGGCTAAAATTACGAAAGACATGACGATCGCTGAGCTTTTAATGTTGGATGCGGAATGCGCCGGCATATTAATGGAAGCTGGAATGCATTGCATCGGCTGCCCGGCGTCCGCTGGGGAGAGCCTCGAGGAAGCGTGTGCTGTGCACGGCATCGACGCTGATCAATTGCTTGCAAAACTCAACGAGTTTTTTGCAGAGAAATAATCAGGAATGTGAGGTTTTTGTATGTCACAGTATGAATGCACAGTATGCGGCTATGTGTACGATCCCGAGACGGGTGATCCGGATAACGGTGTAGCGCCCGGCACTGCGTTTGAGGATTTGCCGGAAGAATGGGTTTGCCCGGTATGCGGCGCAAGCAAGGATATGTTTGAGGAGATCTAAACAAAAGGATGCCATCAGCAGAAATAACGAAAGACATTTACTGGGTCGGGGTGCATAACCCCGGCCTGCGTATTTTTGACGTGATTATGCGTACCGATTGGGGTACGTCGTATAACAGCTATCTTGTCAAAGGTGCCTCCAAAACGGCGGTTGTGGACTCGGTAAAATCGGGATTCACTGAGGAATTTATTAAAAATATAACAGACGTCTGCGATATATCCAAAGTTGGGTATATCGTGTGTAACCACACCGAGCCGGATCACTCGGGCTCACTTGCGCGGCTGCTTGAGCTTGCGCCCGACGCGGTGGTGTTGTGTTCCAAGCCCGCCAGCGTATTGCTGCGCAGCATTATGAACCGTGATTTCGAGTGCCGCGTGGTGGGGGATGGGGACTCCGTGGATCTCGGCGGCAGGACGCTACAATTTATCTCCGCGCCATTTCTGCACTGGCCGGACTCGATATTCACCTATGTACCGGAAGAGGCTGTACTTCTTTCGGGCGATGTGTTCGGCTTCCACTTTTCGGCTGAGAAGGTGTTTGACGATTTAACGCCGCTTAGCGAAGAGATGGCAGCTTCCCAGAAGTATTACTTCGATGTGATCATGGGGCCATTCAAGAGCTATGTGCTGCAGGCGATCGATAAGATACGCGGCTTCGATATCAAAGTAATCGGACCTTCGCACGGCCCGGTGCTGCGCAGTGCGCCCTGGGAGGCCGTACAGCGCTACGAAACGTGGTCATCCGATATCCTGCAAGCCAACAATCCGCGCAAGGCCTACATCGGTTACGTATCGTGCTACGGGTATACGCGGATGCTTGCGGAGCGCATTGCCGCCATCATAAAGGATGCGGGATACGATGCGGAGATTGAGGATGTCTCCCAGGCAGACCCCGGCGAATGTTCCGCGAAGATTCACCGGGCTGACGCATTTGCGATCGGCTCACCCACGATCAACCGCGACGCCTTAAAGCCCGTATGGGACGTACTGACGTCGATATCCGCCTATACCATGAAGGGAAAGCCCGCCGCGGTCTTCGGCTCCTTCGGCTGGAGTGGGGAGGCGATCCGCTACATGAGCGAGCGGCTGCGTGACTTGGGCGCGGACGTGCTGGGTTCGTGCAGCGCACGGCTGTATCCTGACGACAAGGAGCTGGCCGAAGCGGAGAAACTCGGCAAGATTATCTGCGAAGCGCTGGAAAAATAGCTAAACAAAAAGAGCGGCTGCCCGCTCTTTTATTGTTCGGTTTTATGCCTGCGCGGCTTCGCTTTCCGCTTCCGCCTTTACATCCTGTTCGCCGAAAACCGTGATGATATGAGCGGTTTCGAATTTTTTGGTCATGAGGCTCACAATGGGCGTTACAATAAGCGACGCAATCATTGCAATGGAACCGATCGCGGGTGGGCTCAGCCACTTGGGCAGTATCGTGCTGACCGAACCGATGATCATGAGCGGTACCACGATTACAAGGCCCGTGATGATTCCCGCCCATCCGCCTGCCTTGGTCATACCCTTCCAGCGCACGCCCAGCAGGAACGGCGCGAGGAAGCAGCCCGAGAGCGCGCCCCACGAGTACGACATCAGCGTCACGATGGCGGCAGGCTGCAGCAAAGCAATGACAAGCGATATGAGCACGAATACGCCGCACAGCGAGCGCATCCAGCCCATTACGCCTTTTTCACCCATCTTGGGCTTTACGACGCCCTTAATGAGATCCATCGATATCGAAGATGACGATACGAGAACGAGCGAAGAGAGCGTGGACATCGATGCCGCGAGCAGAAGCACGAGGATAAGCCCCAGCATCGCGGGCGGCAGTGCCGCGCTCAGCACCCCCGGCATCACCTTATCCATATTGTCCGGCGCTTCGGCAAGATAGAGACGTCCAAACGTGCCAACGAAATACGCGCAACCGCCGATGATCAGCGCAAACAGCGTGGAGATGATCGTGCCGCGGTTAATGGCCTTGTTGTCGCGGATGGCGTAAAACTTGTGGACCATCTGCGGCATGCCCCAGGTGCCAAGGCTCGTGAGTAATATCAGTGAAACGAGAAGGATGATGTTATTCGGTGAACCGAAGGGGGAAGCGAGCGAGGGGTCGATCTCAGCGATTTTGGTAAGGCCTGCAGAGAGGCCGCCTACCGCGTCGTTGGTAACCACCAGGATGACCATCAGCACCACGCCAGCGATCATGACGAGACCCTGGAAGAAGTCGTTGAGCGCAGCGGCAATGTAACCGCCCAGCAGTAAATATGCGGCGGTCAGAACCGCCATACCGATCATGCAGATTTCGTAAGATATCCCGAATACGGATTCAAAGAAATATCCGAGGCCCTGATACACACTCGCGCAGTAGGGGACGAGGAAAACGAATATGATGAGTGCTGCGGTGATTTTCATGTTCTTGGACTGGTAGCGTTTCATGAAGAAGTCGGGCATCGTGGCTGCTTCCAGCCGGTGTGTGATCGTACGCGTGGGCTTCGCCATCAGCTTCCACACGAGGAACGTGCCAATCAGCGCATTCGCGATGCCGATCCAGGTGGCGCTAAGCCCCAAGTTCCAGCCGTATTTGCCCGCGTACCCCATGAAAATGACGGCGGAAAAATACGTCGTGCCATAAGCAAACGACGTTACCCAGGCACCCATCTTGCGCCCGCCTAAAAAGAAATCGTCAACGGTTTTGGCTTTACGCCGGGAAAATAATGCGATCGTAACGAGAATGGCAATATAAAGAACGAGAATAATGATTTGGGCAACCATAACTACCTTCCTCCCATGCTACTAAAAATGGAAAATAAAAAAGACCTGCCATACTACTTTCCTACAGCAAAATATTACATCAGTTTATATACAGATGCAAGCTAATTTTTGTGATTCGGTTGTGCATATTCACCAAGACCATATGGATCACTCCAGATAGTAATCCTCACCCTTTTGCTTTAGCACATCAAAATCCGCCACAATGTAACCCTTATCTGCCTTTCGCAGCACGCCCTGTTTGCACAGGCTGTCCAGCGTGCGCAGTAGGTGCCGGTAACTGGTTCCCAGCACTTCGGAAATTTCCGTCAGTTTCTCGTTAAACCAGCCGTTATCATTCGTCATTGCAATATAGGCGCACAACCGAGATTCGAGGGAGTAGAGGATGGTGACCGCGCTGTTGCGGGTGCAACGGAACAGCTTGCCTGCCAGCGCACGGCTCACGGCGTTCATAAAAAAGATGTTTTGTGACAGGGCCTCCTGGCATCGGTTTCGGGGAATACCGACACAGGTGACATCGGTAATGGCCTGTACGCTCATGGCAGCGGTTTCAGTGCCGGTAGCAAATTCGGCTTCGCCCAGAATGCCCTGTCCGGTATAGAAACAGAACAGCAGCGTTTTGCCGTTTGGAGACATGATAAAAACCTTCATCTTGCCGGAGAGAACGAGCAGCACATATTCACCCGGGCATCCCTGCTGGAGCAGATATTCATTCTTTTTGAAGGAAAGTAAGACTACGCCCTCGTCCTTGATGTCCGCAAGGCCGTATTCGGCCATCGCTTTTCTATGTTCAGGCTTTAGCGACCCTTTTTGCATTTCTGACTCCTTCAGAAAAAAGTATGACATATGTCATATTCCTGTGTCAATCTCTCATGCTAATATGGCAATGGAGGCATAACGATGTATCAGGTTTTATCCGTTTTGTCAGGCATACTCATCACCGTCATGGTGGCCATCAACGGCCAGCTTACAGGAAAATATGGCGTCTATTCGGCAACCGTGATGATCCACGTCATCGGTTTGCTTTTTATAACCTCGCTGGTGACCATCAGACGAAAAGATCTTCGCCCGCTCCGCAAGCTGCCGTTCTATTATTTTTTGGGTGGTGCGGTGGGCGTGGGCACGGTGGTGTTCAACAATCTTGCCTTTGGTCACATCAGCGTATCCGCGATACTGGCGCTGGGTCTGCTCGGGCAGATATTAACCTCGCTTGTGGTGGATCAGTTTGGGTTTTTCCGTATGCCACAGCATCCGTTTTCCGCCCAAAAGCTGCCCGGTATCGCGCTGGTCATCTTCGGCATTGTATGGATGCTCTGGCCTTTTGAAGCGGCGATACTCGTTCCCGTTGTGGTGTCGCTGCTAACCGGCGTGACCATCGTGGTCTCCCGATCCATCAATGCCTGCCTGACGCAGCAGACGGGGATGCTTCAGAGTACGCTGTGCAATTACACGGTTGGCCTTTTGGTATCGCTGCCGATTCTGTTTGTGCTTGGTACAGGAGAGCCCATGCTGACATCCTTTTCACTCTCTCCCCGTGCATCCATCTATCTGGGTGGCATTCTCGGCGTTTGCATCGTCACTTCATTTAACGCGGTGTCTTCCAAAATTTCTTCGTTCTACGTCACCCTATTGTCTTTCGCTGGGCAGGTTTTCTCCGGTATCGCGTTGGATGCGCTGTTGTCAGGTTCTTTTTCGATCATGAACCTGATCGGGGGCGTTTTTGTAACGGCAGGGATGGTGCAGAATATGGTGTCAGACCGCAAAGTGGTTGCGAAGCCCGCTTGCCCTTGCCCCTCGGATGAACAGGATCATCCCGTGCGGACCGGCAGCAAAGAGTCATAATTCATTTCCATCACACAGCTTATTAAATTTATCTTACACATTATTTTCATATTGACAAAGTACGGCTCCTGAGTGATAATAACTGCGTTATCATACATAACAATGTTATGATAAAGAACACCGTTATGCATCAGGGGGCATTCGATTGGCAAGAGAAGATCAAAAGATGCGCAGCGACAGTGTGCGGCAGGCAATTATCGATACCGCGTTACAGCTTGGGTTGGAAGAAGGTTTCGAGGCCATTTCGGTACGTAAGATCATTGGCCGGATGAACTACTCCACGGGCGTCGTGTATCACCACTTTAAAGACAAGCAGGAAATCATCGACGCTATCGAGGCTTCGGAGACCGCCAAGTTTTACGGTGTGATTTCGCAGCTCGTGGATACCTCGGTAGACGCTGTTACCAATATGATAACAGTCTTTCACCAGTCCATGCAGCTGGCGTTGGAGGAGCCCGAAAAATACAACCTGATCGTGCTGCATAAATACAGCCGTCATAAGCCGAGCGCGTCCCCGTGGATCAGCCACATCAGCAAAAACTTGGAGCGCGATATGCAGGCAGGTCGCGTACGCACGATGGATGCAGAGAAAGCTGCCTTCTCCATCTGGAGTTCGTTTCTCGGGTTCAACCTGATGTTGTCCCGCATGGAAGGGCTCACGATGCAGCAGGCCGAGGCCATGTTCGCGATACAGACCGATATTATTTTTAAAGGAGTTATAAAACCATGAAAAAGATCAGTGTGATCTACGCTACGATGACGAAGCATTCCAAAAAGATTGCGGAAGCGGTAGGGGCTGCGCTGGGCGTTTCGGCACAGAACATCGCCGATAAGCCCGTTGTTGGGGAAACCGATTTGCTGTTTGTCGTCGGGGGACTCTACAGCGGCGAAAGCCTCCCCGATCTTCTGGACTATGTTTCCGGTCTCAGCAGCGAACAGGTGAAATCCGCAGCGCTCATTACATCGAGTGTTTCCAACAAAAAGGGGCAGGAAGGTGTCCGCAGCCGGCTTAATGGCAACGGTATACCTGTGCTGGAAGAATTCCGATGCCTTGGCAATTTTGTTTTCTTCAAGCTGAGCCATCCGAATAAGTCGGAAGTACAAAACGCGGTCGATTTTGCCGTCCGTCTTGCCAAAAAGGAAGGCTGATAATGAAAAAAGGCCTTATAATAACGGGGATCGTTGTCGGCGCACTGGTGGTGATCGGAGTTGTGATGTTTGCGCTGATGTCCAGCGCAGCAAGCAACG
The DNA here is from genome assembly GCA_023390815.1 of Bacillota bacterium. GTDB lineage: Bacteria > Bacillota > Clostridia > Christensenellales > SZUA-584 > JAEWCC01. The sequence continues at coordinate 80,728 of JAEWCC010000049.1, forward strand.
CGCTCGCATCAATGGTCTATGAAGATGTGGACATGAGCCAGGCTGCGGATGGAACATATGAAGGCACTACGGATGCCGGCATGGTCAGCGTCAAGGTATCGGTGACTGTAAAAGACCATGCCATCAGTCAGATTGATATTCTCGAACATAAAAACGGCAGGGGCGCCGCAGCAGAGGCGATTACTTGGGACATGGTTGAAGCCAACACCTACGATGTGGACGCCGTCAGCGGCGCGACGCTTTCGAGCGAGACGATTAAGAGCGCCGTCAGCAAGGCGCTCAAAGTGAGCTGCGAAACCGCTACATCCTGATGCAACTAAGGAGCAACATGATTACAGTCATTGCGGACGAAGGACAGAACAAAATCGGATTCGAGATCTGCCAGGCGCTGATTGCGCAGGGCGTACAGTCGGATTATGTGCCGCTGGATAACGTTGTGGTGAAGCCCTGCGTGAACTGCGGCGGCTGCACGAACAAAACCTATGGCCGCTGCGTGGTGCGTGACGACGGAGACTGGATATACCCCAAGATTATAAAGTCCGAGGTGCTGGTGCTCGTGACGCCCATCGTATTCGGAAGCTATTCATTCAAACTCAAGCGTGTGCTCGATAAATTCGGGCTGTTTATGGACCGCCACTATTTTTTGGTGAATGGCGAACTCACCAAAGGGGGGATGCCGGACAGGACGTTCAAGTGTTTCGCCGTGGGCGTCACCGAGGATGCCGCAGAAGGTGATTCGTTCAAGCGGCTGTTTCACGAGTTGCTCACCATCACGAGAGGCGCGGGCAAGGCGTTTGTGACCGCCGCTTCGCTGTCCGATGAAATGAAAAGTGATATCGTCAAGGAGGCAGCGCATGCATGAATAAGTTTTTGCTCATCAATTTAAGCCCTCGCAAGGAGGGTACCAGCGTTACGCTGCTGAACGCCTGCGAACAATATCTGGACGCCAGGGGCTTTGCTACAGAGGTGAAGCATCTTTACCCCAGCCTTAAAGATCCTTCCGCGTTTTTCGACGCCATTGCTCAGGCGGATACGCTCGTGCTTAGCGGCCCGTGCTATATCAACACCTATCCGGCGGATACACTATGGCTGCTGCAGGAGCTGGCCGCGCGCTCGGAGCTGCTGCACGGTCAGAATGTTTACGGTATGATACAGGGCGGCATGCCCACCGCCCATACGCACGCTTCCGGTCTTTCGATGCTTGAGCTGTTTTGCAAACGGTGCGGCCTTAAGTATAAAGGTGGGTTCGTGATGGGCCTTGGCGCGATGCTGAACGGGCAGCCGCTAAGCAAGCTGTTCAATGCCAAGGCGGTGCTCCGCCAGCTGAACGTATTTTTTGCTCACATCGAAAAAGGCGAAGTTTCTCCGTCTGAAGTTTACGAATCGGCTATGCTCAAATGGTCCGGCCTCAAATACAGGTTGATGTGCAAGCTGATCAACCGGAAGATGGATAAAGACCTCATTTCGATCGGCATTGATATCCGTCAGCCCAGTCCCTATCTGAAATAATGCCAAACATAGCAATATGAAAAACGAGGCGGATAACGGGGTAACCCGCTGTCCGCTTTTAATGTTCAGCAGGAATCATATTACTGCGCATATATATCAAATTATATAAATATGCTGTATAATAAATTATTGGAAAATTGGCAGAAACGCAGCATATATGGAAGGGGGATTATGATATGAAGTGCAAATTTTGCGGCGCGGAGACGGACCAGGCAACGGTTTTCGGCGTAATGGAAAAGACTCATTATGATAACCGCACAACCACGGCAGATACGGACACCGGCCAAACAAGGTTTGAGGCAAAGGCTTTGGTCAGGATTCCTTATTGTGCGGCATGTGCAAAAACCGTTCAGCATACCGTCAGAAAAAAATATATGAAGGCGACACTGGGCTTTTCTGCGGCTGCCGTGGTTCTTATCGCGATTCGACTTTTAATCGGCAGCGGCGGAACAGATAAAACGCTGATCCAGGCTTGTACATTTCTCGGTGTGATCACACTCATTGGTGCCATCGTTAACCTCATCTTATGGATCAAAAGCGCTGTTAAGCAGGGAGGAACCCTGGAAGAACATTGTATCGCGCAATATACGGAAGCAAGCTGTGTTCCGGGCGAGGATGTCTTGTCGCCGGTGCCAGGCGCAAGCGTTATTCTCACTCCGTCAAAAGGCAGCCTTTCTAATCGCTGGAGTATCACTTATAGCCCTGTTTCTTCCAAGAAATTGGAATCCATAAAAGTCACGAAAAGCAGTTCTGGTAAAAACAATGCATGGAATCTCTTGAAAGTATGGTTTGAATCTGACAAGGCGCAGCTACCCGCCAGCTAATATAATACTTCCATGGGTATCAATGACGTGAGGCCTAAATCTACGCTGCATCATTCACCCGATGCAACGGCCTTTTCATGAACATCTTCTTCCATACACAGCAGCGCCTTAATCTCGTCGATATGGTTTCGCGCTTCTTCCTCTCCGATCCTGATCATGGTCTCGATGCTCTTGATCTGATGGCGGCGGTAGCTGTCGAGCTGAGGCTTAAGCATGATGTCGGCATATTGCGCGCAGATCTGGCTGTTAACGTTGATACTTAAATTATAAGCGGTCAGAAATACGTCGAGGCGCTTTAAGCTCTGTGTACCGCGGCTACGCTCCGCGTTGAGGTTGATGCCTACTACGCTCTGCGCGCCCATCGTGCGAACTGCCTCGGTCGGGATGCTGCGCAGCACGCCGCCGTCAATATAAGTTTTGTGACCAATCTGTACCGGCTGAAACACGCCCGGCACGGCACAGCTGGCCGAGAGCGCCTTGGACACATTGCCGCGGCAGAGCGTCTCCAGCGTGCCGCGCTCCAGATCCACCGCGATGGCGCAGAAAGGTTTCTTCAGTTCGCTGAACGTGGCACCTTTGAGGAAGCAGTCGGCGAACTGTTCAATGATCTCGCTGCTCATGTACGAGAATATCGGCTTTTTGGGCATGACGTTTTTGTCCCGGATGTTGAGCGCAAAATCGTAAAGCTCCTGCCACGGGATCTCCGCGGCATAAAGCGCTCCCGCAATCGCACCGGCTGAGTTGCCCGCCACATAATCAAATTCGATGCTGTTTTCCTGAAATACGCGGATCGCGCCGATGTGCGCAAACCCGCGCGTACCGCCGCCTCCAAATGCAATACCGATCTTTTGATGCCTGAATTTCATTAATAACCCTCCATTGATAAGCAGTTTTGACCATATATCACAAACCATACGCGGCTGTTTCAAAGAAACCTGTATCCGCGCAGTGTTTGATGTGTATTGGAGCCGGAACTTTTAGAAACTTTTGTGCGTCTTATCTGCAAGTGACCCAAAGGAGAAAAACAATGAGAAAATTGCTGACTGCTATCATCATATTATCGCTGCTTGCCGGATGTGCGGTTCAGTCCGCGCCGGAGGTGCCGGAGCAGACACCCGGTGCATCGGACGGGATGCAGCCGCTGGGAATCCGGGCCGAGCTTATGGCGCAGCCGGTGCAGCCGCTGGACCCGGATTTTGTGAGCGGCGTCAACGGTTTTGGCTTTTCGGCAGCAACCCGTCTGATGAACGACGAAAACCTTGCGATTTCGCCGGTCAGCATTGAGCTTGCGCTCGCGATGACGCGCGCGGGCGCTGCCGGACAGACCCGGGAAGACATGGCTTCTGCGCTTGGTTTATCCGGGCTTACAGATGAACAGATCACGGACGCGTGCCGGTCGCTGATGTGGCGCGCTAACACTGGCGGAATGGAAGCGGCCGATGCGCTTTGGGTGGGTGAAGGCCTCACGCTCAGCGACGCTTTCGCCAAAACGTGCGCGCAGGATTTCATGGCGGACGCGTATCCGCTTGTGATACCCGGCGCAAAGGACGCCATCAACGCATGGGCGAGTGAGAAGACGCACGGACGCATTGACGATATTATTCAGGATGAGCTTGACCTCGGCGTACGGATGGTGCTTGCGAACGCGCTCTATTTCCTCGGCGATTGGGCGGAGCCTTTTACGGCGGAGGAAACATACGACGAATCCTTCAACGCACCCTCGGGCAGTGTGACCTCTTCGTTCATGCACAGCACACGCGGAGTGCCATATTACGAAAACAACGACTTCTCTATGATCACGCTGGACTTTGAAAGCGAGGCGGGGGAAGGCCAGTACGCGATGGCGTTCTTGCTGCCTGCGGAGGGGAGCACGGCGGATCAACTGCTCGGGTCGCTATCGGGCGAAGTGTTTGCGCAGGCGCTCTCCAACGCGCAGCCGCGCGAAACCATCATCAGCCTGCCCAAGTTCGAGTTTGCGTATTTCAACTCCCTTAAAAATACGCTGGTCGACATGGGCATGGGGGTTGCGTTCAGCGAAGGTGCGGATTTCTCGGCGATGACGACGGAATCAAACGGCTTATATATCGACGACGTGCTGCACAAGTGCTTCGTTAAGGTGGATGAACTGGGCGCCGAGGCCGCCGCGGTCACCGTGGTTACGATGAGGGAAAGCGCTGCTATGCCGCCTCAAAATGCGGCGGTGTTCCATGCGGACCGTCCGTTCGTTTTTGCGATCTATTCGCAGGAGGACGGAGCGATCGCATTTCTGGGCGTGGTGAACGATCCGTCACAAGAGTAACAGGAGGATGATATGAAAAAGCTTTTGTTGCTGGCTTTTGCTGCAATGCTGATACTGTCAGGATGCGGCGCGGCGGCCAATCATGGCGTAGCGGGCATCGTCTACCGCGCGCAGCTCAAGCCTCAGCCTGTGGTTGCACTGGGAGAGGATTTTTCCCGCGGCGTCAACGATTTTGGCTTTAACGCGGTGGGGCGGCTCTATGATACGGATGAAAATCTCGCTGTTTCCCCGGTGAGCATTGAGCTGGCGCTCGCGATGACACGCGCGGGCGCGGCGGGGGATACGGCGGAGGAAATGAAAAACGCGCTGGGCCTTGGCGCGCTCTCCGAAGAGCAGATCATTGAGGCATTCCGGCAGATGATGTGGCGTGCCAACACCGGCGGTATGGAAGCCGCGAATTCTATCTGGCTGGGCGATCGCTACACGTACAGCGAAGAATTCGTGAATACCTGCCTGAAAGACTTTATGGCCGACGCATATCCGCTCGAGATTCCCGGCGCAAAGGATGCTATCAATGGTTGGGTGAGCGAGAAAACGCACAAGAAGATCGATAAGCTGCTGGAGCAGGAGCCCGATGAGCAGACAGAGATGATACTGTGCAACGCGCTCTATTACCTCGGCGACTGGGCGAGCCCATTCGAGGCGGACGACACTTACGACGGAGACTTTAACACATCGGGCGGTCCCGTAACCGCGTCATTTATGCACAGCGACTGGAATATTCCATATTACGAAAATGACGCATTCTCCATGATTTCGCTGGAATTCAAGAGCGAAGAAGGAGGCGGCAAGTACGCGATGGCGCTGCTGCTGCCTGCGCAAGGCACGGGCATCGGCGACATGCTCTCCGCGCTCGACGGTGACAGCTTTGCCGCGGCGCTTTCAGGCCTTGCCGATGAGCAGACGCTGATCAAGCTGCCTAAGTTTGAATACATGTACAGCGCCTCGCTGAACGAGCAGTTGATCGAAATGGGGATGCCGCTCGCGTTCGATCCCGAGGCGGCGGATTTCTCCGGCATGACGGAGGAGGAGAACGATCTGTTCATCTCTAACGTACTGCACAAATGCTATATCCGGGTGGATGAGCTGGGCGCAGAAGCGGCTGCGGTGACTGAGGTGGAGATGGGGGTGACCTCCGCGGCGCCGATCGAGCAAGCAATGACGTTCTACGCCGACCGGCCGTTCCTGTTCGCGATCTATTCGCAGGAGGATGGCGCGATCGCCTTTATGGGCGTTGTGAACGATCCGACGCAGGAATAACCACCAAAGACGCCGTGCGTCACCAGGGACTTGGAGATAATGTTTCGGGCAGGCGCAATGCGCACCGCGTTTGTCCGAGCTCGCAAGCAAAGGGGACAGGTTGCCCGCCTGTCCCCTTTGTATTACTGCGTTTTAAGCGATACACAGTTGCGACGGAAAATTCGGGCGATTGACAAAACGATGTTCCAACGTTATACTGCTAATATATTTACTAAACTAGTAATTTAGTAAATATGAAAGGAGGCACATGGTTGAAAACAAAGCGCATCGACATTTCGCCGTTTCTCGACGAAGAGGGCAGGATTAAGCAATGGCCTGCACACGACAGGGTAAGAAACCCGGTGCTGGATTACCTGTGTAGTAAATTTGAAGAAGGCAGAATATATACCGAGAAGGAAGTCAACGCAATCATCGAACGGTGGCATACCTTTGGAGACTATTTTCTCTTAAGAAGGTCTCTGATTGATTATAAGCGGATGGCACGAAAATCGGACGGAACGCAGTATTGGGTTGTGGACAGGCCGGAAGCGGGAGAGCAAAGGCAGGAGCGTGAATGAGGGGATAGCCAAGCTGCACCCAAATGAGAAGGCTCTATGTAAGTAAGGGGCAGCTATCGGCTGTCCCTTACTTACATATCGTCGATGTGAATATCGTCGCATCCGTTGAATTCCGCGAAGGCGACAAGCCTTGACTTCAACGTCTTGCTAAACTCGCTGTCCAGCCACGCAGCTCCCTCATACCAGAAGTTTCGCACCTCCAGTACGCGGGCTTTCTTATCCGCCACGCATTCAATCCGGCCCACGAAGTTTTCACCGTACAGCACCGGCAGCACGTAATAGCCGTATTTTCGTGCGGAGACGGGCGTGTAGATTTCCCACTTATAGTCGAAGTCGAATAGTGTTCGGATCAGATTGCGATCCCATAACATATTATCCAGTGGGGCGATGAATTCCAGGCGGGCCGGATACTCCTGCGAAGATGTGGCGGTCTCCGCCAGTGCTTCATCCTCCGTTAAAAAAAAGAGTTCATTTGGCACACCTTCCGTTTTGCAAGCAGATATTCTGCCCTCTGCGAGCAGCGAGGCGAATATGCGCTTGCGCGCTTCGCCGGTAAGGCCGCGGATGCCCAGCCAGGCGTCCGATGGGCCGATGCCCAGCATACCGACCGCGCCGATACGCCGCAGTATCTGCCATCTCAGAAATTCTTCGTCCGTTTCATTGGGGTCGGGGGCATCCAGCAGCGCGGCGTCGATATGGTCGCCTGTGAGCGCGTAATATTTCACGGTTCCCTTTTTGTGATGGACGACGAGATCCCCGCTGAAGTAGAGCGCTTCGAGCGCCGCGCGCGAAAGCCGGGTAGGGCTCCAGCTCCAGTCCACGATGCGCGGCAAATCGATATCAGCCGAACAAACGCAGCCCTTTTCACGAATTGTGCGAATGATCAGGTCGGTGGCTTCCCGGATATCTGAACGGCATGCAATTCCTGTGCGGTAATGCGCGCGTGTCCGCGAAAAATAAGGCCAATTCTCCATCGGCAATATCGCCATGTTCTTGTCAAAGTAATCGATCAGCGCGCGGTCTTCGTAAAGCAGGTTGTAGAGCATCTTTTTCGTAAAGCCTGCTACGCGCGATTGCAGCACTAGTTCGGCGTTCTTGCCGCATACGTCAATCGGGTCGTATTGGATGCAGCCCGCCTGACGGATGAAATCGCAGACGCCTGCTTTGCCGCTGAATCGGTGCGCACCCAGCAGACCCTGCTTCAGCAGCAGGAAGCGCCGGGCCTGCTGCTTTGTGAACGGTAAAGTCTTCATAATCCCTCGATTACATTGGTTGAAAAAGGCCGCAGGAACGATGACGCATTCCCTGCGGCCTTTCTTTGGCTTATCAAATTACATCGCATCCGCGTCGGTCTGGTTCGCCAGCTCGCGGAACTGCGTTTCGCTGCCTTTCCAGCCGAGGTTGACGGTGCCGGTTGGCCCGCTGCGCTGCTTCGCGATGATGATCTGCGATACGGCGTCCGCATCCGGGTTGTAGTAGTTTTCCCGGTGAATGAACAATACGACGTCCGCGTCCTGCTCGATACTGCCCGATTCGCGAAGGTCGGAGAGCAGCGGCTTTTTGTCGTCGCGCTTTTCGTTGGCACGCGAAAGCTGCGAGAGCAGCACCACGGGCAGGTTGATCTCCTTCGCCATGATCTTCAGGCTGCGCGTCATGCTGGAGATCTCCTGTTGGCGATTCTCGCGCCTCTCTTTGCCCGTCATGAGCTGAAGGTAGTCGATCACGACGAGGCCGAGCCCTTTTTCCTGTTTCAGACGGCGCGCCTTCGCGAGCATTTCCATCGCCGTGACGGTAGGCGAATCGTCAATATAGACCGGAGACTTGGCCAGCACGTCGACCGCGTCGGCAAGGTTATCGAGATCGTTGTTGGAGAGATCGCCCGTACGGATCTTCTGGCTGTCCACGTGCGCTTCGCTGCACAGCATGCGCAGTGCCAGCTGATCGCGCGACATTTCCAGAGAAAACAAAGCCACGGGTACCTTGTCTTTTACAGCGACGTGCTGCGCGATGTTGAGCGCAAAGCTCGTCTTGCCCATGCCGGGGCGCCCCGCAATGACGATGAGCTGTCCGCCCTGAAAACCGGAGAGCATGGAATCGAGGTGAGAAAATCCTGTCGGGATGCCCAGCATGCCGCGGTCGTTCTTCATTGCCTCGCCGATCAGCTGATAACCGGTCAGCAGCGCTTTTTTGATGTGCTCCAGCGAATCTCGGCTGCGCTTCATGGCGATCTGATAGATCAGGTCGCCCGCGTGGTTTACGATCTCCTCGACCGGGGCTTCGGAAGCGGCTGCGTCCCGAATGATCTGGTTTCCGGCGGCAATGACGGCGCGCTGCGTCGATTTCTCTTCGACGATATTGATGTAATAGCCGATATTGGAAGCACTCGGTACACAGGAAGCGAGATCCGCGATGTAGATCGTGTCATCCGCGTCGTTAAGCTGACCCATACGTTCCAGCCGGTCCACGACGGTGATGGTGTCCACCGGCACACCCGTTTCGGCAAGCTCGCCCATCGCGGCGAATATCATGCGGTTGCGCTTGGAGTAGAAGTCTTCCGGGATCAGGCGCTCGAGCGCAATGAATACGGCCTTGGGGTCAAGAAACATGCTGCCGAGCACACTGCGCTCCGCCTCGATGTTGTTGGGCGGTATGTAGCCTTGAGGTCTCTCCCTTTCGGCAGCGCTCATCAATTATTCCTCCGCGGCTTCAACGACGGCGGTAATGTCCGCAGAAATGCCCGCATGCAATTTGATCTGCAGCGTGAATTCGCCGAGCTCCTTTAAATTATCTTCCATGACGATCTTCTTCTTTTCAATTTCAATGCCATGCTGTGTTAATATCGCCTCGGAAATTTCTTTCGAGGTAATGGAACCGAACAGCCTTCCGTTTCCGCCTGATTTGGCTTTGACGACCACGCGCAGGCCGGAGAGCCTCTTCGCGGCTTCCTGAGCCGAGAGCCGTTCCAGCATGCGGCGCTTTTCGATCGCTTTCTGCTGCTGCTTGGCGATTTCCAGATTCTCAGTCGTCGCTTCCTTTGCAAGCTTCTGCGGGAACAGGAAATTGCGCGCATAGCCGTCGCTTACGTTCACGATGTCCCCCGCGAAGCCCCGCCCCTTTACATCCGCTGATAAAATCACTTTCATGTTAATTATCCTCTCTTATCTCTTTTTTAATGGTTTTTTTGAGCAGCGCGTACGCCGATTTCAAATCCGTGTCTTTGAGCTTGACCGCTGCGATGGTGGCATGCCCGCCGCCGCCTAAAGACTCGAGCAGCAGCTGTACGTTGACTTCACCGAGCGATCGTCCGCTGATGATGACGCTGTCGCCCTCGCGGCACACCACGAACGAGGCAGAAATGCCGCGTATGGTGAGCAACGCGTCGGCGGCCTGGGCCGCGATCAGCGGTGCGCTGTCCGTGCCCTCCGGGCACGCCGCAAGCGCGATACCGCCTTCGAGCACTTCGGCGCTTTTAACGACGTCTGACTTTGCGGAATAAGTTTTCATGTCGTCCTGCACGAGCTGGCGTATGCCGGTTGTATCCGCACCGAGGCGCCGTAGGTATGAAGCCGCTTCGAATGTGCGCACGCCCGTATTGAACGAGAAGCCTTTGGTATCGATTGTAATGCCGCAGAGCAGCGCGTCAAGGTCGATGGGCAGCGGTCTTACGTCTTCGCCAAAGTACTGGAGAATTTCGGTGACGAGTTCGCATACCGACGAGGCATAAGGCTCGTGGTAATACAGCGCGGTGTTCTCCACGTTGGTGGTGCCGCGCAGGTGATGATCAATCACAACCACCGTATCCGTAAGCTCAATCAGATTCGGCGCTACGGTGAAGTTTGCAAGCTGCGTATCCACGATGATCAGCATGCTGGAGGCGCCCATGCGCATGCCCGCTTCCGCGCCCGACATGATAGCGCCGCCGTATATGTCCACCGCACCGACCCGTGCGAGCAATGGCTGTATGGAGGGATTCGGGTGATCGACCACCATATAGGCCTTTTTGCCGATGTGGCGCGCGCATGCGCAAAGGCCTAATGATGCGCCCATGCAGTCGAGGTCAGGCACTTCGTGCCCCATGATGAAAACGTCACTGCATTGCTCCATAAGGTTGCGCAGCGCATGGCTCATCATGCGCGATTTCACCTTGCTGCGGCGATAGACCGTCTTGGTCGCGCCGCCGAAAAACACGTATTGGTCACCCTGCTTGATCACCGCCTGGTCGCCGCCGCGGCCGAGCGCCAACTCCAGCGCTTTTCCGGCAAATTCGGCGGATTGTTCGGGCGTTTCGCCCACGCCCACCGCGACCGACAGCGTCGGCGAGAGCGGTCCCTTGATTTGGCGCACATCGTCCAGAATACGGAACTTACTGGACCGCAGTGTGGAAAGAAACCGCCGTTCAAACACACAGGTATAACGCCCGCGGTTGGTGCGCACGAACAGTGCGGATACGCTTTTAGCCATGGCGGCGATGCGCCGCTCCACCGAGGCAACGATCTCGGAGAGTTCGGACTGCGTCATATCCGCCGAAAGCTCGTCGTAGTTGTCAATTTGCAGGCTGCACACCACCGGCAGGAAGCTTTGGTAAAGCCGTTTGGCCTCGACGGTGTTCTCCACGTCGATGAGCCGATACAGCAGCATATCCCCGCCGCGGTAAGGAACGGTAAAAAGCTCTTTTTTGTAGGCATGGCCGCGTATCAGTATCTTCTTGTCCTTGTCGGGCACATTAATTCCCGGTATCATGCGCGCGATGTTGCGCATGGCCCCAAAGCCCGTCAGGCTGCGGAATGCGAGGTTGCACCATTTAATAGCACCCGACGGTGTGGTGAGCGCGACCGGAATCGCCATGGTGTTGAGGTATGTAGCCATGGCTTCCTCGTTTTCGAGGGTTTTCATCACGAGGCGCTGCCATTTTACTTTTTGAAGAATCCCGAATGTCAGATACAGCGCGCCGAGTGTAATACTGATCAGCGTAACGATGACACCCGCGAGGATGCTGAACCAAAACGCCGTACCGACGGCAAGGATCAGGGCACAGCAAAAATAGATGAAGTCCGTAGTAAATATGCGAATTTTTCGGCTCAAAAGTCCGCACCCCCCTTCTCCTGGTCACGGCTGCGGAACCGGACGACATTTTCAAAAATGCCCGCCCACATCAGATAACTGCCAAAGATCAGCACTGTTCCGATATGCATCGCGACCCGAGTACTCTTGCGCAGGCCCCGTTCCTTGTAAAAGTAATCAAGGAAGCTTAGTGCCTGTATCGTGAATACGAAAGAATATACGCTGCTTATCGTCGGTTCCAGCATGCCGAAAGCCGACAATCCCAGCCTGTCCAGCATGATCGCAGCCAGGTACGATACGATGAACGCGACCCAAAAATACTTCGGCAATGCGTACTCGCTGAATACGGGTACCAATTTGACCGGTATGCCGCGCCTTGCTGCATAGCGCCGCGGGATGAGATAGCAGAGCAATCCCCAAAGCAGCGAATAGATCAGCATCATGATGACGAACGAATAGTTGATCAGTTCGCGCAGCGTTGCCAGCATGGTATCGATGGCTTCCATACGCGGGGTTGCCAGTACCGCTTCCTGCGTGATCGCACCCAAAAGAACGTCCGGTCCGCGCATCGTCTGATAAACAAAATGGATCTCGCTGTCGCCCAAAAGCGAGAAAAGGCCGCTGATACGCTGCACTGCGTAATCCGTGGGCGATAGGCCCTTTATCAGCTGCAGCAGGCCCACGCACAGCACAACGCCCGTCAGTGCAGCGATCGATGAAGCGATCACGCTGTCGCGAAAACGCCATCTTCGCCGGATGGCAATGGCCGCTGTGATCGAAACCGGCGCGAAACCAGCCAAAAAAGCGGCTGCAGTTGCGGGGCTGAAAACTGCGGCTGCGCCCAAGACCGCAAACCCAAGAACACCGCCTGCGGTGCCGAAGCGCACGATCATATAAATAATGACAAGCGGTATGACTAGCGCCGATACGCTGACATACGCCGAAAGGGCGGCCAGCGCGGCTGCGATGAGCAGCCACCCCAGCAGCCCGCTAAAATCTTTTGCGTTTATCCTGTCCAATACCCCTTATATTCCCGCTTTCAAAATGCTTTCTTAACGAGGATAAATCCCCGTAATCTGTCTCCAGCGTATGGCCTTCCCGTATGCCGTCACCGATCTTGCCGATGATGTCCTCATCGATTTCGGCGAACGATATGCCGCATCGGCGGGCCAGCATGTAAGCGAGCAGCACAGTGCCCGCAAGCGCGTCCAGAAGTTCTCCCCGGCCGTTGGGGGTAAGCCCCGCACGCAGCACATCGGCAGCTTCTCCGATTAGCTCGGATTTCAGTACCTCAATCATCTTCGCGTTGGAGGCAACGCTGAGCGTTTGATGCATATTTCCACCTCAATTTTTAGTATGCACCCAATCCCCCCAAGTGTCTCTATTCTATCTGTAATATTGGCAATAGTCAATGATTGCCGCCGTAAGGCTCTCGCGATCCTAACCAAGTACTCCGCCGCGGGAACGGCAACCAGCGTCAGTTTGTATACGGCCCCGCGAATGCCCAACTATGTGCTATTACAACGGTGTCCACTCTTTCCTCTAACTAAGTGCTCCGCCGCGGGAACGGTAGCCTGCGCCCGTTTGTATACGGCCCCGCGAATGCCCAACTATGTGCTTTTACAACGGTGTCCACTCTTTCCTCTAACTAAATGCTCCGCCGCGCAGGCCTGCTGCCAGCATAGTTCTTATATCGCGGGAGCCGACAGCCAGCGTCAGTCAATATCTCGCGGGACCAAGAGCCAGCGTCAGTTCAAAGTACCTTCCTCGCGAAAGCCGCAGCCATGCATTTGCCGTAACGATATCCACTCCACTTTCCAGCCAAATGCACCGCGGCCTCGCGAGAGCCGTAACAGTTCACAAGTCGTAACGGTATCCACTCATCTCTCCCGCCAACATCACCGCCGCGGGAGCCAGCAGCCTGCGTTAGTTTGTATACGGCCTCGCGAATGCCGTAGCTGTGAGCATGCCGCAGCGGTATCCACCCTTCTATACGGCAAAGTGCTCCGCCGCGGGGGTCGGCAGCCGGCGTCAGTTCTTATACGGCCTCGTGAATACCGCAGCTATGTACTTGTCGTAACGGTATTCACCCCTCTTTTCAGCCAAGTACTCCGCCGCGGGAGCTAAGAGCCAGCGTCACTTCAAAAACAGCTTCGTGAATACCGTTAATGTGAGTATTCCATAACGGTATCCACTCTCCTATCCAACCAATATCACCGCCGCGGGAGCCAGCAGCCTGCGCCAGTTTGTATACGGCCTCGCGAATACCCAGCCATGTACTTTTACAACGGCGTCCACTCTTCTCCCACACTAAGTACTCCTCGAAAAAAAAGCCGCACGCGGAAGCATGCGGCTCTGCGGCACGCTTTTTAAGCGCTGCGGTCCATAATAAGCTTGTCCGCCATCAGCGCAATGAATTCGCCGTTGGTCGGCTTGTCGTTGTTGGTATAGATATTATAGCCCAGGAAGGCGTTGATGTTTTCAATCTTTCCGCGGGACCAGGCGACCTCAATTGCGTGACGGATTGCGCGCTCCACCTTGCTCGGGCTGGTTTCAAACGGCACGGCGATGCCGGGGTAGAGTTTTTTTGTAATAGAATTGATGAGATCGGGTTCTTTGACCACCATCTTGATGGCTTCGCGCAGGAAATGGTAGCCTTTGATATGCGCCGGTATGCCAATGGACAGAAACACCGCCGTTATCTTCTCGTCGAGTGTACGCGAACGTACGGGTGCGGGCGCTTTACGCGTCTGGATCACGCGCTGTCCAAACATGTCTTGAAGGCGTTTATAAAGGATGTCTTTGTTGAACGGCTTGATCATGTAGTACTTTGCGCCGAGGTCGCATGCGAGCTTCACCATCTTTTCGTTGCCCACAGCCGAAACTACGATGGTAGCCGGCATCGTCTCGAACTCCGATGTATTTAGCCGTTCAAGCAGAGATAGTCCATCTGCTTCCGGCATGATCATATCCACGATCAATGCGTCGGGGTTCACTTCCTTGATCATGCCCGCCGCTTCGAGCGGGTTGCTGCAGGACCCCACTACCTCTACGTCATTTTTCGTGCTGAAGAATTTTGACAGCATCTCGTTTAATTGTAGATTGTCCTCGATAATTAGTAAGCGAATTTTTTTGTCCATTGCCCAGGCTCCTTTCGTTTTTTAATTCAAAATCACGCCCAGACCCCTGCCGAAAGATGACGAATGGTGTCGAAACATACCAAGATAACAAATATTTGTTATTATCTTAGCATGTGCGCGGAATTTTGACAATGGCATTTTGCGATAAAGCAACGCTAAAAGTGAAAAAAATATCATTGCTTAGGAAATGGCAAAATATCTAAAAAATCGACCCGAGTCGACTGTTTTGACAGGAAAATGCGCAGCCTGCGGAAGCGTCCGCAGGCTGCATACGCTTGAATTTATAATGCATCCACGCTGGAATGCGCGCCAACTCCCAGTATCTCGCCGAGACCAGCGAGGCTTTCAATGTTCTTAAGTTCCGGTGCGGTAGCGCCCAGCTTCATCAGCTGCTGGTAAAGCGTTGCGGCCTTTACACTGCGCTCCATCTCTTTTTTCAGCTTGGCATTCAGCTCGCGCACGCTTGCTGAAAGTGCGGCATTTTCCTTTTTGATGTTCTCGCTCTGGGCTTCCAGCGAAAGCATCTCCTGCTCGGTCTGCGCGGAATACGCAGCCAGCGAAGCGATCTTGGCAAGCCCCTTGAAAAATGCCTTCACATCCACATCCGCGCCGGAGAGTGCCCGCGTTACGCTTTCCGGTATGTAACGGTTCTCCCGGACGGCGCTCGTCTTCTGGGTTTCGTATGGACTCAGGTATTTCTCGCCATCCTGATCCATATCCGCCATCACCATTTCCACGAGCGGCCTTGCGGTTTTGATGAGGCTGCGGTACTTGTTCTGATAACGCAGCATCAGCGTTTTGTCGCCAGCGGCAAGGCGGAGGCTCGCGCCGCGAATCGACTCCCCTTTGGCACCCGAAGCGAGCAGCGTCCGCAGCAGCGAATAAATCTCTTCCTTGGAGAACTGCACAAACGTGGTGGGTTTCTGTTCAATCTCGCCGGTTTCCTTAACCTTCATATAATAATAGTTTCGTACGCTGTTGGGCTTGCGGCCTGTCTGGCGTGCGACGGTTTCAAACACGCGCTTTAAGGGCGCGCCAATCTTCTGCGCCTTCTTTACCTCGTCCCAAAGCATCAGCTTCTCGTCATCCTTCCAGCCCGTTCGAAGCGAGATTTCGAAGTCTGGCAGCCCTGCGGCATTGTTCGTATCCATGTTACCTACCCCTTATCATTGAATTTTGTGTATATTATTCTCTTATACAATGCGGTTTATTCCGTTTTTATCCAACAAAATTGAAAAAAGCAAACGATAATTCGCTGCTTTTGTACGTCATGATAAAATTCACTCTTTCCGTATATAGTTATGCGGTTTGTGCGGCCGATAGAATTGCGTATCAGCAGAGGCAGGCTTGAATATATATAGACGGGGGAGCGCATGATGGAAGACAATACAATCAAGTTGCTGTATATCACGTCCAAGGTGCATGCGTTGATCAGTATCAACCAGGTGCCAGCGGGCGAAACAGGCGCGGGTGCGGTGACACAGCCCGTCAGCGCCAACGCGTCGTTTTTTATCAGCATGCTGCCGCTGGAAAACGAAAGCGATTTTGTGTACCTGCCCTATACGCGGCGTATCAGTCTTGGTGCGGGCAGTACGGCTGATGCAGGGGACGGGCTTGCTGAAATCTGTGTCTGGCCTGAAAACATCGTGGAGGTCATGCTGCATCCGCTGGCCGTATATCGCAGTGAAGCGCAGGAATTTGCCCCATCCGTGTTATGCCCTTACGAATTCTATCTGGGCGCAGAACGTTTTACGGCATTTATTTATAATGAAGCATATTCAAGCTTTGCTGTAGAGCATTCTTCCAGCGGACGGCCAAAGTTCATCTCGCCGCTGCCTTTTTCCGTTGCGCAGGCGCAAATCAACTTTATCAAGATCGAGGAGTACCCATTGCTGCTCGTCTCAGGCAAGACCTCCGGAGGCGAGGCGTTTATCTACGCTGCGGAGCTTTTACCGGTTTTCCGCACATCCATTTGCGGGGTTTGTATTTCACACAGCGTTGAGCGTAATGCGCTTTCTGTCGTGCGGCAGGGCGCGTTTTATGAGGAGAAAGCGCGCTATGAGAGGCGTGGGGAATTTCTGGGGTGCACCTCCGCGGAGATCGGTTGGTTTTCGGGCGCGGAGCGCGAACCGGCGACCCCGCGTGAAGCCTGCGAAGCGCTCGTGCAAGCCGTGGAAGCGGGCTCACAGACCGCAGCGATGCGCTGCCTGACGCCTTCACTGGCCGAGGGGCTCTCGTTTGAGGATTTACGCGAATTTTTCGGAGAATTTAAGCAATACACGCAGGCCATTTCCCCTACGTGCGGTCAGAGCGGCTTCGCGCTGAAATACGCTGCAGGCGAGCACCGCTTTACGGCGCGTGAGTTTTGTGTAGAAACGCGGCAGGAACGGGGCACGGTGCGTATCGACAACATCCGCGAGCCTTAGCGCCGATTGACGCCGATAATAGCACCTGGAATTACAGGAGGTAATATGAACTGTTGTGTGTATGGATCATATTGACAGCTGGGACCGCTCCATATATACTTTTTATATTAATAAAGGAGAACCATATGCCAGAGAAGGGCTGATTACAATTGAATAAGCAATAAACATTACCGATATTAACCGGCTGTTTGTTGCACCTTGGGATCAGCAGCGTACAATGTTTTCGGATTCAATGACCGTACAGACCTCGCTCTGTACGGTTTTATTTTGTTTCTGACAGCTTAAACACATTGGATTGTGATTTGCGCTGTTGTCGTTTCAGGGTGCGGCAGCCGTGAAAGGAAAGGCCGCATGAATTGGACAGTAAAGCCCACGGGTTCTCCCAAACTGAATAAGCGCTGTGCAAGATGCGGGTGTTCGCACTTTATCAGCAGCAACAGGTTCAGAGTGAACGCAAACGGCAGCCGGATCGATGTCTGGCTGATCTGGAAATGCGAACACTGCAAGGCAACATGGAATATGGAAATTCTCTCGCGTGTCAAGGCAGGAGGTATCGACAAAGAGCTTTACAGGCGATTCCTTGGCAACGACGAGGCGCTCGCCCTGCATTATGTTTTGAATAAGAAAACGTTAGGTCAAAACGGGGTAAAGGTGGATTCGGATACCCTCGTATGGGAAGTGGACGGAGAGGTGGCGCTGATCGGATGTCCTGCACAGATCACCATATCCACGGTGGTTTCGCGGCCCGTTAAGGCCTGCAAAGTGATCGCGCGGAAACTGGGTATATCATCCGGCGCTGTGCGGAGGTTGGCCGAAGACGGTTTGCTCGTAAGCAATTCGGATGTTTTTAAAGGCCGACTCCATAGCGCTGTATCCTTTTTTCTGAGGGCGGGATGGGGGGAACCTTTAACCCCGGAACTGCCGCCAAAAATGAACGTATTGCCTTAGGATACAAGGGCTTGAATGTGATGCAACGGTGGGACTGGCGGGTTCCATTTCTTAAATGGACGTTTTGCTACGGAACCTTTCCCAAACGTTGCAGGATGATTTTGCGACAACTATTGACACGCGTACTGTCGGGTGCTATATTGTGCATATACAATATGCACAATTATTTGGGGAAAGAGATTTCCCAGGCAATAAGGGAGGATGCTATGGCGATACTATCCGTCAAGGGATTAACGAAGCAGTATGAAAAGTTTACACTCGATAACGTTTCATTCGAGCTGGAAAAAGGGTATATCATGGGGTTCATCGGGCTTAACGGCGCAGGCAAAACCACGACGCTCAAGTCCATATTGAATCTCGTGCACAAGGATGGCGGCGTGGTAGAGGTATTGGGCAAGGATTTTACACAAAACGAGCTGGAATTAAAACAGGAGATCGGCTTCATGTTCGGAGGGGTCGATTATTACCCGAAAAGCCGGATCAGGATTATTACCGACGTTGTGCGCCGCTTCTATACGCATTGGGATGAAAAGACCTACGAGGGATATATGCGGCGGTTTTCAATCGACGAGAATAAAAAGGTATCCGAGCTGTCAAGCGGCATGCGCGTCCGGTATTCGCTCGCGCTCGCGTTGTCACATCAAGCGAAGCTGCTAATCCTTGACGAACCCACGAGCGGGCTCGATCCTGTGGCGCGGGACGACCTGCTTGAGCTGTTTCAGGAATTAATTGAGGACGGGGAGCGCAGCATACTGTTTTCCACGCATATCACGAGTGATCTGGAGAAGTGTGCCGACTACATCACGTACATCCGGAGCGGACGGATCATTGAAAGCCGCGCAAAGGACGACCTCATTGCCGCCTACCGCTTGGTGCAGGGCCCCCGCGAGCAGCTGAGCCGGGCTCTGCCCCTGCTGATTGGCTATAAGCAGCACGCGTTCGGTTTCACCGGTTTGATGCGGACCGACGATATCAGTAAGGCGGAAGGAATCGAGGCAGGGCAGCCAAGTATTGAGGAAATCATGATCTATCATGAGAGAATGGAGACCGAACTATGAAAAGTTTGCTTTATAAAGAGTTCCGACTCGGAATTACTCCGATGTTCTATCTTTCGCTGCTGTTCTGCGCGCTGCTGCTGATCCCTCAATGGGTATTCCTGCTCGTGCCAATGTACTTTTTGTTTACGGTTGTACCGAATATTTTTACCTTAGCAAAGGCGCAGAACGACATCGTCTTCTCCGCGATGATGCCTGTGCGAAGAAGC
Source organism: Bacillota bacterium (assembly GCA_023390815.1). Taxonomy (GTDB): domain Bacteria; phylum Bacillota; class Clostridia; order Christensenellales; family SZUA-584; genus JAEWCC01. The sequence continues at coordinate 100,016 of JAEWCC010000049.1, forward strand.
GATATCGTTAAATCGCGGATCACGTCAATCGTCATCTTCGAGTTAGCTCAGATACTCTTTATGGCTATATTCTCGGTGATTCACGTGATGCTCTATTCGGCCGGTAACTTCCTTATGGATACGAACGTGACGTACATCGGCTGCGTATTCCTGATGTACGGGATTTTCAACATCGTGTTTTTCCCGATGTTCTACAAGACCGCTTACAAGGTCGGCGTACCCATCATTGCCGGTGTTGCGGCCACAGTGGTGTTTTCCATTCTCGCGGAATTCGTCATATTGGCCGTACCCGCCTTAAAAGTACTGGGAGGCAGGGATCATATCGGGGCGCAGCTTGCTGTGCTGGCAGGCGGAATCGTCGTTTTCGTGCTGTTTAATCTGGCAGCGTATCGGATGTCTACGAAGCGGTTTGAACGTATCGGTTTATGATGAATATAGTTATCTCGGGCGCGTCCGACAAGCCAATCTACCAGCAGATCTATGAGCAGATCAGTTCGCAGATCATCAAGGGAGAACTGGAACAGGGCTATTGCCTGCCGCCTATACGGACCGTCGCCAAAGAGCTGCGTATCAGCGTCATTACGGTAAAAAAGGCGTGGGAGGAACTCGAACGGAAGGGTTTTATCAATACCATGGTGGGCAAGGGCTGCTTTGTAGCGCCGCGTCAGGGAGAGCTCGAAACCAAACGCGGCGAGCTTGCGCAAGAGAAGCTCAAGAAAGACATCGCCTATTATAAGTCACTGGGGTTGTCGCTCGAAGAGCTGCAGGAACTAGTGCGCCGGTATTATGAGAACTAAGGAATCTGCAGGAACAGCCCCGCCACGATGAGCGTTTGCGCCGCGATGTAAGGAGCCATCACCTTGAGGTTGCTTCCCCGGGTCTCGTTACGGAATATCTCGAACGAGAGTATCGAGTCGGAGAACATGAACAGCAGCGTGCCCGCCCATACGACGAATGCACCGGGATGCAGCGTCGTCTGTGCATTAATGGCGGCAGACGCAGAGAGTGTGCTCAGCAATACCATGTAAAACAGGGCTACGGGACGATAAGCTTTGGGTAGAAATGCCTGAAGCTTTTTGTATGCGACAGCAACGCATGTGCCGTATACCGCAGCCAGCAGCACGATGAGCCACCAGGCAGGCAAGGACGAGAGCCGCCAGATCGTCAGCGTGTATAGGATGTGTCCGGTCGCAAATGACGCGAGCCCAAGCGGCATGCCGACAGGATGATGGTGGTTAAGTAGAAACGTGTCGCCCGCGCATCCGAGCATCAGCGCAGCGACGACGATCCAGGGCACTTCGAGGCTCAGTGCAAGTCGGCCGAGCACGAATGTGAGCGCCAGCAGCGGCATTAGCAGTACCTTGGTGATACGGCGCAGCCGCTCCTTCTTTTTGGCGACGGCGGTAAGGTGCAGGGCGGCGTCGGCAACGAACAGGCCGAAGACGATGAGAGCGGATGGAGCCATGCTTAACCTCCGGGTGGTCGTATGGATTGGTGATTAATGTATGGTATATTATACTAAAAAAACCGGAGCTGTGCAACACCAGGTGTAGGCGCAGGCTTCCGGTCCTTAGGGCCGTTTAAACTAATAGTTCAGGTTTTTTACCCACTTGATGGCGTCGATATACAGGGACATAAACTTCTTGGAACCGATGGCGCTGACGATCTCCTGTTGTTCCGCTTCATCCATACTCGCGGTTTCGTACGCGATCACGCAGCTTAAAAGCTTGCGCTGTGTGTTCTCCTCGCCCAGAAGGGCCTGCTTGACGCTGGATGCAAGCGGCAGCCCGCCGAGCACTTTTTCCATATCCTGATTGAGCAGCACATCGATGAACGAGAACATTCCTGTAAAGAAATAATCGTTGGCGTTGTCCTTCGGATACAGCTCCATGGACAAAAGCTCCATAAATTTAGCCCGAATCAGCGACAGCTTGATCAGCTCCGCATTTTCAATATCGGTATAGTCTTTGAGCATCATGATGGAGATCCATTGATAAAGCTCGTTGGAACCGATAAACGACAATGCGTGCAGGATAGATTTGATCTCGTAACGGGCGCCATAATAAACGGAGTTTGCAAGTTTCAGGAGTTTAAGCGATAGTCCGAGGTCGCCCTGAATGATGGAAGCGATGTGTGAGAAACTCGGGTCGATCGTGTTAAGTTCCTTTAGTATATTGAACAGGTTGATATTCAGCGAAGCAACTTCCCGCGAGGTGATCATGGAGGGCTTGCAAAAGAAATAACCCTGAAAGAAATCGTATCCCATATCCAGCGCGCGCGAATAGTCCTCGCGGGTTTCCACTTTCTCCGCAAGGAACTTGACCTTCTTTCCGTACTTTTGTATCAGGCTGGCCTGAACCTCAAGGCTCGTGGAGGGGAAATCGATCTTGACGATATTGGCATATTCCAGCAGAGGAAGGTTCTCCGGTTCAAATATAAAATCATCTAATGCGAGGGAATACCCGAGCGATTTGATGTGACTGCACGCATCCACCGTAGCCTGGGTGGTATGGCTGCGCTCGAGTATTTCCACGATGATGCTTTGCTTGGGCAGCAGGGACGGAATGTCGCTGTCGATGAGTTCTTTCGAAAAATTGATGAAGGCCTTGGTGCCGTCGGTCAGGTCGTACAGGCCGAACACGAAAAAGGAATTGTAGATCAGCTCCGCAGTCGCCTGATCGTCGTCCATCTGCGTAAAAAAGTTGTCGCTGCCCTGACGATAGAGTAGCTCGTAGCCGTATATGCCCATGTTGCGGTCGAATATCGGCTGCCGCGCGATATACGAGCTTTTGCCGACTTGTGTTCCGGCTGACATCGGGTCTTCCATAACTTCCTTGATGATGTCATCAGCGACATCTTGCATATTGGGGTAGAGGCTATCCGGCACGAACTGTTCACCCGCTTCCCTGATCACATGATATCTTGCGCATTGCTCAAAGTTTTCGTTGCAGTACTTGCTCTTGAATATGGTGCCAACACCGCGCTTTAATGGCAGTTTATCCTGATAGAACGGGCATCCATCGAGCCGGTCACAAGCCATATATGCAGCCCCCTCGTTGCTATATATTAGGTTATCGGTAAATGTGTAAATTTCTTAAATTTCGCTGATGGATAAGATATTGTGTACAAATGTGAGAAGAGGCATCAATGGGGTCAATTGCTTGACAAAGGCAGAGGGAAAGAATTATAATCGAATAAACCACAAAAATATTCGATTATAAGGTGAATATGCGCAAACGGATCGGTGACGAAACCATTCTGCAGGCTGCACTCAAGTGTTTCGCAGCGTACGGCTATAAGAAGACCACGTTAGAGGACATCGCCGGAGAACTGAAACTGAGCAACAGCAGCGTGTATGCGTACACTTCCGGCAAGCGGGCGCTGTACGAAGATGTCGTGCGCTTTGTCATGCTGCGCTGGCAGGCTAAAGTAAAAGCGGCGGTGGAGGCTCAGAAAACCGCGACGGAAAAGTTCCACGCGCTCTGCGAAACCGCGCTGTTTTATCTATCCGAAGACGCAGCTTTTTGCGCGTTGCTCAAAAACGATCCCACCATATTTCCGATGTTCCCCGAGTCCGACCCGTATGAGGAGATCAACGCGGAGTCCGCGGATATGATTGCCCGCATTCTGGACGAAGGGCAGTTGAGCGGCGAGTTCAGAACGCTCGATTCCGCCGCAGTATCGGACGTATTATTCACCATGTACAAAGGCTTCATCATCCGCGCATATATTGAAAACGAGGACAGGTTTATGGAAAACCACCTGCCCCAAACCCTTGAGCTGCTGATTAACGGTATACTCCGCAGATAGTCTTTCTGCGTTTGGTTTCCCGAAAGGCGGCACGCCTTCGGACAGCAAAGCGAAAGGAGTAACCCTATGGAGAATCTGCTGTATTTGTCGCCGCAGTGGGCGGCGGAGGTGGAGAAACGGCTGCGCGAAGAGCTGACGCCGGAGAAGATGAACAACCTTACTTCCTCGATGAACAACCTCTATTTAAACTGCCCCGGAGGAGGGGAGAAATACTTCTTTGTGAGCTTTAATGACGGGACGGTTTTGAAGGTGGAGACCGGCTCTGGCAAGGGTCCCGCCGCGGAGTTCACCATCACAGGCGACTATGAGACCTTTGTCTTGATCTCCCGGGCACAGCTGGGCGCGCAAAAAGCGCTGATGGGCGGCAAGCTGAAGCTGCGCGGCAACATGGTGAAAGCCTTAAAACTGGCTTCGCTGTGCGACCGCATCAACAAGATCATCGCGACCATCCCCACGCGGTTCGAATAGGAGGCATGGCGATGACAAAGGATCCGTATTTTATCGATTTTCCGGCCCGCATTGCGGCAATCCAGGCCGAGATGAAAAAAGAGGGTATTGATGTATACTTAGGCTCGCGCCTGAGGACGATGAGCTGGACGACCGACGCGTTCTTCCCGTGGCGCAGCTTTATCGTGATTCCGCCCGAAGGGCTGCCTACCGCGTTTACGTTCGTGATTGACGCCGCGCGGGCTGCGGACGACTCGTGGCTGGATGAGGATCACGTGCTGGGGTTTGCGCCCATGGGCGGGCAGGACCAGATTTCGCAGATCGCGTATATGATCGAAGAACTTATTCCCGATGGCGGCGTGGTCGGCGTGGAAGCAGGCATGTCCAACTACTTGCCCGAAGGCAACCTCACCTATTACGAGTACAAGGCATTCGAGGACGCGCTACCAGGGTGCAAGCTTGTCAACGCGCACCATATCATCGACAAGCTCTCCATCATCAAGGACGAGGGGACCGTCAACCGCTTCCGCGAGGCCAGCCGCATCGTGGATATCGGCCATGCGGCGGTATATGATGCCATTAAGAACGGCGGCTGGAAGGGCAAAACCGAAACCGAGATCGCGGGCATTGCGGCCCTTGCGATGCGCAAGGCGGGCAGCGTGTGGGAGTGGTCCTTTACGGGTGGCAACGAGATTGCCTGCGGGTACCGCACCGGCCTTGCCGGAGGGGCGTGCACGCCCGCAACGACCAAAGAGATTAAGGCGGGTGAGCCGCTGATGGTGGATATCCACGCGCTCTTCAAACTCGCATGCGGCGATCACAGCCACAACTACCTGATCGTGCCCGTATCCAAGCGGCAGCTTTGGCATGCACAGAACTTCACCGACATGGTGGAGCTGACGCTCAAAACCTACCGCGCGGGTATCACGCCCTCGTCGCTGGCGGAGCAGATGATGGCGTTTGCGGAGGAGCGCGGCTTTGCGGACTTCATGGTGCCCGGCTTCGAGCACGGCATCGGCATGCTGGGCGACGAGTGGCGCATCGGCGGTCACGAGGGGCCGTTCGCCTACTGGACCGACCCGGATCACGTCTACAGGGAAGGCGAAGTACTCATCTGCGCGATGCAGTATGCCTGCCCGGCGGAGGACATCGGCTTCCGGTACGAAAACCCGATACTGATTCAAAAGGACGGCTGCGAGTGGATGAGCAAATACCCGCTGGCGGTGGAAGTGATCGAGTAAAGCAATGGCACATGTGGGCGCTTTCTGAGGAGAGCGTCTCAGGTTGTCGATAAAGCTTGTCATGCCTCCCTCAGACGAGCACCCTCCGGGTACATAGGAGGTGGCGCGTAGCGCCGGAGGGAGTGACTAGTTTCAAGCTTCTCTCCCCCAGTCACCTATCGGTGACAGCCCCCTCGTCAGAGGGGGCCATTAGGAGGTTTTTTGACACTCTGGCGCTTCCTTAGGGAGCGCCTTCTGTTTTAAAAGAAGTTGTGAATACATCCCTTGCGATATATAATTTGGTTATAAGCATGTTCATTTCCGAATATAATGGCAGAACAGAAGATGAATGAGGCGAAGGCCGATTATATGGAGGCGCTTATGGTTTGTAACAACTGCGGACAAAAGGATGAATACAATTCTCAGTATTGCATGAAGTGTGGGCAGCCATTGCAGGCGAGCGCACCTGCGGGCGAGGCGGGAAAAGCCGATGCGCAGCCCGCGGCTATACGTCCGCCCATCATAATACGGCCAAAACGAAAAAGAGGCCTTATCATCGCCATCGCGGCCTGCGTGGTGCTGCTGGCGGTGATCATCCTTATCCTGGCGCTTTCCGCAAACCCGGTGGCGGGGCGGTGGTATTCGCAAAGCGGCAAGGAACTGATACTGCTGCAAAACGGCAAGGGCATGACGATGACCGACGGCGAAGAGAGCCGAATCCGTTTCATGTACGCGATTGGATACACCGAACCGGGCTATATCGAGGGCGAAATCTACGAAAAAGAGGACGGACCCAGCACATGGTTCTACCTCATCGACGGCAAGCTGGAGTTCAACGGCGAGTACTTTTACCGCCAAAAGCCGTCGGGAGGAAATGATTGATTTAATATGAGGATAATAAAGCAGCACTTCCGGATTTGGGAGTGCTGTTTGTTTATAATGGCGGATGATTTAGTGCCTGACGGCCTTACCCCCTCCTCAGCACGTGCCCCGCGCCTACTAGTGCTTTTTCGTCCGCAACGCCGTCCTTTACCACCTGCATGCCGTTCACAAATACCGCGTCAATGCCGACCGGGCGTTCGCAGCTATCCCCCTGGGACGCCACATGTTCGGGGTCGAATATCACGATGTCCGCCGCGCTGCCCGCTTTGAGATAGCCGCGGTTCGCGATGCCAAACCGGTCCGCGACCGCTCCGGTCATCTTGCGTATTGTAGCTTCCATAGAAAGTGCCTGCGTCTCGCGCGACAGTTGCAAAAAGCGCGGGAAGCAGCCGTAGGCGGAGGCGTTCTGCACGCCGTTGGCCTCGATCCACGCGTCGGTCATAAACAGCGACGGCTCGTGGCGCATGAGCTGACGGATGATGTCCTCGCTGTAGTAGCGGTACATGTTGACGCGGCCCTTGCCCTCGCTCGCCTCCACGATCTTAAGGTACGTATCGAGTTCGTTCATCTTCCACAGCTTCGCGATCTCGCTGATGCGCATGCCGCAGATGTCCGTGAGGTTTTCGCCCGCCCAGGCGATCTGGATGTCGCCGAAGTTGAAACCGAGCGCGTGCTTGGTGACGGCAATCTCTACCGCGAGCCGTGCCCGCGCGGCAAAGCTGTGCTGCTTTTCCTTGGGCAGCGAGAGGAACCAACTCGGCAGCACCACGGTGATGACGGAGACGCCGAACGTCATGGAATACAGGTCGTAGGCGATATCAAGCCCTTCGGCGCGCGCCTGGTCGATGAGCTTCAGGCTTTCTTCGACGGTGCGCCAGGTGGATTTCCCGACGAATATCAGGTGGGAATATTGCATGCGCACGCCGGTGCGCCGCGTGAGATCGATCATCTCTTTGAGCGCCCGCACGTTGTGCGGCTCGCCGCCGATGGGCGGATTGTACGAGGTGGAAGCAGCGGAACACGCGCGCGCATGCACCGTCAGTATGCCACCGCGCTTTGCGGTGATGCGCGCGGCTTCGTCGAGCTCGTCCCACGCCGCGTAGCGGTCCGGCTCGTACATCAGCCCGTACGACAGCCCGAACACGCCCTGATCGAATGATTCCTCGAGCTTGGCGTTGCGGCGCTTCATTTCACCCGGCGTGAGCGGACGGTTCTCGTAGCCCGATATGCCGATACGTACCGAGCCATGCCCCTGCAAAGGAACGAGGTTCAGCGGCGTGGTCTTCTCCGCGGCGGCGCGCCAGCCCGCAAAAGTGGAATAATCCCCAAAGGTTTCACCCATCTCAAACAGGCCGCCGCCCAGCAGATCGTAATACTGCGTGCCTGTTTCGAACCCGAAGGGCGAGAAGCCGCAGTTGCCGCATACCTGCGTGGTAATGCCCTGCTGCACAAAGGGAATAAAATACGGCGCGGAATTTTTCCGCGCGGCGTACCAGTCGTTATGGGAGTGCGCGTCGATGAAGCCCGGTGCGATCGCCCTGCCTGCGCAGTCGATAACCCGCCCGTCAAACGTCTCAGGCGCGTCACCGTATAACACGTCGGTAATCGCGTCCCCTTCTAATATCACCGAACCTGTCTGTGCGGCTGCGCCGGTTCCGTCAAAGATTTTTCCGTTCTTCAACAAAGTCTTCATCGCTGTCCTCTTTCTATGCGGAACGACGCCGCGCTCTTAATGGATAAAGGTATCTGTGGTTGTCGGCAAAATGAATTGTGGGTTTTGTGAAACTATCTGAACGTCATTGTACCATGCGGCATGCGGGCTGAAAAGACGGTTCTAGCGAGGAATCAGCAGACTTAGTTAGGACTGCGCAGCGTGACTTCGTCCGCGTCAAGATCGGCTTCCAAATAGTAGGCTTGCTCGAACGTCGTATAGATGCACCGGAAATGCAGCTTTCCGCCCACCGCGCTGCCATAGCGGCGTTTGAAGTCTTGGAGCATCGCTTCGGGATTGTCATCAAACTTTCGTGCCGTGATGCGGCTGAAATCGAGGAGGACGGAGTCGCCCTGCGTTTCCGTACGTACCTGCCGGGATGCCAATGTCTCAAGCTTGCCCGCGCCGTACCCGAGCAGGGACCGCAGTATGCTGTCAGGCCGCAGCAGCTCGAACGCCATCTCCTTTTTGCCGATCTGAATGTGTCCGCCGGTCAGATAGTATTCCAGTACCATTCGCTGTGCCGCCTTATCTTTGCTTTCTATTCAAACCTGACGCAGTAGCCGTATGGGGCCGGCTGTTTGCCCTCTTTGGTGAGCACCCAGAGCACCTTCTGGTCCGCGTGGTCGGGCGCGATGCCCTCGCCGTCGGTGAAGATGGCGACGAGCGATATTTTCAGACTATCCGCGAGCGCGAATATCGGACGGAAATCCGTACCGCCCTTTTTGTCGCGCTGCGTCTTATGCCGGTATTCCGCGGCGGGCTTGGGCTTCGAGCACTCTGTGTCGAATTCGGTCACCAGTATATCAGCATTGGTAATTCGGTTCACCTCCGCCAGCTCGTGCAGAAAGGTTTGCAGCTGCTCGTTGGTGATGGAGCCGCTTTCGTCGAGCGCGATGAGGACGCGGATGCCCACGCTGCGCTTGCTGCCGGGGTAGTTATCGAAACGGCGGGACATGCGCTTATAGGTCGCCCGGCTTTGCATGCGCCCTCTGCCGGTCAGGAAACGCTTGAACATACCTTTCCAGTCGATCTGCGCCCGCTTATAAAACGTGTCGTCGAGCTCACCGAAGAGCCCTTCCGGCACCTCGCCCTTCTGGAACGCTTCATCCGTGATCTCATATATCTTGCTTTTCAGCGCCTGCTCGTTGACCTGCGGAATATCCTCGTCAGCCTGCAGCTTAGACTCGAACAGCGTCACGTCGCCGCAGCTCAAGGTAACCGTATCCTCGCGCAGCGAGAAGCTGAACTGATCGTCGAACAGCTTTGAAAGCACCGCATAATAATATTCGGCGCTTTTGAACCGGTCCATCTTGAAATGGATTTTCTGTTCGATCTTTTCCGTTGTGGCGGCATGCGGCGGCAGCATCCCTGCGGGAATATGCTCGTTTACCGCCATGTCGCAGCAGACTGTCCAAAGCAGCGGGTCGCGGTCTCCGCGGCGCAGGGTGTGAAGCAGCAGCAGGTGCAGCAGCTCATGCAGCAGCGCGCCGATGGCCTGCGCGTCGCTTAAGGCTTCGTACCACTCCCGGTTGTACTTGAGAATCGGGGAAGGAGACAGGTTCATCTCCATATTTTTCGTGCTATTGGTTTCGTGTATGGATATGGAGGAAGCGAGCGATCCGTAGAAGGGCTGGCCGAGCAGCAGCTTCATTACCGCGTCCTGCATGCGCATGGCGTGTCCCCCTTCAGGATAATAGCGTTAAAATCTGATCGGAGAGCGCGCCGATGGCGCTGGTCTGCTGCGCAACTTGAAGGAACAGCTCCGGTTTGCCCTCAGCCAGCGTTTTAAAGAACAGCAGCTGAAACTCCTCCGGCAGGTCGGCGAGCATTGCATTAAGGTTATTGCAATGCACTGCGCTCCCATCCAGCAGGGAAACCACCTTGCGGAGCATCAGACCCAGAATATCCAGCCTGCCGCCCTGAACGAGCTTCATCACCTGCGGGCGCACCGAGTCGTAGCCTTTCAGCAGCGCGTCGGCCGAGGGGATGGCATATTCCCGGTTTTTGAGATAGCCGAGGAACGAGGCGGCGGTTTCCGGCCCAAGAATGCCCGAAATGAGTTCCTGCATCAGTGCTTCGGGCAGCGAGCAGCTATTCAGCAGCTGCTGTACGCGCGTCCAGCCGCGCGGCGTGGGGGATTTCGCGGTGGCAGTGCTGTCGGCGGCTTTCTTGATGCGCAGCAGCATATCGGGGCAGGCGGTGAGGTAGGCCAGCACATCGTCGCATGGGTTGTTTTGCAGCGAATAGGTAATATAGTCTTCCAGGTTTGCGGTGACTTCAATGGAGATAAAGCGGTCGAGCATCGCGTCGTCGAGCGAATTGACCGCGTAGTTCAGCGTATCGGGATTCATCGTCACGCCGATCTTCCAGCCGGGGGCGAGGCTGTGGCCGTTGATCTTGCGTTCCAGCAGCAGGGGATACAGTACGGAAATCGTATCGGTCGGAACGCGATTGATTTCCTCAAGCACCAGCAGACCCTTCTCTGGGAAGAAACCTTCCGCGACGGCGTTGCAGGTGGGCAGAAACTGCGGCGCGAGATAGCGCGTGATGCCTTTTTCGCGGTCCTTATCCGGCAGGCCCATAAAGTCCGGGCCTTCCATGGCCGCGGCATAAAGCCCCATGTAGCCGATGCCGAGTTCGCACGCGCACTGCTGAAACGCAGAGGTTTTTCCTACGCCGCGTTCGCTGATGAGTGCCGTTACGCAATCGGTGTTTTTGTACAGTTCAATGATGCACTGTTTCGCTTCGCTGATCCTCATATCAGTACCTCTTTATATCCACATGTGTTTATGTCGAAAAATGTTGAGGCGAGGGGCTACGCAAATTCGCCATAGTCATTATAATCAGTTTGAACCTTCTTTTTATTGTATCATAGAATTGGTTTTAACCATAGAAAAACGACACGGAACAGGAACAGCGTTGTTCATTTAAGTTTAAAATTAAAACAATATATGAAAAATGATAAATTAATGCGGGTAGCTTGGCGACGATCTGTTATTATGTAAACAAGGAAGGCAGGGGGCAATGTTCGAAACCGTATTCAGCAGCATCAATTTCGTGACCGCACTCATCATCGTGATTTTCGCCATCCCCATATTGATTGGGATCATCAAACCGCTCACCTGCGGAAGAGTACGCCGCTCGTTTGCTTCGCTGCTGTACAGCCTGATTCTGCTCGCCTCTGTCATCCTGTCCGTCTATTTGACAAGAGTCATCCTGTCCGGCGGCGAGAACATTGTGCTGACGTTTTTGTACAAGATTTTCCCCACGCTGGAGAGCGCGGTAGCCACCAAACAGCTTTGGGTGTATATGACGTTTATTATCGTCCTTACGCTCATCGCCGATGGCCTGCTGTATCTGCTCACGCTACCACTTTACCGGTATGCCATCGTGCCGATGTCCAATAGGATTTCGTGCGCGGTGAATTCACGCAGCGGATTTGTCAGACGTTTGATCGGCGGGCTATGGCAGGTGCCAAGGTCGATCTGGCTGGTGCTGGTTTTCTCGATATTGCTTACATTCTACACCGGCTTTTTTAACAGTTCCTTTATCACGGAGGATGCGCAGGATTCCGCCCCGTATCAGCTGGTGCAGGGAAACCTCATAAAGCCGCTGCTCAATAGCGGCACGGTGAAAGACATTCAGGTTATCCTTAACGATTCGTTTGAGAAAAATGAGGATGACAATGCCAATGGGCTCGGCGGATTTCCGCTGATTCGGTATTTCAACGGCGTAACGCTTGCCGAGGCGGTTATTTCAAACGCGCAGATCGATGATCTGGCGAATGAAATCGTCGGTACCGAAATCGACGACCGGCAAAAGGCGTACCTGATCTATTTATGGATCTGCGGGAATATCGAATACGACAACAGCAAAGCGGCCATGATTGCGAAGGACCCTTCCGACGTGGAATCCGGTGCAATCGTCGCCTATACTACACGCAAGGGCGTGTGTTTCGATTTTGCGTGTCTTTATGTGGCGATGTGCCGGGCCGTCGATGTGAAGGTAAGGTTTATCATCGGCATCGGGTATACGGGCTCCGCTTGGGGAGACCACGCCTGGAATCAGGCATATTACCCGAAGGAGGACCGGTGGATTGATGTGGATACCACCTTCGGCAGCTCGGGCGTCAACTACTTTGACAGGCCGTATTTTTATCTGGACCACGAGGAGGGCGTCATTCAGGGGGAATGGTAGCCCGCCTCCCGTCGATGCAAATAATATATCCCATAAGCTCTGTGACAAGACATATATTCAGGGGTTACCTCGTTATTTGTATAAATTAATTTCGAGGCATTTGTTAATTAGTCATCGTCCTCAGATTCATCATCATCGTCTTCTTCTTTATCACTATTCGTTGCGCTTGATATTGTATCTACACTGCCATTGCTTTGTGTGGTAGTTGCGCCTGTAACGGTATCCACGTCTCCGCTGATGGCAGGCGACCCGGACGGAGTTGCACTGGAAACAATGTCAGCACCCGCAGAACTGCTGTTTGCCAGATCGGCTGTGGCACTTGATACGACTTCTGGAACCGATGTTGCTGACGCTGTTGCGCTGCTGGTCAGTGTGGGTGTTGTATTTCCGTTAGAGCCATTGGCGATACTTCTGCATCCGATTAACGAAAGCAGCACGAGAAGAAGAGTTATATGCGAAAATACTTTTCTCATGAACATGCTTGAAACACCTCCATTCGTTTCATAAGAACTATCAGCATTATTGCAAATAATTCTTAATAAAGACATTATACACAATATTAAGATAATAAGAATAAGAACGTGTAAACAAACAATGAATCAGGAGTCAATTTTTAATTAAGAAAAGCCGCATCACGTAAAAATGCGGCTGCAGAGTGTTAAAAAAGCTCTTTTTATGGCCCCCTCTGACGACCACCCCAAAAAGCTGCGCTTCTAGGGGACCCCGGCACGGGCTGTCACCGATAGGTGACTGGGGGAGAGAAAAAGCCTAAAAGCAGGTCACTCCCTCCGGCACTTCGTGCCACCTCCTACGTACCCGGAGGGTGCTCGTCTGAGGGAGGCATGATAAGTTTATCGACAGCCTGAAGCCGCATCACGTAAGGAATGCGGCAGGTATGCCCCGATAACACGGGATCTTTCGCGATTAATTGCTTCAGCCCTTCACTACGCCCAGCGTGCTCAGTTTTTTGACCGGCGTTACGAGGTCGAGTTCGTTTGCAATGACCTCCTCGATATCCTTGTACGCAAAGCGGCACTCCTCAGGAACGTCGTTCTTTTTGTGCTTGCCCAGCACCACTCCGGTGGTTTTAAGGTCTACCATCACCTGTTCCACCGAAAAGTTCTCCATTGCTTTGGTCCGGGAATAGCGCCGACCTGCCCCGTGGGAGCACGAATAAAAGCTTTCCGGGTTACCCTTGCCCTCCACAATGTAGCTGGCGGACCCCATTGCGCCGGGGATAATCCCGATCTCGCCTTCGCGCGCGCGGATGGCGCCTTTGCGATGCACCCAGACGTCTTTGCCATAGTGGTGCTCGATCGCCGCATAATTATGGTGGCAGTTGATATAACCGGAGAAGGCGGGCGTTAAGCCGAGGAGCTTCGCGCTCCAGCGCGCGAGGATGCCCTGCACCGTCTGCATCATCCGGTCGCGGTTCTCGTGCGCGAAATCGAGCGCAAGGTTCATATAACGGATGTAGTTTTGTCCTTCATCCGTATCTACCGGCAGAAACGCCAGCCGGTATTCTTCGGGGACGGAGGAATACCAGCGCTGGTTCAATTCCTGCGCCGCCTGATCAAAGTGGTTGCAGATCTTGAGCCCGAAATGGCGGCTGCCGCTGTGCAGCATGACGCAGACCATGCCCGCTTCATCCTGCTGGATCTCGATGAAATGGTTGCCGCCACCAAGCGTGCCAATCTGATAGTATCCGTTCTCGATCTCGGCAACGAGGCTGGGCACGCAAGCATATTGCTCCACGTTCGCGATTGCCTCATCGATGACGCGGGAAGGCTGAGGCTTCGGGTGGTGTGCGGAGCCTACCGGAACGTTGCGCAGGATATCGCCCACGAGGCACTGCAGCAGCGAGCCGGATGGGGTCTGCGCCTCTTTCAGCGCTTCCGCCGGAATATCCGTCTGGACGAATGCCATGCCGCACCCGATGTCCACACCGACCGCGTTGGGAATGATGACGCCTTCCGTGGCGATCACGCCGCCGATCGGCATGCCCATTCCCTGATGGGTATCCGGCATCAGTGCGACCCACTGGTGGATAAACGGCAGGCGGGATAAATTGGCGGTCTGTTCCAGACAGCCCGGCTCGATTGCGCCCTCCGGCAGCCAGACTTTGATGGGATGGCGCTGATCTTCAAGATTTCTGATTACATACATGGCTTACACCTCGTTTCTGAAGCCAATATACATCTTTTTGAGGAAGATATCGTTAAGAAAAGTGTGCGAATGCGCATTGTGAATGCCATGCAAATGATTATATAATATGACAGGGTGAATGTTTTGCCGGGATATTCTGAGCTCATTAAAAACTTCGAAAAGATCAGGGATTTTGTCCGCGATTTTTTCATATTCGGGTATCGCAGCCGGGGTGACTACGATGCGGTTTCCGCGCGCAGCTACGACAACGAGCGGCGGCGTATTCAAAGCTACCTCGAGGATTACGTCAGCGAGCATTGGGACAGCCGCGGCAAGACGATTTCCATCGCGTCGGATACCATCGCCAAATCCGTGAATCCGCTGTTCAAGGTTTGGGAAACCAAATCGTTTACGCGGAACGATCTGTTTTTGCATTTTGTGATACTGGACATCCTGCAGGACCAATGCCTGTCCGCGCCCGAAATCGCGGAGGTCATCGCGAACGACTATCTGTGCAGTCTGAGCGAACCCGTTTTGATCGACGCGATGACGATTCGCAACAAGCTCAGCGAATACACCGCATTGGGCATTCTCTCCGTGCAGAAAACGGGCAAATCCCTGTGCTACAGCCTTACCGGCTGCGAGCTGCCGCTCGGCAATGCGTTGGTTGACGCACTGCTTTTTTATCAGAACGTTGTGCCCATGGGCTTTTTGGGTGCCGCCATGGTGAAGGGGCAATTAAGCCCCTTTATGTACCGGCAGATATTTTTTGCGCAGGCGTTGGACGATGATGTGCTGCGCCATATTTTCGATGCCATGTCGGATCAACGGAGTATCAGCGTCTCACAGGAAAAGTTCGGACGGGACATCGTGACGCGCTCCGCCGTACCGGTTTATGTGCTGTCCAATACGCGGACCGGCCGGCGTTATCTGGTGTTTTTCTCCCTGCGGAAGCGCAGGTTCTCCACGATGCGCGTGGACTACATTAAATCGGTCACACCCGGCGAGCCGGTTGCGGGTTTCGAGGAGATACGCGCGGAATACAAAAGGCTCGCAGAGAATTCCTTCTCCCTCGTGCACCGGCAGGACACCCTTAAGCATGTGCGTATGGTGCTGCACATCGACGAGCAGCAGGAAAAGTACGTGGTCGAGCGGCTGGTGCGCGAGGGCAAGCATGGCACATTGACGCGAATTGCCGAAAACACGTTTGAGTATGCCATCGACGTGCCGGACACGATGGAGATGGTGCCATGGCTGCGCACCTTTATCGGCCGTATCGTTTCCATTGAGGGTACGGAAGTCGGTGTGATATCACAGTTTAAGCGGGACATTGAAGCGATGGGCAGGCTTTACGAGGGGGAAGCTGATGTTTAACGAGATATACGGCGCGTATTACGATATGATGCGGCGGATACTGGAGAAGGCGGCGGACGCTCCGGTAACCGTGCGGGACATCGGCGAGATCGTCGACGCCTGCGGCTTTGCCGAAAGCGGCCTGTACTTCACGCCGGACGCGCTCGCTCAGGACGGCTCGGGCTACAACCTTTTGAAAAAGACCGGAAACGGCTATACTTCCATCCTCAAGAACAAGCCAATTCCGTGCCTCACGCTGAATCAGAAGCGGTTGATCCGTACGCTGCTGCAGGACCGGAGGATACGGTTATTTTTAGAGGATGAGGAGATCGCCCGCCTCCATGATGCGCTGAAGGACATACGGCCTCTCTACAGCATGGACGATATCCTATACACGGAAACCGCTGCCGACAGCGACGATTTTGAAAACGAAGCCTATCGGGCTCGGTTTAAAACGCTGCTGGAGTCAATCAGGCAGAATGAGGTTCTGCGGATCGTGTATAACTCGTCGCGGGGAGAACGAAAGACTGTCAGGATTGCGCCTTATAAGCTTGAATATGGCGTTCGGGACGACAAGTTCCGGCTGTGCGGCGTCAGCCTGTTCCAAAATCAGCCGTCTCGCTACATCAAGCTCAACGTCGCCCGGATGATTCGAATTATACCAGACGGGCCTTGCGCTGCGATAGACTGTAAGCGGTTGATCGAGCAAAAGATGCTCAAAAACCCCATCGCCATCGAAGTTTCCGATTTCCGAAACGGCTTTGAGCGAATATTCATCGGGCTCTCTAATTACAAAAGGATTTCGTCGCTGAACGAGGAAACAGGGAAGTGCACGATGCAGATCGATTGCATGGACGACGACGTGCAGGAGCTGCTGATATTAATGCTGTCGTTCGGCCCGGCGATCCGTGTGCTGGGTCCGCCCGATTTTAAGCAGAAGTATATTGAGAGAGTGCGGCGGCAGATAGACATGATAAAAGTCGGAGAATAACTTTCCGGTCTTCAGTGTACTAAGAACCTGTTATGTCATGCTGAACCGAAGGTGAAGCATCTTAAAACGGCCTGATCACCAACATTCTCACGTACCCAGCATAGGTGTCGGGCGGTATACGCCCCAGAATAACAGAAATCAAAGGCCGGAAAACAGTTCTCCGGCCTGAAGAGTGTTAAAAAGGCTCTCTTTACGACCCCCTCTGACGACCACCCCAAAAAGCTATGCTTTTCGGGGACCCCGGCACCGGGGCTGTCACCGACAGATGACTGGGGGAGAGAAAATGGCTTAAGACCGGTCACTCCCTCCGTCCGATACGAGATTGGAAATCTCGTATGGGACACCTCCCTCGTCTGAGGGAGGCTTATTATCCATCTGAAGGCTGGGCAGGGCTCTCCGGTCGGTCGTCATTCGCTCCTTCCGATCAGCGTGCCCAGCTGCTCGATAATGCCCGCCCCCGGCGAGAGCGAGATGCTGCCCACCATGCCGCAGATTCGCTCAATGTATTCCAGCTCCTTGAGCCGGTACAGCGTCTGGTTTTCATCCATCAGCTTGGCCGTGTTGAGCAGGCTCCGCGTGGAGGCCGTCTCTTCGCGCCGCGTGATGACGTTGGCCAGCGCCTGCTTTTCGGCCACCAGCACGGTGTTCAATATGTCGCGCACATCGCCCGGCAGGATGATGTCCTTGACGCCCGCCTCGATGAACTCCGCGCCGAAGAACGCCTGCTTGCTCTGAACGGCGGACAGGATGATCCGTCCGATCTCGTGCTTTTCCGCCAGCAGATCGTCGAGCTTGCGAGTAGAGACGTATTCGCGCAGCGCCATCTGCAGCGCATAGTACAGCTGCTCGTTATGATGGTCGAAGTCCGTAACCGACTTAATGGGATCGGTAATCCTGTACTGGCATACGAAGTTGATGCGCAGCGTCACCTTATCCTGCGAGAGCAGCTCCTGCCCGGATACCTCGAGCACGCGTGCGCGCAGGTCCACCGTCTTTACCTCGACGGTATGGCGGCCCTTCCAGAAATAGTGGCTGCCCGCCGCAAGCTGCCTTACATACTCGCCGTCGATCATCAGGATGCCCACCGTTCCCGAGGGCACCGAAAATGCGGAAATATACGCGGCGCCCTCGGCCTTAAAGTAGCCCTTCGAAAATATCGAAAGATCGATATCGCCCGCCACCATCGGCTCATCAGTATTGACGATCCGAAACGCGTGGTCATAGATTGCCTTGAAATAGGCGTGGGCCCCCGGCGGCAGGATGTCGACGAAATTGCCATCCGCGAAGTGCAGCGCGATCTCGTTGTCCCGCACGCGCACGATGTGCAGCATATCCATCAGCGTCCGATCTTCCAGGAAAAGGTTGATATCCATGCCCTTGGGCGCGAACTTGACGCGCATGTCCACATTGATCAAGGTATAATGCGACAGCGCGGCATACCGGTACGTGCCTTCCTTCACGGCCTTCACAAAGCTGCCATTCTTAAACAGCAGCCCCATCTCGTGCTTCTTTACTACATACTTCATAATCTTTCCCCCTTATATCCAAGCACGAACGTGCTTTGTACTCGTTTGGCTGCCGTTTGCGTTTTTCACAGGCCCGGCTGCGGGCAGGGAATTGAGCGGTTTCTCTGCCGGGGCGCGATGCTTTGCATCTGGCCCGGGGAGAGAAACGGCGGTATCCTTCGCTGCGCAGAGCAGCGCGCCGGTTGTCCCGCTGTCGCAAGGGAACCTTGGGGCGCGGAACCGAAAAACCAAACTGCAGCCATTGCTTTCAGACATGCCGTGACAGGGCATTTTTTGTGTGGAGTCGAACCACGTCGCAAAGGGCGATTCCAGACTAGATTGCTCTACCCACTGAGCTACGCAAACCCTTAAGCTTGCTGAAGGATTCGAACCTTCGACACATCCGTTTGCGAAGCGCTCCGGAATACGTAAGGCCAGGGGCCAGACGCACCGCGCAGGACTGAAGCCTGCCGCTGAAGGAACGTTCCGTACAGCATTCACTGCATGCTCATTCTATTCAATAAAGGGAAAAGGATCATTAAAAAAAGTATGCGAAAGAGATTAATGGAAATATTACGCCCGTTATAAAGTCCTGAAAAAGGGCGGGAGAAGAGACTGCGCGCGTGGTATAATACCCGCAAAACACCAATACGAGGTAGGGCAGATGACGCTCGCTGAGATCATTGCGGAAGCAAAAGAGGACGAGGTCCCGGTCCGGGATATGAATTTTGAAAATGAAACGGTGGAAGAACTTGATCTGTCCAAAATGGATTTTGAGCGCGTACGCTTTGAAAAATGCCGCTTTGTTGCGTGCGATTTCAGGCGGGTCAATTTTACGGATACCCAGTTTACCAACTGTGATATTTCCAACTGCAAATTCATCGGCAGTTATTGGAAAAATACGGAAGTTATATACGGCAAGGCTGCTGGGAGCGATTTCAGCCAGTCTTATTTTAAACAAGCCCAAATCAAGGGGTGTTCCTTCCATTATGCAAACTGCGTGAAAACGACCTGGATGAACTGCAAGGTTCTGGACTGCGATTTCAAAGAGGCGTTTATGTCCGAGGTCAAGCTGAAAGGGATTATGCTCCGGCAGGTCAACCTGACGCACGCCGATTTCTATAAAACCCCGCTTAAGGGCGTGGACTTGTCCGATTGCACTATCGAAGGCATCACACTGTCGGACACGTATGCCGAACTGCGCGGGGCAAAGATCAATATGTTTCAGGCGGCGGAACTCGCGAAGCTGCTGGGGGTAGAGATCGTATGAAATTGCCTGTTGACTGTTCCCCAAGGGTTTGGCGTATGATCACTTTGAGGTGAGATGATGTTGATTCGGGAGGCTTGCGATGCCACAGGGCTGACCAAGAAGGCTGTGGAGTACTATATCGAACAAGGGCTCATCAATCCGGCTGCGTTGGAGAACGGATACCGGGATTTTTCAGCCGGGGATATTGAGCGATTGATTAAAACTGCGGTCCTGCGCAGGCTGGGGCTGGGCGTAGAGGAAATTCGCTCGGTGCTGGCGGATGCCAGCGGAGAAATCCTCCAAAAGCTATCCGTACGATATCGCATCCGGCTTAAGCGGGATGCGGTCAGACAGGCTTTGATTGGCCAGCTTGGCGTGCGGCAGGACTGGTATGCAATAAAAGAACGGGTCGAATCCTTGGAGAAAACCACGACCATTGCGGAAAGACTTTTAGAAGCCTTTCCGGGCTACTATGGGCGCTTCATCAGCCTGCATTTTGCGGGCTTTCTGAACCAGCCAATCGAAACCCGCGAACAGCAGGAGGCGTTCCGTGAGATCGTACGCTTTCTGGACGGCGCACCCGCAATGGTGTTTCCCGAGGATGTACAGCGTTATCTGACGGAAGATACAAAGGATATCGGCGCTCAGACCATGGAAGATATCGGCGGGAAAATGAAACGGTCGTTGGAAAACATGGAAGCATTTCTGTCAGAGAATAAGGCGGCACTGGAATCGTATATCCAATATCGGAGATCCGAGGAGTTCAGAAATTCTCCCGCATACCGGTTCCAGACCCTGATTAAGGAATTCAACACGGCCAGCGGCTATTACGAGATCTTCATCCCCGCGATGAAAAGGCTCAGCCCAGCTTATGCGGAGTATTGCGTCCGGCTGGAGGCTGCCAACGAAAAGCTCAAGGCGGTTTACCCGGATGCGGCGGAAGCTCTTTCGGGCGATTAGCGTGCCGTCGCCTTCATGCCGGGTGGGTACCGCATCGTTCCGTATTCCCCGGGAAATTCATCCTATGAAAAAACGGCTGCCCTTAAATGCGAGCAGCCGTTTTGTTTCCCTGGTTTAACCCTACCACTTGACAATCCGGTAGTAGACGTGGGCGGTCAGCCGGTACACCACCAGATACAGCAGCGCGAACACCACGCACACACCGCCGATACACGCGAGCACCAGTCCCCAGTCGTAAAGCATAAAGGTTTGCAGCATGCGCGCCATGATCTTGGACGCGAACACCATGTGCAATATCGTCATGCCGAGCGGGATGAAGAACACCCACAGTACCTGCCGGTTGATCGTCGCCTTCACCTGCGCGTCGTCCATACCCACCTTCTGCAATATGGCGAACTGCGCCTTGTCCTCATACCCTTCGGATATCTGTTTGAAGTAGATGATCAGTACCGTGACGGCGAGGAACAGAATACCGAAGAACGCGCCGAGGAACAGCAATCCGCCGTACATGCCATAGCCATCCTGCCGTGCGCCAAACACGTCGCGCGTGGAGATACTTTCCCCGGGAAATGTACGGTCGTATAAATCCCTGACACCGTCCACGAACTTCAGGCAGTTTTCGTCCGTACCGTCCACATCGAAGCGCATGACATCGTTGAAGTAAACGAGGTGCGGTGTTTCCACCCACACGGCATCCGCGGGGACGAAGTTGTTGCGTTCAAATTCCTGACCGGCAGGCAATTCGGAAATCAGCTTGCTCTTGTCCGCACTGACGGTGACGTCGTAATCTTTGGCAAGCGCCACAATCCCATTGTCAAAATCGCGGATCGCCTGCTCGCCGTGGTCTGCGGTGATCTCGATATCCATGTCGTAAGGATACATGGCCGAGAGCATATTCTCCTGCCCGAGGTACAGCGAGAGCGTACCGGACACCGTCACGATCAGCATGGTGGAGAGTATGCAGATCGTCGCAAGCGATTTGGCATTCTGCCGCATGCGCTGGAACATGCCGCCAATCGCGATGAAGTTGCGCGGTTTGTAATAGAGCTTCTTATTGGCGCGCAGCGCCCGCAATGCGGCAATGCTGCCAGACCGAAACAGGATGTTTGTCGCGATGATCACCAGAATGGCGAGCAGGAAGAACCAGCTGAGTGCCATGCCCGGCGAAATGATGCTCCACGCGGCATAATACGCGATACCAAGGAAGATGAGGCCGATAATCGCGAGCGGGATCAGCAGCGGGGAGTCCTTCTCGCCCCGCCGTTCGCTGCTCATCAGCGCGATGGGACTCGATATGCGCACCTGACGCAGATTTAGCAGCGAGGTAAAGACGAATATCACAAAGAACAGCACCAGCGTGATGATATATGCAGAAGGTTCGATGGAAAATACGCTGCCCGCAACCGCGCGGATCATTTTAAGCAGGACCAGAAACAGCAGCCTGCCAAATACCAGTGCGATGACGGCGCCGAGAAGAACCCCCAGACCCAGGGTAATGAAGTTCTCCCAGACGAGTACGCGCCCGATATGGCTCTTATTGAGACCGAGGATACCATAAAGCCCGAACTCCTTCTTGCGACGTCCCACGATAAAGTTGTTGATGTAGACCATAAAGAAGAACGAGAATACCGCAAAGACGACCATCCCGAAGGCAAACAGCGCGGTGGCGGTTGCACCGGTGGGCACGTTGTTAAGCCCGTCGGAGAACAGCAGCCCGCCGATGAGCAGGAATACGCCGCTGATGATTGCGGTCGTGAGGATATACGGAAAGAAAATTCGGCGGTTGCGCCGGATGTTGCCCCACGCGAGCTTTAAGTAAAACGCCTTAGCCAATGTCCGCACCCCCGTCCGACAGCACCGAAAGGTTCGCGACGATGCGCTCAAAGAAGGCGTGGTTGTCGTCGCCGCCGCGGTAGATCTGCGAGAAGATCTCGCCGTCGCGGATAAACAGCACACGCGAAGCAAAGCTTGCGGCAAAAGCGCTGTGCGTGACCATCAATATGGTTTTGCCGCCCGCGTTGAGCGAATGGAAATTACCAAGCAAGTTCGCGGACGATTTGGAATCGAGCGCGCCGGTCGGCTCGTCCGCGAGAATCAGCCGCGGGTCGGTGATGACGGCACGCGCGACGGCAGCGCGCTGCTTTTCTCCGCCGGATACCTCGTAAGGGAATTTTTTGAGCAGGTGCGAGATGCCTAGCATCTGAGCGATGGGCTCAATGCGGCGCTCCATCTCGGCAATCGGGGTTTGCGACAGCACGAGCGGCAGCAGGATGTTGTCCTTCAGCGAGAACGTATCGAGCAGGTTGAAATCCTGAAACACAAATCCGAGGTGCTTACGGCGGAACTCGGACATCTCCTTGTCGCGGATGCTCGAAAAGCTCTTGCCGTCGAGATAGACGTCCCCCTCGGTCGGGCGATCCAGCGAGGCGATGATGTTGAGCAGCGTCGTTTTGCCGCTGCCCGATGGCCCCATGATCGCGAGGAACTCGCCGTTGTTCACTTCAAAATTGACGCGGGAGAGTGCCATGCATTGCTGTATCTTCAGCTTGGTGTAATAAATCTTCTTAACATTGCTTACCTTGAGCAGCTCCATTTGAATCCTCCAAACGTTAATGGAGTTATCATATTACGGTTAAAGCCCCGAAACCATCGCGGCGGCTTACAAATCTCCTGCCGAAACGAACATTTTTGTCACCTGAAAATATCGGTCCCGGCGCTCGGGAAGGAAAGAAACACCCGGGTACCGACGCCCACGGTCGAGTCAACACGGATTGCAATGCGCAGCGCATCCGCAGCCTTTTTTGCAAGGTACAGGCCGATTCCGGAAGCGCGGTGGTCGAGTCGTCCATTGTATCCCGTATAACCCTTTGTGAATATGCGCGGCAGGTCCTCCGGGCGAATGCCGATGCCGGTGTCCTCAATCATCAGCGAGCCGTTTTGCATATAAATGCGGATACCGCCCGACTGCGTATATTTTACCGCATTCGAAAGCGCCTGCTCCAGGATGAAGCTGAGCCACTTTTTGTCGCTGGTCACCGTGTCATCCATGGGGGAGATATCGACGGAGAGTTTTTTGTAGATGAACAGTACGCCGAATTTTTTCACGCTTTCGTGCACGATATCGCTTAAACGGCAGCGTTCGATGACGAGGTCCGTGGAGATATCCGAGAGTTTCACATAGCGCAGCGCAAGGTCCGCATACTGCTCGATTTTAAAAAGCTCCTGCCGGATCACACCCGCCGCCGCGTCGTCCCGCTGTGACAGTACGAGTCCGAGTGCCGCGATGGGCGTCTTAATCTGATGCACCCAGAGCGTATAGTATTCAAGCGAATCGCTGTGCGCGGCGGCAAACCGCTTTTTAATCGTATCGTATGCGCAGCCCAATTCCTGCAGCAGCCGCACGTAATCCGCTTCAAGTGCGTTACTTGGCTCGGGCAGCTCCCGCGCAGCGCTCAGCAGGGTGGCGGCCAGCGCTTTAAGCGCGCGCAGCCGACGCATAAACCGCGAGCCGTCGATCAGCAGAATGATCAATAAAAAGAAGCTCAGCAGCACGACGGTGTAGCGGGCATACACCATATCCTGATTTGCGAGGTATTGTACGATAATAACCAGAAGGACAGCAAGGATATAAAAGATAAGAAGCGGCAGACGGTATTTGAGATATGACAGCAACTTAGTCATGAATGGCGTATCCTTCTCCCTTGTGCGTCACGATGCAATCCGTCAGCCCCGCGTCGCCGAGCGTTTTTCTCAGACGGTTGACGTTTACGGTCAGCGTATTGTCGTCCACAAACTCGTCGCTGTCCCAAAGCGAGAGCATTAACTGTTCCCGGCTGACCACGCTGCCCTTCTTCAGCAGCAGCTGCTGCAGTATGCGCGCCTCATTGCGCGTCAGCTCCGTGCGCACCCCGTCGCGAATGAGGCAGAGCGCGCCCATATCCAGCGCGGCATTGCGTATGCCAAGCGAGCCGGGCATCTCGTAGTCGTAGGCACGACGCAGCATGGCCTGT
The DNA here is from genome assembly GCA_023390815.1 of Bacillota bacterium. Lineage (GTDB taxonomy): Bacteria > Bacillota > Clostridia > Christensenellales > SZUA-584 > JAEWCC01. The sequence goes on from JAEWCC010000049.1 coordinate 124,499, forward strand.
ATTTTGGCGGTCAGCACCTCCATGGATACCGGCTTGGTGATATAATCGTCTCCGCCCATATTCATCGCCATCACGATATCCATGTTGTCGGACCGCGATGACAAAAAGATGACCGGCACTTTCGACCGTTTTCGGATCTCGCCGCACCAATAATAGCCGTTAAAGAACGGCAGTGATATGTCCATCAGCACCAGATGCGGTGCCGTCTTTTCAAACGTACCCATGATGTCTGAAAAATCGTTCGCGGCATGGGCGCTCAGTCCCCAGCGCTCGAGGTTCTGCCGGATCTCGGATGCGATGACGGCGTCATCCTCGACAATCAGTATCCTGTACATATCAATCCTTTGTCGGCGGATTCGGTTCCCAAAATCAGTATATCACAGCGTTTGGCAGATGGCATTCAGAAAAACTTAAGATTTTCATAAGAGAAGGGTGCGATATGATTTTGAGTTTCATGATACAATAAGCATGGGCTTTTTTAGCAATGAGGAGATTTTCATGACCGCGAACATACTGGTTGTCGACGACGAACAGGCGATTGCTGACCTGATCGAGCTGTATTTGAAAAATGAGGATTACACGGTTTTTAAGTTTTACTGCGGCCGGGAGGCTTTGGATTGCATCGAAACCGAAAGAGTCGATCTGGCCATTCTGGATGTGATGCTGCCCGATGAAAACGGCTTTGCGATATGCCAGCGCATCCGTGAGCGGTACAACTTTCCCGTGATCATGCTCACTGCCAAGTCCGAAGAGATCGACAAGATCACCGGTCTGACGCTGGGTGCGGACGATTACATCACCAAGCCGTTCCGGCCACTCGAGCTGGTGGCACGCGTGAAGGCGCAGCTTCGCCGATTCACGAAATACAACACCACGGAACCTTTAAGGGACGAGAGCGTGCTCGATTTTTCCGGGCTGGTGCTGAACAGGGATACCCGGGAATGCACGCTGAACGAGAAGCGGCTTGCGCTGACGCCCACAGAGTTCTCGATACTTTGGGTGCTCGCCGAAAACCGTGGACGCGTGGTCGGTTCGGAAGAGCTTTTTCAGGCGGTGTGGGGAGAAAAATATTTTACCAACAGCAACAATACGGTGATGGTGCATATCCGGCATTTGCGGGAAAAGATGCACGATAATGCAGAGAATCCGCGGTACATTAAAACGGTATGGGGGGTTGGCTATAAGCTTGAGAAGTGAAGGAAACTTTAAATCCTTACTGATGAGAAGAATGCTCGGGCGCTGCGCCCTTGCGGCGGTGCTGGCTGCGGCGGCTTTAGCCACGTTGGCGCTTCTGGCTTTAATAATTGCCCAAAGCATCAACTGGCAGCCCGGTCCGGTTTATTGGTTTTTAACTCAGATCAAGCAAAACTATATTATCGTGCTGGCCGTGCTGTATCTGATCATTTTGTTTGCAATCATCTATCACTACTGGGGGAAAACCGCGGATTTGATGGAGGAGATTGTTGAGGCGAGCAAAGCGCTGATCACACCGGTGGATCTGCCCATTCATCTGTCCCCGCTGTTGAGCCAGGTGGAGGACCGCATGAACCAGATCAAGCAGACGGCGCTACGAAATGAGCGTGCCGCGCGGGACGAAGTACAGCGTAAAAACGATCTGATCGTGTACCTTGCGCACGACATCAAAACACCGCTGACCTCCGTCATCGGTTATCTGAGCCTGCTCAATGAAGCGCCGGACATGCCGCCCGAACAGAAGGTCAAATTTACCGGCATCACGCTGGACAAGGCATACCGGCTGGATCAGTTAATTGACGAATTCTTTGAAATCACACGGTTCAACCTCGCGTATATCCCCGTCAATAAGGCGAAGATCAACCTCGCCCTGATGCTGCGCCAGATGGCGGACGAATTTTATCCCATGCTCGCGCCGGAGCATAAAACGGCGGTGGTTCAGGCACCCGACGATTTAATGCTTTGGGGCGATGCGGATAAGCTGTCCCGCGTATTCAACAACATCCTCAAGAATGCGATCGCGTACAGCCATGAAAACACCACGATCGGAATCAGCGCGTATCCGCAAGGGGCGAACGTTGTGATCACATTCGTCAATCAGGGCGATCCCATCCCCAAAGAAAAACTCGGGATGATATTCGAAAAGTTTTTCCGCATGGATGCGGCGCGCATGTCGCATACCGGAGGCGCGGGGCTTGGCCTCGCGATTGCCAGGGAAATAATCACAGCGCACGGCGGCACAATTACCGCGAGCAGTGACGCACAGAAGACGGTCTTCACCGTCGTTTTGCCCAACCGGGCACCATGAAACCATAAGCCTTCCATAAGCCAATCTTAAGATTTTCATCACGTAAAACTCCCATATGGCCCGTCCGGCTTTGATACCATAATTGAAAAGCGGCTCGGGCTTTTTGTTTACGCAGGAAAGGAGCAGGTTTTAAACAAGCGATGGATAGAGACAGAATTACAGAAGATGAAGGCGTTATGACAATGGAAAGAAAAAAGATTGCCATACTTTTCGGAGGGTGTTCGACCGAATACGAGGTGTCCCTCCAGTCGGCGGCCGCCGTGATACGAAATATTGATAGACAGATTTACGAACCCGTGCTTGTCGGGATCACGCGCGACGGAGCATGGTATCGATATGATGGTCCGGTGGAACGGATACAGAATGACACCTGGGCGAATCATCCGTCCTGTACGCCTGCCGTGATATCGCCCGACAGGCAGACGCGCGGGCTGCTCATATTTAAATATGGACTTGTCGCTACCGTTCCGCTCGACGCGGTGTTTGCCGTACTTCATGGAAAGAACGGAGAAGACGGTACGATACAAGGACTATTGGAGATAGCCGGTATTCCCTGCGTCGGGTGCGGCCTGCTCAGTTCGGCCATATGCATGGATAAGGATGTGGCTCACCGGCTTGCTCAAGGCGCGGGCATCGCGACGCCACCTTCCGTGGTGGTTCGTTCAGGGATATCCGAAGCTGAGCTGTTGGACCGGGTCAGCGCGCTTACATTTCCGCTGTTCGTGAAACCTGCCAACGCGGGCTCCTCGTTTGGGATATCGAAAGTGACCGAGCCGTCAAAGCTGTTTCAGGCTGTGACGGATGCGCTTGGGCATGACTGCAAGGTGGTCGTTGAACAGGCGGTGGAAGGGTTCGAAGTGGGTTGTGCGGTACTCGGTAACGGCGAGCTCACCATCGGTGAGGTTGATGAGATCGAATTGAGCGGCGGTTTCTTTGATTATACGGAGAAGTATACGCTTAAAACCGCTAAAATTCATATGCCTGCCCGAATCGATCCCGATACCTCTGCGCGGATAAAACAAACGGCGGCGAAAGTATACGAAGCGCTCGAATGCCGCGGCTTTGCGCGGGTGGATATGTTCCTGACACCGGAAAAGCAGATCGTATTCAACGAAGTCAACACGATCCCGGGGTTTACCGCCCATAGCCGGTACCCCAGCATGCTGGGCGGCATTGGCGTGGGCTTTGCGCAAATCGTCAACACGCTGATCTCGTTGGCGCTGTCGTCATGAAAACGGTGAAACTCAGCGGGGCCAATATTCATTACGGCAGCCTCATCCTCGTAAACCCCAGTTGGCCGGTAAAAGCGCAGCCTGGGGTAGATAGCCTGTCGGTTGTGGATGGCAGCGGCGATTCGGTACTGCTGGAAAGGCAGGCGGCGCGGGTGCTTGCTAAAACGCTCTCTGAGATTGGAGGCATAGGCCGGATCGCGGCGGTCAGCGGCTATCGCACGATGCACGAGCAGCAGCGGCTGTACGAGGCGTGCCTGCGGGACAAGGGAGAGGATTTTACCCGCAGGTACGTGGCCATACCCGGCTGCAGCGAGCACCAGACCGGGCTCGCGGTGGATCTTTCAGAGGACGCCTCGCCCGAAGATATGATTCGCCCAAATTTCCCTTACTCCGGCATTTGCCAGCTTTTCCGTCAAAAGGCTGCGGACTTTGGCTTTATTGAACGGTATCCCGCGGACGCGCAGCTCATCACGCATATTGCGCACGAGCCCTGGCACTTCCGCTATGTGGGGTACCCGCATTCCCGAATTATCAAAAACAGGGGATTTGCGCTGGAAGAATACACCGGCTACCTGAGGCGCTTTCACTACCATGAGGAGCGCCTGAAGTTCAGCGAGAACGGGCTGAAGTGCGAGATCGGATTCGTCCCGCTGCGTCTGGATGCTGCGGCTGAGGTCGAGGTGCCGGAGCATATGGCGTATCAGCTGTCCGGAAACAACGTGGATGGCATGGTGGTAACGCTGTGGGAGCTGCGCTAGATGAAGGAACCGTCTTACGCGGGCATCGATCGCTTCCGAATGATCGCCGCCTTTTTGGTGCTCGCCATCCATGTATCCCCGCTGACCTCGGCCAATGCTACAGCGGATTTTATACTCGCCAGAGTGGTCGCCCGCGTTGCGGTGCCGTTTTTCTTTATGGTATCAGGATTTTTTCTATTCCCCAAAATGGGGGATGCTGAGGCAAAAAAGCTGCTGGGTTATCTGGGGAGGATGGCAGCACTTTACGCCGTCGCCGTTTTACTCTATCTGCCGCTCAACCTTTATCACGGAATTCCGGAGAAGTGGACAAGTTTAGCTGGTCTGCTCAAGGACATCTTTATTGACGGTACCTATCTGCATCTCTGGTATTTGCCTGCCGCAATGACGGGCGCTGTAGTCTCGTGGGCGCTCCTCAAATTCTGCAAAGACAAGGGCGCGCTGTTCATCGGTGTGCTGCTGTATGCCGTTGGGCTGCTGGGCGACAGTTATTACGGCTTTGCGGAAAAGCTGCCCGCAGTCAAAGCGTTCTACGAGGCAATATTCCCGGTTCTCGGCTATACGCGCAACGGGTTGTTCTTAGCCCCGGTCTTCTTTATCATGGGCGCATGGGTTTCGAGGCGGCCCAGACGCATAGACACGCATACCTGCATGATTGGCCTCGGGGTTTCCCTTATTTTAATGCTTGCCGAAGGGCTGCTGCTTAGAGAGGAGCGGTTTCAACGGCATGACAGCATGTACGTGATGCTGCTGCCATGCATGTATTTTCTTTTTCAGTGCCTGCTGATGTGGGAGGGGCAGTCCAAAAAAAGCCTGCGAACCATTTCGGCGGCAGTCTATATAATTCATCCCGGAGTGATAATGCTGGTCTATAAATTAGCAGCCTGGATGAATTCCCCATGGTTGATTGGAAACAGTGTTGTCCGTTTTCTCGTCGTTTCGCTGACCTCGCTGGCAGCAGCTATAATCATTACGGCATTGCTGCGTATCATTCATTCAAAAAAAACTATACCGTCAAGATACACGGATCGCGCTTGGGTGGAAATCAGCCTGGCCAGCCTGCGCCACAATGCACTAGCTATACAGAAAGCGCTGCCCGATGGCTGCAGTATGATAGCCGTCGTCAAAGCCAACGCATACGGCCATGGCGATATTGAAGTTTCAAAGGCGCTCAATCATGTCGGAGTTCAGGCTTTTGCGGTGGCCACAATCGGCGAAGGAATTCGTCTTCGCAAGGCGGGGGTACGCGGAGAAATCCTTGTCATGGGATATACCGAACCGGCGAGGGCTTCGGAGCTTTGCCGATACCGCCTGTCGCAGACGGCCGCAGACGCGCAGCATGCTGCGGAATTAAACGGCATGGGGAAAAAGCTGAAGGTGCATATCAAGGTGGATACCGGAATGCACAGGCTGGGGGAAAGCTATGATCACGCAGAGGAGATCGCGCAGGTCTTTGGCTATTGTCATCTCCGGGTGGAAGGCATGTTCACACACCTTTGCGTCTGCGATAGCACAAAGCCGGAGGATATCGCGTTTACGCGGCTGCAGATCAAGCAGTTTTACTGCTTGCTGGATGAATTGAAGAGGGGACGAATTGCCATACCGCCCATTCATATTCAAAGCAGCTACGGTGTTTTAAACTACCCGGAGCTGCGGTGCGACTGCGCCCGCATAGGCATCGCGCTGTATGGCGCTTCGGAAAAAGCCGCGCTGGATGTTGATTTACAGCCGGTATTGTCTCTGAAGGCAAGAGTCGTCCTGATGAGATCGATTGCGGCGGGGGAGAGCGTGGGATACGGCTGTGAATTTATCGCCAAAAGGGATATGCGCATGGCGGTGCTCCCGGTCGGCTATCGCGACGGACTGCCGAGAAACCTTGAGGGAGGCTGTGTGCTGCTTAAAGGATGCAGAGCGCCCATCATCGGGCGAATTTGCATGGATCAGCTGATGATCGATGTCACGGATGTCCCGGGCGTGCAGCGCGGCGATACCGCAACGTTGATCGGACGTGACGGCTGCGATGAGATCTCCGTGCCGGAGTTGGCGGCAAAGGCCGGAACGATCCCCAACGAAGTGCTCAGCCGACTTGGAAGCAGGCTGGAGCGGGTATGCCGGTAGGATCATACATACGCCAGCCCGATATACCACACCGTTTCTTATATGCCAACCGATTTGTCTTCGTGACTGGCCTGGATTCCGGTTAATCTGACGAGGTTAAAGACAGCTGGCGCGCCCACTGTGATCCATATGCCCAGTATTAAATAACGAAGAAAATCGAAGACCGCGGTTTGGGGGAAAAGCAGCTTAAGCCCTTCCTTTAAAGCCAACACCACCGCCATCCCGAGCACGAATTTAACGGCTTGTTTCAAAAAAGATGCTTGCGTATCGAACCGGATAAAGCTTGATTCCACCGAATAGCCGATCAGAAAACCGCTGAAGGTTCCGATGGTTTTCACAAGATCGGCGGAATCTCGCCAGATATATGCCACTGCGAGTACCGGGATCAGCAGCAGCAGACTCATCCATCTTATTTTCTTTCGTTCCGCGTATTCAAAAACGAAATCCGCTATAAACACACAAAGCGTGCCGAATACGATGCCGCCCAAAACGTCAATCGGCCAATGCACGCCGAGGTACAGCCTCGATACGGCTACCAGCAGTATCAGGAAGATACCGGCTGCATACGCCCAGCCACGGCGAAGCTTTTTCATCAGCGAAACCAAGAAAGATGTGACGTTCTGCGTATGCCCGCTGGGGAAGGAGGTGCCGGTGGCCGTTTCCACCCGCAGACTGCGGATGCCCTCCACGCCAACGGGCCTTGGGGCGTTGACGAGACTTTTTGCCACCCCGTTGACTACGCCGCTGAATAAAAAGGCGAAGGAGAGTTTGTAGCCATAACGTTTGTCGATGCACCAGAAAACCAGCGCCAGCATGACAATATAGAAATATTCCTCGCCCAGCATGGTGATAGCCTGAAAGAAATTGTCCAAAAACGGGCTGGCGAAGGATTGGATAAACTTGATAATTTCCATAAAACCCTCCTTGTTATCAGAAAGCGTTTTTACAGAGCCGTCTTATTTGAGATGCTGCTGCTGAACATTATTAAGCCCCTCGCAGGTATATATGTGCAATTGGTTGAATGGATTAGCGACTGAGAAAATTAATAAGGGGGAAGGATAAATAACTGACAGAACGAGTTCGGCATTAGAGCCCCAAACAGGCATGGCGTCAATAACAAGGGTTTTCCAACCATACCATTTCGGAGCCATCGGTACAAAGGTAAGACGGAATGGTTGTGTACCGGGTTCACACTGAAGCATACCGCCGCGCTTTATGGTTCCTACTTCAAATTGATTGATAAGAACTTGGAACGTTACGCTGTTCTTCAGCTCTTTTTTCCAATGGATGGTCAGCATGTTGACGGACACACCTTTCTATTAATTTAAGAGTAAATGGGTGGATGGCGTTTAAATAGATATATAATAACCGATACATATACTACCATATTGTTTGGTTTAATGCAAAATAAATGTAGAATGATGTTGTATTGCTTTTGTGGAAAATACATAAAAATATTCACAAGTGCAAGAGTGGGCAGGTCTAAGCCGGTGAATGGAGTGGACATATTGAAACACTGCTGTGAAGCAAATATTTCACCGAAGATGAGTATGCGTTATTGATAGAATTGGGCAATTGCACTCCACATGCGCTCGTAACGTTCATATTTTTCATTCATGGTAGCCGCTAAATCTGGCAGGGGGTATTCGCGGGAAGTTGGTGCAGACATTGTGTCGACCGCCTCCTGATAGCTGCCATACCTGCCGGAGCCTTTCGCGGCGATAATTGCAGCACCCGAGGCGCACGCTTCGCTTTCACAGCACATATCAACCGGGACATTTGCAGCGGCACAGACGAGAGAGCGCCACAGGGAGCTTTTTGCAGCTCCGCCCATCATTTTAAGCGACTGGATCTGACAGCCGTTAGAAGCAAAGTCATCGAGCGTTTTGCGCACTCCAAAAGCCGCACCCTCCATGATCGCCCTTGAAAAATCAAACCGGTCATGCTCCAAACTGATACCCATAAATGAACCGCGGGCGTTGGGTTTCCAAATGGGGTAACCGGCGCCGGACAAATAAGGGAAGAAGAAAAGATCGCGTACTTTATCTTCGCGCAGCAGGGCTTGCCGGTTTAACTCATCAAACTTCGTGCTGAGAAATTCGTCCATGAACCATTGCAGCGATGAACCGCTTCCCACGAGTGACGCGATAGCCCCGAATAATCCGTTGATGGGATGCACGCCCGGCGCGATGTACGTACTCGTGAACAACGGCTTATCGTCGATTCCCATGACTACCCATGTCGTACCCGCCGAAAGCAGCATATCTCCCTTTTTTATGGCACCGGCGCCAATGGATGCGCAGTACTGGTCGTGCGCGCCGTTATAGACCGGTGTGCCCGCCAGCAAACCCGTCGCAGAAGCCGCGGATTGAGAGACAGAACCAACAAGGGCTCCGGTGGGTATTACCTCGGGCAGCTCGTTTCGTTTTATACCGGCTGCCTCGAGTATAACCTCGTCGTAGTCCTGGCTGCTCACACGGTACAGCTGTCGTATCGAGGCATTGGACGGGTCGCATACCGGATTGCCCGTCAGAAAAAGATTCGTATATTCAAGGGTTGAAAGGAACCGGATCGCGTTCTGATATTGGCCTGAGCGCTTCATGTGCATGATTTTTGCCGCGTCCAATGCGGGACTGATGCGCCAGCCGGTGTTTCGATATATATATTCGTCACCCAAGCGATCCGCGAGTTCAGACGCTTCGGTAGCGGCGCGGGAATCCATCCATGTGAGAGCGTTGCCAATGGGGCGGTTGTGCGAATCGACCGCAACCGTGCTGGCTCCTTGGGTGGACAACGATATTGCGGCAATGCCGGATGCATCGTGGCCTTCCATAGCCTGCCGGATCGCGTATGCGCCGCTTTGCGTCCAGTCATCCGCGTTTTGCTCAACGCGGCTGCCGTCCGAAATCAGCCGGTACCCTGAATAGCCTTTGCCTAAAACGGTCCCCTGCTCATCCACCAGCAGCGCTTTTGCTCCGGTCGTTCCGATGTCCAACCCGATATAGTTCATGCTTTGCTCCTTATTGATTGCAGGATTGGGAAAAAGACTGTATTTCCGCTTCTCCGTCCAATACGCCAAGAGACAGGCTATGGCTGATCGAACAGTACGCGGGCAAAACGCGCAGCGTGCCGTTCTTGCGCTCCTCTACCCGGCCGAGCCCCACACAGTTGCAGGGTTCCAATGCGAGTACGTAGTCGTGCTTCGACATATGCTTCCATTCGCACAGGTAAGGCAGATGCTCCGTATCAAATTTAATACAGCCCGCTAATTGCTTTGCCGGATTAATGATGGCGGCCTGGGCTTTGCCACTGCGCAGGGTGTGCAGAAATAACTGATGCGGTGGCTGTGCCCCGGGCTCGCACATATGAACCCAGTCGAGTGAATGGCTGTTGCGCGGCAGTGTGGAAGCGGGAGAGCAGATAAAACTGGCGTCCGAATCGAGCAGCGGATACCCGAAATTGATATGGTACAACAACATCAATTCTTCATCTGCCATGCCGTGATTTGTAATGGTGTCGGTTATCGTTATTTTCTTATCGAACAAACCGGTGGATATCACGCGCTCAAGAGACAGCTGCCGCCCATACAGACGGGTTTCCCAGACTACGCCGCTGACAGTAAGCAGATATTCTTCCCCTTGCCAGCCTTCCTGTACGGATACATGCTGCGCCGGCGTGCTGCCGATGCGTCCGTGGATGGGATGAACGCCATTGTCCGCACACGCGTCGCCCACGTTAGCTAATCCGCAGGTAGACAGCATGCCGCCGGGCCACTGATGGAAAAATTCATCCTCGGCAGGGTTGCGCTCCGCTGTCAGCCCGTTTTTTGAATGGAATGAGAAGTTGCATCCCTTATAGGAGAAGTCGTAAATATCCATGCAGCGGTCGGGAACGACCGTAAACCGAAGGCCCCCTGCGTTGTAAATTTCAAGCATGCCGAGGCCTTTGCCGCTGCCGCGGCGGCATTCCAACTCACGAATCCCGGCAATCTGACTGATGTTTCCTAATTTTTGCGTCAGGGAAATATTCAATGCCCGCTACTCCGTTTCGGAAATATAGTATTCTGACACATCGGTACGACGAATACGGTTGTTTGAGTACCGCAAGATCCAGCCGCTTAGCCAGTCGTTAATCATTTCGTAAATAGACCGATTCCGCGTTGCGGCGGAATACGTTCTGTATGGCAGCCTCATCGCCTGCAAGGATATTCAGAATGTTATTGAGCTGCTCATAAAGAAAGAAGGTGTAATTCTTCTCGTCTTCGGGATACGGATGCTTGTTCCACGAAAAATCCTCACGGCAAAGATTATGATATCCTTTTTCGTCCCACTCGCGCTTGCCGTGCCATAATAGTATGGGCATATCGGTGCCAAAGAGGATACGGCGATGATCCAGATGATTAAATGCCAGTTCATATACCTTAGGGTTCAGTACAGCGGCAGAGTCAAACCAAAGACGATTTACGTCCTCGCCCAAGACATCTAACGCCTTCTCAAAGTATTCGTGCTGGAAACAGCGGCCAAAGTGCGCAATGACCAGCTTGACGTTGGGATACCGGTTCAGTATAACACGAATCTCGGCAATGTTGTCGGGATCCGGCAGGCGGCCTGCCCTCGGGAGGTGCATTAGCACCGGCGCGTGAAGACGGTTGGCAAGCTCAAACTGTTCGTGGGGCATGAAGTCGAATATGCTGACATCCGCGCCTTTGACGGTACTGGCCATATAAGGATAAGGCTTCAGTCCGCAAAAGCCTCCGGCGATGTATTCGCTTTCAATCTTCTCGGTATTGTATTCGGGACGCACCGTATAGAGACCGCGCATTTTCTTCTCTTTCGAAAGAGAGGAGACATATGCGTTGTTTGCGGTGGTATCGGCATCACGCAGCGGCCAAGGCAGCGCGACAAAGCTCCAATTCTTATCGGGAAACATCACGCGGGTATAGTGGCAGGCATCTTCATAGGTCATGATGAGGCCGCATTCCAAAGCCCAGTCTCCTGCAATGGTTTCGGGAGTAATGGCCGCCACGTGCTCCGGCAGATTGAAATGCGCATGCGCGTCTATGATGGTTCCGGGAAGACGGTCACGCAGATAACGGTCGTAGAAATCATGATCCAACTCTGTTTTGTGAAAGTAAGCATACATATTGTGATACCCCCTTTAATTGCCGCTGTCTTATAGAATACAGATTGTGCACACGGGTGCATATCCGATGGGTGTATTATAGGGTCGAGAAGATGAAAAGTCAATTGAAGGGATAAAAAAAGCTGAAATGAAACTATAAAAATGATTGACAGCAGCAAATACCGGTCATATAATGAGGCTGTCAGCAAAACTCATGGATACTTTCATCGCGGTGTAACTTAAAGAATATCAATTGTTTATTTTTTTACCAAATGGGTGCACTCGGATGCACGAATCATAATAGAAGCATAGAGGCGACTTATGGATGGCACAAGGGCGACGCTTAAAAATGTTGCGGAGAAATCCGGATACGCACTTAGAACCGTAAAAAAGGTAATGAGCGGGGAAAATGTGGGCGAAAAGACCCGCGTTGCTGTGCTGCGTGCGGCAGAGGAACTCAATTATCAGCGCAACATTTTAGCATCCGCGCTGTCCAGAGGCAGAAGCACCCGAATCGCGATCGTCTATGCCGAAACCACCAAGACTTACTTTCCTGAAGTGGAGAAGGGCTTCAGGCAATGCGCGGAGGAACTTCGGGACTTCGGAATGTCCATCAAGTTCTATAAGGTTTTTGACCGTGATACCCAGACACAGATTGATGTTTTACGTGAGATCATTGCCGACGAGACCATCGATGGACTTATCATACAACCCATGAGCCGCTCTAAGCTGAACCCTTACATCGAAGAGCTGGTGGGGATGGGTAAGCCGGTGATTACTTTCGGTGCCGACGCGTCTTCGGCGAAACGGCTCTGCTATATCGGACCAAACGCCTATAAATCCGGTCGTATCGGCGCTCAGATATTAGCCAACTATATTGGTAAAAACGGCAATGCAGTGGTGATATCCGACAACAATGAGCATATGCAGACGGTGGATCGCATCAAAGGGTTTACGGACCGGGTGAAGGAGCACTACCCAAACATCAAGCTCACCCACCTGAATATCCCGAACAATCCGGTGCTTTATTACGAGATGGTCAAAACGCTGGTGACCCAAGAATCCATCCAGGGGATTTTCTGCACGGATGCAAACTCGTATATCGCGGGTGAGGTACTGCGGGATCTCAATATGAAGGATACGGTCGTTGTCGGATTTGATATTTCACAGATGGCGACCGATTTGATGAAACAAGGGTATTTAAAGGTGATCATTGAGCAAAATCCCTGCCAGTTTTCTTACTCGGCGCTAAAGACGATGTTTAACTATCTTTATGTAGATGAGGCGCCTCAAAAAATCCAGTATACGGGTCTGTCGATACTGACCAGCGAATGTCTGGAGGATTAAGTGATCGGCTTTTTTTCGCCAAAATGTGCACTCGCGTGCACAAGTTACCTGTTGAACAATTTAAAATGATAACTGAAGGGTGTCTAGGAGGAGAACATGGATAAAGCAATGGAGAAACGCAACCCAATCGGTGCAGTCTGCGGGAAGATTCTGCGTACCAGAGAATTGTCTCTTGGCCTTTTGCTCATCGTCATGATAGTTGTACTGATGACGCAGACGTCCAATTTCGCAACAACCGGCAATGTGCGCGTGCTGATGCAAGGTATGAGCGTGGATATGATGATCGCAATACCGATGGCCATTTCCCTGATCGCGGGCAACATCGACTTTTCCGTCGGGTCTACGCTGTGCCTGACAAGCGCGGTGGCCGGATTAGTGATGAACGGCGGCGCTTCGGGTATCGTCGGCATCGTTGTAGGCCTCGCGCTGGGCGGATTCCTGGGCTTCCTGAACGCGGTGATTATCAACAAACTTAAAGTCACACCGCTTGTTGCCACACTGGGTACATGGATGGCCTACCGCGGGACCGCGCTGGTGGTGATTGGGGGTACGGTCGCAAATCTGCCCGAGGATTTTACCAACTTCGGACGCGTGGAACCGCTGGGCATTCCCATCACGATCATTTATATGATTGTCATTGTGGTAGCGGGGATATTGCTCATTAAATATTTTAACTTCTTTCATAACGCTTACTATATCGGGTCCAATAAAACGTCCGCGCGCCTCGCGGGCATCAACAATGAAAAGTTCATCTATGTGTCGTACACCATCACCGGTATCATCTCCGCCTTTGCCGGATTGGTGCTGGCAGCCCGTCTGGGAAGCGCGTCGCAAAATGCCGGTGAGGGACTGGAGTTCAGAAACGTTGTCGGCCTGTTGGTGGGCGGTGTTTCGATGGACGGCGGCGAGGGTACGCTGATTGGCGCGGTGATGGGCGTGATCATGATGCAGATTGTAAACAACGCCATCGTACTGCTGTACTTAAACCCCAGCTATACCAAGGTCATTACGGGCGCAATTCTGGTGCTGGCCGTCGCTCTGGATCAATTTAATAAACAGAAGAAACTGCGCGGAAAGTAAGCCGCCGGCTTCAAGGAGGATACGGCTATGGAAACAGCCATTCGTTTTGAACACGTCGGAAAAATCTTTCCCGGTGTGAAAGCCTTAAACGATGTGACATTTGAGATCGCCAGCGGCCAGGTGCATTGCATCGTCGGTGAGAACGGCGCGGGAAAGTCTACACTGATAAAAATATTAGCCGGCGTCAATCCAATAGACGAAGGATGCGCATATCTGTTTGATAAACCGATACACTTCCGCAGCCCCGAAGACGCCAAAAAGGCCGGGATTGGGGTGGTGCACCAGGAACTGAGCAACTTTGTGCATCTGGATGTCGCCAGTAACCTGTTTTGCAACAATATGCCCAAATCCCATGGCGCCATTGCCTATAAGCGCCTGTATCAAAAGGCGCGTGAAGCGCTGGACACATGCGGGCTGGCCTATATCAACGAACACAGTGTCATGAAGGACATCAGCCTGGGCTCGCAGCAGATGGTGGAAATTGCCCGGCTCATTAATGAAAACGCGAAGATCGTCATACTCGATGAGCCTACATCCGCTTTGACCGAAGTCGAAGTGAGTAAGCTTTACGAGCTGATCGAGCGAATGAAGAAGCAGGGGATTACTATCATCTATATCTCGCACCGGCTCGATGAGGTGCTGGAGCTGGCCGACACCATTACGGTCCTTAAAGATGGCGAGCATGTCGTCACTTTCCCGCGCGACGAGAATACCACAAAGAATTTGCTGGTGAGATATATGGTGGGGCGGGATGTAGAATTCGACTATCGCAGCGGAAAAAGCACGTCGGGCGAAGCGGTGATGGAGGTGGAATCCCTATGCTCGGGTAAACAGGTACAGGATGTCAGCTTTGAGCTGCGCCGCGGCGAGATTTTGGGCATCGCGGGGCTCGAGGGTTCCGGCAGAACGGAGATATTGGAGACGTTGTTCGGCTGGCGGGAGCGCACAGGCGGCAGGATAATCATTAACGGAAAACAGACGGACATCAAAAACCCGATTATTGCGAAAAGGCATGGGCTCGCGTACATCACCAAAGAGCGAAAATTACTGGGCCTGTTCCTCGGGCTGGATGTAAAGACCAACATAGCGGCTGCGTCGCCAAAGAAGTATGAAAAGAACGGCACAATTCGCTTTAACCGAATCGCCGAGAACGCGCGAAAATATGTGGACGCCATGCATATCAAATGCGCCGATCTCAAACAAAAGACCATGAATCTCTCGGGCGGGAATCAGCAGAAGGTGCTGCTTTCGATGTGGTTGTCGAATGACCCGGAAATACTGCTGATCGATGAACCGACGCGCGGAGTGGATGTAGGCGCGAAAGCGGAAATCCATGCTTTGCTGCGCGGGATCGTATCTAAGGGCAAATCGGTCATCATTGTCTCGTCCGAATTGCCGGAGATTCTGGCTTCGTGCGACCGCGTCATGGTGATGTATGAAGGAAGAATGATGGACGTACTCAGCAACGACGGGAATTTGACGGAAGAGCGCATTATTCAGTTAGCATCGGGTATTCGTTGATTTTCATTCCCATCAGGGAAGTGAATAAAAAAGGAGGAGAATATATGAAGAAGTTATCACTCGTTCTGGCGATCATGCTGGTGCTGGGTACTCTGCTTACCGCATGCGCGCCCCAGGAAGTACAGGCTCCCAAACCGGAGGGTGAGGCGAATGCAGCGCTTCCCGGTGAAGGAGAGGTTTACTGCGTGATCGGATCCTTATTCCAGCTGGAGTTCTTTGATGCGCTCAAAGCCGGTGTAAGTGATGCGGCCAAAGAAATCGGGGCTACCTGGTATTATGCCGGCCCGCAGGAATTTGTTCCCGATCAGATTTCTCAGGCAATCGATCAGGCGGTAGCAAACAAAGTGACGGGCATCATTCTTCATGGCCAGGCTGTGGAAACAGCGGCTGCGATCGATAATGCGATTGCTGCGGGCGTACCGGTGATCTGCGTGAATACGGACATCCCTTCCAACCGCCTGTCGTTCCTGGGCTGCAATCCTTATAACGCCGGTTATGATATGGGCGAGCACATGGCGAAGCTGATTGAAGGCCAGTCGGGTACCGTTCTGATCTCCACCGCCATCAGCGCCGGACAGCCGTCGGCACTGGATAACCTCAAAGGCGCAAAAGATGCGCTGGCAGCGCTGGCTCCCAACGTAAAAGTCGTGGAAGTGGACGATACCGCTGACGCCAACATTGCCGCAACCAACATCGGCGCTGCGCTGCAGGCAAACCCGGATGTCATCGGCATTATCGGCCAACAGGCGTACACCGCTGTTGGCGCTACCACCGCTGTTCGTGAAGCAGGCCTGACCGGCAAGATCCAGATCATTGGCCGTGACCGCGACGCTGCGACGCTGGAACTCATTAAAAACGGAGAACTGGCCGCTTCCTATGCGCAGAACTCCTACGTCGAAGGCTATATCGCGCTCAAATGGCTCAACGAATATGTCGATGGCAAACTGAAAGTTATCGGCGATTATCTGGGCGGCGGCGTGAACCCGCTTCCTCCGACAGTGGACTCCGGTTCCATTGTTATCACCAAGGAAAACGCCGAACAGTTCGAAGCAAAGTATACGTATGAAGTGACAGCCAAGAACTAAGCATCCATTCAACGCATTTAAATCAGCACCATATTGACACATGTCCAGCCGGAGGATTATCGCCTCCGGCTGGATATGAAGTGGAAAGGCAGCCAGATGAAGAAAATCGGACTACTTCCGTTGTACCTGGAACTTTATGATGAGACGTGCGCTTTCATGCGCCCTAAAATTGAAGATTTTCGCGATATCATCCTGAACCAGCTGAAAAATCGCGGGCTGGATATGGTATGCGCGCCGATCTGCAGGTTGAAAGAAGAATTCGCGGCGGCGGTCAGGCAGCTGGAGGAGAATGGAGCCAGCGCGATTGTGACGCTGCACCTTGCATATTCACCGTCGCTGGAATGCATCGACGCATTGTCAAAGACGGATTTGCCCCTCGTTGTGCTGGATACAACTCAAAGTTATGAATTCGACTCATCTGTCAGCTCAGATGAGATCATGTATAACCATGGCATTCACGGCGTACAGGACATGTGCAATCTTTTAAAACGGCATGGAAAATCGTTTGAGGTTTTTGCCGGGCACTACGAGCAATCTGATGTGCTTGATCGCGTGGCGCGTTATTGCCGGGGCACCCAGATTGCAGCCGGGTTTTGTAATTCACGCGTCGGATTGGTAGGGAGCCCCTTTTGCGGTATGGGTGATTTCCATGTTCCCTTCGGCGAGCTTCACGATACGTTTGGACTGGATATCGTGGAGTATGATATGCGCGATGCCCAGCAAAGAATTGAGCGTATATCGGATCAGGAGATCGATTCTGAGTGCCGCATAGACAAAGAAGAATTTGAGTGGGACCCTTCGGTCACCGATGAAATATATCAGCGTACGGCAAGGGTTTGCCTGGCTCTGCGCAAATGGACAGACGAACAAAAGCTGACGGCTTTATCGGTCAACTTCCTTGAGACTGAGGGAAACCCCGGTCTGCCTGTTATGCCGTTTACGGAGTGCAGCAAGGCGATGACACGGGGAATCGGTTATGCAGGCGAAGGCGACGTGCTGACGGCAGCGCTTTGCGGAGCGATTCTGCAATTCTTTCCCGAGACGACGTTTACGGAAATGTTCTGCCCGGACTGGAAAGGCGGCAGCGTTTTCCTTTCACATATGGGAGAGCTGAACTATCGCGTTTGCAGCGAAAAGCCCCGGCTGACGGAGATGATATTTCCATACACGTCTGCAGAGAACCCGACGGTGGCATATGGCACGTTTAAGCCCGGCAAAGTGGTGCTTGTCAACTTGGCGCCCGGCGGCAAAGGGCGCTATACGCTGATATTGGCACCCGGGGACGTGCTCCGTGTGGGCAGAGATAATAATATGGCCAACAGCGTAAACGGCTGGTTCAAGCCGCAGCAGCCTTTGCCGGATTTTCTGGAGAAGTTTTCACGCGTGGGCGGAACCCATCACTCCGTCATGGTTTATGCAGATTGCTTGGATGAAATGAGTGCTTTTGCCGCAGCCATGAAGTTTGACTGCGTAATTATTTAAGCGATAAGGGGTGAGCACGTGAGCGGACGGGAATTGATGTGGAACACATTGTCGGGAAAGCCGACGGGCCGCGTGCCGGTGGCACCGTTTATATTCAGCAACATCGTTAATGAGTATAACGGGGGCGAGCCACAGGACCCGATCGCGGCGGGAATCGCGCTGTACAGACGTTTTGGCTTCGATATTCTGCTGAGAAACTATATCATTTCCGATTATTTGGATGAGTCGTTCGTCTCCTGCGCCAACTGGCATGTCCAAAAGCAGGTTGAGCGTAAGGGTGAGGACTGGGACGAGAAGACGGTGGTTAACACGCCCGAACGTCAGCTCACCCAGGTCAAATCGTTCCGGCGTATCAGTCAGTTTGAAGTGGTAGAAGCTGTCACGGAATACTACATCAAGGAGCAGGAGGATTTCACACAGTTCAAAAAGTACCAGCCGTCTTTGCCTCAATATGACTGCGCCATCATCACCCACGCGAAAGAGCTGATCGGGCAGGACGGTTTAACCGGGCCTTGGGTGCAGGGCGCTTTCAATATGGCAGGCATGTACAGAGAACTCTCCGAGCTGTTGACTGATCCGTATGTGGATGAGGCGTTTTACGCCGATATGATGGAGTACTTTGGCGAACGCGTTACGGGCTTCATGAAGCAGGCCATTCGTGCCGGTGCGGATTTTATCAGCATGTCCGGCAACATGGCCAGCGGCAGCATGGCGGGTCCGAAAATGTTTGCCGAATACGTCATGCCGTATGAAAAGCGTGTGATCAATGCGGTGCACAAAGAGGGCGCAAAGATTATCTATCACAACTGCGGCGACGCGAAACTGCTGCTGCCCTTGTACGCACAGATGGGAATTGACATGTACGAGTCTCTGACCGCCGCGCCGTATGGCGATACGGTGCTGGAGGAGGCCTTGCGCGCTATCCCGCTGCCGACGGCGCTGAGCGGCGGTATCGATCAGATCAGTTTTCTGAAGACGGCTTCGCCGGATGATGTGCACAGGCGGGTGAAGCAGGTGCTGGATACAGTGAAACCGCGCGGCGGCTTTGTGCTGGCGGCAAGCGACTACATCTGTGAGGGAACGCCCGAGGAAAACCTGATTGCCCTCGCTAAGGCGGGGCTTGAATTTGGCGCTTACTGATTAAGAACTGTATAACGCAATTTATAAAAGTGATTCAAAATATTTTTGGAGGTTGCTATGGAATTTAAAGTGTTTCAAAAAGAACTGGAACTGCAGTCAAAGGGGTGGATTCCCACGTTTCATGATGTGACCAAAGAGGTGCTGGAGATCGTCGCGGCCTCAGGCATCAAGAACGGTACCTGCTGCATCGCCTCCCACCACACGACATGCAGCGTGATGGTGCAGGAGTGCTCCCATGATATCGACTCGTTTGATCTCGAGTTTTTGCAGCATGATCTTTTGGATATTATGCGCAAGATGATTCCGGATTTTGCCGAGGAACACCAGTATCGTCATCCGGGCCCAGTTCATGCCCAGTTTGGCCGTCACGTCGGCGAGCCGGGGGATTTTACCAGCATGAACACCGACGGGCATCTGCGTTCTGTTTTCTTTGGCCGCAGCGAAACCATGACCATTAAAGACGGCGTGCTGGACGGAGGAGAATTTGCGCATGTGTACTTTGTGGATTGGGATCACGTCCGGGCGCGCCACAGACAGCTCAATATCACCGTTATGGGCACTGCCGACGATGTGGGCGATCGCAAGTGGAACAACGGCGAGGTCATCAATACGGGCAGAAAGTACCTGCCAGAAGAAAAAGAATATATGGCGCAGTACGATTTGTATCTGAAGCGGTAACTGAAAGGCGAAAACCATGGCAAAAGTAAAGATTAGAACGCCGTTCTTTGAAACCAGCGTCAAGAACTATATCTATGGGGATCAGGTGCTCGAGTTCGCCAAGGCAGCCGATGCGGCGGCAATCAAGTACGACGTGGACGTGCTGTTTATCTCCCCTTACACGGAGATTCGCCGGATCAGGGAAAACTGCCCGAATCTGATTATCCTCGCGCCTTATATGGATGTCCTCCGCCCAGGACGCGGCATGGCGGATGTTCTGCCGGAGGCCGTCAAAGCCGCCGGTGCGCAGGGCGTGGTGATTAACCACTGCGAACGGCCTATGACGCTGACGGCGATTAAGAACACCATTGATCGCGCCAACGAGCTGGATATGTTTTCGTTCGTATGCGCGGATACCATCGCGGAAGCGCAGGCCATTGCCCAACTGCATCCGGATATCATTAACCCCGAGCCCACGGAACTGATCGGCAGCGGCAACGCCAGCGACATGAGCTACGTGATGGAGGCGATTCGGGCTGTTAAGGCGATCGACCCCAATATCATGGTGGAACAGGCGGCGGGCATTACCACCGCGCAGCAGATCTACGATTTTATCATGGCGGGGTCGGAAGCCGCCGGTTCGGCCAGCGGTATCCTCAAATCAGAGCATCCGTTGGCGCTGCTCGATGAAATGGTCAGCTATGTAAAGAAAGCCCGCGAAGCGCTGATTGCACAGGGCAGATTGAAAGCATAGGAGAGGGTTATGGTATACAGAGAAGCGGTTAAAGTACAGTCTAACGATAAAGTATGCACTTTTCACAACGTTACGGAAGCCGCAAATGAGATCGTAAAACGGTCGGGCATTAAAAACGGCATTGTATCGGTATATTCCCACCATACTACCTGCTGCGTCATCACGCAGGAAGCTGCTTTCGATGTTTCGATGACGGGCCTTGAGACATTACAGCAGGATTTTATTGAGGCGTTTGAAAGCTTTATGCCGGTCTGCCGCAAGGAAGGTATGTATCTTCACCCGGGTCCGAAGGCGCTTAAATTTGCCGAGGAACATGGCGAGGATGCGCGCGGCTGTCACAATACCGATGCGCACCTGCGCAGCGCGCTGGTAGGCCGCAGCGAAAACATTGCGCTGATTGATGGCAAAATGGATCTCGGCGAATTCGGCTACATCTATTTTATTGACTTTGATACCACACGTGCACGTACGCGTACGGTGCAGATTACGGTTATCGGCGAATAGGAAAGGGGTAAGGGCCGGGGCAGTAAGACAGGTTCCGGCCCTTGTTGTACAATGGCAGAATGCCGGACGACTATAATCTCACCCTCGCTGCTCGCGGCGGGTGCTGGGAACTATTGTGAAGCAATTCGTTCTGTAGAGCAGGCCGGTGCGCAGCGGCTGCATATAGACGTGATGGACGGACACTTTGTTCCCAACCTGTCTTTCGGCCCCGATATCGTTCACGGTATCCGCGCAAGCAATCGGCTTTATTTTGATGTGCATCTGATGGTGGAGCATCCGATGCAGTTCGCCAAAGCATTTATTGACGCAGGCGCGGACGGGATCACGATCCACCCGGAGGCGCAGGATGATGTAACCGAGGTCCTCGCGGTATGCAGAAAGAAAGGCGTGCAGTTTGGCCTTGCGGTTAAGCCGAAAACGCCGCTGAACATGGTGGTGCAGTTTCTGCAGGATTGTGATAACCTGCTGATTATGAGTGTTGAGCCGGGATTCGGCGGACAAAAGTTTATTGCGGATACACTGGAACGAATCCGCGAGGCGGTGGATATTCGCAAAAGCCTCAACGCGCGCTATCTCATCGGTGTCGACGGGGGTATCAATACGGAAACGGGCAAACAGTGTATCGAGGCCGGGGCAGATGTTTTGGTTGCGGGCAGCGCGGTCTTTAAAAGCAGTGATCCCGCAGCAGTGATTGCTGCATTGAAAGGGGAACGGAGCAGGTGAAAGCAAAAGGATGGGAAATGGCAAGGCAGGCATTTATCACAGAAGCGGACTGTCTGGAAAAAGCTTTTTCCTTTATTGATGAAACAGAATTCTCGAATGCGGTGCGGGCTCTGGCGGCAGCGCCGCGCATAGCGGCAAGCGGATGCGGGCATACGGGTATTGCATGCCAGCACTTTGCGCATTTAATGTGCTGTATCGAGCGGCCTGCGCGGTTTATTTCTCCCTCAGAAGCCGTACACGGCGGGACGGGCTATCTGCAAACGGGGGATGTCATATTGCTGGCTTCCCGGGGCGGGAAAACGGGAGAATTATTGCCTATTGAGCGTATTTGTAAAGCGAAGGGAGTTACCGTGATCGCGGTCACGGAAGACGTGCAGTCGCCGCTTGCGCAGGATGCGGATATTGTTTTAAAGCTTTATATCACCCGCGAGGTTGACAAATATAACTGTCAGGGAACAACGAGCAACACGGTCATCAACTGCTTATTTGACGCGCTGCAAACGGCGATTATCGAGGAGATCGATTATCAGAACGAAAGGTTTGCTTTGATACACCCTGGCGGAGCTGTGGGCGAACGGCTGAATACAAATGGCTGATGAATCCACTGAGTTCACAATGGATTCAGTCATAATTAAAGTCGCGCTACTCGAGCGATAATTTACTTTGATTGCATGCTCAGGCTGCCACCTTTTTGGCAGCCGTTTTGTATTCCGCCGCTTGTTTTCAAGCTCAATAAGGGGAAACACGCTTGTTGTCCGCTGAGCATATTGGTTGTGTATAAATGTTAATATCTATAATCTTAAGATTCTACATAACAACTGAATATATCCTTTATCCGTGTTCCTATAAATCTCGTGACTTTTCCGCTGGGTATATAAGACATAAATCGATGAAACCGGCTTTAGCGAGCGAAATGGTTGAAATGCTTCCGACAGGCATCCTGCGTTCTCATCGGATAATAAATCACACCAATAAATCGCCTTTGTGCTTGTGTTCTCCGGAGATTGAAAATTCCACCCACTCTGCGATGTTTTCCGCATGGTCGCCGATCCGTTCAAAATATTTAGCAATCATGAGTAAATCGACCGCTTGCTCTCCGGTTTCGGGGGCATGGCCAATGATTTCAATGAGTTCCTTTTTGATTGTATCGAACAGATCATCTACGATGTTATCCATCTCTATCACTTCACGGACGAGCTCCAGGTCCCGTTTTACAAAAGCATCCACGCTTTTATTCACCATCTGGATGGTTACATTCGCCATCTGGGGGAGATGCACCAGCTGTTTTATATAAGGCTTATCCGCAAGATAAATCACGATCTCAGATATATCCGTCGCCTGATCCCCAATACGTTCCATATCCGTGATCATTTTTAAGGCTGCAGAAATCAGCCGCAGATCCCTTGCAACGGGTTGCTGCTGCAGTATGAGCGTTAAGCAAAGGTTTTCAATTTTCCGTTCCTTCAGATCAATTTCATGGTCAAACGCGATCGCCTTGTTCGCATTCTCCACGCTTTTTTTAAGCAAAGCCTGGGAAGCGTTTTGAATCGCATTCTCTATCAGCATTCCCATCTCAACCAATTCCGCATTTAACAGTTCCAGTTGTTCATCAAATCTTGTTCGCATGGGTCCAGCCTCCCCGTATTTATCATCCTCAAGAGCTTATTTTCAGAATGCATCTGTCTTATCATATTCACTGGCGCTGCCAGTAGAATGCAAGCGCCATACACCATATTCTATCATGTTTGCATTATTGATAAACCAATAACAATTGAATGTTATGATATCGGCTTCGGGACAAGCCCTTGCGTTTCTCAGCCGAACCTTCCGGTAATATAGTCGCTGGTCCGCTTGTCTTTTGGGTCTGCAAAAACTTCAGTCGTTATACCGCCTTCGATAAGGCTTCCCATCAACATGAATGCGACGCTGTCCGCAATCCGCCCCGCCTGTTGAACGCTATGAGGCGCGATTACGATGGTGAATTGTTCTTTAAGCTCCCTTAAGGATTCCTCAATCTTGGCCGTGGATACCGGATCAAGCGCCGAGCATGGCCTGTCCAGCAATATAACCTCCGGCTCCAACGCCAAAACACGCGCAATGCACAGGCGCTGCTGCTGACCTCCGGAGAGCCTCGCCGCCGGAGTGTGCAGCCTGTCCTTAACTTCGTCCCAAAGCGCAGCCATACGCAAAGCACGCTCTACGCCCACTGATACGACCGCTTTGCTCTTCCTGCTCAGCCGGGGCCCTAAAGCGATGTTATCGAATATAGACATAGGCAGAGGCGTCGGCACGTCAAAAACCATCCCTACCCTGCGACGCAGTTCGGTTACATTGACGTCCGGATCATAGATGTTTTTCCCGTCCAGTAGGACCTCTCCTTCCGCGTACGCTCCCGGAGCCAAGTCGCCAAGCCGGTTTAATGAGCGGAGCAGCGTCGTTATTCCGCTGTTCGCCGGGCCGATGACGGCAAGAATCTCGTTCTCGGGAATTTCCAGGCTCAGATCCCGGATCGCATGGTGCTTTTTATAATAGAAGTTGAGTCCTTTTATTTCAATCTTGGATCGCTGTTTCATACTCCACCCCTCAGCGCCCCTTCGCGATAAATTTGTTTATCAGCATGTTAGCAACGATGTTGATTAAAAATATAAGAATAATCAATAGGGCCGCCGTGCCAAAGGCGTTCTCCATTGATATCCCCTCCCGTGCCAGTATGTAGAAATGTACAGCCATTGTCCGGGTTGGGGAGAATAACGATGTGGGCATCCTAAGAGCCGACCCGGCCGTCAGGATCACGGCAGCCGTTTCAGCCACACACCGCCCTATGCTCAAAATGATGCCATTTGCGATTCCGGGCAACGCTGACGGCAACACTGCTTTCGTAATGGTCTGCCACTTGGTTGCTCCCAAAGAGAATCCGACTTCCCTGTATTGCGACGGCACCGTTCGGATTGCCTCCTCCGAGGTACGGATGATTGTAGGCAGGATCATAATTGCGAGGGTCAGACCACCGGATAATATGGACCATCCCATTCTGAGGTAGATAACAAAGAAGATGAAGCCAAAGAGTCCGTACACGATGGAGGGTATGCCCGCCAACGATTCCGTGCTGAAGCGGATGATACGGGTGATCTTGTTTTCACGGGTGTACTCCGTGAGGTAGACAGCAGTCCCAATACTAAACGGCGTTGCGACGATGACGGCGACCAAGGTCACCAACAGCGTCCCGACGATGGTAGAGGAGATGCCGCCGGAGCGGCCCATGCTCCGCGGAATATCTGTGAGGAACTGCCAACTGATTTCGGGGATGCCTTTAACCAGTATGTAGATAATAATCGCCAGAAGAATTACGATAACCAGCAGGGCTGCCGACCAAATGAATACTTTGGCTATCTTCTGGGAAGTTCGCGCGCTCATTCTCATATTTTCTTCTTCCTCTGAACTACGAATTGGGCAGCACCATTTAAAATCATGATGATCACAAACAGAACAATGCCGGTAGCAAAAAGCGCTTGCTGGTGCTCACCCGATGCATACCCCATCTCTATGCCGATATTCGTGGTCAGTGTCCGGACGGGATCGAGAATCGATGTGGGGACCGCGACGGCATTGCCCAAAACCATAATGACCGCCATTGTTTCACCGATCGCTCTGCCGATACCTAAGATGATGGCGGCTACAATCCCCGATTTGCCTGCGGGCAGCAGCAGGGAGCGTATCGTTTGCCAGTGTGTCAGGCCTAAAGCCAATGCGCCCTCTTTATAATGGCGGGGCAGCGAGAGCAGGGTGACCTCCGAAATGCTGATGATCGTCGGTAAAATCATGATCGCGAGAATGATGGAACCGGCCAGTATGCTCAGGCCCGGCCCGCCCAGATAGTTTCTGATAGCCGGCACAATGAATATTACACCCCAAAAACCATACACGACCGACGGGATGCCCGCCAGCAGCTGGATGGCAGGTCTGAATATATTCCTCAGCTTTGCGGGAGCAAACTCGGCGAGAAAAATACTGCAGCAGATGGCAATCGGAACTCCGATGATGGCTGCGCCAATCGTGACGGACAGGGAACCGATGATCATCGGGAATATTCCGAAATCACCCTGGCTGGGTGCCCACTTCATCCCGAAAACAAATTTGAAGAAGCCCACTTTGGAGATGATGGGTATGCCTTTGATAAATATAAACACTGTGATGAGCGCAAGCACCGACAAGGTTGACAGGGCAATGACGAGGAATATGCGCCCGGACAGTTTTTTATTACGACTCTTCATTTTCCGCGCCCTCTGTTGAGGGGATGAGCCCCTCGTTCATCAGTATTTTCTGCCCCTCCGCAGAGAGAGTAAAGTCGATAAATTGTTTGGCGAGACCGGTCGGCTCTCCGCTGGAGACGAACAAAAACGGTCTGGACAGCTTATAGCTGCCGTTTTCGACATTTTCCCTTGTCGCGGAGATATTTCCCAACTGCAAAGCCTTCACATTTTCGTTTACCAGACCCATGGAAATGAACCCGATTGCATTCGGGTCGTCAGCGACTAATTGCCGAACGGCGCCATTGGAGTCCTGGACGATCGCTTTAGGCGTGATTTCGGTTTCGCCCATGACCAGCTCGGTAAAGGCGCTCCTGGTTCCGGAGCCTTCCTCACGGGTGATGACATGGATCTTTGAATTGGGGCCTCCCACTTCGCTCCAGTCTGTAACGACGGCAGCGTAGATATCGCTGATTTGCTCCAGCGTAAGATTCTGTATCGGATTCTCCGGGTTTACGACGACTGCCAGCCCGTCCCTCGCAATCTCCACAGACCACATGCCTTTCTCTTCGTCCTTCAATGCCCGGGAGGACATGCCTATGCTGGCGGTACCGGACTGGGCCGCCGTGATACCGGCAGAAGATCCGCCGCCCTGGATGTCAACTTCGTCGCCAGAATAAAGGATCATAAATTCTTCAGCCAAAACTTCGGCATAGGGCTGAACCGAAGTTGAGCCGGCTACAATAATACCGGTTGTGGATTCCCGGCTGCACCCGGGCAGTAGACTCGTCGCAAGCAATAAGACCGCTGTCAAAGCAGCCGCGCCGACTCGTTTTGCAGATCCGTATGTTTCATTCGTTCGTTTCAAAATTCTCATTGCATCCAGCTTCATATCATCATACGATATGAAACTGGTGGTCCCCCCATCCTCTGTCTTTCGTAAGCCAACTGGCCGGAAACGTGTTGAGATTGCTGAGTACCGCTGAAAAAGGCTTCTTAACCAAATCGGCCCGTTATATAATCCTCGGTACGCTTATCCTCAGGGTTGGAAAAAAGCTTGGCGGTCGGGGCATATTCGACCAATACACCCGCCTTATCCGGTTCCATCATCATGAAAGCGGTCATATCGGATGCCCGTAGCGCCTGTTCCATATTGTGCGTGACGATGATGATCGTATATTTTTGTGCCAACTCCTGCATTAACTCTTCGATTTTGAGGGTAGATTCCGGGTCCAGCGCACTGCACGATTCATCCATCAATATCACATCCGGCTCCATGGCCAACGCGCGCGCAATGCACAGTCGCTGCTGTTCGCCCAGAGAGAGATCGAGAGCGGGTTTGCCCAGCACATCCTTGATTTCTTCCCACAGCGCTACCTGGCGTAAACTGCGCTCCACGATGAGCATGAGTTCGCGCTCACGTTTTATTCCGTGATGCCTCGGGCCAAAAGCGATATTGTCATATACTGACATCGGAAAAGGATTCGGCCTCTGAAAAACCATGCCCACCTTTTTTCTCAGGGTAACCACATCCATGTTCTTATCATAAATAGAGGCGCCGTCGAGCAGGATATTACCCTCCACCCGGACACCGGGTATCAGGTCGTTCATACGATTATAGAGGCGGAGAAGTGTTGATTTGCCGCATCCTGAGGGGCCAATTATGGCGGTGATGGCGCGTTCTTTGATATCGATATTCACGTTTCTCAAGGCCTGGAACGCACCATAGTAAAGGTTTACTCCCTGAGCTTCGAGCTTGGGGCGCTGCCGGGGTTTCATTAATTGATCAACCATCATTATTCCTCGCTGATCTGCTAACACTAAATTACGTCATCATAATCATACCCTACCTCTGTAATGTTTATGTAAAGCCACTGTTAAGATCGCGTAAAGTTAAACCTTACGCGAACGGCATATGGCCGCTCGTAATAAATCAGGGGCCGTCTTCTTTAATAAGTTTTTTTTATTGAGCATGGAAGGAAACGCATGCTGTAATATATGCGCTATGATATGATCAAGAATTAACTTTTACAGAGGGTCCCTTCTTCTGCTTGCGTTAATGTTGAGAGAAGAGCGGCACTATTCCATGCATAAAACGAAATCCGTCTCCAAACATCACTTGTGTCATCAAAAAAACTAACGAGGTTTGTTCAGTCAAGATTTGAACTGAGTTTGCGTAATTACTTTCTTTAGCGCTGCCTTCAGGTTCGCCAACGAAGACGTGTTTACTTTATGGAGTAGAAATCTTGAAGGGTTTAAGCAATATAAAAACCCCGAAAGTGTTTACTATCGGGGTCCTTGGCGTTCCTGGCGCGATTCGAACGCGCGGCCTTTCGCTTAGGAGGCGAACGCTCTATCCTACTGAGCTACAGGAACACATACAGCAATATTATTATGCGCTTGCGGTAAAGGCAAAGGCACGTTTCTGGGTTATTGGCATTTGGCTCGTCCGCAGCCATTTTCTTTGCGCGTGCCATGTTATTTTACAAACAAACAAGGCAAATGTCAACTTAGTTGCGGATACCTTGCAGCGGCGCCGGAATCCGCCCGCCGCGCGCGATAAGCCGGTCGCAGCCGCTTTGCCCGGCATCCATCACGATCACACTGCCGAGGAGTCCGCCGAATTCCACGATGTCACCGACTTTGGCGCCAGGCACGGGGATGATGCGCACACCGGTCGTCTTGCTGTTGATCACTCCAACGGCAGCCTCGTCCGCGATGATCGCGGAAAGCACGGATGCGGGTGTATCACCCGGCACGCCCACCATATCGAGTCCCACCGAGCAAACGCATGTCATGGCTTCCAGTTTATCAAGCGATAAAACGCCTTTTTTCACCGCATCGATCATGCCCTCGTCTTCGCTGACTGGAATAAATGCGCCAGAGAGTCCGCCGACCTGAGACGAAGCCATCACCCCGCCTTTTTTCACCGCGTCATTTAAAAGCGCGAGTGCGGCGGTGGTGCCGTGCATACCGCACGTATCGACGCCGATCTCCTCCAAAATGCGCGCGACGCTGTCGCCAATAGCCGGGGTGGGCGCCAGCGAAAGGTCCACGATGCCAAACGGAACCCCCAGGCGTTCAGATGCCTCTTTGGCAACAAGCTGGCCCACACGCGTCACGCGAAAAGCCGTCTTTTTGATGGTTTCTGCTACGACGTCAAAAGGCGCGCCTTTCACCTGCTCTAATGCCGCCTTAACGACACCGGGACCGGAAACGCCTACGTTGATCGCACATTCGGGTTCACCTGCGCCGCAAAAAGCGCCTGCCATGAACGGATTGTCTTCGATGGCGTTGGCAAACACTACGAGCTTCGCACAGCCGATGCCGCCCTGTGTTCGGGTCAGTTGTGCAGTCTGTTTAATGATGTTGCCCATCTTGGCGACAGCGTCCATATTGAGCCCCGAGCGCGTACTGGCAACGTTGACGAACGCACACACCCGCTGCGTCTGGGAAAGCGCCGAGGGCAGTGAGTCGATCAGCACCGAATCGCTTTGCGTCTCACCTTTGTGTACTAGCGCGCCAAAGCCGCCGATAAAATTGACGCCGGTTTCCGCCGCTGCTTCATCCAGCGCCTGCGCAAAAATTGTATAGTCTTTAAGACCACAGCCTGCCGCAATTTCGGCAATGGGCGTCACCGAAATGCGTTTGTTGACGATCGGCACGCCAAACTCGCGCGCGATGTCGTCGCCGACGCGCACCAGGTCCTTCGCGCAACGGGTAATCTTGGTTTTGATTCGTGAGCAGCATTTTGCAGCGTCTGAGGATACGCAATCGCGCAGGGAAATGCCCATCGTGATCGTACGTACGTCCAAATTTTCTGTGTCGATCATTTTAATCGTGTTGAGTACTTCATATTGGCTGATCAAAGCTGTATCCTCCCGCCGCGGATAACCCCGCGGTAATGGCCTTATTATAGCGTACGGAATGGCCCTGTGCAAATCGAAATGGGTTGGCGTCTCCATATATTACGTATCGTTAACATGTATGTGAATTAATTGCGAAACCCGTTTAATTCCTTTCCATTTGCACGATTATTATAGTAGAAAAAGAAAGGCGGTGGTATTGGGTGAATAAACTGTTGGCGGCTGGAATGATACTGCTGTTTATTGCGCTGTACGTCGTAGTAGGGCTGGGGGCCGTATGATCCGGCAAAAAATGAACACGCTTGCCCCAAAATAAAAGGACGCAACCATCGATGTTACGTCCTTTTGTTTTACCCGGCCAACAGGCGGGTGGATATCGGGGTCCTCTGCGATGACATCATTGAGGGGATTTATACCGGTTATTTTTCTTTGTGCCTGACCCGGGGGACCAGCATGATACACCATAGCCCTGCAAGGCCAACCAGCGCGTATATGATTCTTGAAATAACGGCAGACTGCCCACCGAATATTGCAGCGACTAAATCAAACTGGAAAAAACCGATCAAGCCCCAGTTGATGGCACCGATGATCACCAGTATCATTGCAACGATATTCAGAAAAATCAACTCCTTTCGACTTTATTATTCACAAATCGCAAAGGAGTTATTTGTTCCTACTGTTTTTTCCGCTTTGTAATTATTTCAATCTCCATCGTGTCGAAATGAACGGAGTCTACAAAGTCGTCGGGGTAGAATACCGTGCGATAAAAGCGCTCCATTTCATTTTTGTGCTTTTCGTAAACCATGGGTTTGGATAGATCGAGCGCGTTACATGCGGAAACAAGCGCCGCGGGAAAATCCGCGGCGTCCACCGTAATATGTTGTATTATTACGTCTTCTTTTTTCAGCTTAATCCAGAACTTCATGCCTTGCGTCCGCAGAGGCGCACGATGGCGTCCGCGATGATCTGCGCGTTCTTAATGAGCGAATCGATCTCGATATATTCATCGGGGCCATGCTCTACCATCGGCTGTCCCGGGAAAAGCGGGCCAAACGTCACCGCGTTGTCGAATGCACGCGCGTAGGTCGCGCCGCCGATTGCGATGCAGTATGGCTCCTCGCCCGTATTGTCCTTATACACCTGCATGAGTGTCTGAATGAGCTCGCTGTCCTCCGGAACAAAGAGCGAACGGATTGCGTGAATGCACCGGTATTCAAACATGCCCAGGTGCTCTTTGATCTTCGCGTCCACGGCCTCACGCGTAAACGTCACGGGGTAGCGTATATCCAGACCAACCTTCATCACGCCGTCGCGAAGCTTGAGCATACCGAGGTTAAGCGTAAGCTCGCCGGAAGGTTCATCGGATACATTCAGCCCCATGTTCTCGCCGTGCAGTGTGGTGCCGATCTTCTCCATGAGGGTGTAGATGGCGCTTTCCGCAGCGCCCGAGGCGAGCGGCAGGGTATTCAGGTACTGCAGCAGTGATGCCGCCGCGTTGATTCCCTGATGAGGCCTGGAGCCATGGGAGCTCTTTCCGGCTGCCAAGATACGCACGCACCCTTCCTCGTCCTTCTCACAGGTCAGCGTTGCACCGATGGGGCAGGCGTAAGATGCGATACTCTTCTGAATAATATCGAACGGCGCGCGAATTACGCATGAAGCGCGGTTAGGCACGACGTTGACGCTGGTGCCCGCGGTAAACGTGCGCAGCGCTACGCCTTCTGCCTGGGTGGGCGGGCAGTTGAGCGAAAGCTCGATATGCAGCACACCCTTTTCCACGTTGATGATCGGATATTCGCCGTCAGGCGAAAACGCGATATCAGGAATCCGCTCGTGTGCTTTGTAATAGTCCATGTCCGTCCAGGTGGTTTCCTCGTCCGCGCCAAAAATGAGACGGACCTTTTTACCCAACTGAATGCAATTGTCGCTGAGCGCCTTGATCGCGTACAGCGCTGCCACGGCAGGGCCTTTGTTGTCGATTGCGCCGCGCCCGTAAAGGCGTCCGTCTTTCTCGATCCCCTCGAAAGCGGGCATCGTCCACTCCTCACCCTTGGGGACCACGTCGACATGGGTAAGGATACCCAGCATCTCGTCACCATCGCCATAATCCACGTACGCGAGATGCCCAAAGGCATTCACACAGTCGAGGTCCATGCGTTCCGCCGTGCTCTGTGCGTACATCAGGGCGTCGAATATCCCTTTTCCGTACGGCATATTGGGCAGCGCCGCACTCTTGACGCTCTCAATGCGGATGAAGCCCTTGAGAGTTTCGATCATTTCCTTTTTATAAGGTTCCATTGAAAAATCAAGCATCGTCTCACCTCTAATAGATTACCAGTTGATTAAATGCAGCAAATACTGATCAGCCAGCAGGAATAAACCCAGCGCTGCAACATAGATTGCAAAACCCCACAGCCGTTTCTTCGATATCAGCGCGAGCATGAACCGGATCGCGATATAGCCCGTAATCGCGGCGCAGATCGTACCGACGATCAGCGGCGCCCATTGTATCGTGAAGTCTCCGGTTTTTACCACGTCGTATCCCTGAAACAGCACAGCGCCGATGATAGCGGGGCCGGACATTAAAAACGCGAACCGGGCCACCTTTTGACGCTCCACGCCGCAGGCGAGCCCGCCCGCAATGGTGGAACCGGAGCGCGATATGCCGGGCAATATGGCAATCGCCTGCATCACGCCCATCAGCGTAGCACTTCCCGCGCTCAGATCCCGTCGGTTGCCCACACGCTTGGCGATGAGCTCACACACGATGAGGATCAGTGCGGTGAAAAGGAATTCGTACGCCAGAAACTGCCCGCCAAACGCCTCCTCGATAAAGTCCTTGAACAGCAGCGTGAAGATCACGGCGGGGATCGTAGCAATGATCAAATAGAGCAGCGTATTAAACGGCTTTTTGAACAGCCCGAGGATATCCTTCCATAAGGCGATTGCAACAGCCAGCAGGGTGCCGAGATGCAGCATGGTGTCAAAGAACAAAAGCCACGGATCCGACGCGCCCTCCAGCGCTGCAACGCCGAAAATTTTCTGCACCAGTACGAGGTGCCCGCTGCTTGATACAGGCAGAAACTCCGTAAGCCCCTGCACGATGCCAAGCGCAATCGCTTCCAAAATGCCCATGGTATTATCCTTTCAAAATTAGTGCGATGTTATTATATCAGCAATGCGATTTTTTGCAAATAAAATGGCTGTTAAATCTTACTGGCAACGGAAAAAATCATTCTTCGCGAAATTCCTGTTTTTGTTGACTTTGCCGCGCCTGGGGGAGTAAAATAACAGAAATTATAAGGGAGCGTCGCAACATGAAACTGGAAATCATCAAAACGCAACAGCCCAAACAAAAGCCGCAGGACGAGACGAAGCTGGGGTTCGGGCGTATATTTACCGATCATATGCTGACGATCGAATATCGCAGGGGCGAAGGCTGGCACAACGCACAGATCCGCCCGTTCGAGAACCTTTCGCTCTCGCCCGCGTGCTCTGTTTTGCACTACAGTCAGACAATATTCGAAGGCCTCAAGGCCTATCATACCGATAAAGGCGTCAACCTGTTCCGCCCGTGGGATAACTTTAAGCGCATGAATATTTCGGCCCGCCGCATGTGCATGCCGGATCTCGAAGAGGCATTCGTGCTGGACTCACTCTATGAGCTCATCCGTATCGAACAGGATTGGATACCCAGGGCGGAAGGGACATCGCTCTATATACGCCCGACCTACATCGCCACCGACCCGTTCGTGGGCGTCAA
This sequence comes from Bacillota bacterium, assembly GCA_023390815.1. Lineage (GTDB taxonomy): Bacteria > Bacillota > Clostridia > Christensenellales > SZUA-584 > JAEWCC01. Next base: position 158,175 of record JAEWCC010000049.1, read on the forward strand.
GGAAGGCGACGAGTATCTGTTCTATATCATCCTTTCGCCCGTGGGCGCGTACTACGCTTCGGGCCTTGCACCGGTCGATATTTACGTGGAAGACCAGTATGTGCGCTCTGTCGTGGGAGGCACAGGCGCTGCCAAGACGGGCGGCAACTATGCGGCGAGCCTCATTGCGGGCAAGTACGCGCATGACAAGGGCTTTTCGCAGGTGCTTTGGCTGGACGGCTGCGAAAAGAAGTATGTTGAGGAAGTCGGCTCGATGAACATGTTCTTCAAGATTCGCGGCGAGCTTTACACCGCGCCGCTGACCGGCAGCATCCTCGCGGGCATCACGCGCGATTCGATCATCCGCCTTGCGAAAGAGGTATACGGCGTACCGGTGCACGAGGAACGCATCGCCATTGCGGACATCTTTAAGGAGAACGAAACGGGCGGCCTCGAGGAAGCGTTCGGCACGGGTACTGCCGCAGTGGTCAGCCCGGTAGGCGGCATGACTTGGGAAGACAAGAACATTAAAATTTCCGGCGGCCAGATGGGCGAACTCACAAGCAAGCTCTACAACAAGCTGACCGGTATCCAGTATGGACGTGAGAAAGACGACTTCGGCTGGGTCAAAACCCTGTAATCCAGATTGAAAGCGAAACGGCCCGCATGCGCGGGCCGTTTTTTGTATGGGTTTTAGTATGAAAATTGCCAGGCTTGCTGGTGTCTGCTTGTCAAGAACCGCTTATAATAGCCTCTCAGATAATCATCATGGGCGCTTTCATAGGGGTGTTTTGTTACCTGTGGTCTGAGGCTCCACTGCAAGGGGAGCTCCCGGCAATCAACATTGATTGCTAGGGTGAGGGGTTTGAGTACAAAAACCCCATGTCCGTCCGCTTGGCAGGGGAGGCGCGCCTCAATGTGCGGACGTAAACGCCTCGATGCGCGCCTGCAGCTGCGCGTCGGACAGGCCGAACGCCTCCGCAAGCTGGGCCATCACGATATCGCGACGCTTGATCAGCGCTTCGCGCATACCTTGGGTCTGCTCAAGCCAGGCATCCATATCCTCGTGCGTGTGCCACTTCGCGATTTGCCGCAGCATCTCGGGATTCATCTGCTCCACCGTCGCGTCGAACAATGCTAGCATCCTGTCCGTATCAAAGTTGGTATAAGCCAGCTCGATAAAGCGATCGATAAACGCTTCGCGCCACGCCTTATTCTGCTTCAGGCCATAGAATATGTCCATGTTCGTAACGGTGGCGTTGACGGCCGTTGCGCCCTCCTTGCTGAAATAGCGCGTAAACGTCTGACGGGTGTAGTCGTTAAAGCGCAGGCACCAGTCCAGGTCGAACAGCAGCGGCTGCCAGCGTACTGAATTGTCCTTTGCGCGCCAAAACCGCTGGTTGATCACATCGCCGTTTCCAAAGAACGTGTTGATGACCAGGTAATCCATGCATGCGTCGGTGTCCACATGTTTCGCGAACTCCGCGAATACCGCGTCGTCCGCCAGATTCCAGGTTCTTGCGTATTCGCGCACCGTGAGGTAATCGTCGGCGCTGCCCTCCATCACGGTCTTGTTGCGGTCAATCATATCCATATCTTCGTTCTTCAGGCCGAAGTATGACTCGAAATAACCTTCTTCCTGCTCCTCGGTCAGGTCATAAAAACCCCAGTATACGCCATTCACATAGACAGCCACGATACGCGTACGGATGGTGGCGACGTTGAGGCCCTCCGCGAGCTTATGAACAAACGAGTCGCGCAGCCTGGAGCGAATGCGGTCTTCTCCGCTGTTGCGCAGCGTAATCTCCCGGAAGCTGGTGACATCACCGGTTTCAAAGAAAGGATAAGTGATTTCGTTTCGCCCGTACTGTTCGCGCATCTTGAGTGTAACGGAATTCTGTCCCAGGTCGAGCGAGCTGCGCCCCTTGGGCTTTATGCCCGCGGTGAAAGATACGCCGAGCGTACCGTCTGTTTCATAATATTCCACATTCCCGCCGTACATGGGCTTGTAGTTGCGGTTGGCTTGATGGAATATGATATCAATTTCTGAAGGTTCGCCCGAAAGACAGAATACCGGTACCGTATGCGGCTCTTCAAACAAGTAGGTTTCGGTGGTCGCTTCGGAGGGTAAAAGGCCCGCTTCAAAGGCGACCGCGCGCACGACGGTATTCCGGCTGATCGTGATCGGCGCGGTGTATCGCTTGTCGGTTTTGTCGGGCTTTGAACCATCGAGCGTATAGTATATATCGGCATCCGGTACCGGCGCAGAAATCGTCAGCGTAAACGCCTCGGTGTGATAAAGCCCGGTTTCGGAAAGCAGCGGTGCAGAAGCGTACCCCATACACGTCCGGCTGGAGTTCTGTGCCCCCGGCGTGGGCTCTTCAAAGAACACACGCGTCAGCGCCGCGTCCCCCTGGGCGCGGCCGCTGGTTACTCCCACGCGCAAGTTACCCGTCTCCATGAAGTCTATCACTGCGCCGGACGCGTTTGTCAGCGTTAACGTCTCGCCCGTAATTGAGATGGCGAACGGCACGTCGTCGTCATCTGCGTCATCATCGACCGCGTCATCGTCTGAATCGCCATCCAATTCGATCACCTTGTAACCGTTCGCTCCGACGGTGAGCGAGGAAATGCGCCATTTCTTAAGGTTGCCCGCATCATCCGACAAATACCAGCCTGACAGATCCATGGACTTATCCGAGCTGTTATACAGCTCAACCCAGTCCTCGTCGGCACTGGCCGCACATACCTCGCTGATATAAACCCCTTTTGTTCGGCTTTCCAGTGCGGCGGAAATCGTCGGGAAACTTTCCGCGTTGGCAGAACCGGGAGAGGGGCAGGCGTAATAGCAGCTCTCGCCGTTTTCTGTCCGTCCGACAGAAACGCCGTCTGCCTGTTCTGCGGGCAGGACAAAGGTATCGGTTCTCATGGAGTTAAGTTCAGTCAGGTAAAGCGTACTTTCATCTTCGGCAATGCGAAACGGAGCGCGCAGCTCACCGGGTGTTCCCGTTTTGCCGCAGAGGAGCGCAACTGAGTAGCCGTCCGGTTCCAGCGTAATATCTGGGAACGGCCATTTGAGAGGATCGTTCGCGTCGTCCGAAACATAGTATCCCGATAATGAGACGGGCTGAGCGGACGTATTATGTACCTCAATCCATGCGCAGCGTTCGTGTTCCGGATCGGCGATGCTGTACATATTGGAGACCAGAACTTCGTTGATGTGTACCGGATCGGTGCTATCCATCGCTGCGCGGCCTTTGAGCGTAAATATATCTTCGCTGTTGGCAGCTCCGGGTGTGGGCGTTTTTGTGTAGGTATCTGCCGCAACCACGGCGATATCGCAGCCGGGGTATATTGCCCAGGCAAGGCTGCTGCGCAGCGTCCCGGTGACATCAAACAGGTATGCGCCGCGGTCTTCCGAACCGAAGTTCAGCGGTGCGGACAAGACATTCTGTGCGCCTGACGCATAAACGAGTGCGTATTGTCCCGCCTCCAGTATGGATTTGGGGAGCTGAACCGGGCTGACGTTCTGTTCGTTGCCCGCAACAAAAAACATATCCAGAGACAATTCCGAGCGGCCTGCATTGTAAAGCTCAATCCATGCGCTGCCCGAAGAAGGGTGGGGCATCACCTCGGTGACAACGAGGTCTGCCGATTGTGTCCGCGTCTCGTAGTACCGCATGTTCTCGATCTGCGTCTCGTTGGCGGCTGCCGGCGTAGGATGCAGGCAATAACCAAAACTGCCGCTGCCCCGCCGCGCGTAGGAAACGTCTGTAAACAGCGAAGGAACGCTGATATATTCGAGGACTTCTCCGTCCGGGGAAAACAGATAGAGCTTTTCTCCGTCGCTAGAAAGGGAAAAGCCCGTGCTTGCGGCGCCGCTGCCTGTCTCGGCGTATACGGTTGTATATCCGTTTGCGGGTACGGTGATATCGCCTAAGGTGTGCCGCTCGCCGTCGAAGCTTGTCCCAATGGAGTATCCGCTGAGACTCACATTGCTGTCCGAACGGTTATAAAGCTCAATCCAGTCCGGCGAACTGCCATTAGGCCCGGCCAGAGAAACGCAATTGCTGGATACGATTTCGGTGATGAGAATATCGCCCGAGATCGAAGCCCCGCTGGCACCGCTTGTAAACAGGCAGCATGCCGTAACCAGTACAGCGGCCAAACACACGGCGATTGAAATATGCCGGATGTACTTTCGGGGAAACTCGCCTTGGGCACGCATTGAGTATCCGCTTCTTTTGGGTTGGGCTGCCGGGAAAACCGTTCGTCTCATAGGAAGCTATCTCCGAATAATTTGGTCACAGCGGCAACAGGCCCTGATTATAATGTATTTGTTTACCGATATATGCCGTTTTTTGTTATCCCATTATACCTTAAGCTTGTGTAAAGTTCATCCCCCAATTTGGGAATTTTTTAAATATATATTCGGTAAACGGATTGCTGATATAGTATAATCGCATCACAGAGATAAAGGAGAACGGTATGGATTTTAAGGGCAAGACCAGCATTGTTACAGGCGGGGCGAACGGGATTGGACGCTGCATTACGGAGGCGTTTTTAAGCCGCGGTGCGCATGTGGCGGTAATCGATACGGATGATGTTTCCGGCGGCATGCAGGCGCACAAATATGGTGACAGGCTGTTGTTCGAGCAGGGCGACGTGACGAGGCAAAGTGATCTCGGATGCTTTGCAGCCAGCGTGCTCGGTACGTTTGGCCATGTGGATTACCTGATCAACAACGCCTGTTTCAGCCGGGGCGGGCTGGTTTCCGGCTGCGGTTATGAGGGTTTTGAGACGGTGCTGCGTGCGGGCGTGCTTGCGCCGTATTACCTGACTCTGTTGTTTAAGGAGCACTTTGCGCCGGGCGCTGCCATCGTCAACATCGCCTCGACGCGCGCTTTTCAGTCCCAGCCCGACACGGAGAGCTACACCGCCGCCAAAGGCGGCATCGTCGCGCTTACGCACGCGCTGGCGATGAGCCTGGCTGGCAAGGTGCGCGTTAACTCCATCAGCCCCGGTTGGATTGACACGGGTGCGTTTCAGCACGAGGAAAACTACGAACCGCAGCATTCCGAAGCGGACAGGGCGCAGCATCCTTCCGGCAGGGTCGGTGTGCCGGAGGATATCGCCAATATGGTGTTATTTCTTTGCGGAGAAGAAGCGGGCTTTATCAACGGGCAGAACATCACGATCGACGGCGGCATGACAAAGCAGATGATCTATCACGGGGACCTCGGATGGGAATACAGGCCGTGAATTAAAAAAGGTCGAAGAAAACTTCTTTGAAACGCTTCTTAAAGGCTTTAAGCCCTAAATGAAACCCGATTAACATAATTACATACAGCCATATTAGCATCAACCCGGGGACAAGGCAGCCGAAACTAAACGACGTTTGGGCAGAGAGTAAAAACGCCCAGATTATTATTAAGAAACTCACCATAACACCCAAAGTTACAATGCTCGCTTGACTGAATCCGGTGCGTATTAAGATTTCGGACTGGCCGTCAGATTCAACAATTGTACCTTTAAAACTCGGCATAAGTCCGCGTGAATTGTATTCGGGAATCGGAGTTATTTCAAAACCGCTATCATTTATGTGTCCAATAAACTTTTTGTTTTTGGTCTTTATGCCGATTTTCAGGACAGGCTCTCCCGGTATGGTATAGACGCTTAGCGTTTTAAGTATATGCTCCTTGCTTCGCTTGGTATGAAGGACATAGGTTTCGGATGGCCAGAATTTCATCATTAACTCCTTGCGATCATAGAAACACTTCTCGTACGAAAGCTATGGACGCGGGGTACATCAACGGCCAGAACATCACGATTGATGGCGGCATAAGCAAGCGGATAATCTATTATAGAGACTAAGGGTGGATGTTCACGCCTTAGTCCCAATTGTCGAAATTGAGCAGGCCTTCCCAGTCGACTTCGACTTGTTAGACGAATTTTTTGGTGCACAGTTCATCATTTACCTTCAAAAATCCATTTTCATATTTTATAGCCCATGGAACCCCCTTCTGACCTTCAGTATCAAAACTCATTTCACCCGTACAAGTCGCTGCATCATAATCGTATGTTCCGGAGGTCTGTATACCGGCAAAATCAGATATGAAAGAACCGTCTGTTGAAAAGCTAATGGTTCCCAAGCCCCGGGACTCAAACCATAAACCCAAAATTTCATTTTCGGCTGTATCTTGATTAGCTCGTTCCACGATCTCCCCAAATACTGAATACTGCTGTTCAGAGGGTGAGGTGAAAGTCCAGATCGTAAACAAGACGACAAATACAGTCAGTGCGATCGAAGCGACAATAACGTCGACGACGAGCCATTTTTTTCTTGCAGGAGCCTTGAGAACGGCACCGCATTGGGCGCAGTGCACCGCATTCTCTGTATTGTTCAAACCACAATGAAGACATTGCATTTGATGATCCTCCTGTCTAATAGGATATGATGGAATGCGAATCGCTCAATAGTCCAATCAGAATATTGCAGTTTCTCATATCGAGGTAAGCTGATGTCCTGCCCTTCATCAGCCTAGGATGCACACTCCTCCAAGCGCTCCCGCTGGGTAGCCGCTACTTACTCCGGTTAAGTTTACAGGTCCCAACCGACATATAAAACCCGCAGGTACGCCCCACGGGTTTTGCGATTACAGACTCTCTTCAATCGCCTTTTTGAGTATGTCCATACCCTTGTCGATCTGCTCCAGCGTCGGCATGGAGAAGTTCAGGCGCATTGTGTTTTTGTGGCCGCCGTCGGGGTAGAAGTGTGTGCCCGGCACGAACGCCACGCCCATATCGACGCATTTCTTAAACAGCGCCTCCGCATCCATACCATCGGGCAGCGCAGCCCAGATGAACAGGCCGCCATCCGGCTTTGTGAACGAGACACCTCTGGGGAAACCATCGAGCTTAGTGAGCATCTCGTCGCGCTTGGCGCGGTAGTTCTCGCTGATTTTAATAATATGAGGCTCCGCCTTGCCGGAGCGCATGTACGCGTCCACGATTTCCTGGGAGAGGTTCGCGGTGTGCAGGTCCTCGCCCTGCTTGGCGACATTGTACTTGCCGATGATGCGCGGGTCGGCAATCGCCGCGCCCACGCGCAGACCGGGGGATATAATCTTGCTGAAGCTCATCAGATGAATGACCGTATGATCTTCATCCATGCTCTTAATCGTGGGTACTTCCTCGCCAGAATACCGCAGGTCGCGGTAGGGGTCGTCTTCGACGATCAGCACACCGTGCTGGTTGCATATCTCCAGCAAGCGCGCGCGCCGCTGCGCGGACATCGTGCGCCCCGTAGGGTTCTGGAAGGTCGGGATGGTATAGACGAACTTCGGACGGTGCTGTTTGATTTTTTCCTCGAGCGCGTCCATGATCATGCCTTCCTCGTCCATATCCACACCGATGACGTCTGCCTCATAGCAGAGGAACGTCTGCAGCGCGCCGATGAACGTAGGCGATTCGGCTAGAATCGCGTCGCCGGGGTTCAGCAGTGTTTTGGCAGCAAGGCCGATACCCTGCGTGGAGCCGGAGGTGATGATGACCTCGGCGGGCGAAGCTTTGATGCCGCGCTGCGCCGCCATCGCGATCACCGTTTCCTTGAGCTTATCGATGCCCGGCGTGCCGCCGTACTGTAATATACGGTCTCCATACTGGCGGATCAGGCTTGCCGCGATGTCTGCCACATCATCCGAGGGGAAGCATTCCGGCGCGGGGTTGCCGCCCGCGAACGAGATAATACCCGGTTGTTTCAACAGTTCAAATATCGCGCGGATCGCGCTGCCCGTCACGCGGTCAAGCCGCTTTGCAAATTCCATAATGCCGCTTCCTTTGCTTCCCCGGTCGCTTCCGGTTTTTAGCTATTATAATACGCGAGGACGCGCCGTTCAACCCATAAACACGGGGATTTCGTTGCTACTCCGGCTGCGATGGTGTATAATAGCGCAAGAAAACGGGGAAGGGATACCATTCATGCAGGGTGTATACGATATTGTGATCAAGATCGGTTCCATGGCGCTGATCCGCGACGAAGACGGCGACATCGACTACAACATATTCTCGCGGCTGAGCAGTGCGCTTCGGCCCGGCATGTTGCTGGTGAGTTCTGGTGCGACTGAGATCGGCCGCATCGACTATGCCAAGCGCAATGGAGACGAACTTTCGGGCGACGAGGAAGACATGAAGACCGACTACGCCGCACAGGGTCAGGCCATCCTGATGGAGAATTACCGCCAGTTCGTCAGCCCGAGCTATTCCGTCCGGCAGGTGCTCGTGGAGCACAGCCATTTTAACGACCCGGAAAAGCGGGAGCATCTCTACCGGCTGTTCATGCGCGCGCCCAAGCAAAACGCGATTCCCATCGTGAACTATAACGACCCCGTATCGAGCGAAGAGAACCGCAAGATGGAGTTAAAGCGCATCGGGGAGGGCGGCGCACACGTGGTGGAATGCGTGGACAACGATGAGACCGCCGCGGTGATTGCAATGCTCGTGCAGGCCAAGGCGCTTATCATCCTGACCTCGGTGGATGGAATCTATCAGACGCCGGGAGACTCCTCCACGCTGATCCGCGAGATATCGGGCGAGACGCCGGAGGAACTGGAGCAAAACGTGAACAAGGCCATCGCGTGTTGCCAGGGCGCGTCCCGCGCGGGCGCGAACGGCGCGGGCGCGAAGCTCAAGTATTCGCTTGGCCCGGCGATGGCGGGTACGCATGTATATATCTCCCGCGCGAGCAACCGCATTGACGACATCATCTCCGGAAAGGCGGCCAGCACGCACATCTTTATCAAGGACAGTAACCTGTAATTCTGTGCAACGCCTGCTCTTGGTTAATCTTAATTCTCTCATTTAGAGATAACTTCTCCATTATCTAGGTAGATTTCTTTGTCACCGCCTGATAGAATTCAGGAAAAGAACCCCATCGAATCAGGATGGAGGACACGGCATGGAGAAAAAGACAATGGGCGGCTTTATTGCCGCACTGCGCAAAGCTCAGGGCATGACGCAACAGGAGCTTGCCGACCGACTCCGCGTATCCAACAAGACCATAAGCAAATGGGAATGCGGCGACAGCTATCCGGAGATCACGCTCATTCCTGTGATCGCAGAAACGTTTGACATTACAATCGATGAATTGTTTAAAGGTGGCCGCACGGCAGACATAAAGTGTTTTTCCCGGGAAGAGGAAGAAATACTCAATACGGAGCATATCACGAAACACATTAATGTCACTAAATTTGCCAACATATCCTATATTTCTGTTGCACTCACGCTGATCGGGTTCATATTATTGTTTGTAATCTCCTATACGGCGTATGCACCCATTACTGGTTTTGGAGTATTCATGGCCTTCTTTGTTGCAAGTACCTTGCTGCAGATTGCCAACTCTCATCAACGATTTGTCTTGATCAAACGTTCGAAAGAAAGTGAAGGCGAGCCAATCAGGAATTTTTATCTCGTTACACTGATCGTTTTAACGATTAATTTTTCAGGGCTTATTTTTGCATCCCCGTTCATATTCATTCATAACTATTACGGAGCTGCGATATTTCATATTGAAGGATACTTGGCATTGGTACCATTCATGTCATTGGGTTGCTGGCTGGCCTACTGGATTGCAAAAAAGGTGGTTGAAAAAAGCCGCTGTATCGATTTATCCAGACGTGGCATCGTAGCTTTGGTGGTACGTATTACACTGGTTGCGTTTATCCTTCTTGCAACAATATTCTCGAATATCCAAATGCTCTAGAGCTGCCTCCTATCCGTCCGGCTGGTTTTACTATGCAAATACGCAATGCCGCTTGTTCTTGGAATTTCATCATGATACAATGATGGCGCTATGGTCAAAGACAATAAGCGTTTTACATACCACATTATTCCCGCACTGACCGCGCTTATTTGCGCGTACATTGTGATCTACGGCATGATCGGGCAGGGGCCGCTTTCCCATGGCACTTACGATTCCTATACGCGGCAAGCTGTCTCATGGTGGCAAGGGCATACATACCTGCCGGAGAACGTATCGTGGCTGGAGCTGGCCCTGTATAACGGCCAATACTATGTGAGCTTTCCGCCGTTCCCCAGCGTGGTGATGGCGCTGCTGACGCCCATATTCGGCATGAACACGCCCGACAGTCTGGTCAATACGCTTTTTGGCATCGGCACATTCCTGCTGATCTACCGGTATTTAATGCGTCGGGAATACGGCGGTTTTTACGCCTCGATATTCGCCTTGCTCATGACGCTGGGTTCCAATCTGCTCTACCTTTCCGCCACAGGCTGGGTGTGGTTTTCCGCACAGACCGAAGGCTTCTTCTTCTCGGTGCTGGCACTTTATCTGCTGCTCAGCAATAAAAAATACGCCTGGGCGCTCTCGTTTCTGTCGCTCGGCGTCGCTATGGCGTGCCGTCCCTTCCAAGTGATCTACGCGCCGCTGCTGATGTATCTGCTGTATCAAAAAATAGAAGGAAAAGGCTTATTCCGCAGGCTGCTGCGCTGCGTACCCTACATGCTGCCGCTGCTGTTTGCGGGTCTTTGCATGGGCGCGTATAATTACGCGCGTTTCGGGGGCTTCTTCGAATTCGGCCATAACTATCTGCCGGAGTTCGCTTTTGATCTGCAATTTTCGCTGTCGTATGTTCCGGCCAATATCGCGGAGATCATGAAGCTGCCCGGCGCGGATATCGAAGGTTTCTGGCCGCAATTCAACGGTACGCTGTTCTTTCTGGTGAACCCCGTGTATATCCTGCTCTTCGTCTGTCTCGTACGCAGGATGAACAAAAAGCGCTGGATATGGTTCGCGTGCTTTCTGGTACACCTGCTTGTGACGCTGTGCCACAAGACGATGGGCGGATGGCAGTTTGGCTGCCGCTACCTTGTGGACATGCTGCCCTTCATGCTCGTGGTGTTTGAGGACGAGCGTGTGTACCGCACCAGCCGGATTACGGGCTACGCGGGTTTGCCCGTCCTGCTGTTGATTGCGGGAGCGGTGATCAACATCTGGGGAGCAATATGGTATTATTCGATGGCTATATAGGAGGCGCGCATGCGGCTGACCGGACTGACGCTTAAGAATTACAGAAGCTATGGCGCGCTGCAGGTTGTTTTTTCGGATGGCGTGAACATCCTCCAGGGGAAGAACGCCGCGGGCAAAACGAACCTGCTCGAATCGATCGGGTTTTTGAGCTTTGGCAAATCGTTCCGTACGCAAAAAGACGTCGAGTGCATCCGCGAAGGCAGCGAGAGCGCCTACGTGAAAGGCACGGTGATGCGCACGCAGGGCAAGATCGATATCGAGGTGCTGCTCTCGTCACTCGATAAGAAGAGCCTCAAGGTGGGCAGCCAGCCTGTAAAGCGCATCGGAGACTTGTTCGGTAATTTCATTGCGGTCGTGTTTTCCCCGGAAGACATTAAAACGCTTAAGGAGTCGCCCGGGCTGCGCCGCCACTTCATGGACCTTGAAATAAGTAAGCTCAAGCCCACGTACTTTTTTGATCTGCAGGAATACCAGAAGGCGATGGCACAGAAGAACGCGCTGCTGAAGTCGCGGATGCCCGAGCATCAGCTTCGTAAGCTCGTCGCGATATTCAGCGAACAGCTCGCCGGGTACGGCGAGCGGATTATCCGCCAGCGGCAGGCGTTTTTACAGCGAATCGACGCGCTGGGCCGCGATATCCACGCCAATCTTTCGGGCGGAGAGGCGCTGTCGCTAAAGTACCGTTGCAGCGTGACGGGGAGCGACTTGCGCACGGCATTGCTCGAACGCATGGATAAGTCGCTCGCTTCGGAGATTGAGCAGGGGTTCTGCCTCGTTGGGCCGCATCGCGAAGACTTTTCCGTATTCTTAAATGGCGCGGAGATCAAAGCGCAGGCTTCTCAGGGGCAGGTGCGCACGGCGATGCTCTCGCTCAAGCTTGCCACCTTCGAGACCGCGCGGCAGGAGTTCGGCGACAGCCCGGTGCTGCTGCTGGACGACGTTTTTTCCGAGCTGGATGAGGCGCGGCAGGCCGCGCTGCTGAACCGCGTGCAAGGCGCGCAATGCTTTATCACCACCGCGGTACCGATGAAGCTTTCTCAGGGTACGATCTATACCGTATCGGGCGGGGCGGTCAAACCAGCACAGTCATAAAGAATCCAAAGCAAACACCCAAAAGCGCATAGAGCGCTTTTTGTTTGCCCGCCGCAGGGATGAGTTCCCGCAGCGATATAAACAGCATGGCGCCGCCCGCGAAGGAGATGCACAGCGATATCATTTCGGCGGATATGCTGCCAACCGCCGTACCCAAAAGCGTGCCGAGCGCCGTGGGGACTGCGGTTAAAAACGCGAGGAAAAATACGCGCTTGACCGGCAGTCCGGAAAGGCGCATCGGCAGGCACACGACCACTCCTTCCGGGATATCGTGTACGAGCATCAGCAGCGACAGGGACAGCGCTGCGCTCTCGCTTTCTACCAGCGTGGAGCCAATGGCGAGGCCCTCGGGCAGGTTGTGCAGCGCGATGCCCACGAGCACGAGCACGCTGACGGACCGAAGCGAGTCATCCTCGTGAGGCAGCAATGGGGAAACCAGCGCAAAGAAAATTCCGCCTGCCATCGCCCCGCCGACCATCGTCCATACGCTGCCGATATCGGCGCTCTCGATGAGCATGTCGAAAAACACGACAGCCATCATCATACCGCCCGCGAAAGCCAGAAAAGGCCGGGGTTCCCGCACCTTACTGCCAATCAGCATGGCCAGTACGCCGCCGATCACCGTGCCGAGAGCACCTACGACGACACCCAATACACCGCTTTCAATATACATAGACAGTTCCTTTAATCAGCATCTTTAATGTATACGCGGGTGCGCGCGAGGGAATGACGAGAACAATCGCTCAGGCAATATTAACGCTGATCCTGGGCAATGTACGCTTCTGATTGCAAGATAAAAGGCAGGACTAGCCTGCCTTTTACGCTATATCCGGTTAGTTGTTTGTTGCGGACCTTACGGCATGATGGTGATACCCTGCATGAATGCTTCCATGGTCGCCTTCTCCTCGGGTTGATAATAGGTGAGTGTGAACGTAACGGCATAGCCGTCGCCCGGAAGGAAATATTGCTCCTGATACATTGCCGTGCCGTTGTCAAACTGAGTGACGATCGAGAAAAACATGTAATCCTGCCCGTTGATGGTGACAGACGGCTCACCGGTGACCTCGACGGACTCAGCGCCCAACTGCTGCGTATACATCGTTTCATACATGCTCTGGAACTGGGGCAGCAGGGAGTCATACAACGACTTTGAAAGCGCACCATACATATTGGTGACCATAAGGTTGATATTGGGATTGGCGGACGCGGTCTGCAACTGGTATTGAGAGCAAACCATGAGAATTCCCTGACTGTTGGCCGGAAGCTCTGTTACGCCTTCGAGCAAGTTCTGCGCCTGTCCGTAAAGGGTTTCGATTTCCTCTGCGGTTGCGAACATCCATTCTTGCGGAATGGTGACAGAAAGGCCGAGTGCCTCGTTGATGTATTGTTCACCTTCAAAACGTCCGGCTAGACCGTCCGCGGACTCCGCAGCGCTGGGAGTAGCGGCAGGCGTCGGCTCGGGTGTTACCACGGGCGTCTCAGTCGCTGTGGGCTCCATGCTGGGGGAGACGGTCTCCTCATCCGGCGGTGCCGAAAGGCCAGTGCAGCCACACAGGGAGAGTATAAGTATCATTGCCAAAATAAAAGCGATTTTACGAATCATTATACACCTCTTCAGTTTAATGTCATTTATAATAGCATATAAAGATAAAGATACCAATATAAATAGCGGAATATTACATTTTTGCTACAGCATGAATATCGCACCGATGATGCCCGCCAGCACTGTCAGAAGGATCGGGTTGACGCGGAAGCGGATGTTGGCAAAAGCGGTCGCCGCAAAGATGCCGACAAGCGGCAGCGACAGCGTGCCCAGCGGATTGGAAAACAATGTGGATAAACTGGAGCCGGTGTTGAGCAGTACACCCGAGGCGATGGAGAGCGCGGCGGCGGCAATGAGTCCGACAGCGGCGGGCTTAATGCCCGTCAAAAAGCCGGTCATCAGTTTGTTCTCGCGGAAGCGTTCAATGAAGCGCATCACGAGCACGACGATAATGAAGGAGGGCAGCGACACGCCGATGGTAGCGGCCAGTGCGCCCCAGAAGCCCGCGTCGAGATACCCCACGTAGGTGGCGGCGTTGATCGCAATGGGGCCGGGCACCACCATATCGAGCGCGTTGAGGTCCGCCATCTGCGCTGCGGTGATCCCGAACTTTTCGGCCTCCGTCATGATCATGGACAGCATCGCGTATCCGCCCCCGAAGCCCGCGATACCGATGATGAAGAACGTATAGAGCAGTCTCAGGCATTCCCACAGTATCATGCGCTTTCCCCCTTGCGGCGGGCTTTCGCCCACTGATAGATGCAACCCGCAACGCCCGCGGCGAGGATCACGATGGGCGCGCTGATGTCCGCAAACAGCACGAGCGCAAAGGCGAACAGCATGACGACGATCGCAAACGCCGTTTTGACGTTGTGCCGTCCGAGCGAGAACGCGGCGGAGAGCACGAGCGCCGCCGAGGCCGCGCGGATACCGCGGAACGCCCCCGCGAACGCACCGGTCTGCGGCACGAACTGCAGCAGGATCGTAGCGACCAGCATCAGCGCAAACGCGGAAAACGTCGCGCCGAAGCCCGCGACCAGCATGCCCAAAAAACCTGCGGAGCGCCGCCCCACGAACGAGGCGCAGTTGAGCGCGATCACGCCGGGCAGCGTTTGCGCAAGCGTCGCGTATTCCATAAAATCGTCTTTGGACATCAGCTTATATTTTTCCACCACGTCCTTTTCGATGACGGGCAGCATGGCGAGCCCGCCCGCGAACGTGAATGTACCCGCTTTAAAGAAAATGACGAACAGGTGCCAGAGAGTCTTAAGCTCCGGCTTTTTCTTATCGTCCGTTCTCTTTTCTTCGATGTTGTTGTTTTCCCCAGCGCTCTGTGTCACGATTACTCCAATGATTCTTGTTGTTTTTGCCGAACGATGTTCCGACGGAACGTTATCCGGTTTCTTTGCCTTACGGCCTATATCATATTATAGGCGATATATTGCCCAAATGGGTAAAAATTTGATCAACTTTATAAAACCAAAGCAATTTGTATCAGGGCAGAGACGTAATTTGTGGTTGCTAATACTTTACATACATATAGTTTGTTATATAATCAGTCATGAAGACTTCTATAGACGGAATGGCAATTATGATGTTTCATTATCAAGGAAAATGTTTACTGATTCCTTCAAAGCCCGATATAGAGCGCGATGCTGTGGCAAAAGCTTGGGAAGATAATGGCGGTACCGTTCAACGGGTAGACCGGTTTTGGGAAACGCCCGAGTTGGAGGGCAGGACAGCTGTTTTATATGGCAATCACATATTCTGCCTGATTCTTGCCCAAAAACTGAATCTTGAATTGGTTTCTCCGCCGGATGACTTCCTATGCTATCTTCCTGAGAAATGGCTTAAAAGAGCGATATCAAGAAGCACGATCCAAGATGCTTCTCGGTTTGAGTATCCTTGTTTTATTAAACCGATGGTGCCGAAGATTTTTTCAGGCAAAGTATATCATTCGCATCAGGAATTGTTGGAAGAATGCAGACAGCTTGCGGATAATACCCCCGTCATTCATTCTGAAATTATCAAAATTCATGCCGAAGTCCGCGCATTTATACTCGGCAACAAAATCGTCAGCGCTTCGATCTATGAAGGATATGCGGATGTTCAAGAAGCAATAACATTTGTGGATCATTTTCTTGCTGAAAACGTAGATCCCGCCCCCTGTACCTATGTACTTGATGTTGGGTTGCTGGACAACGGGGAATGGGTGGTTATAGAAACAAATGCGGTATGGGGCGCTGGGCTCAACAGGTGTGATGCCTGTGCGGCAGCATGTTGTATTTCAGAAGCAACAAGACCCCGTGTTTACGAATAAGCGATGTAAAAAACAAAACTGCCGTAAGGTATATCCTTACAGCAGTTTATATATTCAATCTTACTTTTTAAACAGTTTATTACGGTGTTTTTCCAGCACCAGCAGCAGAGGCAAGCCCAGCGCGTAGCACGCAATTGCCTGGCCCGCGGCTACCCACATCACGGACTCCCAGTACAATATCCCTAAGTAGTATTCCAATATTCCGGCTACCACAAACGCGTTGATCGCGATGGCGGGCAGCGGAACGAGCCACTTCGGGCGGATATAGCGCGCTGCAAAGGCGGCAGCTAAGGTTGCGAGCGAGCCGAACAGGATGTCGTATGGCCCGAGCGGGCTTCCCGCAAGGTTGGAGAGCAGGCAACCGATGAACAGCCCCGGTATCGCCGCGGGCGTAAAATACGGCAGCACGCACAGCGCCTCGGAGATGCGCACCTGCGGCGTCATGTAGCTTAAGGGGATGCTGGCCATCGTCAACGCAAAATACAGCGCGGCGATGATACCGGCTTCGGTCATGAAGCGCGGCGTGAGTATCTTCTTCTTATTCATGCTTTTTACGGATGCTTCCGGCATCCGCCGGACTACAAGCCCGGCCTCCTTAGTTTTATTTAAGGACAGGATGGTTTCGAACTGTCCGGCGGGCATTAACAGCCCCGCCTGCCGCATGTATTTTCAGGAATGAGCGGCAACCTTCATGCCACAGGTCTATTGCTTCAGCCCACCACGATGTTGGCAATGCGGCCCGGCACGATGATCATCTTACGCACCGGTTTGCCCTCGAAGAGCGCGGTCAGGCTTTCCGTGCCCATGATCTGCTTTTCGATGTCCTCTTTGGTGGCGTCCGCGGCTACGTTGAACTTAGCCCGCACTTTGCCGTTGATTTGCAACACCATCTCTATTGTATCCAGCACAAGCGCGCTTTCGTCGCACTCCGGGAAGGACGCGTTGAACACGGAATTGCTTTCGCCCGCCTGCTCCCAGAGCTCCTCAGCGATGTGCGGCGCGAACGGGGCGATCAATCGGATCAGCGTTTTGGCGGCATGGACGGACGTCTCCCTGTCGGGCGCGGCGTCAAGGTACTTCGCGAGCGCATTGGTCAGTTCCATCATGCGCGCGACAGCCGTGTTGAACTGGAAGTTCTCGATGTCGGCGGATACGCGCTGGATAGCGTAGTTCTCTGCATAACGGACTTCCCGCTTGCCTTCGCCGCTCTCGCCCGTGACTTCCAGAAGGCGCGTAACGATGCGATCGAGGCGTTCCAGATATTTATTGACCGCGCGGATACCGTCGGAGTTCCACGGGCCGCCCTCCATGTACGAGAAACCGAATGCAAGGTAGGTGCGCAGCACATCGCTGCCGTATTGCTGGATATATTCGTCGGGCGATATCACGTTGCCGTGCGATTTGCTCATGCGCTGGCCGTCCGGGCCCAATATCATGCCTTGGTGCACGAGCGAGCTGAACGGTTCGTCGAAATCCACATAGCCCATGTCGTGCAGTGCCATCGTAAAGAAGCGCGCGTACAGCAGGTGCATGCAGGCGTGTTCCGCGCCGCCCACGTATTTATCGACGGGCAGTATCTGATTGATCCACGAGGGATCGAACGCCTGCTCGCTGTTCTTATTGTCCGGATAGCGCAGGAAGTACCACGACGAACACACGAACGTGTCCATTGTATCGGGGTCTCTGCGCGCAGGCCCGCCGCATTTGGGGCAGGTCGCGTTCATGAACGTCTTGGATTTTAAGAGCGGCGATGTGCCGTCCGGCGTAAAGTCCACGTCGTAAGGCAGGCGGACGGGCAGGTCGCTCTCCGGTATCGGCACTTCTCCGCAGTGGTCGCAGTACACGATCGGGATGGGCGCGCCCCAGTAGCGCTGGCGCGAGATTAGCCAGTCGCGCAGACGGTAGTTGACGCAGAAATCGCCTGCGCCGTCCCGCTTCAGTTTTTCGATGATGGCTTTCTTGCCTTCCTCCACGGAGAGGCCGTCAAACTCTTCGCTGTTTACCAAAACGCCGTTGTAGCTCGTAAACGGCAGGTCGTCGTTCTCGCCCTCATGGCCTTCGATGACGCGCTCGATCGGCAGGTCGTACTTTTTGGCGAACTCAAAGTCGCGCTCGTCGTGGGCAGGCACAGCCATGACTGCGCCGGTGCCGTAGGTGGCAAGCACGTAGTCCGCGACATACACCGGGATGCGCCGCCCGTTGATCGGGTTGAGCGCATACGCGCCCGTAAACACGCCGGTCTTCTCACGCGTGGTGGAGAGCCGGTCGATCTCGCTCGCCCTCGCGGCGTAGTCGATATATTCCTCCACCGCTTTTTGTTGGTGCGGCGTGGTGATCTTTTTCGTGAGCGGATGCTCCGGCGCGAGCACAACGTACGTGCAGCCGTAGAGCGTGTCGGCGCGCGTAGTAAATACGGTGATCGTGTCGCCCGTTTCAAGCTGGAACACGATCTGGCCGCCGGTGGATTTTCCGATCCAGTTGCGCTGCATCATCTTGGTCTTCTCAGGCCAGTCGATCTTGTCGAGGCCTTCGAGCAGCCGCTCGGCGTAATCGGTGATTTTGAAGAACCACTGCGTTAAGTGCTTGCGCTTGACGGGTGTTCCGCAGCGCTCACAGCCGCCGTCCACCACCTGCTCGTTGGCGAGCACGGTCTGGCAGCTCTCGCACCAGTTGACGGGCGCTTCCTTGCGGTAGGCAAGGCCTTTTTTATACAGCTGCAAAAAGCACCACTGTGTCCAGCGGTAGTAATCCGGCATGCAGGTTTTGATCTCGTAGTCCCAATCGAACATCGCGCCCATGGCTTTGAGCTGTTTTTCCATGGTGTCGATGTTCTTGAGCGTGGAGTCCTCCGGGTGGATGCCTGTCTTGATCGCGTAGTTTTCCGCGGGCAGGCCGAACGCGTCGAAGCCCATGGGCTGGAAGATCTCAAAGCCCTTCATGCGCATGTAACGCGCGTAGGAGTCCGCAAGGCCGAAATTATACCAGTGGCCCAGGTGCAGCTTCGCACCCGAGGGGTAGGAGAACATCTCCAGCACGTATTTCTTTTTGCCGACGCGGTCACGGTTGAAGCTGTAGAGCTTCGTTTGCTCCCACTTTTCGTTCCATTTCTTATCAACCTGTAAAAAATCCATGATTACTCCTCAGCTGTTTAACTTCGACCATTATTATATAGATCAGTGCAAAAATCAAGCGAAAACGCCATTAACCGAGCAGCGATGCGACGGCCATCGCCGAAACGCCCTGCTGCTGACCCTCAAAGCCCATGCCTTCGGTCGTCGTCGCCTTGACGCTCACGTTTTCAACGGCGGTTTGCAGTACGGCGGCGATGTTTTCGCGCATCTGCTGGACATAGGGCGCGAGGCGCGGTTTCTGCATGATGACCGTGGCGTCCACGTTGACGATGGCATAGCCCAGATCCGTAATGATCTCAAATGTTCTTTCCAGCAGCTTGATGCTGCTGATACCGCGATAGGTCTCCGTGGGCGGGAAGTGATGCCCGATGTCGCCTGCGGATGCCGCGCCCAAAAGCGCATCGATGATCGCGTGCAGCAGCACGTCTGCGTCGCTGTGGCCCGAGAGCCCGTGCGTATGCGGCACCTTGACGCCGCCGAGGAACAGCGGCAAGCCCGGCACCAGACGGTGCGCGTCGTAGCCCGTGCCGCACCGGTACTTTTCGTGTGCGATCTGCTGTCCTGCCATGAGGTCCTCCTGTGTGGTGATCTTGATGTTGCTGTATCTCGATTCGACGAGACGCACGGGGACGCCCAACCGTTCGAGAAGGCTGCTTTCGTCCGTGCCGACAAAAGACTGTGCGCGCGCCTGCTCGTGCGCGTTCTTGAGCAGCGCAAAACGCGCGGCCTGTGGTGTATGGATGCTCACGAGACGGCTGCGGTCCAGCGTGCCCGTGATGGTATCGCCCTCCACCGTTTTGACGGTATCATGTGTGCGTAAGCCCACAGCGGCTGCGCCAAACTCGCGCGCCGCCTCCACACAGTCGCAGAAAAGCTGCGGTTCCGCAAAGCACCGCGCGGCGTCATGCACCACAATGATCTCCGCATCTGCAATGACGGAAAGCGCGTTAGCAACGGAATACTGACGTTCGCTGCCGCCCTCGACAAGCGCAAAGCCGCTGCCGAATATCTGTTGCGCAAACGGGCTGATCACGTCCCGATCTTGATTCCGGCATACGATGAGAATGCGGTCGAAGCAGCCGCTTTGCTGCATCGCCTCCATCGCGCGCTCGACCACGGTTTTGGTGCCGATTTTAAGGAACATCTTGTCCTGGCCCATGCGCGTGGAAGCGCCAGCGGCCAGCAGGATGCCGTATGTGCTACCCATTGCGCGTCTCCTCGAGGATTTCGTACATGCCATCCGCTTCCTCCTTGCGCACCGTCTCGCTGATCTTGAGCACGCGCGCCTTGAGTGTGGACGATCCGAAACGGATCTCGATCACGTCGCCAATCTTGATATCCTTGCCCGCCTTGGCGGGGTTGCCGTTAACGCTGACGCGCTGCTTGTCGCACGCCTCGCTCGCCACGGTACGCCGCTTGATGATCCGTGAAACTTTCAAAAACTTATCGAGCCGCATAGTTCTCCCCCTCTTTCCGCCATTATATCAGAACCACACCCAAAAAAGCTACGCTTTTGGGGGATGCCGAGTCAAAAGAAAAAAGCGACGATGTGACTCGTGCGCTTTTTTCTTGAAATATATATCTGTCCGTTGCCCCTAACCATTTCCTATTGTAGTCCGGGGTTATGAACAATGTTTGAACATCAAGTAGATATTTTGTAAAAAGGGGTTTTACAGCTCTTTTTCCATGATCAGCCGGTCTTCTCCCGCACCGTACTCGTCCTGCACGCTCTCCACCACGGTAAAGCCCAGCTTTTCGCGGTAGACCGACAGCGCATTGAAATTGGCGGGGTCTACGGTAAGCTGAACACGCGTGATGCCGAAACGCTTGAGATGGGAGAACGCAAAGCTTAACAGCGCGGTTCCCACATCGTGACCACGCAGCTCGGGCAGCACCGCAACGCTTAACAAGTACGAGAGGCCAATATCGGCCATGTCGCGCATGAAATATGCGCAGGCCACCATGTTTTCTTCCTCGTCCACGGCGGCGTATACCTTTCCGTGGTGCAACAGCGGTACGATGATATATTCCGAAAGCGCGCCGTCGCCGAAGGCTTCCTGCTCAATATCCAGCACGCCGGCGATGATGTCCGGGTCCGGACGGTCGATGGCCTTGAAAGTGATCGTCATGGGTTAATCCTCCTTATGGACAGGTTTGAGCGTAGGCTGGGAGCATGGCACCCAACCTGCACGCCCGCATAATACCCGGAGCAGGCTCCGTGGGGCATCATGAGCGGGCCGCTATGAGCGCCTGCCCTGTTTGGCCGCCCCGCATGATGATGGAATCATTATACTACAATTGAGAGCAGGTGGATACTAAAGACCCTGGTCCTGCAGATAACAACTAACCCTGCCTTCAAAACTATTATCCAGCAGTTCCTTGCTCTCAAAACCTATACCAATCTCATCATAGCGGATAGTGCCAAACTCGTCATGCTCTCGCAGCGCTGCCAAATAGTCGTTTCTGATCATTTCGCTGACGCCGTTTTTGGAATTCCCATTTTTATCTGATTCTTTATCGTAAAAGATTACGATGCCGCGTGTGGTAGGGATGATATCCCATACCGCGTGTTCCTGATACTTTTCTTTCAGAGAGTTTACCACAGCAGAAAACGTGTAGATGCGGATGTTCACATTGATTTCTAAAGAAAAATCGTAAAAGTTTAGACCGGCATCCCTGGCTTTCTCTTTGTCTTTCAGGTCAAATTCCTGAGCGAGTTCGTCAAACTTCCGGGATATCTCCGCTCCTTTTTCATGATCGTAAAACCGACCATGCTGTAACATGCGGATATAATCCATTTTTGAAAATAGCACGATATTAAGCCTGAACCGGCGCTCGTCATTGAAAAGCTCGGTTTCATGAAATGCAAAATTGCACGCGGTCATTTCAAAGCGGCTTTTGAGCCAGTCCTTAAGTGCACAATACACCGGCGCAAGCTTTTCTTCTCCGCGCAGTATTTTTAAAGTTTGCTCATAGAGTTCGTGGTCTATCAGCATCGGTTACCAACCTTTCTGATTCCTCAGACATTGGACTGGGTGGAGTGCAGGCTGAGAGCAGGGAATCCATCTGCCGCACGCTGGCGTATTCCGCGGCGTAAGCTTCGTGCCGGGGCAGCGCGCGCACGCCGATCAGCGAATCGGCCCGGAAGCTGAACGTTTGCCCGTCGCTAACGATGACGTGGTCTATCAGCTCGATTCCCAGCGTGGACAGCGCGTGCAGCACCATCCGGGTCGTCTCAACATCCGCGCGGGAAGGTCTGGGCGTGCCGCCTGGGTGGTTGTGCGCGATAAGCCCTTTGGCGGCGTGGTGCCGCAGTGCGGCGGCCGCTACCTTGCTTACATAAACGGGCGATTCCGTGATGCTGCCTTCCGAAAGCCGTTCGCAGTGGATTACGCGTCCCTGTGTGCCGAGCCAAACCATGTAGAATTGCTCGTACGGCTTCCCGAACAGCAGCGTTTTCGCATAATCACAGGCATCTCTGGCCGAACTGATCACCGGGCGCTTGCCGAGACGGCTCTTTTCGTAGGCACGCAGCATGTTTGGCATCATCGTAAGGAACGCCGCCGCGCGCGGGCCGATGCCCTCAATCTCTTCCAGGTCCTTCGGGTCCGCCTCCAGCACCTCCGCGAGGCTGCCGAACCGCTCGATGAGCCGATGGGCGATAGGGTTGGTATCGACGCGCGGCACCGCGTAGAACAGCAGCAGCTCTAAGATCTCGTGCTCTTCAAAGCCCTCGAGGCCGCCGTTCCCGTATCGCCTGATCAACCGCTGCCGGTGCCCTTCGTGCATAGAGTATCCTCAGCTGTGACAGCCGCTGCATCCGCTGCACGAGCCGCCTCTGCATCCGCCGCCGCCCTTGCCGCCCTGGCTGCCGAAATTGCATTTACCCTGATAATACCGGACCGTATTGGAGGATGCGCATGCGGGGCAGGCGACCTTCTTGTCGGAGGTCGTCAGCTCCTCAAATACACGTCCGCAGTCCTTGCATTCAAATCTCAGTAATGGCATAGCTGCCTCCTATAGCATCTTTCTTCTCCACAGTATCACCGTCACGATGATGGTGGATACGATGGCGATGCCCGTGACGATTATAAAACCGCCGCGCACACCCATAAACGGGACGTCCACGTTCATGCCCCACATACTGAAAAACAGCGTGGGGATGGAAAGTATGATCGTGACGGACGTTAGAAACTTCATCACAATATTTAAGTTGTTGGAAATAACCGAGGCAAACGCATCCATCGTCCCCGAGAGGATATCCCGGTAAATTGTACACATCTCGATGGCCTGCTTGTTCTCGATGATGACGTCCTCGAGCAGCTCTTCGTCGTCGGGATAGCGCTTTAACACGTTCGTCTTGAGCATCTTCTCCATAACCATCTCGTTGGCCTTGAGCGAAGTCGAGAAGAACACGAGCGATTTTTCGAGTTTGAGCATCTGGATCAGCTCGCGGTTTTTAAGCGACTTTTGCAGCGCATTTTCCACCTGCGTCTTGGCCTTGTCAATCTGGCGCAGGTACTGAAGAAAACGCGAGGATATTTTATAGAGCAGCTGATACACAAAGCGCGTCTTTTTGGCGCAGTCAAACCCGCGGATGCGCCCACGATAAAAGTCCTCGATGATCGTCGTTTCCTCGAGGCATACGGTGATGATGTTGGTTTCTGTGATCACGATGCCGAGCGGCAACGTGTTGTACACAAACGAGGTGCCTTCCGGTTCCACCACGGGGATATCGACGAGGATCAGCGTCTGGTCATCTTCTTTTTCGATACGGGGCGTTTCCTCTTCGTCGAGCGCAGCCTGCAGAAACTCCGGCAGCACGCCGGTCGCCTGGGCGACTTCCTCCAGCTCGTCTTTGCTGGGATTTACGATATGCACCCAGCTTCCGGGACAGGTAGCCGTTTGCTCATTCAGCAGACCTTCAACGGTCCTGTAGTTGAAAATCATATTGATGCACCGCCTTTCGTTCAGCGGTGTGCATATTTATCCTGCCTTAATGGTATGCACGCCGCCGGTTTTTTTGTTAGGAGTAAGAGGGTCCGGTTCCACGCATACCACCTCCTGAAATTGATACAAAAAGCGCCTGACGCTTTTCGGCAAAACCATTATAACACGCTACCCAAATAAATCAACAATCAGGTATTGCGAAAAATTTACACAAGGAATAAATAAGCAATAAGGTTGCGCTGTTTTGAACGGAAAACAAATTCTCTAAAAGGCTAATTCGACTGTTCCAGAATCTGCGCGTCCTGTACGGTGGCGAGAATATCGCCGGGCCACTGCACGGTAAATGATACTGCCGGATTGGCCCCAAGGCGCAGCTTCAGTCTGAGTTTTTTATTGACCATGACCGTCGTGCAGATGATCTCCACAGTGGCAATTTCCTCGCCGACGGGCGCATAGATCGTTTGCCCTGCGGAGATGTTACCGAGCGGCAGGCCGCCTACGATGACCATATACGAATTGGTCGCGCATACAACCTGGGACGCTCTTGAAATAGCAATGTTTCGCATCTGGGTACGAATCGGCGAAGGAGCCGGCGGGGGCACGGGCGGCGCAGGTACAGGGTTGGGCACGGGTGCCGGTCTTGGCGCAGCGGGCATAGGTGCGGGCTGGCCGGGCAGCCTTACTCCGC
>JAEWCC010000010.1 GCA_023390815.1 Bacillota bacterium
TCTTTCCCCTTTCATCTTCCCCTATTGCTGCTGTTTTGCGACGGCGCTCGCGCCGTATGTTTTGCTGAAGTGCCGGACATGCTGCGTAAACAGCGCCTTGGCTTCGTCCAATTGATCGGAATCGTACTTGTAGAATATCAGGAACACCGGCGAGAAGAATTCCACCGCGAGTATATACGGGTCCGTTTCGATAAAGCACCCCGCCTTCATCATCGCACTGAACAACTGCGTTTGATAGCTGATACTGTCGTCGAACGAGAACGCGCGGAAGAGTTTTGCAAGCCGTTCGTTCCGGTACTGCTCGATGGTGAGCATTCTGCGCAGCTTGACGCTGACTTCATCGGTGAAGATGGCTTCAAATACCTGCGCCGAAACCATCGCAAACTGTTCGTCCGTCATGCTTTTATACATATTAACGGTCTTCTCATCCGTTGTAAACTGTCCGTTCTCATCCGTAAACTGCCCCTCCCGGAAATACACCGCGCTGCGGGCGCTGCATTCCGAGATGATCGAATCGAATATATGCTGCTTGTTATGGTAGTGGTTATAAAGCGAGCTTTCCTTAATGCCGACCGCCTGCGCGATATCCCGCATGGATACGGCGTCGAATCCCTTGACTGAAAACAGGTTCAGCGCCTCGTGCATGATCTTCTCTTTCGTGTTCATCGCAGCCCTCACAGCACATAGGCCACGCGGGACACTTCAACGGTCAGCACCTGGACTGCGAACAGCGCTGCAATCACCGTAAAGCCGATGCGCCTCGCGGCTTGCTTTTTCAAGAATATGCATACGAGCCCGGTCAGGTAGATCGCGCCGCCCGCGATAGAGCAGATTGCCGATTGCAGGCCATCCATAGCGAACACCGCCTGCTGGGTTGCATACGCGTCGCGTGTCGCCGAAAGCGCGCTGATGGCGGTACCCACCACGATGAACAGCGCGATCAGCCGTCCCCATTTTGTAATCTTGCCGCCGTTTTTCAGCGCCAGTACCGCCATCACGGCCAAACCAACAACCAGCAATATGGTAACCACCGAAACAACATCTCCAAAATAAAGCCCTAACATTTTTATCTCCTCACTTTTACTATCATTTGTTAGTTTTAGTATAACTATCACTTGTTAGTTTGTCAACAGCAATTTCAAATTTTTTTGCCAAAATAAAAGCGCCGGGGTTTTAATCCCGGCACCAGGCTGTCGATAAAGCCTATCATGCCTCCCTCAGACGAGGGAGGTGGCGCGAAGCGCCGGAGGGAGTGACCATTTCAAGCCAATATCTCTCCCCCAGTCACCTATCGGTGACAGCCCCCTCGTCAGAGGGGGCCAATAGAAGGTTCTTTACACTCAGACGCCGGGGTTTTAAGCCCGGCGCGGGTTTATCCTTGATATACTTCAGCGAGGACGGCCCGTTACCGTAACGGTGATGTTGCCGCGCGTCGCGTGGGAGTACGGGCAAACGGTATGCGCTTCCTGCGCAAGGCTCTCCGCCAGTGCCGCGTCATCGGTATCCACAATAGCGACCAGCGCAACCTCCAGCTGGAAGTTACCCGCATCGTTGCGCCCAATGCCAACCGTTGCTTGTACATCCGGCGCGGGGATATTCAACTTGCGAACGCGGACTGCATGCTGCAACGCGCTGCCAAAGCAAGCGGCATATCCTGCTGCAAAAAGCTGCTCCGGGTTGATGCCTTCCTTCTTATTTCCGCCCATCTCGACCGGCGTCGCCATTTCAAAATCGATCGGAGTGCCCTCCACACGAACATGACCGTTGCGGCCGCCTGTGGAATATGCTGTAGTTTGATATGAAATGTTCATGGTTTCATCTCCTTATCGTTATCTGTAGCTGAATTATAGCAAAGATTGTTATAATAATCAATAATCATTCCGAATAATAATTAAAAATTTCAATCTCTTCACAGCGAATATTGGGCCAACTGAAAACGCCCGGCGCTTTTCGCCGGGCGACTCCTGATTGGCTTCCTTATTCTCCGCGCAGCTTGGGAGAGTTGAAGAATACCCCTTCAATCTTCTTGCTGCCCTCTTCGCCTCCGAACGACACCGTAACCAACACGTCCGCAGTCTCGTCTGTGTACTTCGCCTTGTAAACCACCACCGTGTACGTCACATCGTTCTGGGTGGTGTCCGCCGCCTGAGAAAAGCTCTTGTTCTCATAGGTTCCGATCACCGAAAGCGAATCTACCATGGTTGCGAAAGCTGCCTCATCGATTCCCTCTTTCAGCTTGTCGCTGAAGTCGCGGCTGAATACGGTGTAGTCATTCTGATTGAGCCCCTGCAGCATGTTTTCAGCCATGTCGTTTGCGTACGGCACGGCGGCCTCTTTGAGCCCGGCACAGCCCGCGAGAAGCGCTGCAGCCATCAACACTGCCATTACCAGGATTAACCCTTTCTTTTTCATCCTAAACCTCCTTCTTTATTGAAACCTTCCTGCTTTAGCAGGGGTTTAAATCGTATCGTTACCCACGCGAGCAATGCGGCAAGCACCGCGTATACGCCTTCCGTCGTCCACATATCAAGCGGTACCCCTGCCATCCTCAGCAGCGGCGCTGCCGCATCCACCAGCGTATGCGCTGCGATAGCAGCCAGCAGGAACAGTGGCTTGCGCTGCTTCACCGCGTAAAATACCAGCATTGTAAACCCGATATGCATCATCACCGCCAATATGCGCTCCACGCCGCCTACCAGAAAATAGGAGGCCGGTGTGCCGAGTATTTCGGCGGCATGCTGCCCGCCCAGCACCTGCACAAACGATACCGCATAATTGATCCCGACGAGATAGAAAGCTTCGATGCCGCCATGCCCCAGCCCGAAAACAAAGGCGTTCTCCCAGCTTAGCATATCGGGCTTTCGCAGGAATTGAATGCCGACGAAGCGTCCGACTTCCTCAAACAAGCCTGCCGTGAAGGCGAGCAGCAGGATGTACAGTACCGGTTGCGTCATGGTGAAGAGCGTGAACCACGCAGTACCCTGCAGCAGACTCAGCAGCGGCAATCGGGTCAGTATCTGGAACACGGCGAATACCGCCGCGCCCAGCAGGAACGCGCGCAGCTTTGCGCTGCGCTTTTTAATCATCCAGATTGCGATAGCGGTAGGCGCGAACAGGCAAATCAGCGCGGAAACCGCCATCCATACCATAGACCATGTCATAATAATCCCTCCTTATTGCAGCAGCAGCGGCACAACATGAATCAGCACAGCAATCAGCGCGATCAGTCCGACTGCCAGCAGGATAGCCGCAGGACGCCCGAAGTTGATCGTGAAGCCTACGCCGAAGCGCTTCTCCACAAACAACGCCGGATCATCCTTATTGACGTAGTACATCCCCCACTTCCAGTAGCGGTCGTCGTCGCGGCGGATAACCTCGCCGTCCGCCTTCTTGCCGAGACGGACACGGCTGCCGCTCTGCCCGGTGAGCAGCGTAAGTACCAGCGCGCTGACCACCGCCACACCCACTGCGATGATCGAGGCCAACCCGACCGCCGATATATCCACCAGCTGAACAAAGGAGAGCTGCGCTGTCAGGAAGATGAGCAGCATCAGCACAGAGAATCCGACGATCCAGGCCGACCAGCGGTAACGGAATACGGCGTTTTGCCGCGAGGACACCTGCGGATTGTCAGGGTCCAGCACGGGCGGCGTCCGCAGCATGGACCAATACACAAACGCGAACACCAGCGTTAGCACTGCCTGCATGGCCGGTCCGAAAAGGATCAGGCCAGGCCCTTTCGCGGCCATATTCGTTACGTTGCCCGCCATATCCGTCTGCTGAACGACCTGATCCGGAATCCGGTCGTACATCAATACGCCCAGCAGCACGGTCCCCAGTATGATCACCACATGCAGGGCGAACCACGCAGGCGATACCGCGCGCTTGCCGGAAGCAAACCGTGTATCCGCCACCGCTTCGCTGTGCGCCTCCATTTCCCAGCCGAGCCGGGTTTTAAGCGCTTGTACTTGCCGCCAGCGGCGCAGATACATTGCGTAAACCGCGATCAGATAAACCATTAGCGAAATTCCCAACAGCATTGCCGAGGTTACTTCCGAAACCACAAACAAAAGCCCAATAAAGGTGGCACTGATCAGCACACCCAACAGCGTGACGATTCTTGCGTACCCTTTGCGCAGCGCCGCAAGCTCTTCATTTCCATGTTGACCCGCCGGAACGCTGACGCCGAAGCAGACCGTCTTTCTGCCGATGTAGGGCATCGCCGCAAACATCGCGACGATCGGCACAAAACAAACTGCATATGAAACCATGAGCATCCAATTCGTCATTTTTTATCCCCCTATTGATCAAACGCCTTTTCACACAGGCGAAGCCATTGCTCCCGGCTGACGCCCCGGCTGCGCGCAGTGAGCGCGTGCGTCTCCAGTGCTTCCGAGAGCGCGGCAATGTACGCATCGTTGGCTGAGAATTTCTGCGCCGGGTTAACGATAACGCCTCGGCTGCGGTGCACCGTCAAAAAGCCTTCGTCCTTGAGCTGGTTGTAGGCTTTGGCCACGGTGTGCAGATTGATGGAGAGATCGGCCGCAAGCTGGCGCACCGAAGGCAGCGGTTCGCCTGGCTGCAGCTCGCCGCGCGCAATCCCCGCAACAATCTGCTGCTTGAGCTGCTCGTATATCGGCACATCCCGGGTCATATCCAGCGCAATGATCATCGTTCAACCCCTCAACTGTTATACTTATTATATAACAAGCGCTCACAAAGTCAATAGGCGTATAAAAAAAGCACCTGATTTTGTCAGATGCTCAGCCGGTTCCGCAGACTGTTCTTGGGCATTCAGCAGCACGCCGGTAATTGCCTCCGACCGATCGGCCTGTCCGGCGTTCTGTTTTCATGCGTATTCCTATTTTACTGCTTCGATCCCATCCATCTCCTGCGGACGAAAAACCCCGCCTTCATAATGCGGGGTTTCCCCATAGTTTATCAGGTGTCCTGATGGTCATCCGGCTCCTTTTTGTTCAGCCCGAAGACCGCCCTTGCACTTTCCGCCTGCGGATCGTGCTTGATCTTCTTGGAGCGGAACGTTCCGTCTTCCTTCTTTCCGTTGCGCGTGCTCTTCATCTTGTTGCTCTTGCCCATGTTTCGCTCCTACCGTTTGGTGTTGGGTCCCAGCGCTTCTTTTTGCGTGTTGTGGTTCTGGTTCTGGTTTTCTACCGAACCCACGTTGGCGGTGCTGCGCACGCGCAGCCGATCCGCAGTAAACTTCACCTTATCCGAGCCTTTTTTCTTTGACATATTGCATCACCTCGGCATTATTATGCCTGACCGATGCGCATTTTATTGAAAAACTATCAGCCGTAAAGCTTGGTTACCGTGCCGTCTTCCCCGATCTGGTAAAATCGTCCCGCGGCGTTGATGAGCAGCAGGTCTTCGCCGATCGTATTGACATAATCGCCGGTCACGGTAGCCAGCTGCTGCGCTTTCGTTCCGTCCAGTGCGACACGATACAGTGTGTCGCCGTCGCCGCGGTTGACGCAGAATACGCCGCGTTCGGTCACATTAAGGCCCGTCACCGGCTGCTCGAGCAGCACCTTTTCATCGGTACCGTCAATTGCACAGTTCGTGAGCTTTCCGCCGTTGCTTTCGTCCTGATAATAAACGCGCCCATTCAGCAGCTGTGCATATCCGCGCGCCGCCATGGGAATCCGTTTTGTGTCGCCGGAAACAAGGTCCCGCATGCAGAACTCCGCGCTGGCCGTATGGGTATAATACAAAGTCTGGCCATACGCGCCCAGGTCGAAGCATCCGCTCGTCTCAAGCGTCCTGAGTTCGGTGCCGTCCGCGTTCATCACGACCAGCGAATTGTCCTCGGCCAGCGTGCCGTAAACGAGATTGCCGATCGCGAGCGCAAATACCATCTTTTCTCCGCACACGAGTTCCGGCTCTCCGCCTGCCAGTTTCACGCGGTAGAGCTCTCCCGTCGCCTGTTTAATGAAAAAGAGATATCCTCCTGCCACATTGATCTGGGACGCGATGCCTTTCACGAGCAGTTTGGCGGTACCCGCAGGGGGCAGTGAGTAGATGCCGATCTCGTCGTCCTCAATGCCGATCCGGTATATAACGCCGTCCTTTTCACATACGAGGCCGCCGTTTTGCAGATTGCCTCCCGTACTGCCAAAGTCGAAAGGCACCTCGCATTCGGCTTCCTTAGAATATGCTTTTCGGGAGCCGTCCGTTATACAGAGGCGGTAAGCGAGCTTCGCACCGGAAAGACCGGGCTTTTCATCCGTATATGTGCCCAATTGCCCGTCAATCTTAGATATCGTCTTGTAAGTCTCGTCCGCGTTGTCCCGTCGCTCCAGCGTACATTTGAATTGGGTCACAAAGGGCGCCCAGGTGATCACCACGCCGGAGGAATTGTATTTGGCGATCAGCGTGCCGATATCGGGCAGCGGCGCAACCGTTGTCGTAGGTTTTACTGTCTTCGTAGGGGTACTGGAAGCCCTCATCGTGGGTGCGGGGGATAACGCCGACGGCGTACCGGATGTGGACGCATTCTGTCCGGCGCAGCCTGAAAACAGCATAACCGCGCAAAGCAGCAGGGTGAGTAACCCTTTGGTTTTGAACATACCTGTCTCCTTTCCCGGGCGAAACGCCCGGACGGGCTCTGGTTCATTGTATGCATATACCAGTCATAACATCCCGGTTACAGTGGTTTTAGAGCCCTGTTGACTATTTTCGACCGTTCGAATTTTTCTATACGTGCATAATCCGTGCATCAGCAGCATGCAAAAAGCGCGGGCTTTCGCTCCGCGCTTCTCCTAACCATTATCGAGTTGTCTGTATGATTGCACTTATTTGCCCAACATATACGCGAATGAGTCCTCGTCGGCCACCTCAACCAGCGCACCGCTTACGGGGATGCCGGCCAGATTGTCATTGAGCCCTGAGATCAGCCATTGCCCGTCATACTGCAGCAGGGTAAAGCCCCCCGCATAGTAGTCACCGTCATACTCGTAGAGCACGACGCGTGAAGTCTGTGCATCCGCACCCAAGATCGCGGCTTATTATGGAACTTATTTTTATCACTCCGGCATCGAACATCTCGTGCGAATCGAGCTTCACCGCTGCACAGGTACATACGCCATAAAAATCACTGCGTTCTTAAGCGAAACTGGCTGACAAGCCGGTTCAGCGTATCCGCTTGCCGGGATAGCGCTTCGCTGCGGGCCGAATCCCCTTCCGTTGCAATCTCTGCGACAAGACCGGAAACCTCGTTGACCCTGCTTACGATCTCATTCAGTGCCGCAGCGGTTTCCCGCGCAATCCGCGTACCGTTATTCACATCTGTTTCCGAGTTTTCGATCAATACTGTGCTTTCCCGTGCGGCTGCCGCGCATTTTTCCGCAAGGCTCCTCACCTCACCTGCCACCACCGCGAATCCCTTCCCGTGCTCCCCTGCGCGCGCGGCTTCAACCGCGGCGTTCAAAGACAATATGTTGGTCTGGAAAGCGATGTCGTCAATCACCTTGATGATCTTGGAAATGTTCCCTGACGATTCGTTAATGGCGTTGATGGATTCCATCAATTCCGCCATTTGCTTATTTCCCGCAACCGCACGACTGCTCGCTGATGCCACCAATTGATTTGCCAAGTTGGCGTTATCGGTTATCCGTTTGGTTGCTGCCGAAACCTGCGCAGCCGTATGGCTGATCTCAATCAGCATCCGGTTTAATGAGTCGGCAATACGGTTGATGGAGCCTTTCAACGCGATAAAAGCCCCCTTGTATTCCGCAGTGATTTCCTGTGCCATATTACCGCCTGCCATAGCCGATAAGACCCCGGAAACCTCATCGATATATCCCTTTATGCCCTGTGTGCTGATTTGGAGATTGTCCGCAATGCTTTGAAACTGCGCTGCAAGATCCAAAAGCTCGTGATCCGATTGCGCGGTGTGCATGTCGATTGCCAGGTCACCAACGGCAAGCTTTTGAATGCTGACATTGAGTTTTCGGACTTCCTCCGTCTGATATCGATTCCGTTTTTCCAATAGCGCTGCGGAGAATTCGGTGGATGTGATGGCATGATCCGCTGTCTTAAGGATTGCGTTAATCCCTTCCACCATCTCCCGGTACTGCCCCTGAAAGCGCACGGCATCACCACGTACAGAGAAATCCCCCTGAGCCGTTTCATGGATAATATGAGTAAGTTCGGCTGAAAATAGATTTAGTGTTTTAATCATAATGTCCATGCTGTTTGCAAGTACGTCCTGCTGTGATGCGACGCGCAGTTCAATATCCAGACTGCCAGCCGCAAGCTTTTCCGCAGCTTCCGCTTTCAACCTTATGCTTTTTGCCATCGCCGTAAAATCGTTAAAGAGACTGCCAATCTCATCACCCGATCGGTCGCTGAGCTTTGTATTAATCTCACCGGCAGCAAGCAGGCGCGCAGCCTTTGTAAGCCTTTGAATTCTGCGGTTTACAATGCGCTCAATAATCCAATACAGCAGAGAAAACGTAATTACGGCAGAACCAACAAGAATCGCCATCAGAATGATCAGGAATCGGTTAATCCCCGTTTCAATGCTCTTAGCCGCTAAATCAATACCGAGAACAGCGACGATATTACCTGCGGAATCCCGAACAGGAGCAAACGCGGAAATGAGATCACCGTACTCTTCCCCGCCGTCATAAATTTCTGTGGCGATGGCAGCTCCGGAAGCCAATACTTCCATCGGCTCTGGCCCGTAGTCATCCCGTGCATCGGTATCACCGAGCTCACTGACGACCGCCTGACCATCCGTAATACCTTCCGCAATATACTTATACTCTGTGCCGGTGTCCGTCATCACGTAAGCATAATCCACTCCGGTAAGCTGTTTCACGTTCGTAAGATACTGCACCAGCAATGTGTAATCATCATCTTTGGTGCCGGTTTTGTCGTATTGGACGATCTTGTCTCCGTCAATATTGACAGTAATCGTGGATGCGATATCGACGGCTCGTTTTGCAAACGCCTCGATCATGCCATTTTGATAAAAGTAATAGGAGAAAAATCCGATAGCAGCGGTCGTGACTATCGAAATGATAATTGCCGCAACAATAATTTTGCGACCTAACCTTGCTGACTTCTTTCTCCTGTCAGTCGTCTCGTCGGATTGAAGCGTCATTGAGTTCAACCTTTCCTCAAGCATATTTCATACGGGTAATCGATAAGAAAAATATCAGTAAAAACAGGCCCATCTTATCTATCGATGATTTATCGCTGCCCTTAAATAAAAAACATCATGCGGCACAAATTTTCTATTAAACTGCGGGGAATAATGGAGTCAAGCAGGAGTTCTATTTTGTCGTCATACATAAAAAGCGCGGGGCTTTCGCTCCGCGCTTTTGTCTCTATGTGGGTTGGCTTAGTACATGCCGCCCATGCCGCCCATGCCCGGCGCTCCGCCCGGCATCGCCGGCGCTTTCTCTTCCGGGATGTCCGTTACGATGCTTTCGGTGGTGAGCAGCATCGAAGCGATGGAGCCCGCGTTCTGCAGCGCGCTTCTCGTCACCTTGGTCGGGTCGATGATGCCTTTGGCCACGAGATCGCCGTATTCGTTCTTCGCCGCGTCGTATCCGAACTTCGCATCGTTCGAGTTCTTGATCTTCTCTACGACGACGCTGCCTTCGATACCCGCGTTGAACGCGATCTGACGTACGGGTTCTTCCATCGCACGCAACACGATCTGCATGCCCGTCTTCACATCGCCTTCCGCCGTTGCGACCGCCGCAGCAACTGCCTTGGAAGCCTGCAGCAGCGCAATACCGCCGCCCGGCACGATGCCTTCTTCGACCGCCGCACGCGTTGCCGCGAGTGCGTCTTCGATGCGCATCTTGCTTTCCTTCATTTCGGTCTCGGTCGCCGCGCCCACTTGGATTACCGCAACGCCACCCGCCAGCTTCGCCAGCCGCTCCTGCAGCTTCTCGCGGTCGTAATCCGACGTGGTCTCTTCGATCTGCGCCTTGATGGAGTTGATGCGCGCCTTGATCTCGGACGGGTCGCCCGCGCCTTCCACGATCGTGGTGTTCTCTTTGTCTACCTTAACCTGACGCGCATGACCGAGCATATCGATCTTGGCTTCCTTGAGCTCCAGGCCAACTTCCTCGGAAATAACCTGGCCGCCGGTCAGTATCGCGATATCCTGCAGCATCGCTTTGCGCCTGTCGCCAAAGCCCGGAGCCTTGACCGCAACGCAGTTGAACGTGCCGCGCAGCTTGTTGACGATCAGAGTCGCCAGCGCTTCGCCTTCCACGTCCTCGGCGATGATGAGCAGCTTTTTGCCGGTCTGCACGATCTGCTCGAGCAGCGGCAGAATCTCCTGAATGTTGCTGATCTTCTTGTCGGTGATGAGGATCATGGGATCGTCCAGCACCGCTTCCATCTTCTCGGTATCGGTGACCATGTATGCCGAAGCGTAGCCGCGGTCGAACTGCATGCCTTCCACGACCTTGAGCTCGGTCTTCATCGTCTTGCTCTCTTCAACGGTGATGACGCCGTCGTTGCCGACCTTCTCCATCGCTTCCGCAATCAGCGCGCCGACTTCCTCATCGCTCGCCGAAATCGCGGCAACCTGCGCAATCGCCTTGGAATCGTTGATCGGTTTGGAGAGATCCTTAAGGCTATCCACCGTGATCTCCACGGCCTTGAGGATACCCTTCTTGATGACCATCGGGTTTGCGCCCGCCGCGACGTTCTTCAAACCTTCGCGGATGATCGCCTGCGCAAGCAGGGTCGCTGTCGTAGTGCCGTCGCCCGCAACGTCATTGGTCTTAGTCGCGACTTCCTTAACGAGCTGAGCGCCCATGTTTTCAAACGGGTCTTTAAGCTCGATTTCCTTGGCGATGGTCACGCCGTCGTTCGTGATGAGCGGCGAACCGAATTTCTTGTCGAGCACAACGTTGCGGCCCTTGGGGCCCAGCGTGACTTTGACCGTATCGGCCAACTGATTTACGCCCGCTTCCAGCAGACGGCGCGCTTCTTCACCGTATTTAATCTGTTTTGCCATTTTGCTTTTCCTCCTCTACCTTATTCGACCGTCGCGAGCAGGTCATTCTGGCGAACGATGATGTATTCCACCCCGTCCATCTTGACTTCCGTGCCCGAGTACTTCGAGAAAATGACCTTGTCGCCGACCTTCACGGTCATTTTGACTTCTTTGCCGTCTACAAGCCCGCCGGGGCCGACCGCGATAACTTCAGCCGTCTGCGGCTTTTCCTTGGCGCTGCCGGTCAGCACGATGCCGCTCTTGGTCGTCTCTTCGCTCTCCAGGTTCCTGATCACGACTCTGTCAGCCAATGGTTTGATCGTCATAGTGGTTAAAACCTCCCTTAAGTATTGGTGATTATACGACGTATTGGTTGTTTTGTTAGCACTCACTTTAGCCGAGTGCTAACAGCAACACGTTTAATATAAACGAAGAAGAAAATATCCGCAACCCATTCCAAAGGCGTTTTCAATTCTATTTATTCGATTATAAGTATTTAATGCGTATTTTCTCTAGTTATCTACGTTAATCTCTCAAATACTCCTATTCTTTTAATAAACACAAAAAAAGAACCGGACTCAATAAGGATATGCAAAAAGACCCCATTCAATCATTTGGAGACGGGTAATCTCGATGAACACCGACGGGATTTACAAACTCAAATCTTCTATCAGTTCGCTGCTAAGCATTCCTTCCGCGATCTGCCTGACCTCACCGGTCATTCTGATATTCCAATTGGAGTCAATCTCGATATGCAATTCGCCGCCAAGCATCCCGATGGTAACGCGATCATCGACCAGCCCCTTTTTTCTCAGCACACTGGCGACGGCGCATGAGGAACTTCCGGATGCCAGCGTAAAACCAGCCCCTCTTTCCCATATCAGTATCTGTGCTTCGTTCCTGGATAAAACTTTGACAAATTGAACGTTGATCCGATTGGGAAACCGGTCGTGGTTTTCGATCAGGGTTCCGTATTTTTTGATCTCATCGATATCAAGAACATCCTTTAAAATTACGCAATGAGGATTCCCGACCGAAACGCAGTTGACGGTGTATTCCCTGTCAGCTACTTGAATTTTCCGGTCCATTGCCTCCTCCGAACCAAACTTGGTGGGGATTTCACTCGCCTTAAAAATGGCTTTGCCCATATCGACCGTGATCTGCTTTGCCTTGCCTTTCGAAATTTCAGCAATTTTCGCGCGAACGATTCCTCCTACTGTTTCAACCGTGAATTCTTCCTTCGCCGTATAACCGTAATCATAGATATATTTGCAGAAAATTCGCAGCCCGTTGCCGCTTTTTTCCGCCTCCGAGCCGTCCGGATTAAAAATCCTTAAACCAAAATCGGCCTTGGCGGACTGAACCTTCAATAATATCCCGTCCGACCCGATACCGAAGTTGACGTTGCAGATTCTTCGGATCGATTTTTCCGTCAGCAGAAAATCGATATTGTCCTCTTCCAATACAATATATTCATTACCTAATCCATGCGTCTTGACAAAACGATTCCTATTCACATCCGATACCTCACGCAGGAAATTAACAGGCGGTTAGCGCTTGTGTCATTGTAATATCCTGTGCTGCCGCCGTCAATAAAGATCACTTTTGGAGACATCTAATACGTGTATCGGCTGACGAAACTTTCCGATCTTTTGCAGCACCATACCGAAAATTAATTCATCATCCAAATTATTTCCTGTGAAGGGCAGGAGATTTCCCGGCTATGTTGAATTTATTCATGATATATTGCTTCCACACCCTGTATTCATACTACATTCACACTAAATCATATCAAGGGGTATTGCCATGGACAAATGGGACAAGCGCTTTATGGACCTGACCGAGACCATCGCCAAGTGGTCGAGCTGTTACAAGACGGACCGCAGCGTAGGCGCGGTAATCGTCAAGAATAAACGCATCCTCACAACGGGTTACAACGGGGCTCCCGCGGGCATCAAGAGCTGCAAGGAAAAAGGTGAATGCCTG
Source organism: Bacillota bacterium (assembly GCA_023390815.1). Taxonomy (GTDB): domain Bacteria; phylum Bacillota; class Clostridia; order Christensenellales; family SZUA-584; genus JAEWCC01. The sequence goes on from JAEWCC010000010.1 coordinate 12,974, forward strand.
CGCCAGAACCTCGGCATCCAGTCCGGCACACGCCACGAGCTGTGCTATGCCATCCACGCCGAACAGAACGCCATCATTCAAGCCGCCAAGCTGGGCGTATGCATCGAAGGCGCAACGCTTTACTGTACGCACCAGCCCTGCGTGATATGCTCCAAAATGATTGTAAATTCCGGGATCTCCCGCGTCGTCTATTTAAAACCTTACCCTGACGAGTTTTCGCAGGAAATATTTAAGGAAGCGGGCGTAAAACTCGTGCAGTTCAAGGGCTGATTGGGAAGCCGCCTCCCCTTCCGGGTTGTAAATACGTACATTTGTTTCCCTTCTCCCGATTTTGCTATTGATTATAGGGATTCTTTCATGTAATATAATGTGGTGTATCCGCGCAGGTACACCATATTTTGTTATGCAGACCCCCGCAGGCACAGCCTCTTGGGGGATCAAATACTATGTTGGAGGCACTATGGCCAAGGAATACAGCGCCAGCGACATTCAGGTGCTGGAAGGGCTCGACGCGGTTCGCAAACGCCCCGGCATGTACATCGGCACCACGGGCATTAAAGGGCTGCACCATCTGCTGTGGGAGATCGTAGACAACGCCGTGGACGAAGCGGCCAACGGCTTTGCCGACCGCATCGCCGTGACGCTGCACGAGGACAACTCTGTCACGGTCGAAGACAACGGCCGCGGCATCCCGGTCGGCATCCATCCCGAGAAGAAGGTATCGGGCGTGGAGGTCGTTTTCACCCAGCTGCACGCAGGCGGCAAATTCAACAGCGACAGCTACGCCTATGCGGGCGGGCTGCACGGCGTGGGCGCTTCGGTCGTCAACGCGCTGTCGCGCTGGCTCACCTGCACGGTTAACCTGAATGGCAAGGTCTATCAGCAGCGCTATGAAAGCCGCCTGAAAAACGGCAAGATCGAAAGCGGACGACCCGTGACTAAGCTCGATGAAGTGGGCACCACGCGCAACCGCGGCACTTCCATTACGTTTTTGCCCGACGACCGCGTTTTCGAGACCGTTCAGATGAATTACGATACCGTGGCCGCTCACCTGCGCGTCATTTCGTTTTTGACGCGCGGCGTCAAGATCACGCTGACCGACGAGCGCACCAAAAAGGACGGCAAGTACCGCAAGGAAACGTTCGATTATCAGGGCGGCGTGGTGGACTTCGTGCAGTATCTCAACGAGGACAAGACCGTACTGCACAAGACGCCCGTTTTCTTCGACGGCGAAAAGGGCGACATCAAGGTGGAGATCGCGTTTCAGTACAACGACACCTACAATGAGAACATCGTATCCTTCGTCAACAACATCGCGACGCCGGACGGCGGCACGCACGTATCGGGCTTTAAATCGGCTCATACCAAGGTGATGAACGAATATGCGCGGATAGCGGGCCTGCTCAAGGAAAAGGACGAGAACCTCGCCGGCGACGACTACCGCGAAGGCCTTTCGGCGGTGATCAGCGTACACATGAAGGACGCGCAGTTTGAGGGCCAGACGAAGGCGCGCCTCGGCAACACCGAGGTTAAGACGATTGTGGAGAGCATCGTGCAGGACAAGCTTTCGCTGTTCCTCGCCGACCTTAACAACACTGCTATCGCGACGGAGCTCGTGGGCAAGGCCGTGAAGGCAGCCCGCGCGCGCGAGGCTGCGAGTAAGGCCAAAAAGCTCGAGCGTCAGCGCAACAAGCTCGAGGGCGCGCCGCTTGTCGGCAAGCTATCGAGCTGCACCGGACGCGACGCCTCGAAGAACGAGCTGTTCATCGTGGAGGGCGACAGCGCGGGCGGCAGCGCGAAGCAGGGCCGCGACCGCCGCTTTCAGGCAATCCTTCCGCTCCGGGGCAAGCCGCTTAACGTGGAGAAGAAGCGTCCCGATCAGGTGATTGAGAACGAGGAGTTCCGCTCCATCATTACCGCTCTCGGAACCGGCTTTGACGGCGTGTTCGAGGAGAGCGACTTAAAATACCACAAGGTCATCATCCTGGCCGACGCGGACCAGGACGGCGCGCACATCCGCGCGATACTGCTGACATTCTTCTACCGCTATTTCCGCGACCTGATGACTGCGGGTCATATCTATATCGGAAGGCCCCCGCTCTACCGCGTATCCAGAGGCGGCAAATCGGTCTACGCCTATACCGAAACGGAGCTGCGCGCAGCGCAGCAGGAACTTGGCAAGGACTCCAGCGTGCAGCGCTATAAAGGCCTCGGCGAGATGAACCCAGAGCAGCTATGGGAGACCACAATGAACCCGGCGAACCGCCGCTTGTTCCGCGTGGAGCTCGACGACGTGGCGGGCGCCGAGCACCTTGTGACGCTGCTGATGGGCGACAATGCGGAGCCGCGCAAGCAGTACATCTCCGAGCACGCAAACTTCGACAAGGAAGACAGCTTCTATAAGGAAAAGGTGATGAGCAATGGCTGAAGAACAAGGTCAGCTGGGTATGGACGTAACGCCGGTATCGATGAGCGACATGATGCACGACTCGATGATCCCGTTTGCCGAGTACGTTATCATGGACCGCGCGCTGCCGCGCGTAGAGGACGGATTAAAGCCGGTGCAGCGCCGCATCCTCTATACGATGCTGGAGCTGGGGCTGACGCCCGACAAGCCGCACCGGAAGTCGGCGCGTATCGTCGGCGACTGCCTCGGTAAATACCACCCCCATGGTGACACCTCCGTGTACGATGCGATGGTGCGCATGGCGCAGGACTTTGTGATACGCGCGCCGCTGGTACAGGGCCACGGCAACTTCGGGAGTATGGACGGCGACAGCGCCGCCGCGATGCGGTATACCGAAGCGCGGCTCTCCCCCATCGCCATGGAAATGCTCGCGCATATCGAGAAAGACACGGTTCGATTCTCGTTCAACTTTGACGATACCCTGAAAGAACCCGACATGCTGCCCGCGCGCTACCCCAATCTGCTCGTCAATGGCGCGGCTGGCATTGCGGTGGGCCTTGCAACCAATATCCCGCCGCACAACCTCGCCGAGGTCATCGACGGCGTGATCGCGCGCATCCAGAACCCGAATATCGCCTTGCCGGAGCTGATGCAGATCATCCCGGGGCCGGACTTCCCCACGGGCGGGTATCTGCTCGGCATGGAGGGCCTTAAGGAAGCGTACGAGACGGGCCGCGGCAAGATCACAATCCGCGCCAAGACGACGATTGAAAAAGGCGTCAATGGCAAGTCCAGCATCGTGGTCACCGAGATGCCGTACCAGGTGAACAAGGCGGCGATGCTCAGTAAGATCCTCGCCGTGACGGAGCAGAAAAAGGAGATGTTCGCCGGTATTGCCGATATCCGCGATGAGTCGGACCGGACGGGCATCCGCGCCGTCATCGAGGTGCGCAAGGACTACGACCCCAAGAAGATTTTAAACTGCCTCTATAAATACTCCGACCTGCAGGTGACGTTCGGCATCAACATGGTGTGCATCGCGGACGGCCAGCCGCGTCAGCTCTCGCTGATGGAGATCATCGACTACTACATCCAGTTCCAGAAAGATGTGGTGACGAGGCGCACGCGTTACGACCTCGAGAAGGCGAAGCAGCGCGAGCATATCCTCGCCGGACTCATCATCGCGGTACAGAATATCGATGAGGTCATCCGCATCATCCGCGGTTCGGCATCCCCCAAGGAGGCGCGCGAAAAGCTGATGGCACGCTTCGATCTCACGCAGATTCAGGCGCAGGCCATCCTCGACATGCGCCTCGCGCGGCTGACCGCGCTTGAGATCGAGGAACTGCGCAAGGAATACGCGTTCATACTCGAGACCATCGCGCGTCTCGAAGCCATTCTCGCGTCCGAAACCAAGCTGATGGGCGTGATCATGCACGAACTCGGTGAAATCAAGGAAAAGTACGGCGACAAGCGCCGTACGCGCATCCTGGAGACGAGCGCGGAGATCGAGATCGACGAGAACGAGTTCAGGCAGGTCGAGGAGTGCGTCGTACTTCTGACGCAGAACGAGTTCTTCAAACGGCTCAACCAGAAGTCATACCAAAAATCGGCGCTGCCCGGTACGGATGGCGACATTGTGCAAAGTATCGTTCCCTCCGCCACCGACCGACGCGTGCAGATATTCACGAGCGCGGGCAACCTCTACACGCTCTCCGTCACCGACATCCCCGAGTGCAAGCTCAAGGACAAGGGCAAACCGCTCTCGGCGATCCTTGCGGGCGTGGATAAGAACGAGCGCATCGCGGGTGTGTTCTCGGTATCGGATTACAATTCCGGCGCTGAATTGTTCTTTGTGACGCGCAGCGGCATGATCAAGCGCAGCAAGCTCTCCGACTACGACGTGCGCAACAAGAAGATCGCAGCGTGCGGCCTTGCCGCAGGCGACGAGATACTCTCCGTAGCGCTGATGTGCGAGGACAGCGATTGGCTCGTGGCGACCAAAAACGGCATGGCGGTGCGGTTTAACTCCGCCGAGGTGTCCGCCATGGGACGCGCCGCCAAGGGCGTCAAGGCGGTGGCGCTCGACAAGGGCGATGCCGTGGTGATGGCCTCCCCCGTCGGCGAGCAGGACGAGCTTGCGATATTTACGGACCTCGGCTACGCGAAGCTGACCAAGGCGTACCAGTTCGAGACGCAGAAGCGCGGCGGCAAGGGCGTAAAGGCTGTGACGCTCTCCAAGGCTACCGGCAATTATATCGCCGCGGCGTTCATTGTGAGCGAGCCATGCGGCATCGTCGCGACGCTTAAATCCGGCCAGAACGTGGAGCTTTCCTCCGAGCAGCTGGAGCGCGCATCGCGCACCGGCAAGGGCAGCAGCGCGGTGATGGCGGTGCTGGGTGACGTGGTGGTCTCGGCGGGCAAATACTTTTTAACGTAATCAGCAATCGCAGACGCCGAGGCTTTGTGTCTCGGCGTTTTTATTTCAACGGTCGCATTGTGCGTAATATCATTGCATGATATCATATCCATACAATTCCATTCCGCTTTTAAGGAGCACATATGCAAGAGAAACCAACCTATCGGGAATATTCATGGGCACAAATGAATGGATTTATCAGAACAAAGGATGGGCGATACTTTAAAGCGGAAAAAAGCAAGGCTGCAAAGCGAATTATCTCAGCGCTGAATATTGTATCATTAGCATCATTATATATTTTCCCAATTTGGATAATATCTAAATACCTTTTTTGGACAAATTTCGAAATGGAATTTATATTGCTTTATTTTGCTCTCACTTACTTGATAGGGCGTTTGGATTACCGACTGACGCGTTTTTCCCTTGTCGAGGAGAGCAGCCCGGATTTTGACGCCGCTCAGAATGCAAAGTATCGCAAGACTATAGTACGGACTATCGTGTTATCAATCGCGATTACAGCAAGCATATTCTTACTGCTAAACAGCTATAGTGTTATGCTTATTCGCAGTGTCTTCGGCCAAGGTGGCGAGATTACTGCGGCTGCTACGATTCCTGTTAACTCTTTATTAGAATCGGATACGATACCAATCGATGTTTCACCAGACGATAAATTTGTTGAAATCACCATCACAAGAACACCTGAAATCGCCAAATTCTATCTAGATGGGCAGCCTATACCTTCCCCCGATATGTTTACAACACTGCAGAGTATGTGGGAACCGAGTTTTAGAACGAGCAATGTGCATCATAGCGCATCAATACAATTCATCTGGGAAGAGGAGTACTTTTATTGCGAATATAATATTTGGCTTGAGGATGTATCCGATGGCTCTGTTCTGACCTTAGATTGCGGCGATCTGCATCGCGAGTGGACGATTGAAGCCGAAGACAAAGTGTAATCGGTCATCGCGCGCGTCCTTCCGAGCGCGCTTTTTATTTTGTGTCTTACAGGTTGTATCATATTCTATATATGGTATTATGTTGATATATTCGTTAACAGGAGTGCTTATGCACGACAAGCCGACCTATTGGGAGTACCGATTCTTAAATCAAGACGGAATTATCAAGACCAAAGATGGACGCTATTTCAAAACCGAAATCGGTAAAGCCGCCAACTGGGTACCCTTGGGGTTGTTTTTGATCTTGCTTGCATTGTGTATTGGTTTATACTATCTGGGTTTTTCACGCGGCATCATATTTTCCAATTTTAACTTAAAGCTTGATTCTTTTATGATCCCAATGCTATTAGGCGTTCTAGAAAATCGCTTTGAATATTGGCTAACTAAATACCATCTCATTCAAGAAGACAGTGATGACAGCGAAAACGCTAAAAACATTATCTACCCTCCAAAACGGCTTCGCAAAGCGGTCTTCGTTCTGGCATTCCCCGTATGGTTGTTTATGGCGATGAACAGCAACCTCGCAATGTTTGTTTACAGTTCCGTCGCTAATAACCCCGCCGTTATTGAAGCGACCGTTGACGCAGCAGATCAGGACGTAATACCGGCCAATCATACCAATACAATATCATTGCGAAACCTTCCGTCTGATGCGAGTATGGAGATTACCGTCACAAAGGCGGTATACCGCGCTAAGTTTTATCTGGATGGCGAAGAATGTGCCGCCTTCGATGATATTTCTGCTTTCTCATTTCATTTCTTCTGGGAGGCGTACTACCCCCGCAATGAATATGATGTGATCCTTTCGGATATCAATGACGGTTCCGTGCTGACGATGGACTGCGGCAATCTGCACCGGGAGTGGACGTTTGAAGCAGATGAAGGGTAACCATTCCCTGAAGTTATCGGCGATTTCAATTCGGGACGTATGGGAGCCCGTCCCCTGCGATTTGTGACACTCCGCAGGGCGCGGCCTAGGATGCCCAGCATGGGTAAAGTGCCCAGTATGGGTATGTGTCGCGCCGCATTATATTCGCTACCGCTTCATCGTGCTGGACGTGCGGGAGCCCGTCCCCTACGATTTGGCTTGTTATGCCGATTATTTGACCCGCTGTGCCATGGGATGTCCCGCATTGAACTGAACGAGGTCCCACAGGTTTCCGTACAGGTCTTTGAATACAGCGACGGTACCGTAATCCTGCTCCTTCGGCTGACGCACAAACTCGATGCCGACCGCCACCATCTCGTTGTAGTCCCGCCAAAAGTCATCAGTGCCAAGAAACAGGAACACCCGGCCTCCCGCCTGATTGCCCACAAAAGGCTCCTGTTCCGGCTTGGATGCCTTCGCAAGCAGTATCGTCGTGCCGGACGACCCCGGCGGCGATACCACGACCCACCGCTTGTCCTGTTCCGCTTGATAGGTATCCTCCACCAGTGTGAAATGAAGCTTCTGTGTATAGAATTGTATTGCCTCGTCATAATCCCTTACCACAAGGGCGATGTGGATGATTGACTGTATCATCGGGCTTTGCCCTCCGTTTCACGCCGTACGCGATTATGTCATTGGAAAATCGCTATGATCCATAGTTCGATACAAATTTCTTTTCTCCTCCAAAGAGGGAAACAAGACGCAGAATGCCCGGTTATGGTATAATTGTCAGGCTTTTATTGAATCAATTTTGGAGGGCAATTATGCAATACCGGGAACTGAATGCCTCTGAAATATATGCCGGGACTTTCCATTGCTTTGACCGCTATCAGGAAGTCACGCAATGCTGGCGCAAGGTTAATGGCGAGTGGGTGATTCGGGATATCGCGTACATCGAAAGCTGGAACGAAGCGGATTTTGAAGCGCTGGCTGCGCGCCTGCGCCGAACGGTCGAAACGTCCGGCGTTGTAATTGGCGCATTTACCGACGGCTTGCTGAAGGGTTTTGCTTCGGTAGAAGGCCATCGGTTTGGTTCTAACAGCGAATATCTTGACCTGACGAACGTACATGTCTCCTGCGATGCAAGGGGCGCAGGCATCGGGAAGGAACTTTTACACCTAGCCGCTGTTTGGGCCAGGGCTCACGGCGCGAAAAAGCTGTATATATCCGCCCACTCCTCCGTGGAATCGCAGGCTTTCTATAAGGCAATGGGATGCATTGAAGCCGCAGAGTATGATCCCGAGCATGTGGCAAACGAACCTTGCGACTGTCAGATGGAATATGATCTGACGCAATAAGAATGGGTGGATTTGCTGGCAACCGGCATCGCATATTCTTCTCAGCGTTTGCAGTAAAATAGCAGGGTGCAAGACAGTTCATACAGGCGGAGCAAAATGCAAGAGAACGATCCAAACCCGGTACGGAGACCTTACGGAAGCAAGAACACGAGATACAGAAAACACATCTGGCTCGTGGTCATATCGCTGATCCTCTTTATCATGTTGGCCGTGTACATTCAGGCAGGCATCTCGGTAGGTTTCGAAGGTTGGGTGTATTCCGAAGCGGTGGAGCATATGTCCCCTATGTTGACGGACATCGTGAAAGGGGTTACCCATATCGGGGACTCAACCTTCGTTATCGCTTTCTGCTTGATCCTCATCATCCTGCCGAAGTCCAGAAAAACTGTTGCTCTGCCAGTTTCCTGCGCCGTGATTTTGTCCGCACTGCTCAATATTTTGCTCAAAGACATCTTTGCCAGAGAACGGCCGGATATCCTGCGGCTGATCAATGAGACCAGTTACAGCTTTCCCAGCGGTCATGCGATGATCAACGCTTCGCTCTATACCATCCTGATTCTCATGATTTTCAAGTTCATTCAAAGCGCTCCGCGCAAGCTGGCTTTATCGACGCTCTGCGTCCTGCTTACCGTATTAATTGGTTTTAGCCGTGTCTATCTGGGCGTGCATTACGCGGGAGATATTATCGGCGGCTGGATCATTGGTTTCGCTATATCCATTCTGGTTTATGCGCTATGGAAAAAGTTCATTTTTAAGAGCAACATAGCTCCATCAGCGTTACAGGATCGTTCGATATAATCGTTGCATATGCAACATACACCTTGGGTCCGGCATGGTAGAATACGGCTATCACAAAGGCCATGCACCGGAGAGGAGAACACAATGGTAGAAAAACAGGTTCGGTATACCCTGTCGGAGGAGAAGGTGATCGAACGGCTCATTGAGGACGACAATGTAGCAATCAACCATATGATATTGCGGAAATCTGAGGCACTGCCGGAGCACCATGCCAATTCCAATGTGTATATGATCGTGGCACGCGGTGAGGTTACACTGCGTTTGGATGCGCAGGAACCGCATGATTACCCTGCGGGGAGCATCATGCTGATCCCCCATCAGACAAAAATGAACGTATCGAACCAGCATGACAATTCGCTGGAACTTTTCGTTGTTAAAGCGCCCAGCCCGCTGCACATGAGATGACCGTATTACGAAGCCAGTGAATTAAGGCTTCCTGATCTTGTAGCTGTAATGGGGTTTGTGGTGATTAAAGCGCTTGCGCTTACGCTGGTTCACCGTCAGCAGACGCACCACAACAAACGAAATCAGCGCGGCGGGGATCAGCAGCCACCACCAAACGGAGGCGTCTCCCTGCTCTTCATTGTTGTTTAGCGGCGCGGGAGTCTGTGTCGCCACTGCGATATCACTGCTCGAATCCGGCCCGGGCCCGGCCTCGGGAACATCCCGCGACGCGATCAGGTTCCCTGTGTAGAGCACTGTCCCGGTCGCCGCGCTCTTGTAGGTAACAGTGCCCAAAACATCGTCTTTGGCAATAGGGGCTTTCAGGGGTTCATTATTGAACGATTTCTCAGTCGCGATGGTATCTGTATTGTCGAGCAAGTCTTGTGCAACCGCCCTTTCGAGCGTCACATAGGCGCTGCCCGCCTCGGGCGCGTTGAAATCGAGCACGCCGGAGTCGTTCGCGGCAGCGTTTTCCACCGCGGCCTGAACCGGTTCTGTCTTTGCGAGCAATGTCGCAAGATCAACCGTTATAAAGTTGCCGAAGCCCCATTCGAAGAGGCCTTTCGTGAGAGGCCAGCGTTCTCTGCCGTTAAATTCGTCCTTAAAAACGAGACATACGAGTGTCATCCCATCTTTGGTCGCTGATGAAATCAAACAGTCGCCCGCCGTGCGGGTTGAGCCCGTTTTAATTCCCGTTGCATACTGATAGTAATATGGATCACCCATCTGCAGCAGCTTATTCGTGTTTTCGACTTTCCATTCGGAGGAATACTTGTTGTCAGCCGGCATCGTATAAGACGGCTGCGCCACAATATGCGCAAACTCCGGGTTCTTGATTGCGTATGCCGTCAGCGTTGCCATATCGCGCGCGGTGGAGTAATGCTCATCATCATGCATTCCATGCGGAACGGTAAAGTGTGTTTGGGTCATGCCCAGTTCAGCCGCCTTGGTGTTCATCATTACGGCGAATCCATCGATATCCCCGCCTAAAAATTCCGCTGTGGCGACTGCGGCGTCGTTGCCCGATACCATCATCATGCCGCTGATTAGATCCTTTAAAACGATCTTTTCTCCTTCATAGACATGGAGCAATGAACCCAGTTGCCCCGCCGCTTTGGAGGATACGGCAACCTCCTGATCGAGCTTCCCGCTCTCCAGCGCAAGCAGACATGTCATGATCTTCGTCGTGCTCGCCGGTTCAATCCGTTGGTCGATGTTTTTCTGGTACAAGATCATTCCTGTGGTCGGGTCGAACAGCATAACCGAATACGGATTGACACTGCCTGTATACTGCGTTGTCCCGGTATAATCCGTAAAAGCCCGCGCGTTGCCTTTCAGCAAAGTGAGCGTCAGAATGACCGTCAACAAAGTCGCCGTGACTTTTTTCAAATCGCACCTCCGCATTACAGCCAGTTTCGACAAAATTTAATACAATTATAACGCTTTTGTTACATATTGTATATAGTTTCACATCAGAGGGGATTTGGGTTAAATCATTCCCAGAAATAAAGTTTAAAATATAAAAGAAGCCGTGGATTCACGGCTTCAAAGGTTATCGTTTTTTGATTCTGTAGCTGTAATGCGGCTGACGGTGCCTGAAGCGTTTGCGCTTGCGCTGATTCACCGTCAGCAGACGGATCACCAGAAACGCGATCAACGCGCCGGGCAGCAGCAGCCACCACCATATTCCGCTGTTCTTGTTGTTGGTGACTGTCTCAGGCAGCATGGGCTGCTGTGTCTCCACAGCCGTAGCTCCGCTGGAACTGGGCTCGGAGCCGACTTTGGGAACATCGCGCGGGGCGACCAGATTACCCGTATAAAGCACTGCGCCGGTACCCGCGTCCTTATAGGTCACGGTACCAATCACATCGTCTTTTGTGATGGGCGCCACCAGCGGATCGGAACTCAGCGCGGTCTCCACAGATATAGAATTGGCGCCGTTCATGATCCCTTCCGCAATTGCCTTATCGAGTGTGATATACGCAGCGCCCGCCGCAGGAGCATTGAATTCGAGGATACCCGAGTCGCTGGCGGCAGCGTTCTCCACCGTTATCTTGAGCGGTTCGGCTTTTTCGAGCAGCGTTGCCATGTCAACCGTTTTAAAATTGTCAAAGCCCCACTCAAGGAGGTCTTTGGAGAGTTCCCAGCGGACAGTGCCTTCATATGGCGCGCCAAACACAATACAAATTAAATTCATTCCATCCTTGGATGCAGATGAAATCAGGCAATCGCCTCCGGCAGGCGTCGAACCTGTTTTGATACCTGTTGTATATTGATAATAATATTCATTATCTGATTGCAGAAGTTTGTTGGTATTTTTTACATCCCTTGCTCCTGTCTTATTGGTGGCGGGCATCGTGTAGCTGCTCTGACCAACAATTTGTGCAAACTGCGGATTCTGCATCGCATACTGTGTCAGTATCGCCATATCCCGCGCAGTCGAATAATGATCATCGGCATGCAAGCCATGAGGCACCGAAAAATGTGTACTCGTCATGCCCAGCTCACTCGCTTTGGCATTCATCATATCAATAAATCCATCTGTCGTATCGCCAATATGTTCCGCGACGGCGACCGCAGCCTTGTTGCAGGATGCCATCATCATGCCGTTAATCAGATCTTTTAGCACAACTTCTTCCCCGCTGACCAAAGGCCGGTCTGGGGTAATCTTAGACCCGGCCTGATTTGCCGCCTTGGATGAAACCGTGACGACAGAATTCATGTCTCCGTTCTCCAAGGCAAGAAGACACGTCATAATCTTGGTGGTGCTTGCAGGCTCAATTTGTTGATCGATGTTTTTCTGATACAGTATCGTCCCCGAATCCGCATCAAACAGCATTACAGCTGTTGCATTAACCTCACCTGTATATTGTGTTGCCCCCGAATAATCCGTAAAGGCCAACGCGTTGCCTATAAATAGTGTCAACGTCATTATAGCCATCAAACAAAAGGCTGCGACTTTTTTCAAATCGTCTATCCTCCAAATGCTCTTTCGCCCGATCCCGGCACAAATCAATACAAGTATAACACTTTCGTAACACATTGTACATAGCTTCTGTCTGTTGCTGACGCTTTCGGTCGAAGCTTGTCGAAAGACCGGCGGGCAGGCGCTTTTTTGACAGTATATCAGCAAAGTGCGGTTTTGTGAACCCATAATTCCTTTTTCATCCCTTTTATCGTCCTGCCTGTTTGCAAACCGCAGGTCAGCATGTATAATGAAATCAATACAGCTCTGGGAGGACATCATGGGTTACAAGATGATCGCGATCGATCTCGACGACACGCTGCTGGACAGCCGCGGCAGCATACCGGAAAGGACAGCGCTGGCAGTACGTGCCGCAGCCGAGGCGGGTGTACGCGTTGTGATCTGTACGGGCCGTACGATCAAGGGCATGCGCCGTTTTCACGATGCGCTGAACCTTGATACACTCATGATCACATCAGGCGGCGCGGAGGTCTATGATGCGCAGGGCCATATCATCTTTGGATATCCGGTCGAACCGGCGCTTGTCAAGCGTGTGCTGCAGCTGGCGCGCGAATACGAAGCGCACGCGCAGGTATATGTCGATGGTGAGCTTGCGTATCAGAGCCGGAACGCGTACGCCGAAAAATACGAACGTTCTTACGGCTTCCCAGGTATCGAGATTCCCGATCTTTTTGAACGCGACGACATTGTGACGCCAAAAGTATTGTTCATGTCCGAACCCGAAACCATACTCTCGATAAAGAGCGAAGCCGAGACGCGATTTCCGCAGCTCGCGATCAAACGCTCCAAACCGGAGTTTTTAGAATTTGTACATCCCGACGTCAGCAAAGGCGAGGCGATGAAGTTCGTTGCCGGGTACTACGGCATCGATCTTAAGGACGTTGTGGCCGTGGGCGACAGCGAGATCGATATCTCAATGATCGAAGCTGCGGGTCTCGGCGTTGCCATGGGCAACGCGAGCCTTGAGACCAAAGCCGCCGCCGATTGGGTCTGCGCCTCCAACGATGACGCAGGCGTTGCGGATGTGATTGAAAAAATCATTGCTGGAGGAAATCCATGAAAACCAAGCTGAAAATCGACGACATCGCGAGTGAACTGGGCCTATCCATCCTCTACCGCGGCGATACCGACGAAATTGATATCAACACTTCGGACCTTAACCGCCCCGGCCTTCAGATGGCGGGCTTTTTCGAATATTTCGCCGTCAACCGTATCCAGCTGTTCGGCATGGTCGAGATGACCTATCTGCAAAACCTCGATCCGGAATTGAAACGGGAACGGCTCGATAAATACTTCGCGAGCGGCGTACCGTGCGTGCTGATTGGGCGAAACCTGACACCGCCGCCCGAAATGATGGACGCGGCGAAGAAGTACAACACGCCGATCCTCATGTCCGGCCTTACCACCACCAAGCTCAGCCACAAGACCACCGTTTATCTGGACCGCGTTCTCGCGCCCAGCATCGCGCGCCACGCGGGCCTCATGGACGTATACGGCGTGGGCATCCTGCTGATGGGCGACTCGGGCGTAGGCAAGAGTGAAACCGCGTTGGAACTCGTCAAGCGCGGCCACCGGCTCGTTGCGGACGACGTGGTGGAAATCATCAAGCTGTCCGATAACCAGCTCGTCGGCCAATCCCCCGAGGTCATCCGCCACATGATGGAGATCCGCGGCCTCGGTATCATCGACGTGCGAACATTATACGGCATCGGCGCGGTACTCGTGGAGAAATCGATTGAGCTCGCGGTTAACCTCGAACTCGGCGACGTCCCCAACATCGACCGACTGGGCTTATATGACGATTACATCACGCTGCTGGGCGTGAAAATACCGACCATCACCATCCCAGTCCGCCCGGGCAGAAACCTTGCGATCATTATCGAAGTCGCCGCAATGAATTTCCGTCTCAAATGCATGGGCCAGGTGACGGCAGACCAGCTTGACAGCCGTTTGCTCAGCATCATCGCGCCGGGTTCGGTCAAAGAGGAGTAACGCTATGATCTATGCAGGAATCGATGTCGGCGGCACGACCATCAAAGCCGCGCTGGTGGATGAAACGGGAGCTCTGCTCTGCAAAACCAGCGTGCCTTCCGGCGCAAGCCGCCCCTACACCATGCTTGTCAAAGACATGACGGACGCCGTGGCCTCCCTCGCCTCGCAGCAGGGCATCACGATGAACGATATCGCGGGCGCGGGCATCGGCATACCGGGCGTGTCGCAAAACGGCGTGGCGATCGTGCACAACCTCTATTGGTTCGACGTGTCGCTTGCCGAAGAATTTAAAAAGAACGCCGATATCCCCGTTGTGATCGACAACGACGCAACGGCTGCGGCGCTTTACGAATACCGTCTTGGCGCGCTCGCGGGCAGCCGCGTGGGCGTATTGATTACGCTGGGCACCGGCGTGGGCGGCGGTATTATCATCGACGGACGGCCATTCTCTGGTGCGCACGGCCTCGGCAGTGAAATCGGCCATATCACGATGGTTCCGGGAGGCCTGCAGTGTACGTGCGGCAACAAGGGCTGCCTGGAGGTGTACGGCTCGGCAGGCGCTCTCGTACGGCTTGGCAGGCGTTGCGTCATCGACCGGCCCGAAAGCATGCTGCACCATTTAACGGGCGGTGATCATTTAAAGGTTACGCCTCAGCTCATATTCGACACCGCAAAAAACGGCGACTATGTGGCGGACTCCATCGTAGACGAATACGTTTATTACCTCTCCATGGGCGTCTGTACGATTGAAAACTTCATCGATCCGGACGTGATCGCGTTTGGCGGAGGCATCTCGGGTGCAGGCGACTACCTGCTGCAAAAGCTCATCAAAGCCAGCTCAGGCCTTGGCATATTCGAGAATAAACGGTATGCGGATATCCGGCTTGCCAAAGCCGGCAACGATGCGGGTGTGATTGGGGCGGCGCTGCTCGCGATGGTATGATTTAAAACAATCGGCCATACAAATAAGCAAGAGGAGACTGTTATGCGGCCTAAACCTGTTGCTTATTTTTTATGCGTAGTTTCGCTGGCACTTATTGCGATATGCCCGTTGATTCTGCTCACCAACCAACATATCGCTGCCGAAGCTGCGCCGTATAAAGGCATCCTGACGCTGTGGCACATCACGGAATGGCGCACCGGCGGCAGCTCTTTTGAGGCTTTCTTAAGCAAGCGCATCAAGGATTTTGAGGCTAACTATGCGTATGCGTTCATCGAACTCGAATCGCTCACGCAGGAAGAAGCGATGCAGGCGCTGGAGGCTGGCAAGGCCCCGGATATGATCTCTTATTCTCAAGGCCGGAATCCGGGGATTACGCTTCAGAAGCTGCCCGCCGCCGGTACCATCGTACCCGACACCGGCGAAGACGCATGGCCGTATACGTGCGGCGGCTATTGCATGCTCGTCAATACCGACCTGCTGACCGGGCAGGGAGCGGAGCTCCCCGAAAGCGGTTGGGGACTGCGTCCCGAACCGCTGATTGCGGCTGCTCAGCACGGCGTCTGCTTCGATGCGGAGACGGGCAAATCCTCGCTGCCTGCGCTGGCGCTGCACGAATACCCGGAGTCGGACGAACCCAACATGTCCACGTGGGGCGAGCCCGAGCCGCCCGAAGCCATACTCTCCATTCAGCCGGAAAAATTGGACGACGGCCTTGAGGCTTTTCTCCATGGCGAGGCCGCCGTACTGATCGCCTCTCAGCGGCAGCTTTATGAGGTGGAGCAGGCTTACCAGCGAGGCGAAAGCCCATCGTACTTCGCCTATGGCATCGGCGGCTATACGGATATGGTACAGATGATCGGCATCGCATCCTGCGACGATGAAAAGAAGCTTTCGGCATGCGTCACATTCGCCCGCTCACTGCTCTCCCGTTCCGGGCAAAAAAAGCTGGAGCCTATGGGCACGCTGCCCGTGATTGCAGGATTGGAGGAGGATATCTATACGGAAGACGAATGCCGCCGTACGATGTATACGCTGCTTTGCGAAAGCATGGCTTTCCCCGACACGGGGGACGCGCAGGGCCTGAACAACCTCGCTGCAAAAGCGCTGGGCGGGGAAGCGAGTGCGCTGAAGGAACTACGGGCGAAGTTAAGGAACTGATTCTCGAACCGAGGTACGTTTATGAAATTACATCTCGCTCCCGGATAGCTTGTATAATTATTGAGATTTATGGCATATTATCTCTCGTAAATTATCCGTCAGGTCCATCGATTAAATATATTTCTTATATTCTAAATAGTTGTCATTATCAAAGCATACAAATATGACTTTCTTAATACCGACATTCTTTATAAGAAGGGATGTTACCGTATTTATTGCTACTTTTGCGGCAATATCCTTAGGAAAGTGATATATACCCGTGCTGATGCACGGGTAAGCTATGCTCTTAACATTATGCGTCAGCGCCAACTGAAACGTGTTTTCATAGCATTTTACGAGCAACTCAATCTCCTTTTTTACACCTCCGTTCCATACCGGTCCAACCGTATGTATCACATATTTGGCTTTTAAATTACCCGCATTCGTTATTACTGCTTCGCCCGGTGCACAGCCGCCCTGCCTATTTCTGATTTTCATACACTCATCTAGGATTGCTCTCCCGCCTGCTTTATGAATAGCGCCGTCAACCCCTCCGCCTCCAAGGAGGCTGCTGTTCGCTGCGTTAACGATCGCATCCACTGCGAGCTTAGTAATATCATCCCTTATTACAGAAATTCTTTCATCAACTGTTTGATTCATAATATCCATCCGATCATAAGCATCTTTATTCATTATGCTTTAGAATACGCTTACAACAATTGTAGCATGAATAACAGAAAACGGAATAGTGTATAGTGTCGGAAAACAAGAAACCGCAGTCTTGCCGCGGCTTTGTTTTGTTTATGCTGTGGGCTAAGTTGGCTCTGTCTTCGGGTCCGTTGTGGGTGCTTTGGTCCGTACGGGCGTGGCGCTTTGGTCGGCGTTGCTGTGGTCATCGGTCTGAGCGTCACGCCCTGCGATGACGAAAGAAGCGATCGGCATGCGTCATGTTCGCTGCTTCCACTTCGGACAACGAGGCTCGAATCGAGGGGACATTGCCCATAACCGCAGCACTGATCGTGACAAGACAATCCCGATTTTAATGAAGCGGCTCCTTCAGAGGCTTTTCTCCATTTCATTGATGATTGTGTTGATGTATTTCCTGGTTGAATTTGCGATGATCCAGCCAATGCCCGGAATCTTGGGCACAAACTCACCCGACCATCTGATTCTCGTATGATCTCCTGCGGCAATGAACTCTGCTTTCCCGAGATAAAATTTCACAGGAGAGCCCGATAAAATTTTATAAGTATATGAGTTCGGCGGATCGATACTTTCAAGGCGTTCATGCACCTCGCGCTTATCAAATATAATCATCCTTTGGCAGCCCAATCCGTACAAGTTCGGATCACCCTCCTTTTCCACGGTGACAGGATATGGGCCCTGGGTCTTCGTAAAATCGGCAGCAGCCCAAACTTTTTCCAGCGGTACATGAATGATTCTTTCTACCAACAGAGACTTCATATTTCCACCCCTCTTTCCAACTGAATCATAAATTCGGGAGGCCCTCCCGGTCACTATGAATATATTAAAACTCCGTACAGACAATTCATTATATCATTTTTTTGAGATAATGCGGGTCATCGCGTCCTGCATTTTACCCTTCACTATATTATCCTTTGCCGCAACCGCTTCGATTTCTACCAATTGGTTTGTATATCCTAATACCGTAACACCAGACAAGGTACTCGGAACATCATGTTCACCAAACTCTTTTCTTATCGTTTCCCATGTAGTTACAAGGTCCGACCGATTTTGAGATGCGACAAGCACTCGGGTATACACTACATCATCCAGTGAGGCGCCACAGTCTTTTAATACCTGCTTTAAGTTTTCAACACAAAGCTTTGCCTGAAGTGCATAATCATTAATATGAGTTACTTCCCCATCTTGATCGATGGGGCATGCTCCTGCCATATATAGCAAGTCCATACCGGATGGCACACGTCCAGCGTATGCATAGTCCACGGAAGCTAAATTTGCAGTATGGATTAACGATATCTTTTTGTTCATTTTATATTCTCTTTTCCCATAATCATTTAATAAAACTCAGTATTTCAAGACTTTCCAAGCTATATTTTCAAGTCATCAGGCAAATCGCCTCAGAATAGTATAAACGATAAATCTGGTGATATATATATTGAATATTCAATGCTGCACAGGATCGAAACAAAAAACCGCGGGGGCTCCGCGGCTTTGTTCTGTTTATGCTGTTGGCTCGGTCGGCTCCGTCGTCGGATCAGGCGTCGGCGCCTGTGTCGGCACGGGCGTGGGCGCATGCGTGGGAGTCGGTGTGGGCGCTTTGGTCGGCGTTGCCGTTGGCTTCGGCGTCGCTGTAGCCGTCGGTTTGGGTGTCGCGGTCGGCCTCGGCGTCGCGGTCGGCGTTGCACTCGGTTTCGGCGTTGCCGATGGTTTAGGCGTCGCAGTCGGTTTCGGCGTCGCAGTCGGCGTTGCCGTTGCTGTCGGTGAGCCCGAAGGGGTAGGCGTCGGCGCGGGCGTTATGGACAGGGTTGGCGTAGTACTGGGCAGCGGCGTTTCCGTCGGTTCTCCGCTGACCCCCACGATGGGTTGGTTTGTCGTCATCGTGTTGAGCGGCGGCGTATTGCGGGTAAAGAGCCCGCCGGGAATCAGCAGCGCGATAAGCAGCGCAACGGTGACCAGCAGCCCCCCGCCCAGCAGCATGATGCGGCCGCGGCGGCTTTTGCCATTCGCGTAATGCGTGGCCGCCGGCCTTTTGGGCAGCTCTGGTTCACGCTTTTGGCGTGGTGCACGGGGCTTCTTGCGCGGGCTATTCTCTACATAGATATCATAATCATCGTCTTCAAGCGGCAGCGCGGCGCGCGGCGGTACCTTGGAGACCGCTCCCCTACGCGGTACCGGCTTCGCCGTTTTCTGAACCGGTACAACCTCGTTGGCCCAATTTTCATCGGAGACCACTCCCCTGCGCGGTACCGGCTTTGCCGTTTTATGAACCGGCACAAATTCGTTGGCACGATATT
>JAEWCC010000026.1 GCA_023390815.1 Bacillota bacterium
TATTGGAGCGGCGCCTATCGGACCAACTGAGCTGGGGCACAATTCCGAATACGTGTTTGCGCTCCCGGCGCGATATAATTATGCGTTTCTCACAGGATACGAGGAAGTTGAAACGATTATAAAAGGCAATCCACTAAAGCCAATTGAAATAGCCGATACAATCGATCAATAAACCACAAATGGAGAATGCAGACAACGCACCTTATGCTATATTATTGGAATAGTAGCACGTTTGCTTATCCATCTGTTCAGATCACAGAAATCCCGAACAAAAAAGTTTAGCCGGCCTATGCCGAAGTACTTGGCTATCAATGGCCTGGGAGGGCAGGTGGTTGCCGGATTCAATTTCTTGATATGTAGGGCCCCCGCAAAGACGTAGGCTTTGTGGGGATAAGGAGGAGCAGCGGAACGTAAAAAAGGCAGTATGCGACGACACTATCGGGGAGCCTGTGCGCAATGTCGCGTCGCAGGCTTTTTGATTTTTGCTAATAGCATAAACACCAAGCTAAGAGACATATTTGGTGATGTGCAGCAATTCGGCAATCGGTTTTACGCTTGATACAATAACATTTGTTACCGGTATAAATCCTGGTGGACGAGTTTTAATAACCTGTGTTAAACTATCAACAAAATGATCCCGATTTTCAAAAATACTTTAAAGGAACAGGTGTTATGGCCGCAAATTTGATCGTTGCTGTCGTATTTGTGTTATTCCCCGCACTTGTGATATGGTTGTCTTCAAAAATTAAAATTCTGGAGAAGATCGGCCTGGTTCTGATCTGCTATATCGCGGGAATGATCGTTGGGAATGTCGGCATTTTACCGGAAGGCTTTGATAAAATACAATCGACAATGCAGGACGTCAGTGTGGCAGTTGCGCTGCCGCTGCTGCTGTTTTCGCTGAACGTAAAAAAGTGGCTGAAGATATCAAAGTCCGGGCTGATTTGTATGGGCCTTGCGGTGATTGCCATCATCGTAACCACGTTTGTGCTGCAGCTCACAATTGGCGCGCAGACGGAAAACGGATGGCGGCTTGGCGGTATGTCGGTGGCGGTTTATACCGGCGGTACTCCGAATGTCGCGGCGATCAAAACCGCACTCAATGTGGACAGCGAGACCTATATACTCTTTAACACCTACGATACGGTATTCTCGTTGATTTACATCTTCTTTATGGCTTCTGTCGCAAGAGTATTTTTTCAAAAGGTATTCAAGCTCAGGCCGTATACAGCGATGGAAACGCAGGAGGAATCGCAGGCATCGGATATCAGCGACGAGTCAATCGGCGCGTATCGCAAGATGTTTAAACCTGAGATCATAAAAGGGCTGCTTCTTGCGTTATTGCTGGCAGTATTAATATTGGCTGCAGCGTTTGTCATCGGCGGCTTGCTCCCGGCGGATTTCAGCACTGCGGCTACGATACTGTTTATTACCACTTTTGGAATTTCAGCCTCTTTTATAAAGCCAGTGCGAAGAATCAAATATACCTTCCAGCTTGGCATGTATATAATCTATTTGTTCTGCTTCACCGTGGCTTCGATGACAAGGTTCGATGTGCTCGTACATATCAACTGGAGCATATTCCTCTATGTGCTCATATCCATCTTCGGAAGTATGCTGCTGCATGCCCTGCTGAGCAAGCTGTTCCGGATCGACTCGGACACGATGATCATTACGTCGGTATCGGCGGTATGCTCGCCGCCGTTTGTGCCTGTCGTTGTAAGCAGGCTTAAAAATAAGGAGATCCTGATCAGCGGGCTCATCACGGGGATCATCGGTTACGCGATCGGGAACTATCTTGGCATCGGCATCGCCGTGCTTTTCCGGTCGCTTTGATAGGACTGAATGAGCAATTACTAATTTGGCAGTGAGGAGACGATTATGAGCGAAAACATCCCTGAAAAGGGCAGACCATACGAAGAAATACTGGCTCAGTTGGATCAATTCGGCGCAGACGACCCGCTTTATAAGGAAGGCAAAACATGGAGCCTGGTCTATTACCTCAATCAAGAGCATACGGAGTTTCTCGAAGCCGCATACGCGAAATATTTCAGCGCAAACGGACTCAATCCCACGGCGTTTAAAAGTCTTAAGCGGCTTGAAAAGGAAATATTGAAATTTACCGCCGAATTGCTGCATGTAGATGAAAACGCATGCGGAGTTGTCACTTCCGGCGGAACCGAAAGCTGCCTTCTGGCAGTCAAGACCTATCGCGATCTCGGTAAGGCCAAGGGAATACGAAAGCCGGAGATGATCTTGCCCGAAACGGCGCATGTGGCCTGGGATAAAGGCGCGGAGTACTTCGGTGTAAAAATTCGAAGAGCGCCCCTTGCGCCGGATTACGGAGTAGACACGGACGCTGTACGAAAGCTGATTAATCGCAATACGGTCATGATTTTAGGCTCCGCTCCCGAATATCCGCACGGGATTATAGACCCAATAAAAGAGCTTGGCGAAATTGCGCAGGCGCATCATATTCCGCTGCACGTGGACGCGTGTGTGGGAGGATATATTCTGCCTTTCATTGAAGCGAATGGCACGGAGCTACCGCTTTGGGATTTCAGAGTGCCGGGCGTCACTTCGGTCTCCGCAGATATTCATAAATACGGTTTTGCGGCTAAAGGCGCTTCGTGCATTCTTTACAAGAGCATCGATTATTTTAAATATCAAATATTCGTAAACCAGGACTGGCCGGGCGGCGTGTTCGCGTCTCCGGCGCTGCTCGGAACCCGACCGGGCGGCGCATATGCCGCTGCATGGGCAACCATTCAGGCAAACGGCAGGGAAGGGTATATGGAGCTTGCGCGCAGGACGATGAACGCCACTGACAGGCTTAAAGAGGGAATCTCATCAATAGCGGGTCTGGAGATCATCGGCAGACCTCAAGCAAGCTTGTTTTCGTACCGCGCCGTTGACCCGCGGCTGAATATCTTTGCGGTCGGCGATGAGATGGAGCGCAGGGGATGGTTAGTAGACAGGCTTCAAAGGCCGGATGCCCTGCATGCCATGGTCACCGCGCCCCATGATAAGGTGGTTGAGCAATACTTAACGGACTTAAAGGCAGCGGTGGAAATCGTCCTCGCTCATCCGGAACTGGGCGAAACCGGACAAGCCGCAACCTATGGTATGATATCGCACATTCCGTTGCGGGGGATGGTACGAAAGCAGGTCGCGGAAATGTTCGCGAATTCATACAAGTTGAATGCGAAAGAAATTGATCTGGCCGATAGTGAGGCGCTAGTATCCGATGCGGACGCGGGTAACACCGCACCAGGCAAAAAAGGGTTTGTCCAGAAGCTGATTAATTGGTATGTAAAAAGACAAATGTCAAAAAGCAATTAATTGTATTTATACGGGAGCCCGTGACAATGTCGTGTCGCGGGTTTCTTGATATTTACCGGGTTGAAAAAAACCTGATTCTCACACCTTAATTCGAGCTTTAAAAACGGCATAAAAGCGAATTGGACAATCGAGCGGCGTTATATATTAAAAATCCTGTTCAGGAGTCTAATCAGAAGAGTTTTAAAGAAGGAAGAATTTATATCGGATTTATGTAGAATGTATGTAGTTATTTAATTTGGGTAAAGGTTGATGCCACCGCTCCCCACCTGGACTAATTTTCTCTGTTTTATCAGATCCTTAAGCTCATCCGTCGTATAAATCATGACTTGATCGTCGATCCCGTCATCCGGTGCAAACACCATATCGGAATCCCATCTGCCAACCAACTTATAGACGCGGCCTCTTATTGTGATAACGATCATATATATATCCCCTCAACCTCTATTAAGCCATTACCGCGCTGAAATAACAACTGTTTATTTATACAAATATCGACATATTAATCAATTTGCATAATGGAAGGAGCATGGGTTTTCGCAGCCCAGTGAGCACTTTAAGTCAGCGGTAAAAGCGTATATAATATAAGAAAATTTTGTGCTCTGGCATGGACCGGCGGGCTAACAATGTACACCGTGCGATGCAGGGCGCTATCTGGGAGCGGCGCATGAACCACCAAATTTACTCGAGGATTGTTGAAACACTGGAACGTCACAGACCGGTCGTATTGCAGCAACAGTTTGCGGAAAACTGTCAAGAGGGAGCAAGCCTCAAGCAACTGGTTGACGAAGGTGATTCGGCTTTCAGCGGTACGCTGCAGCATGGGTGCCCTGTGATGAACGCCGAGAATGGCACGGTGATGCTGCGGGAGCCGTTTTTTCCCGAGGAGCGCATGATCGTGCTGGGCGGCGGGCATATCGCCGTGCCGCTCGTCCATTTTGCGGCCATGACGGGGTTTTCGGTGACCGTGGCGGACGACCGTCCGGCCTTTGCGAACACCCTGCGCTTCCCTTCGGCTGCCAGTGTGATATGCGAAAGCTTTGAGAAGGTGTTTGATCGGCTGAACATTACGTCCAGCGATTATGTTGTGGTGATTACGCGGGGCCACCGGCATGACATGGTATGCCTCAAGCAATTGCAGCAAGGGCCGGAACCCTTTTATGTGGGCATGATCGGCTCGCGGAGGCGAGTGGGGGCTTTAAAAGAGGCACTCATCGAGGAGGGCTGCGACGCGGAAAGGATCAACAGGACGCATACGCCCATCGGGCTCGCGATCGGCGCGGTGACGCCGCCGGAGATCGCGATTTCCATCATGGCGGAGATCATTACATGCAAACGCCTGCGGGACGGAAAGGAAAGCCGCACAAGAAGCTCGGACGTGGACATGCAGGTGCTGCGCCTGCTGGCGGAGGAAAAAGACGTGCCGAAGGCCATCGTCACGGTGGTCAGCGCCAAAGGCTCGGTGCCGCGGGGGCCGGGCGCGAAAATGCTGGTTTATTTCGACCGGCGTACTGTCGGCAGCATCGGCGGGGGCTGCAGCGAAGCGGCTGTGATTCTTATTGCCCAGCAAATAATCGGTACGGGCAGGTACTGTCTGCACACGGTGGATATGACAGCAGAGATTGCGGAAGAGGAGGGCATGGTGTGCGGGGGCGTTATGCAGGTGCTCATCGAAGATTACCAGACCTGAACGTTTGCGTATTGACCCGTTTAGTGCCCGGCGATAAAGCGGCTATAAAAATCGCCGAACCAATCTGTGTCCCAAGCGGTCATCAGTACGGGACAAGGCGATTGCCGGACGATCTCCATTGCCTGCTCCCTTGTGCGGTTGTCGAGCGTATCGAATTTGTTCAGAAACACAACCCGTGGAATGTTTGCGGGTGCATGGCGAAAAAGCCCGTCCGGGTCGGAGATCAACTGTGTGATATGCCGGGCCGAAATGGACTCGCCGTTGTGTGCGCCCGTAATCCGGCAGAACAGCTCCATGCGGTGTACAATATCGCCGGATACCGGCTGCCCGAGGCAATCCGCGCCGATGACGCCGAGGATGAGGTGGACGGATGCCGGGTAAATCGGTTCGTTCTCATTCGGAGCCTTCACCGGCTTGCGGGCCGCGCCGTCCGCTTCGACGATGATATCGTCGAACAGATTGAGCTTTAAGATGGCGTTGATGTCTTCCAGGGTGTAGCCTTTCAGCTTTCCATTGCTGAGCGCTTCCTTTGCACCCGTCATAAAAAAACCTAACGCACGGATATTTTCTGCCGGACCTAAATAAAGGGGACTATCCGTTGGCGTTAAAATTTTCGTCGTCGTGGTGAACAACACGCGGCGTCCCATCCCGGCGAGGTTTTTACCGATATGATTGCTGAGCGTGGTTTTTCCGCCCGCCCCGACGACTGCGATAATCATAAAGCACTCCTGAAATATGACTCACAACAATAATAGTTGTATGCAAAGTAGATTACAACTATTGAACTTGTCGTATAGACAGTGGCGCTAAGGACGTATTATTCAAGGCATGGAAAACGGCTTAATAGTCGTGAGACATTTCTGCGCTAATACTAAATAAACTAATTACTATATAATTTCTTCTATATTGTAGTAACACACTCCGCTCTCAATTTTTTGATTAATACAATATCCAACCTGTAGTTGCTCAATCTTACCAACAAATACAATTTGCTCGAGAGAACCAATTTCGATACAACTTCCTTTGTCCCACTG
Organism: Bacillota bacterium; assembly: GCA_023390815.1. GTDB lineage: Bacteria > Bacillota > Clostridia > Christensenellales > SZUA-584 > JAEWCC01. The sequence continues at coordinate 6,064 of JAEWCC010000026.1, forward strand.
TTGTGTAGGTAGAATCATTCGAAATTCTTGTTGGTATTCAAATTTTTCTTCCTTTCCAAACATCTGATAATAGGGGTATTTGTCTTCAAATTCAATGTCGCCATTTCCACTATAGAACTCTTCGAATTTTTCTTGATCGTAGTATACTTGGCTTCCAAATGCTTTATCGCCCCAATGTGACTTTGATAAAATATCAAAGAACGCAGACGGGAAACAAATTAATGCAAAAGAATCATAATCAGGGAAATCCTTTTGCACTTGTTTATATAGTGGATCGTCAAAACGTAAAATACCGTCTTTAATCTCTGTATCATAAATCATACGAAAACAACAAATAGGGATTTTTTTATTTATACCATGTATGATATGAAGCTCTGCTTTATCAGCAAATTTCTGTACAGGCCCATATTTAATGCCGTTTTCACTTTCTTCAATAATCGGAGCCCATACCAAATCTAATGCATTATGTTTGACATGTGAATCCCATCTGTCAAATTGTCCTAAAGAGTAATGATCAGAAGTAAAGAACTTATAAGCTGGATTAAAATAAAATGAGCCCTTATTCTGAATATCGTCAGCCCATTGAGCCTTTGTAAACTTGATCAGAAATTTTAAATTCATAATTTAAATTTCGCCAAATTATATAATTTTCCTCTATTATAACCTAGCTAAATGAAGAAACTCGATAGCTTCATCTCAGGTGTCTGCCAAGACAATGAGGCATTTACGGGAATGCAGTATACTCGAACGGATGGATAGTCAGAGAAAAGCTGAAAAAAATATGATAAAACGCTGTCATCTGTTTGACAAAATGATAGATAGATGATACATTCAGAATATAAAAAATATTCAGGCTTTCAAAATATTTTTGTAAGACGAAGGGCTGAAGAAATGATAATCAACGATATATTCAATATAGCAATTTGCGTGAGATAGGGCAATATTAATATTGCCCTATTCTAATATTGTAAAAAACATGAAAGGAATACAAGAATGGACTTTTCTTTGATCAAAAAGGCGGCGGGCGAATATGAAGCGTCCATGGTAAAGTTTTTAAGAGACCTCATCGCGATTCCAGGTGAGAGCGCGGGCGAAGAAAAGGTAGTGCAGCGCATCAAGCAGGAGATGGAAGCGGTTGGGTTTGACAAAGTCGAGATCGACAAGCAGGGCAACATTTTAGGGTACATGGGCACCGGCGAGAAGATTATCGCATACGACGCGCATATCGATACCGTGGGTATCGGCAACATCGCCAACTGGAAGTTCGACCCGTATCAGGGGTATGAGACGGACGAAGAAGTCGGCGGGCGCGGCGCTTCCGACCAGCTGGGCGGCATCGTGAGCGCGGTATACGGCGCGAAGATCATGAAGGATCAGGGCTTGCTGGCGGGTTACACCGTACTGGTTACGGGCACGGTGCAGGAGGAAGACTGCGACGGCCTTTGCTGGCAGTACATCATCAATGAAGACAAGGTGCGCCCGGAGTTCGTGGTCATCACCGAGCCGACGGACGGCCATATTTACCGCGGACAGCGCGGCCGTATGGAGATCCGTGTGGACGTCAAGGGCATCTCATGCCACGGCAGCGCTCCGGAGCGCGGCGACAACGCGATATACAAGATGGGCGAGATACTGGCGGAAGTCAAGGAGCTCAACAACCGGCTGCACTTCGACCCGTTCCTCGGCAAAGGTACGCTGGCCGTTTCCGAGATATTCTTCACATCGCCGTCGCGCTGTGCCGTAGCGGACAGCTGCGCGATTTCGATCGACCGCCGTTTGACGGACGGCGAGACGTATGAGTCCGCACTGGACGAGATCAGGGCACTGCCGTCCGTGAAGAAATATGAAGCCGTCGTGTCGATGTACAAATACGACAGACCGGCCTACACCGGCCTGGTGTATCCCACGGATTGCTACTTCCCGACATGGGTATCTCCGGCGGATCATGTGACAACGCTTTCGATGGTAGAAGCCTTTGAGGGTATGTATGGTACGCCCGTGGTCGATAAATGGACGTTCTCGACCAATGGCGTGTCCATCATGGGCCGGTACGGCATCCCGTGCATTGGGTTCGGCCCCGGCAAGGAAGCGCAGGCGCATGCGCCCAACGAGAAGACCTGGAAGGCGGACCTCGTGAAGTGCGCGGCTGTTTACGCGGCGCTGCCTGAGTGCTACAGCAAAAGAGACAATCGATAACGAAATTGGAGGAATGGCATAATGAGTGATATGAATAAGCTGATAGAGATCATCAACGGGCTGAACCTGAAGGATATGTACAATAACGACTTTCTGCTGACCTGGGAAAAGACGGACGACGAGATTCAGGGCGTCTTTCAGGTGGCGGAGCTGCTGAGGAAAATGCGGGAGAACAATATCTCCACGCGAATTTTTGACAGCGGGCTTGCGATTTCACTGTTCCGTGACAATTCCACGCGCACGCGGTTCAGCTTTGCGAGCGCCTGCAACCTGCTGGGCCTCACGGTTCAGGATTTTGACGAAGGCAAATCGCAGATTGCACACGGAGAGACCGTCCGCGAAACGGCCAACATGATCTCGTTTATGGCGGACGTCATCGGCATCCGCGACGACATGTACATCGGTAAGGGCAACACCTATATGCGCAACGTGTCCAGCTACGTGCAGCAGGGCCATGAGGACGGCGTACTGGAGCAGCGCCCGACTTTGGTGAATTTGCAGTGCGATATCGATCATCCCACGCAGGCGATGGCGGATATGCTGCACATTATCAAGCATTTCGGCGGCGTGGAGAACCTGAAGGGCAAGAAGATCGCCATGACATGGGCTTACTCGCCGTCTTACGGCAAGCCGCTGTCCGTGCCGCAGGGCGTGATCGGTCTGATGTCCCGCTTCGGCATGGACGTTACGCTGGCGCATCCGGAAGGCTACGAAGTGATGGGCGAGGTCGAAGAGGTGGCGAGAAAGAACGCGGCGGCCTCGGGCGGCAGCTTCACCAAGACCAACAGCATGCAGGAAGCTTTTAAAGACGCGGACATCGTCTATCCCAAGAGCTGGGCACCCTATGCGGCGATGGAGAAGCGGACGGATATGTACGGCAACGGCGACTTCGACGGCATCAAGGCGCTGGAGAAGGAACTGCTCGCGCACAACGCGCTGCATAAGGACTGGGAATGCACCGAGGCGATGATGAGCCTGACCAAAAACAAGGAAGCCCTTTATCTGCACTGCCTGCCGGCGGACATCACCGACGTGTCGTGCGCGCAGGGCGAAGTGGCAGCAAGCGTGTTCGACCGTTACCGCGTGCCGCTCTATAAGGAAGCGGGCAACAAGCCGTATATCATTGCCGCAATGATCCTGCTGAGCAAAGTAAAAAATCCGGGTGCGACGCTGCAAGGTCTGATCGACAAGGCGTCTCCGAGATGGATTGGATGATAGCGTGAATAAGCGAATTGTGATTGCCCTCGGCGGTAACGCGCTGGGGGAAACCCTTTCGGAGCAGATGGTGGCCATCCGCAACACGAGCAAGAAAATCGTCGAACTCGTGAAGGAGGGCTACCAGATCGTGCTCACGCATGGCAACGGCCCGCAGGTAGGGCTGATGACCGATTGCTTTGATACCTATAAGATCGACCATAACATCGACCGATTTACGATGTCGGTGTGCGTCAGCATCACGCAGGGGTATATCGGGTACGACCTGCAGAACATGCTGCGCGAAGAGCTGCTGAATCAGGGGCTGAATATTCCGGTGTCCACGGTGATCACGCAGGTGATCGTGGACCCGGACGATCCGGCTTTTCAGGAACCCACCAAACCGATCGGTTTGTTCCTCACCGATGAGCAAGCCGAAAAGCGGCGCCAGATGGGCGAAGCGCTCGCGCATTTCCCCAAAGGCTGGCGGCAGGTGGTGGCTTCGCCGGAACCGCAGCACATCGTGGAAATTGAGACGGTCCGCGTGCTGCTGGAAGCGGGGCAGGTCGCGATTGCGTGCGGCGGCGGCGGAATCCCCGTCCGGCAGATCGGCAACCGGCTGAAAGGCGTGGAGGCCATCATCGATAAAGACTTCACCAGCGCCAAGCTCGCGCATTTGATCGACGCGGACTATTTTGTTATACTGACGGCAGTGGAACAGGTCGCGCTCAATTTCGGCAAGGAAAACGAACAGTGGCTGAGCAGCCTGACGCTGGAGCAGGCGCAGAAATACATCGATGAAGGCCATTTTGGCAAGGGCTCGATGCTGCCCAAGGTGAAGGCCGCGATGCGCGTGGTACAGGAAAAGCCGTCGTGCAAGGCGCTGATCACATCGCTCGATAAGCTGATGGATGGCCTTCAAGGCAAGACCGGCACGGTAATCGTGCCGTAACGGACAGAAAGGAAACGGCAATGATATTGATCGGCAACGGAGTGCTCATCACCCAGAACGGGACAAACCCCATCCTCCATAACGGGTGCGTGGCGGTGGACGGAAACGTGATCGCGGATTACGGCGATACGCGGGAGATGAAGAACAAGTATCCGCAAGGCGAGTATTATGACGCGCGCGGCGGTGTCATCATGCCGGGGCTGATCAATACCCACGGCCATATCTACAGCGCGTTCGCGCGCGGCATGTCGCTGAAAGACAGCAAGGTGTCCAAAAACTTCACGCAGATACTGGAGAACCTGTGGTGGCGGCTCGACCGCGCGCTGGACCTGCCGGAGATCGAATACAGCGCATACACCACGTACATCGACGGCATCAGAAACGGCGTGACCACGGTGTTCGACCACCACGCCAGCGCGGGGCACGTGAAGGACAGTTTGTTTACCATCGCCGAGGTGGCGGAAACGCTCGGCGTGCGCACGTCGCTGTGTTACGAGGTGTCCGACCGGGACGGCGAGAAAATTGCGGGCGAGGGCATCCGAGAGAACGCGGACTTCATCGCGTACGCAAACAAGCAGAGCAGCGACATGGTCAAGGGCTTGTTCGGCCTGCATGCCTCGTTCACGCTCTCGGAAGCGACGCTGGACAAATGCGTCACGGCGGCAAACGGCGCAGGCTTTCACGTGCATACGGCCGAGGGTATCGACGACCTGTACGACAGCCTGAAGAAATATGGCAAGCGCGTAGTAGAGCGCCTGAACGACGCCGCGATCCTGGGTCCGCAAAGCATCGCGGTGCACTGCATCCACATCAATGCGCGCGAGATGGATATACTCAAAGACACGGATACCGTCATGGTGCACAACCCGGAGTCCAACATGGGCAACGCGGTGGGGTATTCGGCGGCGCTCCACATGATGGAGAAGGGCATTCTGGTGGGTCTCGGCACAGACGGCTACACCACCGACATGCTGGAGTCCTTCAAGGTAGCCAACATCCTGCACAAGCACAATTTGGGCGACCCCAGCGTGGGCTGGGGCGAGAGCGCGCAGATGCTGCTGCAAAGCAACGGCAAAATCTGCGCCCGCCATTTCAATAAACCGCTGGGCGTGATCGACAAAGGTGCCTTTGCTGATATCATCGTGGTGGACTACGATTCACCCACGCCCATCACTGCGGGCAATACTTCTTCGCACATCCTGTTCGGCATGATGGGCCGCAGCGTGCGCTCCACGATGATCAATGGACGCTTTGTAATGAAAGACCGCGAATTGTTCACGGCGGATGAAAAAGAAGTTTACAGCAAATCCCGTGAGCTGGCGGAGAAGTTCTGGGAGAGAGCATAATCGTCTTCATGGTTTAACCATGAACGCACGAAACGAATATTCTGACGGGCGGGACTGAGACCCCCCTGTACGGCATGAAGAAACTGCAGGGGAGGGTAAGTGCCCTAGAGGGTATCCATCCACTCCCGCAAAACGACTTTGAAGAGGAGAGCGAAATGAGCGAGATCATGACGCCAATGCCTTTTGAACAGCTGATGCGCTGGATGATGGCGGAATACCGCGGCAAGAACAGCGTGTTCGGCGTACATAAAAACAAGTTCTACCGCAATCAGTCCGGCCGTAAGGCGACGGTGCTGGGGCAGGAGCTGGGCAGCCCGCTTGGGCCCGCGGCAGGCCCCAATACGCAGCTGGCACAGAACCTGCTCGCATCCTACGTTTCCGGTCTGCGCTTCATGGAGCTGAAAACGGTGCAGACGATGGACGGCGAGGACCTGCGCAAGTGCATCGCGCGCCCGTGCATCAATGCACAGGACGAGGGCTACAACGTCGAATGGTCCACCGAATTAACCGTGCAGGAGGCCTTTGAGGAGTACGTTAAAGGCTGGTTCGCCGTCCATGTGGCAATGAAGGAATTCGGCCTCGCGGAAAAGCCGGACGTGATGTTCAACATGAGCGTGGGTTACGACTTTACCGGCATCACCTCCGAGAAGATCGACAGCTATATCAACAATCTGCGGGACGCGTCCGGCACGGATGTGTTCAAAGCCTGCCGCGCGTGGCTGCTTAATAATCTCGATTTATTCGGGAACTTGACGGCGGCGGATATCGAGGCGATTCCCGCCTGCGTGTCGTCGTCCATCACGCTGTCTACATTGCACGGCTGCCCGCCGGAAGAGATCGAGAAGATCGCGCATTACTTCCTCACCGTAAAGCGGATGGATACTTTCGTGAAGGTGAACCCCACGCTGCTGGGCTACGACTTCGTGCGCGATATCCTGAATAAATTGGGCTACGGCTACGTCACCTTCGATACGCGGCACTTCGAGCAGGACTTGAAGTTCCCCGACGCGGTGGCGCTGATTAAGCGGCTGATGGACACGGCGAAGGGGCTGGGCCTGAGCTTCGGCGTAAAGGTCACCAACACGTTCCCGGTCATGATCAAAGACAGGGAGCTGCCCGGCGAGTTCATGTACATGTCGGGACGGGCTCTGTTCCCGATCAGTATCAACGTGGCGCGCAAGCTCAGCAACCACTTTAACGGCGCACTGCCCATCTCGTTTTCGGGCGGCGCGGACGCGTTCAACGTGGAGCGCATATTGAAAACGGGCATCAAGCCTGTGACGTTTGCGACCACGATATTGAAACCGGGCGGCTACATGCGTTCCAAGCAGCTCAGTGAAAAGGCCGAGCGGGCAAACTATGAGGGAACCGGTATCGACGTGGCGGCGCTCAATGAACTGGCCGACAGCGTGCTGACCGATAAGCATATCATGAAGGACGCGCGTGAGGTGAAGTCGCGCAAGACGGACTCCAACCTGCCGTTGTTTGAATGTTTCAAAGCGCCGTGCAAACAGGGCGGCTGCCCCATCGAGCAGCAGATACCCGAGTATCTGCAGTGCGTCGCGCGCGGTGACTACGGCAAAGCGTTTGAGATCATCGTGATCGACAATGCCGTGCCCGCGGTAACGGGCGAGATATGCAGCCACGTATGCCAGACCAAGTGCACGCGCATCGACTACGACGAACCGCTGCAGATTCGGCAGGCCAAGAGACTGGCTTCGCAGAACGCGCAGCAGCAATACATAGACGGCATCGTGCCCGCCCCGCTGCGGACGGACAAAAGGGTGGCGGTGATCGGCGCGGGGCCGGGCGGCATCGCGGCGGGCGTGTACCTGCGGCGCAACGGCGTGGACGTGACGGTATTCGACCGGCGCGAGAAGCCGATGGGCGTGGTACAGTACCTGATTCCCGAGTTCCGCGTATCGCAGGCCGCGATCGACCTCGACTATCAGATGGCGGTGAAGACGGGCGTCCGATTCCGCTTCGGTGTGACGGACACCGATGTGGCTCGGCTGAAAAAGGAATACGACTTTGTCATCATCGCGACGGGCGCATGGAAGGAAGGGGCTTGCCCCGTGGAGCGCGGCGGCGAGAACACCATCGACGCGCTGGACTTCCTCGAACGATCCAAGAACGCGAACTGCAAGCTGGACCTTGGCAAAGCGGTGGCGGTGATTGGCGGCGGCGACGTGGCGATGGACTGTGCCCGGGCTGCGCTGCGCGCCAACGGTTCGCCCAAGGTGAGCATTGTTTACCGGCGTACGCGCGAATTCATGCCCGCAGAGCCGGAAGAAATTCGTCTGGCGCTGGCCGACGGCGTGGAGTTCATGGAGCTGCTGGCTCCCGTGGCGTATGAGAACGGCCTGCTGACCGTGGAGGTCATGAAACTGGGCGAGCGGGGCGCGGACGGACGCCGCGGCGTCGAGCCGACTGGCAAGATGAAGCAGCTGCCCTTCGATACCGTGATCAGCGCGGTGGGCGCGCGCGTGGACACGGAGTTCTTCTCCTGCAGCGCCATCGACCAGAACAAACGCGGCTATGCCGCCGTCAGCGAGCAGAGCTGTGAGACCAATTTAGATGGCGTTTACGTCGCGGGCGACTGCCGCCGGGGCGCTTCCACCATCGTGGAAGCCATGGCGGACAGCAAGCGCATCACCAAGGACATACTGGGCAAGCTGGGCCTTTCGCACGACTTTGTGCGCGTGTCCCGCCCGGCGGAGCCTGAGATCATACGGAGTAATCGCGGTGTGCTTGCGGAGAGCCTGCAAGATTCCAGCGACGCCGAGCGCTGCCTAAACTGCGATGCGGTGTGCGAGGTATGCTGCGAGGTATGCCCCAACCGCGCCAACATCGGCGTGACCGTAGCCGGACGCCCGCAGATCGTGCATGTGGACGGCATGTGCAACGAGTGCGGCAACTGCGGCTTCTTCTGTCCGTACACGGGCCTGCCGTACAAGGATAAGTTCACGCTGTTCTGGAGCGAAGAAGGCTTCCAAGACAGTACCAACAAGGGCGTGTTGTTCGAGGCGGACGGAACGGTGATGGTCCGCGATGAAAACGGTACGGAATTCAGGTGTGGAATGGATGACGCGCGATTGTCGAGCGACTTCAGCGCGTTCATCAGAACGATCAGTGAAGACTACGGATATTTAATCCCGTAAGGAGGAAGCATTGGTCACATTCGAACTGAACGGGCGGGTCATACAGACCGACGCCGATAAAAACCTGCTTAACTTCCTGCGCAAGGATATGGGGATTAAATCCGCCAAGGACGGTTGCAGCGAGGGCGCTTGCGGCACGTGCAGCGTGCTGATCGACGGCGTATCCCGCCGTGCCTGCACGCAGTCCGTGAAGAAGCTCGACGGCAAGCGTGTTGTTACCGTGGAGGGGCTGTCGGATTACGAGAAGCAGGTATACGCGTATTGTTTCGCCAGCGCAGGGGCGGTACAGTGCGGCTTTTGCATCCCCGGCATGGTAATCAGCGCCAAGGGGCTGCTGGATAAGAACCCGTCGCCCACGAGACCGGAAGTCGCGCAGGCGCTGGTGGGCAACATCTGCCGGTGTACCGGCTACAAGAAGATATTTGACGCCATACTGATGGCGGCGGAGTTTTTCCGCGAGCATAAAGCGGTGCCGGAGCACCCGTCCACAGGCCGTATCGCCGAGGACGTGTTCCGCATCGACGCATACGCCAAGACGCTGGGTACCGGCGAATACGTTGACGACATGGAGCTGCCGGACATGGTGTACGCCAGCGCGGTAAGAAGTGCTTACCCCAGAGCTATTGTGGAGGATATCGACATATCCAAAGCCCAGGTACACCCCGGCGTGATCAAGGTCATCACGGCGGCGGATGTTCCGGGCCATAACAAGCACGGCCACCTCGCGAAGGATTGGGACGTGCTGATTGCCAGGGGGGATACGACGCGCTACGTCGGCGACGCCATCGCGCTGGTGGTGGCCGAGACGGAAGAAACGCTCGAAGCCGCCAAGGCACTGGTGGAGATCACCTATTCGCCGCTTATACCGCTCACATCGCCGCGCATGGCGCTGGAGGAGGGCGCGCCCCAGCTTCACCCGTCAGGCAACGTGCTGCGGCACGACCGCGTACGCCGCGGCGGAGACCCGGATGAGGTTTTTGCGAAATCCAAATACGTGGTGAGCCATGTGTATCACACACCGTTCACCGAGCACGCGTTCATGGAACCCGAATGTGCGATATGCCGCAACGATGGGGAAGAAGGGCTGACGCTCTTTACAGCCAGCCAGAATATATTCGACGAGCAGCGCGAGATCGTGCATATACTGAGCCTGCCGCCTGAGAAGGTGCACATTATCAGCAAGCTGGTGGGCGGTGGATTCGGCGGCAAAGAGGACATGAGCGTGCAGCACCATGCGGCGCTCGCGTCCTATATCACCGGGCGTACCGTGAAGGTGAAGTTTACGCGGCAGGAGAGCATCCTCGTGCATCCCAAGCGTCACGCGATGGAGATCGAGATGACCACCGCCTGCGACGAAAACGGCATGCTGACGGGCATGCGGGCGCGTATCCTGTCCGACACCGGCGCTTACGCGTCGCTGGGCGGGCCGGTGGTGCAGCGGGCGTGCACGCACGCGGCGGGGCCTTACCAGTACCCGTGCGTGGACATCGAGGGCAAAGCGGTTTATACAAACAACCCGCCCGCGGGCGCTTACCGTGGCTTCGGCGTCACACAGAGTACATTCGCGACGGAGTGCAACCTGACCGAATTGGCAGCTCTGGTGGGCATATCCCCGTGGGAGATTCGCTACCGCAACGCCATCGTGCCGGGCGGTATACTGCCAAACGGCCAGATCGCGGACGAGACGACGGCCTATAAAGAGTGCCTTGAAGCCATCAAAGAGGATTACGAGCGGCATGCCATCGCAGGCATCGCCGGTTCCATCAAGAATACCGGCCTCGGTGTGGGCGTACCGGATACCGGGCGCTGCATCGTGTCCGTGGAAGGCGGCAAAGTGCATGTGCGCACAGGTGCGGCGCGCATCGGGCAGGGGCTCGATACAGTGGTATTGCAGATGGCCTGCCACACGCTGAACATAACGCCCGACTGTATCATTGTCGAGGTGCCGGATACACGGCGCACGCCCAACTCAGGAACTACGACGGCGTCCCGCCAGACCATGTTTACCGGGCAGGCGGTGCGCAAGGCCTGTGAAAACCTTAAACAGGCGCTGGACGAGGGCAGCACGCTGGCTGATCTGGAAGGCCGTGAGTTCTATGGCGAGTTCACCTGTGTGACCGACCCCATCACCACCGACAAGGAACATCCGTACAGCCACGCGGCTTACACGTACGGCGCGCAGGTGGTGGCGCTGGGTGAAGACGGCAAGGTGGAAAAGGTTTACGCCGTGTACGACGCGGGACAGGTGATCAACCGAAAGAGCGCCGAAGGACAGGTGGAAGGCGGCGTGGTGATGAGCCTCGGGTACGCGCTGACGGAGGATTATCCGCTGGTGGACTGTGTGCCGCAGGCCAAATACGCCAAGCTGGGCCTCTTCCGCGCCAACGCCGTGCCGGACATCGACGTGAAGTTCGTATGCGCGCCGGTAAAGGCGGACCCCGCCTACGGCGCTAAGGGCATCGGGGAGATTGCGTCCATCCCCACGGCGCCCGCGGTGGCCGGGGCGTACTTCAAGCTGGACGGTGTGCACCGCACGAGCCTGCCGCTTGAGGATACGCCATACAGAAAGTAAGGTGAGCAAGTGGTCATCAAAAATGGTCATGTCGTTTTGGAAGACGCAGTTCTGGATGCGGACGTACGCATTGAGAATGGCGTCATTGCGGAGATCGGCGATAATCTCTCCGGCGGCGAGGTGATCGACGCTTCAGGGAAATACGTGTTGCCGGGCGGCATCGACGTGCACACGCATTTCTGTCTCGACGTGGGCATCGCAGTGGCGCAGGACGACTTCTATACCGGCACGGTTGCGGCAGCCTGCGGCGGCACCACCACCATTGTGGATCATCCGGGCTTTGGGCCTGCGGGCAGCGGTCTGGATCACCAGATCAACCTGTATCACTCGCTGGCGAAGGACAGGGCCGTGATCGACTACGGCTTCCACGGCGTGATGCAGCATGTGGACGCGGACGTGCTGGAGAAGATGGAGACGCTGGCGGAAGCAGGCGTCACCAGTTTCAAAATTTACATGACCTATGGATTCAAGATGTCCGATGAGGATATCTACCATATACTTCGGCGTGCGAAGGAGCTGGGTGTGATGATCGCCGTGCACCCGGAAAACGACGGGTTGGTGAACACGCGCCGCAGGGAGCTGTCCGAAAGCGGTTACACCGCGCCAAGGTACCACGCCATCAGCCGTCCTGAGCCGTGCGAGGCCGAAGCCGTGGGCCGTGTGGCGCAGATATCCGCTGTAGCGGGCGACGCGCCGCTGTACATCGTGCATCTGTCCAACCATCTGGGCATGCAGACGATCAATCTCGCGAAGCGCAACGGCTTGCATAACATATTCGTGGAGACATGTCCGCAGTACCTGCTGCTGGACGATTCGTATTACGAGCGGGAGGACGGTCTCAAATATGTCCTGAGCCCGCCGCTGCGCGATAAAGCCAACAATGAGCTGCTGTGGTCGGATATTGGACTCGGCGATATCGATACCATCGCGACGGACCACTGCCCGTTCGACTATACACTTAAGCAAAAACTGGGCGTCGGAGACTTCACCAAATGTCCCAATGGCATGCCGGGCGTGGAGCTGCGGTTCCCTCTGATGTTCTCGGAGGGCGTGATGAAGGAGCGCATTTCGCCGATAGAATTCGCCCGGCTGTGTGCCGCGAACCCCGCGAAGCTGTTCGGCATGTATCCAAAGAAGGGCGCTTTGCGCGTGGGCAGCGATGCCGACATCGTGATCATCGACCCCGGCAAACAATACACAGTCACGCACGACCGGCTGCACGAGAACGTGGATTACACGCCGTATGAAGGGATGAGAATCCAGTGTGATATCGACTGCGTGATCTCCCGCGGGGACGTGATTGTGAAGAACAACACATATATCGGCCAAAAGGCCAGAGGACAGTTTATCAAACGCGGCAAACCGATGCTCAGCGTTCAATAAGAAATCAATATTAACGTATAGAAGGAGTTACAGCAATGAGCAAATACAAACTGATCGACCTCACGATGGAGCAGGCACGGCTGAAAAGAGCGGTGAAGCGCGCAAAGGAGCGCAATATCGTAATCCCGACGTTCGCGCAGATGAAGAACCCGGCGCTGATCGACGACAGCGTCAAAGCCCAGCTGAAAAACGTGGGGCTGTGGGACGTGAACCCGCTTAACCTGTTCCGCATCAATTGGCACAACGAGGCGACGGAGAAGGGCGGCGGCTTCGGCGGCGTCAACTACATCGAGTTTCCCGAAGCGATCACGGGCGTAAAAGCCAAGATCGTCGCGATCAGCGGCAAGTGGTTCCCCACAGGCGCACACAAGGTGGGCGCGGCGTTTTCGTGCCTTGTGCCCCGGCTGGTCACGGGCCAGTTCGACCCCACTACGCAGAAGGCCGTCTGGCCGTCTACCGGCAACTACTGCCGCGGCGGCGCGTACGACTCCGCGCTGCTCGGCTGCGATTCCATCGCGATACTGCCCGAGGGCATGAGCAAGGAGCGCTTTGAATGGCTCAAGACGGTGGCGGGCGAGACCATCAAGACACCGGGCACCGAGAGCAACGTCAAAGAGATATTCGACAAGTGCTGGGAGCTGCGCAACTCCGGCCAGGACCTGATGATCTTCAACCAGTTTGAGGAGTTCGGCAACTACCTCTGGCATCATGAGGTGACGGGCAGCGCCATCGAAGAAGTGCTGAAGAAGGTTGGCGGCAACCTGCACGGCTATATCAGCTGCACCGGCTCCGCAGGCACCATCGCGGCGGGCGACTACCTGAAGAAGATATTCCCGAAGAGCCGCATCGCGGCGTCCGAGGCGCTGCAGTGCCCCACGATCTACAACAACGGCTTTGGCGCGCACCGTATTGAGGGCATCGGCGACAAGCATATCCCCTGGATTCACAACGTGAAGAACACCGATGTAGCCGTGGCCGTGGACGATGAGATTCCGATGCAGTGGATCCGTATGTTCAACGAGCCCGAGGGCTTAAAGCTGCTGCGTGAGAAGGGCGTATCCGAAGACGTGATCAGCCGCCTCAATTGGGTGGGCATTTCCGGCGCGGCCAACCTCGTTGCGGCCATCAAGTATGCCAAGTACTTTGAACTCAAGGAAGACGATGTGGTGGTCACGATACTGACCGATTCCATCTCGATGTACGAGAGCCGTTTGGCCGAACTGACGGAAGAACGCGGCGCGTTCGACGCGTTCGCGGCGCACGCGGTCAATGCCCGTTACTTCGACGGCGTGGGCATCGACTATATCAAGGAACTGAACTATTACGACCGCAAGGCGGTGCACAACCTCAAGTACTATACCTGGGTGGAGCAGCAGGGCAAGACGTACAACGAAATTCTGGCCCAGTGGGACGACGACAGCTACTGGACGGATATTGTGACGCATACGGAAGAACTCGATGAGCTGATCAAGGACTTCAACAGGCAAGTGGCTGAGGCGTAAGACATCTATGGAAATGATCAAATACGTTGCGAACAACCGCAAAAACGGCGTTTACACCAAAGAAACTGCGCTGTTTTCCGAGGCCGAGGTAGAGAAGGTCTACCGCTTCCATCGATCGATGGGGGATAAGTATAACCAGACCCCGCTGGCTAAGCTGGACGCGCTCGCCGCGTCCCTTGGCCTGGGTAGCCTCTGCGTAAAGGATGAGTCGCAGCGCGGCAACCTCAAGGCGTTCAAGCTGCTGGGCGGCGCGTACGCGGTAGGCAGCAGCATCTGCCGCAAGCTCGGCGTGGACATCGCCGACGTCGACTTCGCTTACCTGAAGTCCGATGAAGTCAAGCAGAAGCTGGGCGACCTCACGTTTGCGGCGGCTTCGGATGGCAACCACGGCAAGTCCGTCGCGTGGGCGGCGCACGAATTCAACCAGAAGGCGATCGTCTACATGCCCAAGGGCACGGTGCAAGACCGCATCGACGCGATCGAACGCTTCGGCGGCACCGTAGTGGTGTCGGACGACAACTACGACTGGTGTGTGCGCGAGGTGAACCGGCTGGCGGCAGAAAAGGGCTGGGAAGTGGTGCTGGACACCGCCAGCGAGGGCGATGTACAGGTAGCCACCTGGGTGATGCAGGGTTACGCGACGATGGGCGTCGAGGCCATTGCGCAGCTGGGCGGCGAAATCCCCACCCACATGTTTTTGCAGGCGGGCGTAGGCTCGATGGCGGCTGCGATGGCGGGTGTGTTCATTAACCACTACAAAGAAAAGTGTCCGAAGATCTACATCGTGGAGCCGCATCAGGCGGCCTGCTATTACGATTCGGGCATCGCGGCCGACGGAACCGCGCATAGCGTGGAGGGGGATATGGACAGCATCATGGCGGGGCTTTCCTGCGGTGTGCCCAACCCCATCTCGTGGGAGATCATCCGCAACTTCGCGGACGGTTTCTTCTCATGCGACGATGTGCTGACCGCGAACGGCATGCGCATACTCGGCAACCCGCTGGTCAGCGATCCGCGCGTCATCGCGGGGGAATCCGGCGCGGTGGGCACCGGCCTTGTGGACGAGATCATGAAGCATCGGCCGGACATCGCTGAACAGATTGGCCTCAATGCTTCGTCCCGGGTGATCATGTTCTGCACGGAAGGCGATACAGATACGAAGAACTACCGCGACATCGTTTGGTATGGAAAGTATCCGAGATATTGAGGTTTACCGGGCATTCGGGGGACCAAGAAGCGCTTGCACGGCGATGAGGTCCTCCCGGGTGTCTACGTCGCAAAGCTGAGCGGCGTCGGTCACATGATACAGACGCAGCAGCTCTTCGTGGCGGCAGGCGACGGTCTTCCCGGATTCTTCGCCAAAAAGGCTGCTCAGTTCGCCGTACAGGCTGGAAGGATAGATCACCGGGTTGCCGGTTTGCCCGTTGTGTGATACTATCAGAACGGTATCCGGTTCATAGGCGTCCAACATGCCGGTGAGGGTTTCGCGCCTAAGCAGCGGCTGGTCCGCGACACAGAACATGCAGGCGTCCGTATCGGACATCGCTTCAAGACCCATGCGGATGCTCAGACTGACGCCGAGTTCCGGCCGGTCGTTATATACGAGCGTAAAGCCGTGACACTGCGTTTCGGCGATCACGGATGGGTCTGCGCTGACCACAACCACCCGGCGGAAGAGCTCGGCGGGCAGGCTGTCCAGAAAATATTCAATGATGGGGTGGCCGTTGACAGGAGCCGCCAGTTTGTTTCCGCCAAAGCGGGAGCCCGCCCCGGCAGCCAGTACGACACAACCGATTATCATAGTGCTGTCCTTTGTTTTTTGATTATTATACCATCTTCGGGCGCAGTCATACAACGGCGGGCCGGAGGAGCGATATAGAAGCTATTGCGAAACCACGCATTGAACGACGATCAGGAAGGTACAACCATGGACAAGGCTTTTGATCAGCCATTCTGGGTACAGCTTGCCAAAGGCATCACCGGGCACTTCGGCGAAAACTGCGAAGTGGTGATCCACGACTTCACGGAAAATGAGGAGCATACGATTGTATACATCGAGAACGGGCATGTGACCGGCCGCAAGGTGGGCGACGGGCCGTCGCATATCGTACTGGAATCGCGGAACAAAAAGCCGGAGGAGCTCAAGGACAGGATCAACTACCTCACGCAGACCGAAGATGGACGCATGCTCAAATCCACGACAATTTATATCCGGGACAACGACGGCAAGGTGATCGGCATCTTTGCCATTAACTATGATATCACCAATTACATCATGATGGATTATTCCCTGAAGAGCCTGATCGGAACCAACGACGAAAAGCCGGAGCGGATTACCCGGGACGTCAACAGCCTGCTGGACGACCTGATCGATCAGTCCGTGAAGCTTGTGAACAAGCCGGTGGCCCAGATGAACCGCGAAGACAAGATCAGGGCGATTCGGTTTCTGCAGGACAAGGGCGCGTTCCTCATCACAAAATCCGGCGATAAGGTATCCAAATACTTCGGCATTTCCAAATTCACGCTGTATAACTACATCGATGTGAAGGAAAACGGCAAGGACTGACCAGACGGAGCCGTTTCCTGTATAGGGCGAGGTTATAACGGGCTCGCCTTTTATTATCCTTACAATGTCGTTGCTATGGCAACATACATTTCCTTCATTCATGTTAGAATAAAAATGACGGACAGCCTGGCAGGGAAAGATATACATATTTCGGTTCAAGGGAATATTCAATATAAGACCATTACATGGGATGGGCAACGATGAAACAGATCAAGACCACAGAAGCCGTGGGGCATGTGTTGTGCCACGACATTACGCAGATTATCAAGGATGTAAAGAAAGGCCCCGCCTTTCGCAAAGGGCATATCGTGACGGAGGCGGATATTCCCGTACTGCTTTCGCTGGGGAAAGACAACCTTTATGTGTGGGAAAAGCAGGAGGGCATGCTGCACGAGAACGAAGCGGCGGAGATCCTGCGCGCCATATGCATGAGTGACAACATGGCCGCCTCGGAGGTTAAGGAGGGCAAGATTGAGCTTTCCAGCACCGTCGACGGGCTGTTCAAGGTGGATACCGGGCGATTAAACCGCATCAACGCGCTGGGCGAGATCGTTATCGCCACGCGCCATGGCAATACGCCGGTAAAAAAGGGAGATAAGCTGGCCGGTATGCGGGTGATTCCGCTGGTGATCGAACAGGCCAAGATGGATAAAGCCGTCGATGAAGCGGGCAATGCGCCTATCCTGCATGTGCTGCCTTTTATCCATAAAAAGGCCGGGATTGTCATCACCGGCAACGAGGTCTATCACAAACGCATCCCGGACGCTTTCGGACCGGTGATCGAAGCGAAGCTCTCCGAATACGACGTGGAGCTGGTGGGCAAGACGTTTATGGACGACAATGCGGAGCGGATCACAAACGCCATACGGCAGTATATCGACAACGGAGCCGATCTGATCATCTGCACCGGCGGCATGAGCGTGGACCCGGACGATACGACGCCGACGGCCATCAAAAATACCGGGGCAAAGCTGGTCACCTACGGCGCGCCCGTGCTCCCCGGCGCGATGTTCCTGCTTGCCTATTACGAGGACGGGGAGAAAACCGTTCCGATACTCGGGCTGCCCGGCTGCGTGATGTACGCCAAACGCACGATATTTGACCTCGTTCTGCCGCGCATTATGGCGGGCGAAAAGCTGACCTCGCAAGACCTGACACAGTTGGGCGAAGGCGGGCTGTGTCTGGATTGCCCGGTTTGTACCTGGCCCAACTGCGGATTCGGCAAATAGGAGGAACCATGGACAAGAAGCTCACCCATTTTGACGCCAACGGAAACGCGGCGATGGTGGATGTAACCGATAAAGCGGAAACGGAGAGAACTGCGGTCGCCAAGGGCAGCATCCGCATGAACCAAGCAGCCTTTGATGCGATCCGGCAAGGGAACGTTCAAAAGGGGGATGTGCTGGGTGTGGCGCGTGTGGCAGGCATCATGGCCGCGAAGAAAACGTCGGAACTGATCCCGCTATGCCATCCGCTGATGCTCACCAAAATCGGCGTGGATTTCGAGCTGCATGCGGAAATGCTGACGGTGGACGCAGCCTGCACCGCGAAACTCAGCGGCAAGACGGGCGTGGAGATGGAAGCACTGACAGGTGTCAGCGTGGCGCTGCTCACCATTTACGATATGTGCAAAGCGCTGGACAAGGGCATGGTCATGACGGATATCCATTTAGTTGAGAAAACCGGCGGTAAATGCGGTCATTTTCAACATCAGTTTTAAATTATTGAAAGCAGGAAAGGGAGATTTATGAAAAAATTGGGTGGGATTGCTTTGGCAATGTGTATGATGTTCGCTGTAGCAGGATGCGCCGCAGCCAATGAGACAACCTCCGAAACAGCCTCCGTTACACCCGTGGTGACAGAGACCGTTTCGGCTGCGCCGGAAGCGCCGACTCCCGCTGCAGCTCCGGTGGAGCTGACGATTGCGGCGGCAGCGAGCCTGACGGACGTCACGACGGAGATCATCGAAGCGTATAAGATCGTCGCACCAAATGTAAAGCTGACGTTTACCTATGGCGCTTCGGGCGCGCTGCAGACGCAGATTGAAGAAGGCGCTCCCGTGGACATCTTTATGTCGGCGGCGCAGAAGCAGATGGACGCGCTCGCGGACCAGTCGCTGCTGCTCGACGGATCCCGCGCCAACCTGCTGGAAAACAAGGTTGTACTGATTGTCCCCAAAGATTCCGCGCTGGGCCTGACCACCTTTGAAGACCTCGCAAAGGACAGTGTGAAAACGGTGGCGATCGGCGACCCGACGAGCGTTCCGGCAGGCCAGTACGCCGAGGAAGTGCTGACATCGCTGAGTATCAAGGATCAGGTGGAAACCAAGGCCAACCTCGGTACCGACGTGCGTCAGGTGCTCACCTGGGTGGAAAGCGGCGAAGTGGACGCTGGGTTAGTATATGCCACGGATGCCGCGACGACCGATAAGGTGACGGTAGTCTGCGAAGCCCCGGCGGACAGCGTGAAGAAGATTATCTACCCGGTCGCCATACTCAAAGCGTCAAAAAGCGCGGAAGCGGCACAGGCTTTTATCGATTACTTGAAGACTGCCGAGGTTGCGGCACTGTTTGAAAAATACGGATTCATCATGGCTGAATAAGCCACAGAGAGGACCGCATGGATTATTCGCCGCTTTGGCTGTCACTCAAGGTCGCATTTCTTGCGACGCTCATGACGTTTATACTGGGGGTGCTCGCGGCCTGGCTGACGGTAAAGCTCAAGCGCGGTAAAGGCATCGTGGACGGACTGTTCACGCTGCCTTTGGTGCTTCCGCCCACCATGGTGGGCTTTTTCCTGCTTCTCCTGTTCGGAAAAAACGGTTTCATCGGGCAGCTTCTGAGCAGCATCGGCGCGCCGGTCGTGTTCACATGGACGGGCGCTGTCATCGCGTCCACCGTGGTGGCTTTCCCGCTGATGTACCGGACCGTGCGCGGCGCATTTGAACAGCTGGATGAAAACCTGCTGAGCGCGGCGCGGACGCTGGGCATGCCGGAGGCCAAGATCTTTCTTCGCATTATGATGCCGAACTCCATCCCGAGCATCATGGCGGGGGCGGTGCTGGCTTTCGCCCGGGCGCTGGGCGAATTCGGCGCGACCATCATGCTGGCGGGCAACATCCCCGGCAAAACGCAGACCGTGTCAGTGGCGATCTACACGGCGGTGCAGGCAGGCAACTGGGAGCTGGCCTATCGCTGGATGGTCATCATCGTGGCCATATCGTTCGTCACCATACTGCTAATGAACTGGTTCTCAGGCCGTTCAATCCGCAACAGAGGGGAGGCGGTGAAGAGATGGCGCTGAGCGTGGATATCGAAAAGCGCGTGGGACGCTTCCATCTGAAAAGCCGCTTCGAAGCGGATAACGAAACGCTGGCGATACTCGGCGCTTCCGGCTGCGGCAAGAGCATGACATTGAAGTGCATCGCTGGAATCCTGACGCCAGACCGGGGGAGCATCGTGCTGAACGGGCGGGTGCTGTTCGACAGCAAAAAGAAGATCAACATACCCGCGCGCAACCGCGGCACCGGTTATCTGTTTCAGAACTACGCGCTGTTCCCCAACATGACGGTGGAGCAGAATATCGCTTGCGGAGTACCCAAAGGCCGTGATAAAGTCAAGACGGTAAGGGAGAAGATTGAGGCTTTCTATCTGACGGGGTTAGAACGGCATTATCCGGTTCAGCTTTCCGGCGGGCAGCAGCAGCGCGTGGCGCTGGCACGCATGCTCGCGAGCGAACCGGTGCTGCTGATGCTGGACGAACCGCTCTCCGCGCTGGACAGCTTTTTAAAATGGCAGTTGGAGCTCGAGATACTCAAGGTGCAGGAGGGCTTCGGCGGCACGATCCTGTTCGTCTCGCACAACCGCGACGAGGTTTACAGGCTTTGCGACCGCGTGGCGGTGATGGAGGATGGCCAGACGATTGAGGTGCTGGACAAGAAGGACCTGTATGCGAAGCCGCAGACGCTCTCGACAGCGCTGCTGTCCGGCTGCAAGAACTTCTCGGCGGCAGTCAAGACCGGGGAGAATACGCTGTTTGCGCAGGATTGGAACACGCAGCTCACGTCATCCAAGCCCGTGCCGGACGATTTAAAATATGTGGGCTTCCGTGCCCACTTCTTTGAACGGGCAGAGGCAGGCGGGCTGAATGTGCTGGAATGCCGGGTGACGCGGGTGATCGAGGATATGTTCTCTACCATTGTCATTGCGAGGGTAACAGGCGGCGGTGACAGCGACTGGGCAAACCTGCGCTATGAGCTGGGCAAGGACCAGTGGGACGCGCTTGGCAATCCGGAAACGCTCTTTCTGCGGATGCCCGAAGACCAACTAATATTGATGAGGTAATCCATGCTGGACAGCACAGGCCGGGCGATCAATTACATGCGCATATCGGTGACGGACCGCTGCAATCTGCGGTGCGCTTATTGCATGCCGCCCGAAGGCATCGAAAGCCTGCAGCACGATGAGATTTTGCGTTATGAAGAGATTCTGCGCGTCGTTCGCGCCGGGGTATCCTTGGGCATCGATCAATATCGCATCACCGGCGGCGAGCCACTGGTGCGCAAGGACATCACGGATTTGATCCGCATGATGAAGCAGACGCCGGGCGTCCGGCATCTGGCGCTGACGACAAACGGCGTGCTGTTTGCAGGCATGGGGGAGGCGCTCAAGGAAGCGGGGCTGGACGCCGTAAACTTCAGCCTGGACTGCATGGATGCGGAGAGCTTTCATCGGCTGACGCGCGCAGACGCCTGGGGCGACGTGATGAACGGCATTAAAACAGCGCTTGCGCTGGGCCTCAACACAAAGATCAACTGCGTGCCTATGCAAGACTATAACGCCTATGATTGGGTCAGGCTCGCGGCGTTAGCGAAAGAAAACGCGCTGGATGTGCGCTTCATTGAGATGATGCCCATCGGGATGGGCAGAGGCTTTAAGCCGATAAACAACGATGTTGTGAGGGCACACCTTAACGCGGCGTTCGGGGAGCCGGTTTTATCGGATAAACATCATGGAAACGGGCCCGCGGTATACTACGATTATCCGGGCTTTACGGGCAGCGTTGGCTTTATCAGCGCCATATCCCACATGTTCTGCGGTACGTGCAACCGCGTACGGCTGACGGCAGACGGAATGCTCAAGCCCTGCCTTTGCTACAGCGAAGGCGTGGACTTAAAGCCGCTGCTGCGGAGCGGCACTTCGGACGAAGAACTGAGCAAAGCGATGGAAGCAGCCATATCAAGCAAACCGCTGTGCCACGGTTTCTGCGAAGACGATGGCGTATCGGAAAACAGAAGGATGGTTCAGATAGGCGGATGATCAAGGGGAATATTATAGCGATCTGCATCAGCGAAAAACGGGGAACCAAGAAGGTCAACATCGGTCAGTGCGAGCTTGTCCCCAATTACGGTCTGAAAGGCGATGCGCACGCAGGGGACTGGCATCGGCAGGTTAGCCTGCTTTCCTATGACCGTGTAGAGGAATTCCGCGCTTCGGGCGCAAACGTCGACGATGGCGCGTTTGGCGAAAACCTGTTGGTTTCGGGTATTGATTTCAAAGCGCTGCCCGTCGGCACGAAGCTCTCCTGCGGTGAGGTACTGCTCGAGATCACGCAGATCGGCAAGGAATGCCACGCACATTGCGAGATATACCGTCAGGTGGGAGACTGCATCATGCCGCGTGAGGGCGTTTTTGCCCGCGTATTGAAGGGCGGCGTGATTACCGTAGGGGATGAAATGCATGTCGGATAAGGCGTACAGGGCGGCGGTCATCACCGCCAGCGATAAGGGCGCATCAGGGCTGCGGGAAGACGTCAGCGGCGAGGTGCTGGAGAAGATATTGCGGGACAGCGGATACGACGTAGTCAGCCGCCGCATACTGCCCGATGATAAGGAAAAGCTGGCAGCGGAGATGGCGAAGCTGGCGGATAACGATCTTTGCGATATCATCTTCACAACGGGCGGAACAGGCCTGTCGCCGCGGGACGTGACGCCGGAAGCCACGCTTTCTGTTGCGCACCGGCTGGTGCCGGGCATCAGCGAAGCCATGCGGGCCGCGAGTATGCAAATTACAAACCGTGCCATGCTGAGCCGCGGCGTATCCGTGATACGCGCCAAAACACTCATCATCAATCTGCCGGGAAGTCCCAAGGCGGTAAAGGAAAGCCTTGAGGTGATATTGGACGCGGTAGCGCACGGCCTCGCGATCCTTCGCGGAGACGACGGAGAGTGTGCGCGTTAATCTTCCATGCCATCCAGCAGCCGGAAATGATTCCGGTCAAACTCGATCAGCCCTTCTTTGCGCATGCGGCCAAGCTCGCGGGATAACGCGCTGCGGTCCACGCAAAGGTATGCGGCAAGTTCCTCCCGGTTGAATGAAAGCACCAGTTCGCTGGTCTTTTTTCTTTTGGCCTGCAGCGTCAGGTACAGCATGATGCGGTCCCGAAGACCTTTGCGCGAGAGGATATCGATCTTGTAAAGCTGACGCATGTTCTGATTGGCGGACATCTCCAGGAGGTTCCTCAGCATAACGCAGCGGAACTTGTCCGGTACGGGGCCGGGCGACGCGATGAGGCCGTAGGAGAAGGTCAGCACCTCGGCGTCCGTGGCGCACAGAATGATCAGCGGGCTCACCTGCGTCGGCGTGCTCGCGATATCCACGCCGAACATCTCGGATGCGCCTGTCGTCCGGATCAGGTTGAGCCGCCCGTCGATATCTTCCTTATAGGTATTCAGCTTGCCCGAGAGCACGACGCCGACAAAATCGATCGGCATATCCGTTGCGGCCAGCACCGTTCCCTTGGAGCAGCGCTTTTGCTGGCAGCCCAAGAGCGGGGCGATGGCTTCCGCTTCGGCCCGGGTAAAGCCGCTGAATAATTTCGTTTTGATCAGGCTGTTTGTGATCGTATCCATCTTGTCGTCCGGCAGTGCCCTTAAGCTTCGATCGAAATGAATCTGAATTGATTCACGTCGAACAGCCCCATATCCGTCAGCTTGATTTCCGGGATGACCGGCAAAGCCATGAAGCAGAGGACCATTACAGGCTCCAGACTGTCTTTGATTCCGAGCGAGTGGATCGCGGTATGGTGAATGCGGGTCAGCATCTCATCCACCCATTCGCCGCTTTGATCGCTCATCAGGCCCGCAATCGGAAGGGGCAAGCTCTCAAGTACAGTCAAACTATCGACCATGACGATGCCGCCGTCTTGCTCGATCAGCCTTTCCACCGCAAAAGCCATATCGTCGTCGCTTACGCCCACGACGATGATGTTATGGGAGTCATGCGCGATTGAGAGGGCAATGGCACCCCGTTTCATGCCGTAGTCTTTGAGCAGCGCCACGGCAACGTTTCCGGTATCATGATGGCGCTCGACAACCGCGATCTTCACGATGTCCCTGCCCGGATCGTACACAAAACCGCCGTTTTCATCCCGCTTTATTTCCGCGATCTCGTTACGGGTGACGACGCCGCCGGGAATCATCGTGATGACGTGCGCCTTGTCGGAATGAATCGTCAGCCTCAGCTTGTCTTTAGAGAAATCCTTGACTCGAAATCTTCCTTTTGTTGCGGAAATATCATGCTTGATCACGGGCAGCAGATACTTTCCGTCCGAAGCGGCTTCCCGCCCCGCGATAAATACCTTGCTGACACCAAACTCTGTGAGGTTATCCAGCAAAACGATATCGGCCCTTAAGCCCGGCGCAATGGCACCTCGGTCTTTAAGGCCAAAGCACTCAGCCGCATTGAGGCTGGCCATTTGTATCGCCATAACGGGGTCAATTCCTGCGTTCACGCAGATGCGCAGGTGGTTTTCGAGATGCCCTTCGTGGAGGATGGTTTTTGGCTGACGGTCGTCTGAACACAACAGGCAGCGTCGGCTGCTGAGCGCCGTAACGGCCTTAAGCAGTTCTGAAAGGTTATGACAGGCCGAGCCCTGGCGCATTAAAACATACATGCCGCGTGACAGCCGGTCCCGCATCTCATCGACTGTGGAGCATTCATGGTCCGTATGGATACCGGCGGAGACATACGAATTGAGCGCGTTTCCGGTTACACCCGGGCTGTGCCCGTCAATAGGCTTTCCATGTTTTACGGCGACGAGAAGTTTATCGAGAACGGCATCGTCCGCATCGATGACGCCCGGATAGTTCATAAATTCTCCGAGCCCGAGGATCTCTTCGCGGCCCATGACCGGTTCCATATCCCGTGCGACGAGTGAGGCTCCCGCGTGTTCAAACGGCGTCGCGGGTACGCAGGAGGGGAGCATCCATTTGATATCGAGTGCGGTTCCTTTTGAAGCTTCAATCATATAATCTAAACCGGGAAGGCCGCAGACGTTGGCAACCTCATGCGGGTCTGCAATGATCGTCGTAGTTCCGTGAGGAACGATGAGCCTGCCCAGTTCTTCCGGGCTCACATACGACGATTCCACGTGAATATGGCTGTCAATAAAACCCGGCGCGGCATATCGGCCATGCGCGTCAACTTCGCGGTCGCCCTGATATTGGCCCACACCGGCAATCAACCCGTCGCATAGGGCGATGTCGCCCTTTAAAACCGACCCGGTATAGACGTCGACGACCTGACAGTTCTTAATCACCAGTTCCGCAGGAATTCTGCCCGCAGCCGTATCGATCAGCTTTTTTAACTGAGTCTTATTCATTTCCTTCACCCGCCTTAATAGAGTCTTTGTGGGATATGAATGGTTAAGTATGATGCTATCATACTTTGAATCAACTATAAACCTTGTTTTTTACCGCTTCTGAAATATAGTAAGATAGTAACAAAAATTTTTTAAATATACGTATTGAAATACCCCTCTGTCTGTTATAAAATATAGAAGTACAGATTATACATTGTAAAACGTACCCAGACCAGTTAAGAAAAGTTTTTATTATCAATTATCATAATCCATCGAAAATGAATAGAAGGGGCACAACGAATTTGAAAAGCGCATGCTTGGACAATTCTAAAACCAAAAACGCTTGTGTTCTCCATAAGGGTATGCTATTATTCTATATGCTTGAACAAGGATGTCGGCGATGATGATCTTTGTTTATTTTTTTAGTACAGCGGATTAAGGAGTTTGGAATGTTGCGCGGGGTTAAGCCCGACTGATCTTAAAAGCTCATGTATGTGAGAAAAGAATTGTAAATCCTGATTTCACATTTAATTAACAAGGAGGAAACCATGAAGAAGTTAGTAATGTTTTTAGTGGTGTTGGCAATGGTCGTTGTGCCGTTTGCCGGCTGCAGCCAGCCGAGTGAGGGCCAGGAGAGTCCTTCGACTTCCGAGGCACCTGCAACCAGTGAGGCACCGTCCGTAGAGCCTTCTGCGGAAGCTGCTGTGAAAATCGGCGTTATTCTTGTCCACGACGAGAATACCGGTTATGACTCCGCTCACATCGAAGGCATCAAGGCAGCGGCCGCTGCGGTTGGATTCGCTGAAGACCAGATCGTCTGGAAGTATAACATTTCCGAAGACGAAAAATGCTACGACGCCGCAACCGACCTGGTTGAAGAAGGCTGTACCTACGTTATTTCGGATAGCTTCGGCCACCAGAGCTATATGCAGCAGGCTGCAAGCGAAAACGAAGATGTGACCTTCATTTCGATGACGGGTGTCAATGCGGCTCCTTCGGGGCTCGCAAACCTCAAGAACGCATTTAACAAGACCTTTGAATCCCGCTATGTGTCGGGTGTTGTCGCTGGCATGAAGCTTGCTGAGCTCGTTGCGGATGGCAAGGTGGCTGACAAGAATATGGATGCGGACGGAAACATCAAGATGGGTTATGTCGGCGCTTATCCGTATGACGAAGTGGTCTCCGGTTATACCGGTTTCTATCTTGGCGTTAAGTCTATCGTTCCCAACGTCGTGATGGATGTACAGTACACCAACTCTTGGTATGATCCGACCGCTGAAGCGGAAGCCGCCAACGCGCTTGTTGCTTCCGGTGCGATCATCATCAGCCAACATGCTGACTCCACCGGCGCTCCGGCTGCCTGCCAGGCGCTGCTCGACAGCGGTACCACCGTATACTGCGTGGGCTACAATGTGGATATGCTGTCCGTTGCTCCGACTGCTGCACTGACCAGCTGCCAGAACGACTGGAGCGTTTATTACACCTATGTGTTCAACTGCATTAAGAACGGCGAAGAAATCAAAACGGATTGGGCTGAAGGCTATAGCGAAGGCGCTGTCATGATCTCCGCGCTGGGCGAAAGCTGCGCTGAAGGCACAGATGCCAAGGTTGCGGAAGTTGAAGCCGCGCTGAAAGATGGCAGCCTCAAAGTGTTTGATATCAACACGTTTACCGTGGGCGGCCAGAAAATCACAACAGCTCCTGCGCTTGACACCGACGGCGACTTTGTGCCGGATAGCGGAGAAGCCATTGTGGATGGTGCGTTTGCTGAGTCGACACTGCGCAGCGCTCCGTACTTTGGCCTGCGGATCGATGGAATTACCGAACTCAACGCCCAATAATTACCCAGTAATGAATGAACGGAAAGAGCCACTTCCAGTGGCTCTTTCTATCATTTATCGCCATGCTCCAAAAACTACGCATTTTGGGGAGAATTAACGAAGACTCATAGCGCTGTCACTTTTTAAAGGTTAAACGGGTTTCCGAAAAGTCAAGGCTTTTTGGGGAGAAAACAAGGGAGGATAATCCACTATGCAAAGCGCCAAAGCGGCGGTCTGCTTGCGCGACATTACCAAGACTTTTGGTCCGGTTGTTGCCAATGACCGGGTTGGGCTGGACATCTACAGAGGAGAGATTCTCGCGCTGCTCGGAGAAAACGGCAGTGGCAAGACAACGCTGATGAATATGCTCTCCGGTATTTATTTTCCTGATGGCGGACAGATATTGGTTGACGGATGCGAGGTTTCAATCCGCAGCCCCAAAGACTCTTATGACCTGGGCATCGGCATGATTCATCAGCATTTTAAGCTGGTGGATGTGCTGACCGCTGCAGAGAATATTATTCTGGGTATGCCGGGAAAGGGCCGTCTTGATTTAAAAGCTGTCGGTGACAAGATACGAAAAATCTGCACGATGTACGGCTTCGATGTCGATCCGGAACAAAAAATCTATGACATGTCCGTTTCTCAAAAACAGACCGTAGAAATTGTGAAGGTGCTTTACCGGGGCGCGGATATCCTGATTCTTGACGAACCCACAGCCGTTTTGACTCCTCAGGAAACTGAGAAACTGTTCGACGTTCTACGCAATATGCGTAACGACGGTAAAGCGGTTGTGATCATTACGCACAAGCTGCACGAAGTAGAGGAGATATCGGACCGCGTCGTCGTACTGCGGCGCGGGCAATATGTCGGAGGCATGCAGACATGCGATACAAACGCTTCCGAGATGACCAATATGATGGTAGGGCGGCAGGTGTCCCTCAATATCGACCGGCCGGAGCCGGTGGACCCGAAGCCGCGAATCGTCGTAAAAGGGCTGACCGTACGCGACAAGGACGGCGTAACGAAGCTGAGTGATGTATCTTTTACCGCGAATTCGGGCGAGATTCTTGGCATCGCGGGTATTTCCGGCTGCGGGCAGAAAGAATTGCTGGAATCTATCGCGGGCCTGCAGCCTTTTGAATCGGGCAGCGTTGTGTATATCGATCCTAAAACCGGCAAGGAGATTGAGCTGATCGGCAAGGACCCGCGCGAAATATTCGGTTTGGGCGTGATGTTGTCATTCGTCCCTGAAGACAGGCTCGGCATGGGGCTCGTCGGCAGCATGGACTTAACCGATAACATGATGCTCCGCTCCTTCCGCCAAGGTAAATCCGTTTTTGCCGACAGGAAAACGCCGCGCGGCGTGGCGGAACGCGTGGTCAGCGAGCTGTCCGTAAATACGCCGGGCCTCTCCACACCGGTTCGCAGGCTCTCCGGCGGAAACGTCCAAAAGGTTTTGGTTGGACGCGAAATTTCCTCGTCGCCGACCGTTTTAATGACAGCCTACGCCGTACGCGGGCTGGATATCAATTCATCCTATACCATTTATGATTTAATCAACCAGCAGAAGCAAAAGGGCGTCGCCGTCATTTTTGTCGGAGAGGATCTGGACGTTTTGCTGGAGCTCTGCGACCGGATTCTCGTCCTCTGCGGTGGAAAAGTCAGCGGCATCGTCCCCGGCAGAGGCTCGGATAAGCGTGAGGTCGGTATGATGATGACCAAATTCGGAGGGGATGGCAAAAATGAACCAAAGTCATAAGGTACCCTTGATGCGCATCGTAAAGCGCGATGCAATTTCTATGTGGCGCGGCTGGGGCATCCGGCTCGCGGGTCTTGCACTGGCACTCGTTGTCAGCGCAATCGTCATATACGCCATCGTGAAGATGAATCCGCTTAAGGTTTACGGCGCCATGTTCGAGGGTAACTTCGGCACCGAGAAACGTTTATGGGTCACTTTGCGCGATATCATGATGCTGCTTTGTATCGGTATCGGTCTTGCTCCCGCTTTTAAGATGCGTTTTTGGAACATTGGCGCAGAGGGGCAGATTCTTGTCGGCGGCATCGCGACTGCCGCTGTAATGATCTATTTCGGCAAGTCGATGCCGACATGGACACTGCTGCTGATATCCCTGGTCGTAAGCATTGTGGCGGGCGCGATATGGGGCTTCATCCCCGCGTTCTTCAAGGCGCGGTATGGGACGAATGAAACACTGTTCACGCTGATGATGAACTATGTGGCCATTCAGTTAACGTCATTTTTCGTCGCAGTGTGGGAAAACCCATTTGGCTCAAATACGGTCGGCATTATTAACCAACAGACAAAAGCGGGCTGGTTCCCGCCCATATTCGGAGAGCAATATCTTTTAAATGTGGTGTTGGTGCTGGCGCTGACGGTGATTATGTTTATCTATCTGCGCTATTCTAAGCAGGGCTATGAGATTTCCGTTGTGGGCGAATCCGAGCGCACTGCCCGATATATCGGGATACATGTAAAAAGCGTTGTGATGCGGACAATGATGATATCAGGCGCGATCTGCGGTCTGGCGGGATATATCGCGGTAGCGGGCGCTTCGCATACGATATCAACAAGCACCGCCGGAGGGAGCGGCTTTACGGCAATCATTGTGGCCTGGCTTGCGAAGTTCAACACGTTCACGATGATTCTTATTGCTGCCCTGCTGGTATTTCTGGAAAAGGGCGCGATTCAGATCGCATCTCAGTTTAACCTCAACGATTTTGCATCCCAAATGATTACGGGCATTATCCTGTTCTTCATTCTGGGAAGCGAGTTCTTTACCAATTACCGGCTCGTCTTCCGCGGAAAGGAGGCTAAGTAATGGATCAGATTTTATCCTTATTACAGGCAGCCATTGTTTTCGGTACGGTCATACTCTTCGGTTCCGTCGGTGAAATCCTCACGGAGAAATCCGGAAATCTGAACCTTGGCGTTCCGGGTATCATGTACCTTGGCGGTATTGCGGGTCTTGCCGGATCATTCGCTTACGAGTCGGGTACTGCGACGCCTATTCCCGGAGTCGGCCTTCTGATTGCCCTGATCTGCGCGCTCGCGGCTTCTTTGCTGGCCGGTCTCATTTACAGCTTCCTGACCATCACGCTTCGCGCCAATCAAAACGTTACGGGCCTGACACTTACCATTTTCGGTTCGGGCGTTGCCAACTTCTTCGGCGGCGCGATGAACAATATGGCCGGCGGCGTCGGACAGATTTCCGTTGCGGCAACAAGCGGTGCCTACCGTGCAACACTGCCCTTCCTTTCGGGGGTTGGCGTCTTCTCGGCATTGGGCTTCATGGTATATCTTGCAATCATTCTGGCCTTTATTGCAAGTTGGTTTTTAAACAAAACGCGCAAGGGTCTTAATCTGCGTGCTGTGGGTGAAAACCCGGGCACGGCGGACGCTGCCGGTATCAGCGTAACCGGATATAAGTATCTGTCTACCTGCATCGGCGCGGCCATCACAGGCCTCGGCGGTCTGTACTATGTGATGGACTATATCAAAGGCACTTGGGCAAACGACGGCGGCATCGAAAAGCTCGGCTGGCTTGCGGTTGCGCTCGTCATTTTCGCCCGGTGGAAACCCAGGCACGCGATCTGGGGTTCCTATCTCTTTGGGATTCTGTTCTGGCTATTCTTCTATATACCAGGACTTACGCGTTCTTCGCAGGAGCTATTCAAGATGCTGCCCTATGTGGTCACCATTATCGTGCTTATTATTGTCTCCATGCGCAGGAGAAGAGAAAATCAGCCTCCGGCGAGCCTGGGCCTTCCTTATTTCCGCGAGGACAGGTAATCGGATACGGGCCTGTGCTTCAATTCCATGAGCCGGTTCGTTTAAACCAAATGACGTAATAAATAAACCCGAACCTTTGCTATGATCAGGTTCGGGTTTGTTTTTTCGTTCGTGTACGAAGAAAAATCAACAGTGTGAGAAGAGCGCTTTGGCTGAAAATGTTTTAGTTACGGAACTGAATCGTCTGGTTTTCCAGACTATCGATGATCGCCAGGCTCTGTATATTGTACCCGCCCTCGCGAAGCTTGTCCCCGCCGCCCTGAAAACCTTTTTCAATGACGACGCCAATGCCCGCGACTTCGGCGCCTGCCTGCCGGCTGATATCGAGCAGGCCCTGCTGGGCTTTGCCGGTTGCGAGGATATCATCGATGATCAGGATCCGGTCGTCGGATGTTAAATAACGCTTTTCAAGAATGACCGTATAGTCCCTGCCGCGCGTGTAGCTGGTGACGGTTGTCCTGTAAACGTCCCCGTCGATGTTTTTGCTTTCGGACTTTTTTGCAAACACAAGCGGAACACCGAAATATTTCGCGGTGATACACGCGATGGCAATGCCGCTGGCTTCAATTGTAATGATCTTTGTGATGTTCTGGCCGTCGAATCGACGCCTGAATTCTTTGCCAATTTCATCAAGCAGCTCGATATCGATCTGGTGGTTTAAAAAACCGTCGACCTTAATAATGTGGTTGTCCTTGACTTTGCCATCCCTGCGAATTCGTTCTTTTAAAAGCTCCATTGCACTATCCCCATCCGCTACGAAATTTGAAACTTATATTTTTTCTATTATAACCGTATAACACGAACTTTGGAATAACAAAAGCAAAAAAAGTTCTGGATTAATAAAACAATTGGCTTTGCATTGGCTGTCTCCCTTTGAACCACTTGACACTAATTTAATGTATTGATAGAATAAAAGTACAATAAAATAAACAGAAACTGAAGATATGGCAGCGCCATATTGACAGTTTACGCTCTTGTATAAATCCATTAATTGGAATGGGTGTCTCTACAGGCAACCGTAAATTGCCCCAGGCTACAAGAGATACAGGTTGAGAAATCGTGCTGCGCCGCAGATGAACGGCCATTCAGTCAGACTTCTCAAATTGTATCTTTTCTGGCCGGGGGTTTTGTTTTTTACCCTTGCACGGGGCACAACGCTCGCCATGGGGTATTACGAATTCGCCTGACATAGGATAAGAATACAAGCAAGGAAGTGCTCAAATGCTTGAAAACCTGGTGGTCGTCCGGGGCGGCGGCGACCTCGCGACCGGAACCGTACACAAGCTGGCACGTTGCGGATTCGATGTAGTGATTCTGGAAACCGCGCAGCCAACCGTCATCCGCAGGACTGTCTCCTTCGCACAGGCGGTCTTTGACGGACAGTCGGTTGTGGAAGGATTAACCGCGGTGAAAGCCGATTCGACCGACGATTGCCGCAGGCTGATCAGCGATCGTAAGATTCCGGTGCTGATCGATCCGGAATGCCGGTCGATCGGAGAGCTGAAACCGGAAGTTGTTGTAGATGCCATTATAGCAAAGAAAAATATCGGTACAACCATCGATATGGCACCTATCGTCGTCGGCCTGGGGCCGGGCTTTTATGCCGGAAGAGACGCCCACGCCGTGATTGAAACCAACCGCGGGCATAACCTCGGCAGGGTCATCTTTGAAGGTGAAGCGGAGCCGAACACGGGGAAACCGGGCAGCATTGACGGTTTCAGTACAGAGAGGATCGTGCGGGCTTCCGCATCGGGGGTAGTCACCAATATATCGAGCATTGGTGACAGCGTTGAAAAAGGGCAGGTCATTGCGCGCATTGAAGGGGTGCCGGTTTATGCCCCGCTAAGCGGGATGCTGCGCGGCATGATCCAAACCGGTATCAGCGTACACGAGGATATGAAAATCGGAGACGTGGACCCAAGGAATAACCGGGAAAATTGTTATACGATATCGGACAAATCGCGCGCAATCGCGGGCGGAGTACTGGAAGCAATTCTGGTTTTGAAGAGAAAGTTTTCTGAAGGTTAACAACTTAAAGAAAAGCTTTGCCATAATGGTATGGGATAATGTTGGGGAGCAAGATTGTAACAAGGGGGATCGCGTATGAGTAATGTGGGTAAAAGTGTCACAAGGGTCGACGCATTTGACAAAGCGACTGGACGCGCCAAGTATACAGATGACTTGTGCGATAAGAATGCGCTTGTCATTGCGATCGTTCACTCCACGATTGCGAATGGGTATGTCAAATCGGTCGATATTACCGAAGCCGAAAAAATACCGGGCGTCGTGAAAATATTCACGTGCTTCGATGTGCCGGATATCAAATTCCCCACAGCGGGGCATCCCTGGTCCACGGACCCCGGGCATCAGGATGTTGCCGACAGACGGCTGCTGAACCGCCATGTACGATACTATGGCGACGAGGTTGCCGCGGTGGTGGCGGAGAACGAAATCGCCGCCGCGCAGGCTACCCGCGCAGTCAAGGTGGAATATGAAGAGCTGCCTTTCGTGCTGGACCCTCAGGAAGCCATGAAGGACGGCGCGCCTTTGCTTCACAACGAATATGAGAACAACGTCCTCAAACATACGTCCATTAACAATGGCAACTACGACGAAGCCATCAAAGAGCCGGGACTGATTTGCGTGGACAAATGGTATGACACCCAGGTTGTCCAGCATTGCCATATCGAAAACTTTATTGCTTATGCTTATGTCGAAGCCGGGAGGATCGTGGTTGTATCCTCGACGCAGATTCCACACATCGTTCGGCGTACGGTCGGCCAGGCGCTGGGTATCCCGTGGGGCAAGGTGCGCATTATCAAGCCGTATATCGGCGGCGGTTTTGGCAACAAGCAGGATACACTCTACGAACCGCTGGTTGCCTATGTTTCCCAGCAGCTCGGGGGACGGCTGGTTAAAATCGATGTGCCGCGCGAGGATACCTTTGTGAGCAACCGCACGCGCCACGCCATACGCTCGCATATCGTCTCGTGGGTGCGGCCCGATGGCACATATGTCGCGCGTAAGCTGGAGGCCTTCTCGGATCAGGGAGCATACGCTTCCCATGGCCACTCGATTGTGGCAAAAGGGATGGGCGCTTTTCCGCAGATGTATCCGTGCCCGAACGTGCAGTGTGACGCCTATACCGTCTACACCAACAAATCTGTTGCCGGCGCGATGCGCGGCTATGGCATCCCGCAGGCGATGTTTGCCGTGGAAAGCCATACCGACGACGTATGCAAGGTGCTCGGCATGGACCCGGAGGTTTTCCGGCGCAAGAACATCATGCCGGTGGGGTATAAGGACAATTTCTCCAAAAACGAGAACTACTTTGATTCCTATAATCAATGCCTCGATAAGGCGATGGATTATATGGACTACCATAAAAAGATTGAGGAATACAAGAACCAAACCGGCCCCATCCGCAGGGGATTAGGCATTTCGTGCTTCTGGTATAACACCGCGGTGTGGCCGATTTCATTGGAGCATTCCTCCTGCCGCATGCTGCTCAACGAGGATGGCTCGCTGCAGCTGCAGGTCGGTGAAACGGAAATCGGGCAGGGTGTTGACACCACCTTCGCGCAAATGGCGGCCGATGTGGTGGGCATTAAGGATTACCGTGATGTGCATGTGGTTTCCACCCAGGATACGGACGTCACGCCCTATGGGCTCGGTTGTTATGCCTCGCGTCAGACCTACGTTTGCGGTTTTTCCATCACCCAGACAGGCCAGATGCTCAAGGAGAAGATATTAAAGCACGCCAGCGAACTGACCCGCATCGCGATCCCAAATCTGGACGTAATCGACAGCAACATCGTGCGCATATCGGACGGCAGGGTGCTGATGTCGCTTGAGGAATTATCCACCGAAGTGCTTTACAGCCTGACGCACAGCGAACATATCACCGCTGAATCGAGCTACCAGATTAAGAACAACGCCTATTCCTTCGGCTGCTGCATCGCGGAGGTAGAGGTGGATATCCCGCTGTGTAAAGCCACCCTCGTAAAGATCGTGAATGTCCACGATTGCGGGAAACTGATTAACCCGGCTCTGGCGGAGGCACAGGTGCATGGCGGCATGTCGATGGGAATCGGCTACGGGCTCAGCGAACAGCTGCTGTTCGACCCCAAGACCGGGAAAGCGCTCAACAACAACCTGCTGGACTATAAGCTCTCCACGATGATGGATCATCCGCATCTGGAAGCGCAGTTCGTGGAAAACCCTGAGCCTACGAGCCCCTTTGGCACGAAAGCTTTGGGAGAGCCCCCGGCAACGCCCGTGGCACCGGCCATCCGAAATGCAATACTCAACGCCACCGGCGTCGCGGTTGACAGGCTGCCGATGAATCCGCATATACTATTTACGCGCTTTACCGAGGAAGGGCTCATTCAGAACCCCTTAAAAGAGGAGGAGAAATAAGCCATGTTTGATATGAAAGAACTGTATGAAGCGCAAAGCATTGAAGATGCGGTTCGCCTGAGGGCAGCGCATCCTGATGCCCATATCATCGCGGGCGGCTCCGACGTGCTGATTCAGATGCGGGAGGGAAAGCGTGCCGGTGTTGAACTGATTTCCATCTATATGATTGACGCACTGCGCGGGGTGAGTATCGATGCAGACGGAGCGATCCGTATCGGGTCGATGACCAGCTTCTCGCATATTACCAAGGACCCGATTATTCAGAAGCATATCAATGTGCTGGGTGAGGCGGTGGATACGGTGGGCGGCCCGCAGCTCCGCAACATTGCCACCATCGGCGGCAATACCTGCAATGGTGTTACCTCCGCGGATTCCGCTTCCACGCTGCACGCATGGGAGGCCATCGTGGAACTGGCCGGGCCTGATGGAGTGAGGCGTATCCCGATCAAAGAGTTTTACGTCAAGGCAGGCGTCGTGGACATTCGCACCGGTGAGATACAGACCGCATTACTCATTCCGAAAGAAAGCTACGAGAACACCTTTGGGTGTTATCACAAATACGCTATGCGTAACGCGATGGACATTGCGACGCTGGGCTGCTCCGTCAACGTTCGCCTGTCGGCAGACAAGAAGACGTTTGAGCGCGTACGCATCGCCTACGGCGTGGCGGGGCCGGTGCCCATGCGCGCACCGTCCGCGGAGGCCGCAGCAAACGGCATGCCCGTTTCGATGGAGACAGTAGAGGCTTTCGGCAAGAGTGTGTTGAAAGACATCAACCCGCGTGACTCGTGGCGCGCGGCAAAAGCCTTCCGCCAGCATATCGCTGTCGAACTGGCCAAACGCGCGATTGTCGAATCGGTAAAACGCTGCGGAGGTGAAATCTGATGAAGGATCAGTTTCGGCTTGTGGAATTCAATCTGAATGGGAAGGACGTCGCCTGCATGGTGGACGCGCGCGCGTCGCTGACCGATATGCTGCGCAACGACTATCAGATGACTTCGGTGAAGAAGGGCTGCGAGGTCGGCGAATGCGGCGCCTGCAACGTGATCATCGATGGGGAATGCTATAACTCCTGCATCTACCTTGCGGTTTGGGCGCGGGGTAAGAAGGTGCGTACATTGGAGAGCCTGCTCGGGCCCAACGGCGAACTCAGCGACATCCAGCAGGCGTTTATCGATGAAGCGGCGGTACAGTGCGGCTTCTGCACGCCCGGCTTTATCATGTCTGCCATCGAAATTCTAGAGACCGGCAAGGAATATACGGACGACGAGCTGCGCAAGCTCATGAGCGGCCACCTGTGCCGCTGCACCGGGTATGAGAATATACTCCGTGCCGTGAAGAAGACGATGTATAAGCGCCTTGGTAAGGAGATGCCGACCGAATGATGCGGAATATCCCGCAACGTAAGGTGATGAATGTCAATGAATAAAACAGTGATCCTGAAAGGGAATATTTTATTTGCGGAATCGACCCAGCAGCTGACGACGTTGGAGAACGGGTATATCGTCAGCGAGGATGGCGTTGTGGCCGGCGTATTTCCGCAGCTGCCGGAACGGTATCAAAACGCTGCTGTCATGGATTATGGCAGCAGCCTGATCATTCCGGGCCTCGCGGACTTGCACCTGCACGCGCCGCAGTTCGCGATTCGCGGCATGGGGATGGACCTCGAGCTGATTCCATGGCTCAATCAGTACGCCTTCCCCGAAGAAGCCAGATACGCCGATATGAAATATGCCGCGGCAGCCTACAGCGCTTTTTGTGCTGCCCTGAAATCCGGCGTGACCACGCGCGCCTCCGTTTACGCCTCTCTGCATGCACCCGCAGCAGAGCTGCTCATGCGGATGCTGGAGGACACGGGGCTGGTGACCTATGTCGGCAAGGTCAACATGGACCGCAACACCCCGGACTATCTTGTGGAAACGACCGACAGCTCCATAACCGATACAGAGGCGTGGATACGCCGCACACAAAAAGCATATCCGAACACAAAGCCGATCATCACGCCGCGCTTTGTTCCCACCTGTACGGCGGAACTGATGGCCGCACTGGGCAAGCTGGCGGGGGAATACGGCGTACCCGTGCAGTCGCACCTGTCCGAGAACCGGCGTGAAATTGCGTGGGTGAAGGAGCTTCACCCGGAATTCGAAACCTACAGCGATGTGTATGACCGCTTCGGGTTGTTCGGCCAGAAGCCGACCATTATGGCGCACTGCGTCTATTTATCGGACAGCGAGATGGATTTGATCCGGGAGCGCGGGGTTTGGGTCGCGCACTGTCCGGAGTCCAACATCAACATCTCCAGCGGAATCGCGCCGGTGCGCGATATGCTGGGTAACGGCTTGCGCGTCGGCATCGGTACGGACGTTGCGGGTGGATTCTCCATCTCCATGTTCCGCGCGCTTTCCGACGCAATTCAGGCGTCCAAGATGTACGCCATGTTCATAGACGGAAGCAAGGCACCGCTGACGCTGACGGAAGCATTCTATATGGCGACCAAAGGAGGCGGCAGCTTCTGGGGTAATGTGGGCAGCTTCGAGCCCGGCTTTGAGCTGGACGCCGTGGTGATCGACGACAGCGATATCAATGGCTTGTCGCCGCTGACTCTGACGCAGCGGCTGGAGCGCGTCGTTCACCTGTCGGAGAACCGGCACATCAAAGCGAAATATGTGCGGGGCAAGGCGGTGCAGCTGCCTTGAAAACGACGCTGATCAAAAACGCGAGGGCGATTGTCACTGTTGACAATAAAGACACGATATTGCGCGACGCGAACATACTCATCGAAGGCTGTGAAATCAAAGCCATCGGCACGGAGCAATGGGACGCAGAAGAGGTCATCGACGCCTCCGGCTGCTATGTCTATCCGGGGCTTGTTAACACGCACCACCACCTGTATCAGACGTTTACGCGCAACCTGTCTGCCGTGCAGAAGATGGAGCTCTTCCCGTGGCTCGTGACGCTCTATGAGATATGGCGCGGCCTTGACGACGAAAGCATCTATTATAGTTCGCTGACCGGCATGGGAGAGCTATTAAAATACGGCTGCACCACCTGCATGGACCATCACTATGTGTTTCCGCGCCATGCCCCGCAGCGCTTTATCGACGAGCAGTTTCGCGCAGCGGGGGATATCGGTATGCGCTTTCACGCATCGCGCGGCAGTATGTCCCGGGGAAAGAGCGACGGGGGACTGCCGCCGGACGATCTCGTGCAGGATATCGACGCCATATTGCAGGACAGCGAGCGGCTGATCGCGCAGTATCACGATGTGTCCCCGTTCTCCATGAATCAGATGGTTCTTGCGCCTTGTTCGCCGTTCAGCGTCACGACGGAACTGCTAAAAGAGTCCGCCGCACTGGCGCGGCGCACGGGGATAAGGCTGCACACACACCTCTGCGAAACCAGAGACGAAGAGGCATATTGTCTGAACCATGTCGGCATGAGACCGCTGGAATACATGGAATCGTGCGGCTGGACAGGCAGCGATGTCTGGTACGCGCACGGCATCCATTTTAACGACGAGGAGCTGGCCTTTTTAGCTAAAACCAAAACCGGTGTGGCGCATTGCCCGGTTTCCAACATGAAGCTTTCCTCCGGCGTGTGCCGCGTACCCGATATGCTGCGGCTGGGCGTACCGGTGGGTCTCGCAGTGGACGGCAGCGCAAGCAACGACGGCTCCAACCTGATGGCTGAGATCAGAGCCGCCTATCTGCTGCACCGCCTGAGCTGGAGCGCCGATGCGCCGACAGGCTATGATCTGCTCAAAATCGCTACGCGCGGCAGCGCTTCGCTGCTGGGGCGGGACGATATCGGGAGTCTGGAAGCAGGGAAGGCCGCCGACCTGTTTATGATCGACGTGGAGTTGCTCGAACTGGCGGGCGCGGGGAGCGACCCCGCCTGTCTGCTCGGTACGGTGGGCTATGCCCGCCCGGCCAAGCTGGTGATGGTAAACGGCAAAGTCGTCGCGGAGGACGGACGGCTGACGACGATCGACGAACCCAAGGTAAGGGAGAGGGCGGAGACGCTCGCGACTGGGCTCATTCAAAAGGCGGGGTTGGCGTAAGCGCGTCCATATTATCGCAGCGCATTCTATATTAAATATCGCTTAGCAAGGATCAATAATAAGCAATTAAACAGGCGGAGGAACCTATGATTCCTCCGCCTGTAAGTTTTGTATGAGCTATTTGGTAATGGCTTCCCTGTCAGCAATATCGGTCCCGGTGCGGTCTGATCTGCCCGGCCAGCGGAACAATATCATGATACGGCGCTTTGTTCTGTTCAATACACACCTTTGCCGCTTCCATATCTTCCGGCTTCACCAGCAGCGACATGCCGCAGGACAGCTCGCCCTGAATGGAACGGGGCGCGGGCGCAATCCGGTTGGGAACCCCGGCATTTGTCAGAAGCTCGTGCAGCGCCATGCCGTGGGTATAGTTCTCGAAGAGGATATAGTATTTGACGTCCGGCTCAGGCATTGAGCATCTCAATGAACGCGCCGATCCGGGTGCGCAGCTGTTCGGCGTCGGTATCCGTGTAATCCGTTTCAAGACTCAGGACGGGCACGCCGGCTTCCTTGAGCGCCCGCGATACATTATACTTCTCGGTGTCGTACAGGCAGCAGAACTTCAGGCTGCAGTCGATCACGCCGTCCGCCTTGTATTCCTTCACCATGCGCAGGATATCGTCGATGCGGCCCGTGTTGGGCGTAAAGCAGGCGCAGTTGTTCTTCATATACCGCTCGGACAGCGCCATGAACTGATCGTCCAACGTGCTCTTTGTTTCATCCACAAGGTTCTCGAAATAACGGGTACCGGTGCACATCTCCTCGCAGACGACTGCCGCACCGCTGGTTTCAATGATGTTGTGCAGTTTCCAGTTCGGCACCGCAAGCGGCGTGCCGGTGACGAGTATCCGTTTGGTTCCCGCGGGGACCACGCTGACGCCATCCTTGATGCGCTGTTCCAGCTCGTCGGCCAGCCGGTTGCACATCGTTGTGCAGCGTTCCGGGTCGTCGAAGAACGCGATCTGAATCATCAGCAGCGCGTCCCGACCGGAGATCGGCAGGCACTCAGATTTGCGGGCATCGTACACCCGCTGCAGCGCCTTGCGCTTCTCGTTCACGATGCGGATGGCAGCACCCAGCTTTTCCGCTGTGATTTCGTTTCCGGTGAATTCCGAAACCACCTTCGCGAATTCCGCGATCTCATCCTTCCACTTGAGGATGTCCTTTTCGCGCTTCATCTGGGGAACATCCATGATGTGCATCGGGACGTCTTCGCCGAGAATTTCGTACGCCTTCTTCTTACCGTCGCATGTGGTTTCACCCACGTACATATCGGCAATGCGGAAGAAGGGGCAGGTCTTGCCCAGCCGCGCGCCTACGGAGGCCTTGATCAGTGAACAGGTGCTCTTGGGCAGCACCGCTTCGCCCGCGGGCACCCAAAACTGGGAGCCTCCGCAAAGGCCCGTTACGATGCCGTTCGCCGCGATCACGACTTCGTCCGGTACATATACGCAGAACGTACCGAACACCTTACGTCCCTGCTTCTGCGCTTCAATCAGTTCCGCGGGGCGGATGCCGTGCACTTCGGAAATCACCAGATCCCAGAAATCCATGCCCGTCGGGCGATTTTCCTGTGTCATAAAAACATCGCCGACAGCAGTCGGCAGCACCTGACACAGCATATCGTGGCTTTCCAGATCCATCCCAAGGTCCTTCCACATCTGTACATAATCGGACATTACAAAATCTCCTCACATTAATTTCTCGCTATTGTGCATTCAGACCATCAGCTCATACCAGCCGTCCGTTTCAATACCGGCTTCTTTTGCTGCCGTCTCGATCACGTTTCTCGCCTCCACCGGTGCGCACCATGCCATACCGCAGCCCGCGGTAATTTCTCTCGGTACAGGGATCAATCTGCCGGGAATCCCATTTTGCATGCAGAACTTTTCCATCGCCATCGCGGAAGTCGTCGTATGAAACGTCACAATTAATTTGAGATGTCGGGCTCTCATTCGGCCAGCTCCTTTGCCGCGCGTATCGCCTCATCGATCTCATGAACGTCCGTGAACCATGAGAAGCTGAACCGGACGGCTCCCTGTTGCGTCGTGCCCAACGCCTGATGCATCCGGGGCGCACAGTGGGCACCCGGGCGGGTTGCGATGCCATAGACTTCGGACAACTCGTCGGCCACCGCGCCGGAGTCGTAGTCGCGGATATTGATCGCCACTACGGGCATATGATGCTCCGCTGTGAAATCCCCGTAAACCGTCACGCCGTCGATA
Source organism: Bacillota bacterium (assembly GCA_023390815.1). Classification (GTDB taxonomy): domain Bacteria; phylum Bacillota; class Clostridia; order Christensenellales; family SZUA-584; genus JAEWCC01. Next base: position 47,911 of record JAEWCC010000026.1, read on the forward strand.
TCCGACATACCGTCATAAAACCGTCGCGTCAGCATATCCTCTTTTTCGCGTATGACTTCGATGCCCACGGTATTGATATAATCCACCGCCGCGGAGAGCCCGGCGATGCCATGCCCATTCAGCGTACCTGCCTCCAGCAGCGCGGGCAGCGCTTCCGGCTGCGTTTTGCTGTAGGTCTGCACACCGGTACCGCCCACTTTCCACGGGCGGATACGGACACCCTCGCGGATGCACAGACCGCCCGTGCCCTGCGGGCCCATCATCGCCTTGTGGCCGGTAAAGCAGAGGATGTCGATGCCCATCGCGTCCATGTCGATTGGGAAACAGCCCGCCGTCTGCGAAGCGTCAACAATCAATAACAGGCCGTGCTTTTTTCCGATCTGTCCCACCCGCGCGATGTCGACGATGTTGCCGGTCAGGTTGGACGCGTGCGTGCAGACGATCGCCTGCGTATCCGGGCGAATTAGCTTTTCAAAATCCGATTCGTCGATATTGCCGCGGCTGTCCGCCGTCACAAAACTCAGCGCAGCCTCACGCTCCGATTCGAGACGGTAAAGCGGCCTCAAAACCGAGTTGTGCTCCAAATCGGTGGTGATGACATGGCTGCCGGGATCGATAACACCGCTGATTGCCATATTCAGCGCCTCCGTGGCATTGCAGGTGAACACCACATGGTCGGCGCGCCTGCATCCGAAAAACCCCGCGAGTTTGACGCGCGTATCGTAGACCGAGCGGGATGCAGCGAGGCTTCCGGCGTGCGTGCCGCGGGATGCGTTGCCCATCGCGTTCATCGCCTGTACGACAGCCTGAATGACGCCCGGCGGTTTGCTCAGCGTAGTCGCCGCGTTATCGAGATAGATCACGGCTTGATGACCTTCGCCGCGCCGCTGAGCTTTTCAACGATCGTATACATGTTGGTCACCTGGCCGACCGCCAGTTTTTCGGTCAGTCCATAGAAATTCAGGCAGGTGCCGCAGGTCAGTATCTCCACGCCCTGCGCCTCCATGGATTTCAGGTCGTCCACGCTGACCGACCCTTCCACAGGAATGGTTGCACCGCCATTGTAGAAAAGAATCGTCTTGGGCAGCTCTTCGAGCTGGGACAGCGCATAGATAAACCCCTTCATCAGCGTCTTGCCGAGTTCGTCGTCGCCGCGCCCCATGGCGGCGGCATCGACGGCTACAACGGTATTGCCTCTTGTATCCGGAATACAGCTGATTTCCGGTTCCGGCGTTTTCGTCTCCGGCAATGCGGAAACCTCCATCGAAATGATAAAGTGCTTGTCTTTAAGCTTCTCACTATTTACTGAAAATCCTTTGCCTATCGCCAGTCTTGTCACATTCTGTACCGCGATCTCGTTGTCGACATGGACCTCCAGCATACCGGTTTCGGTCATTTCACCCAGCGCTTTGGTCGCCTTAACGACCGGAATTGGGCACTGCTCGCCTATTGCATTAACGATCACTTTTGCCATTGATATTTCCTCCTTCGGTCATACTTCCATTATGGCGGAAAAGATACCGTAAGATTCCTTCCCGATTTCAGCCGTGCTTTGGTTCCTTCAGGGCGCACATCGCCGCGCCGACAGATCCTGCGTACCTGCCCAACTCATGGGATTTAACCGGTTTCCGCAGCGCGCCCGACAATGCTTCTATGATGTAAGCGCTGTCGCACAAGCCGCCCGTCAAACAAACGACACCTGCGCTGCCGAGCAGCCTTTTGGCCTGCGAAGCGACCTTCTGCACAATGGAATCCATCACGGCAAACGCAATGTTCTCCTTCTTTTCGCCCCGCCCTATCAGGCTGATCACCTCGGATTCCGCAAACACCGTGCACATGGAGCTGATGGACGTGTTGCCGCCGTTCGCCGCCAGCACACACAGTTCAGCGGGCGAAACTGCCAGCGTATTCGCCATCACTTCCAAAAAGCGGCCCGTGCCGGCCGAACACTTGTCGTTCATGATGAAGTCCTTCACCATTCCGTCTTCAATGCGGATGATCTTCGTATCTTGGCCGCCAATATCGATCAACGTCATATCTCGGCTTGAAAAGATTTCGCAGGCGCCCTTGGCGTGGCAGGTGATTTCTGTGACGGCCTTATCCGCATAGGGGATCGCAGCCCGGCCATATCCGGTGGCTACGCAGGGGGTATGCTGCGGGTCTACGCCGTTCTCCAGCAGCTTTTTGCGGATCGCCTCCGCGGTATCGACGCTGCTCCATCCGGTGGGCATAACGAACCGCAGCAAAAGCGCTGCGTTTTCGTCCATCACTGTCGTCTTGGAACAAGTGGACCCAATATCAATGCCGATTGCTTTTATGGGAGAGTTCATTAACCGTATTATAAAAAACCATACTAAAAAACGCCAATTCAAATATCTGATAGAACAATGAATTCTATCGGAATCGGCGATAAAAAATTGCGTGATACCTACTCTTTGCCGCGGCTGAGTATATAATTGCGGAATGCTTGCGCCGTATGGGTCAGTTTTCGGTCTTTTGGATGAATCATATAGAGGCAGCGCACCGTGCTTTTCCCCTCCAACGGAAACGTAAGCGCGTTTTGGGCAGAGGCTGCGGCCAGTTCCGACACGATGGCAACGCCGAGCCTCTGCGAAACGGCGCGCAGAATCGTATCGCTGTTGTCCACGCGCGCGACGACATGAATGTCCTCTGTGCGAATGCTGTTTTCACACAGGAATTTATCTACCGCGAGCTGTGTGCCGGACCCCATTTCACGGAAAATAAGCGGCTCGGAGAGCAGCTTGTTGCCGGAGGTTCCGGCGTCCAGCAAAGAGCGGTATTGATCGGTATTCGGAGCCAGCAGCACCAGCCGGTCCTCGCGGAGAAGGTCGTAGGTGAACTCCTTCCGGTTCATCACCGCGCCGACGAAACCGACCTGAGCGTCGCCGTCCAACACCTGCTGATGCACGCGCATACTGTCTCCGCTGCGCAGCGTAAAATGGCATTGCGGCATTTCCTGGGCGAATCCGGCAATGAGTTCGGGCAGAAGGTAACCCATCGGGATGGTAGAAGCCGCCAGCACCAGTTCCTGAGACGTTCGTTCCTCAAGCTCTTTGCAAAGCTGGTTACAGCTTTGCAGTATGGACTTTGCATGCGCATAAACGCGCCGCCCCTCATCCGTCAGAATGATCTTGCGCTTGCCCGATCGTACAATCATCGGCATGCCGATGTCTTTTTCCAACGCGGCAATATGCCCACTGATCGTCGATTGGGCCAGATACAGCTTCTCCGCTGCGGCGGTGAAGCTGCCGCACTCGACAACCGCCGCAAAGGCTTCTAATTGTTTAAGGTTGTAGTTCATGATATCACTCCAAAATGATCCTCTTGCCGCCGCCATAAGCGCAGACTTGCCCAATGCGCTGCGCGGACGGGACACAGCCCTTCAGTTCCTCGAAAAGCGCATCCGCCTCTTCGGCATCGACGGAAATGACAAGGCCGCCGGATGTCTGAGGATCGAACAACAAATCTGCCTTCTCGAGCGGGATATTTCCCGGTTCCACAAAATCCTCGGCAAAGCTGCGGTTTCGATACATCCCGGCGGGAAGTATGCCCGAACGGGCAAACTCCAGCGCTTCAGGGATCATATCAATGCCGCCGACGTCCACCCGGATCATGACATCGCTTCCCTGGGCCATTTCCAGCAAGTGGCCCATCAGGCCAAATCCGGTCACATCGGTGCACGCATGGACATGGTATCGGACCATTGTGTCTCTCGCCGATTTGTTCAGCGTCGTCATTAACCGGTACGCCATTCTTTCCGTCTCTTCACGGGCCAGCCCGGCCTTCATCGCGGAAGTCAAAACGCCGATGCCCAGCGGCTTTGTAAACAGCAGAACATCGCCCGGCTGTGCGCCCGAATTCGTCAGCACCTTGTCCGGATGAACAAATCCCGTAACCGCCAGCCCGTATTTTGGCTCCTCATCGTATATGCTGTGCCCCCCGGTAATCAGCGCGCCCGCCTCGTAAACCTTGTCATAGCCGCCTCTTAGAATCTCATGAACCGTTTCTTTCGGCATGTCTTCGGGAACGGCCATGATGTTGAGGGCCAGCTTCGGTTCTCCGCCCATCGCATAGACATCGGACAGCGCGTTGGTCGCGGCAACTGCGCCAAATGTATACGGATCATCCGCAATCGGCGGAAAGAAATCCACCGTTTGAACCAGCGCCAGGTCATCGCTGATTTTATAGACGGAAGCGTCGTCACTGCGATCAAATCCGACCAGTAAATTCGGGTCTGAGCGAACCTTTATATCTTCGAGCAGCTGCGCCAAAACTCCGGCTCCCACTTTTGCTCCGCAGCCTGCGCACTTTGCAAGCTTGGTCAGTTTGATGTGATCTTTCACGCAGTACCTCCACGATACGGTTGTATTTGCCTAGGCATGATACAAATTAAGCATACCACAAAAACGGGTATATTACCAAAATATCGATGGGTTCAATCGGTATTTCCAATGTACATATGATCAACAAAATTGAGGTCAACACAGCTTATCCCGCTTATTGACAAATCGTCAACGGCGTGGTAACTTAAAATTAGTTTTAGGCAAGACCAAAAAATTTTATATCTGAATGATGGATACGGGAGAGAGGCCAGCGCCCACCGATGATGTAAGTTCCAGCATGTCAAGCTGCGGACGAAACTTTCAGGTAAAAGGACTGTATCCGGACAGAACTCTGGAAAGCCAGCTTGCTGGCACCAAAGGGGCAATATCAATCCTATGGATTGAGTAAATCTCTCGGGTCACAAAACAGGGAAAACGACAGCTTAATTCGTTTTCCTTTTTAATTTCCGGCGACACAGCACATAATTAAATCGTTTATGGGAGGTTCAAAGGCATGACAAAGATACTGGTGACGGATGGAATCGAAAAAAGTGCGGCCAGCGCACTGCAGGAGAAAGGCTTTGAAATTACTGAGAAATGCTGCACGCCCGAAGCACTTAAAGACGAGATTCGGGAATACGACGCCATTATCATTCGCTCGGCAACCAAGCTGACGCAAGAGATCATTGAGTGTGCACGCGAGACCGGAAATCTGTCCCTCATTGTACGCGGAGGTGTAGGCGTGGATAACATTGACGTAGCCTGCGCTCGAAAAAACGGCATCACCGTATGCAACACGCCCTGCGCGAGTTCTCTGGCCGTAGCGGAGCTGACCATCGGGCATATTTTCTCTCTGGCGAGAAAGATGTATATTGCCAACACCTCGATGCATGCCGGCAGCTGGGACAAGAAGAAGCTGGAGGGCATTGAAGTGGCGGGTAAAACGCTGGGGCTCATCGGCTTTGGGCATATCGCGAGAGAGGTGGCCCGTCTGGCCGCCGCGATCGGCATGAAGGTCATCTATTTCACACGCTCCGGCAAAAAGGAAGGGTACGACCAATTTGAATATGTGCCGATGGATGAGCTGCTAAGGCGCTCCGACTTTATATCCCTGCACATTCCTTTCGACAAGGCAGCGGGTGCTTTAATATCGGAGAAAGAGTTTGCAATGATGAAGGATGGCGTGTACCTGATCAACTGCGCCCGTGGCGGTGTGGTGAAGGAGGATGCACTGCTTGCAGCGCTTGACAGCGGAAAAGTGGCGGCAGCGGCCATTGATGTATTTGAACAGGAGCCGACGCGCAATGAGCGGTTGTATACCCATGATAAGGTGTGCTTAACACCGCATATCGGCGCATCGACGATAGAAGCACAGCAAAAAATTGGTGCCGAAATTGTCGATATCGTGAACGATTTCTTTACAAAATAATGACCTGATATGTAATGCCGGCACTGCCCAACGAAGATGTATATTTTCATAGGTGCCGGATACATGACGTTGTTATCGCATATAGGGGACGCTGTTTTCCTTTGCAGCGTCTCTTTTTGTGGTTTAGAAAACTGCGATAAACACTCAAAAAGCAGCATATCACCTTTTATCTGAGTATTTCATATATATATGTAATCATTAATGACAATATGAACATACACGTTTGTTCAATCATATAACTATTATATATTAACATGTATTCGGTTTATCGTCGTGATGTGGCCTATAAATAAACGAAAGGCCCTGGATCATCACAATGGAATTATAAGAAAGTGGTAAATTGGTCCGAACTTCTTTTTGATGATGACCAGGGCAAAACGATGGTTACCGACTAGCAGACGGTTCCGGCTACATGAATGACTGAGGTGAGAGTGATGAGCAATATAGCATTTCAAGCGGAGCGATTGGCAGCCGGGACGGTAGCGGCTGGAGCGAATGTCGTTTTTGATACCACCGTATTCTCTTCAGGAAATATAAGCTATAACAGTTTAACAGGGGTTATTACGTTTAATGAAGCCGGAAGATATATAACAGACTGGTGGGTGGCGACGCAGTCTTCGCAATCTACCAATGGGGCCGTATTTGCGTTGTCTTCTTCGCAAGGCGACTTTTTGATTGGCGATTCACCGATAAAGACAGGAGAAGTGGTAGGCGTCAGCATCATAAATGTTGTTACAGCTCCGGTCACATTATCGTTGGTCAATGCGAGTACTGCAACGTTTTATTATGCGCCGGTGGTACCGGTAAAGGCAACACTGGTTATTTTCCAGGGAGACATCGGTGCTACAGGACCGACAGGGGACACAGGACCGACAGGGGACACAGGACGGACCGGGCCTACGGGTGATACAGGACCTACGGGCGATACGGGGCCGACAGGACCGACAGGAGACACGGGGCCGACAGGACCGACAGGAGACACGGGGCCGACAGGGGACACCGGGCCTACGGGTGATAC
>JAEWCC010000040.1 GCA_023390815.1 Bacillota bacterium
CCGAGGCATGTGCCCCGAGGGATAAATCCATCAGGGCATTTTCGAGTTAATTTGGCGACCCGGATCGGGTTCGAACCGACGACCTCTAGCGTGACAGGCTAGCGTTCTAACCAACTGAACTACCGGGCCATAAGACCGCAAACTTTGGGGTGTTCTGGTGGGGCCTCAGGGACTCGAACCCCGGACCGATCGGTTATGAGCCGACTGCTCTAACCAACTGAGCTAAGGCCCCAAAGCCATAGAATATTAAATTGGTGACCCCTAGGAGACTCGAACTCCTGTTACCGCCGTGAAAGGGCGGTGTCTTAACCGCTTGACCAAGGGGCCGGATAACACGTCATTTTTGGTCGGGGTGACTGGACTCGAACCAGCGGCCCCATGCTCCCAAAGCACGTGCGCTACCAAACTGCGCTACACCCCGCGAGTTTTCGCGACGAACTTTAATATACAGTATTCCGGCATGTATGTCAACAGCTTTTTGGGTCGAATTTCACATTTCTATCGGGCAGAAATTCCTGCCTTTAAGTTGGAAAAATCAAGCGTGAATTGTAGTAAATTGTTGAATCAACGTTATAAACAAAGTATAATAAGCTTGTTGTGAAATCATCGGCAAAACAGAATAACCGCGCTCAACCATGCGGGCTAAAGTGCCTTGCGGATGCGCCTTGAAAGCGCAGAAAGGGGATCTGTTGGAAGCTTCAGTATCGCAAAAGAGAAACCTCGCTTTGCCCATTGCGCTTGCGGCAATCTTTCTGCTGGCAGTTGCCGGCGGCGTTTTTTTCCTGCTGGACGGAATGCGCGTGGATAAAGCGGTTGCGCAGATTGACAGCCTTCACTATGACCGCATCGAGGCTGAAAAGGGCGCACAGTACAGCCTTGTGGGCAACGCCATTTCAGCCGAGATCACGGAGTCGCTCGAGGATTCGGTCTACCATACGCCGATGGGGTTTTCAATCGTGAGCCATACGGATCAGTGGACCGGCGATAAGCTTGTCGAGATCTATGACGAACTGCTTCAAAATAAGCACGGCGAGGAGATGGGGTATCTCTCCCAGATCGACCTATATCCGGGTGAGCCGGAATATACGGACCTTTTTGATGCAGCCGGGGATCGAAGCCAGGCTGACCTTAATACGTACGTATTTGCCGATGCACGGGCGATCATTCCTTTGAGTATGAGCTATAATGCAACTCCTGTGGTAAGTGATATTACGCTTTACAATATGGACGAATACGATCTGGCATCGCAAGTTGCATATACGCTTGCACACGAGTATGGGCATCATTATACGATCTATTACTTTATGCAGGACGATGACGCGGTAAAAGCTTCGGAATATTATCAGCTTCGGGGCTTTGCGGATTACGACCACGAGATTTTTTATCATACGGCGCAGTCATACTATGAAAACCATATGTGGGACGTGTACGAGATTGCCGCAGAGGATTATGTGCAGCTGATGGGCAGTCCCAGCACCAGAAAGACAGTTGAATATATGGACAACAAGGACCTGGTTGAGACTGGGACCGATCCGTCGGACGACGAGGCGCGAACCGTGCGCATGAATGTGCGTCCGCAGGAAAACATATTTATTCCGCTGGCGGACGAAACGCCGGACCTTAAAGAATACTATAACTCGTTTATCGGGGCGGACGGAGAGGACAATACGCCACTGCAGACCGTGGATTTTGGCCTTCAGATCGAGAAAAAGTCCAACTACGGTTACCGGTACTACAACATTACTTGGACCATGGTTAATACCGATCCTGACGCGCTGTACACGCTGGTGTGCTATGATGCGGACGGCGAATTATTTCGGCCCGTACGGACCGTACACGGCGGCGAGGAGCCGATCGCGCGGGTCGGCTCGGTAGTCGCACGCAAAGGAAACTGGATTCGCGGATGGGACGACAATATACCCGACGAGGACAGGATTTTTAAGCTGTATCTGCTGCTGCCCGACGGGCAGATGCTCGCGTCGGACCCGTTTGAAGTCAATTTCTGATCAGAACGCCTGATCGGTCGGAGGAACGTGCTGATCTGCGGCCGGAATAGCCGGTGCTGCCAGAGCGGCACGTTTTTTTCGTGCCCGTATGACTAGTACCAGTATCACCCCGATTAGCGCCAGACCGGCGACCGCGCCCAATATGATCATGAGCAGGTTGTCCCGGCTGAGTGCGTTTTGCAGCGTACCGTAGTATTCCACGTTATCGCTGAAAACATGGGAGGTGGACAGCTCGATCGGGGTGGTTTCGCCATACTTTAGATTCCAGATGCAAAGGCCGTTATCCTGTGAGTCCGCGTTGGTGGAAACGACCTTGCCCGGCAACGCGATCGAAAGCGTGTACTGACATTTTGCTGCCTCATCAAGCAGCGACTGCGCGGCAGCGGGCGGCAGGGCACCGCTTTCGCTTTGCCGTAATATATCTTCCAGCGAGACGCTGGCTTTCAGACTGAAATCATCCTGAAAATACGAGGGCTCGTATAAAAACTCCACATCATACAACAGAGAGTCGTCGTCCGTAAAAATCTCCGCCAGCGCTTTGACGGCCTCGTTCATATCCCCGCACTCGACCGTTTTTGTGCCTTGAAGCGACGAGACGCCATCGGCCTCGGTGGTTTTGGCCGTAAAGCCCATAGACTCCCAGTAGCCGGTCAATTTCTTCGTATAGGAGGATATGTCTTCATCACCCGGCGTAAAGTCCATCCGGTAATCCACACCCACCGTATTGTTTTCCGTCAGCTTATATGTCACCGAGGTATTCACACAGGCAGACAGCAAAAGTACGAGCACAACAAAAATGAGAGCAAGCCATTTTTTCATGAGATATGCTCCGATCTGAATGGTGATGTCACTACTATATAGCAAAAATCTGCAAAATTCAACATAATAAATAGGACCTGTAACGAAAAGGGATTATTGTCGAAGAAGCGCAACCAAGTCCTCGGCGGTTGTTACGTCCGGTAAATCGAACATGGCCTCGGAAATGCTGCCCAGATTGTGCGAATCGGAGGAGCATAAAATCCGGTAGGGCGCCTTGAAAAGAGGACAAGGCAGATCTTGTGCGACCTCGACAGCGGAAAAAAGCCCGGGCGGTATAAACCCCAGGTTGGAAATGACGGAAAACGACTCGCGGTTGACGTGCGCAGGCACCGCCACGCCGCCCGCATCGCACGCCATCGCCGCCAGTTCCTCTATGCCATAGGGCGTAGCCTGAAGCAGCAGTTTAGAGAGCTCGCCCGCAGGGGCTTCGTTTTCGTCCAGCATCCACTGGTGGCCGAACAGTTCCGGCCGGTTCGCAATATCCGGCAGGCTGTTGTACAGCTTTTGCGTAAAGTGCAACGCCGCGTTCAAGCCGGAAAAATATACGAGTACGTGCACCTCCTCGCGCGAGGTCGCCTCCACACCGGGTACAAAAATAAGGCCGTTGTCGCGCGCGGCCCGGTCCATCGCGATGAGATTGCCGCCCACATTGTGGTCGGTGAGTGCAATCATGCCAAGCCCCTTGAGCCGCGCCATTGCCGCAATATTGGCGGGCGTCATGTCGTCGTCGGCGCAGGGGGACAGGCACGAATGAATATGCAGATCGTAATACATCAGTCTTCCAGCACGCCCATGCGGCACAGGGCCATGGCCGCACCGTAGGAGGTGCACGGCGCGCTCAGCATGCAGATGCCCTTCTCCTGGGCAACGGACAGCGTTCCGGCGGGTATTTCAATATCTTCGGGTATGATCACGCACGATAGATTCAGCAGTGAAGCAATCGCCACCACGTTAAGGTGTGCCTGCACCGTAATCCATGCCGCACCTTCGTGCGCATGCGCCATTACCCAGCTTAAAAGATCGCACACGTAGGCTGAGGTGATGCTTGCGTCGGGGCTGCCCGACTTCACCTTCCATCCTGTCTGTTCCGAGAGTTCCCTGACTGTCATGAGTTGTTTTTTTTCTCCTTCCCTGTTAGCTCCACCATCTGCTCGGCAAGGCTCGTCACCTTGTCGCGCAGTTTGAAGATGCAATCGAGCTCCTTGGCGTCACCGCGTACGATGTCCTCGGCCATTGCGCGGCACGAAGGCGAACCGCATGAGCCGCAGTCCAGCCCCGGCAGACGCGAGACGATCTCCTCGATCTGCTCGAGTTTTTTCATCGCGGCGGACATGTTCTCGTCGATCTTCATGACATGGCGCGCCTCAATGGGCTGCTTGAAATCCACCGTGCCGTCTGCGATATAGCGCGCGGCGTATTCCGTATTCAGCGCGGTGTTCTTAATTCCCGCGGCGAGCTTTTTAATACGTGTGCGCGCCACAAACGGGTTCTCAAATGTGAGCGGGCCGCCCACGCAGCCGCCCGGGCACGCAAGGCCCTCGAAAAACTCGAGGTCATTGAGCTTTAAGTTTTCGATCTCCTCCAGCACCTTGATCACGTTGGCGATACCGTCCACAGCGAGGCAATTGCCGCTGCCCGACGCGCTGCACTCTCCACCGGAGTTCGCCCAGCCCACGCCAAACACCGATGCGGTATTGCCGTCCGGCGTGATTACACCGGGCTTTTTAAGCTGCCCGGCCAGCAGACCGTATATGTCGATCACCGATACTGCACCGTCCACTTGGCTTTTGCCGGTACCGTACGGATTTTTAATCGCGGTCATTTTGGCGGGGCAGGGGGTGATGAAAAACGCGCCGATGTCCTCCCGGCTTACCCCGTACTTTTCGGCGTATTCGGTTTTTGCCGCGGCTGCGGCGACCTCCATCGGAGATTGGATATCCACGATGTTGTCGATCAGATTGGGGAAGCGCACCTGAATCAGACGCACGACAGCGGGGCACGCTGAAGAGATCATGGGCAAGTTTGAATTGCTGCCCATGCGTTCGCGCAATGCGCAGCTGACGATATCGGCGCCGCGCGCCACTTCGTACACGTCGTCAAAACCCATCAGCTTGAGACCGATGATGATGCGGTCGATGCTCGAAAGGTTTTTGAACTGGCCGTACAGGGAAGGCGCAGGCAGCGCGATCTTATACTTAAAACGGCTGATATCGGAAAACGGATCGGTATAAGCGATTTTGGCGTGGTAGGGACACACACGAATACATTCGCCGCAGTCGATGCAGCGCTCCGCGATAATCTGCGCCTTACCTCCGCGTACACGTATCGCCTCGGTGGGACAGTACTTGATGCAGTTGGTGCAGCCGCGGCACTTGTCACGGTCCAGCCGCACAGAATGAAAGTATGTGTTCATAACCCCCGCTTTCTATCAGAGGCGGAAGGACATATCGAGGATAGTCCCGCCGCTGTCCGATCGGATGTCGAGTGTATCGCTGTTGCGCTTGATGTTGGACAGCCCCATGCCCGCGCCAAAACCCATCATACGCACGCTGGAGGGCGCTGTGGAAAAGCCCTCCTGCATGGCCCGATCGATGTCTTCGATTCCCGGGCCGGTGTCGATGCAGTGAAGACTTACGGCCTCGGGCGACATGGAAAACGTCATCTGACCACCGTGGCTGTGAATGATGATGTTCATCTCGGCTTCATACGCTGCGACCGTCACGCGGCGCACGATAGCCGGATCGATGCCGATCATTTTAAGCAGCGCTTTGATTCTCGCGGAGGCCTCTCCGGCGGCGGCGTAATCACCGGCGGCGATGGAAAACGTCTCTTTGAACCCTTCAGCCATATTGTTTTAAGCCTTTCTGCACGGACCGAGGCCCATCGCGTAAAGCCGCCCGCACGCCTCGTATAAGGTCATGCGGCAGCTTAGCAGCGTGATGCCTGTTTCTTGCGCGAGTTCGACCATCTCCTGGGTGGGCCGCTTGTCCCGTACGAACATCACGCACGGAACGTCGAGTATCTGCGCCGTCCGCAGCACGTGCGTGTTGACCATGCCGGTCAGCAGCAGGCAGCTTTCGGCGGCGTAGGTAAGCACATCGCTCATGAGATCTGCTCCGAACGCCGAAACGAGCGGCCTGTCCAGATTTTGCTCGCCGCAGACGATGTCGCAGCCGAGCGTGACGGCCGCTTCGCGTATTGTCATAGCGCCTCCTGAAAATATGAAAAGTTTAACCGCCTAAATTTTTAAGAAAGGCGGAATAATCAACCACGATACCAATCAGATTATACTTTAACTTCGCGGAAAACTCCACCGCCGATACATCGGTCGATACGGGGATATTGTTCATTTTTTCACAAAATTCCGACATATACGCCGCCAGGCTTTGAATAGCGCTTTCGTCCGGCGATATCTCCGCCTCAAGGTTGTCATAAACGGCTTTCATATCAGCCGCAAGCGCTTTGATATCTTCATCGACGTTTTCGCCGCGATCGGCATCAAACACGATCTGCTGCAGCCGTTCCACCGAGTCGGGCACCGCATCAAAGCATGCTCTTATGGCTTCTACCTGCGAGGGAGATGCGCCGATCTTGAATTCCAGCGTGCCGGATTTGAGTTCAAATATCGTGGAGGTAATGCTTTGTGATTGAAGCGAGTTCTGCACGCTCTTGGCATCGCTTTCGTTAAGGTATCCCGCGAGGAGCACACGGTACAGTTCGCCGTCGTAGGCGACATACCCTGCGCCGCCCTGCCCGGAGATGGTTTCGGCGGAGCTTGTGGCGTGTGCTTCATCAGAGAAAGCGCCTACCTGCAGCGTATAAAGCGATATTTCCCCGGCGGTGATATTCTCCTCTACACGGCCTGTCGCCGTTTCGGACTGCGCAACGGTCCGCTGTGCAGAAGGCGTGGGAGAAAGCGTCGTTTCAGGAGTCGCTGCGTTCGAGGTGTCCTTGCCGAATACCGGCTCGATGACGTTTTTGGCGAGCCATCCGCCTGCCGCCCCCGCGCCGATGAGGTAAGCAGCAACGCCGAATATCACCGCGGCAATGATCCAATTGGCATATCGGGGTTTCCTTTTTGGCGACGGCGATGACGACGAAGCCATTCTTGAGTATCTCATATAGTTCCTCCTTATCGTAGGTTAATAACATCTATATGAACAAAGGAGGACAAATATGAAAAAGGCCCCGGCAAAGCCGGGGCACATCAAGACGATTATCGGGACTTGCCCATAAAGAACAGCGCAATCGTGCCGGGGCCGGAATGTGCACCGACCACCGCGCCAATGGGCGAAATCAGGATATCGCTGATTTGCGGGAAGCGCTCGCGTACCATATCGGCCAGCTTCTGTGCATCCTCGATGTCGTCGCCGTGGCTGATGAATATGCGCTGGCCTTCCGGCTTATACACGAGTGTTTCCATCTTCTCAATCAGGCAGCGCAGCGCCTTGCGGCGGCCTTGTTCCTTTTCGCGCGGGATCAGATGGCCTTCGTAGTCCACGTTGAGCACCGGCTTGATATGCAGCAGGTTGCCGACAAATGCGGCAGCACCCGTCACTCTGCCACCGCGGCGCAGATGCGAAAGGCTGTCTACCGTGAACCAATGGTTCAGGCCCAGCTTATTGGCCTCGACCCACTTATAGGTTTCCTCAATGCTCTTGCCCTGCTCGCGCATCCGCACCGCGTAATCGACGAGCAGCCCGAGACCGAGCGATGCGCAGAGCGAGTCAACGACAAAAAGCTTGCGCTCGGGGTATTTCGCGCGCAGTTCATCCGCCACGAGCTTCACGTTGTTATAGCTGCCGGAAAGCCCCGACGAGAATTCGATGTGCAGCAGATCTTTACCTGCGGCAAGCACCGGCTCGAAGGTTTGTATAATCTCCTCGGGGGTAAGCTGCGACGTACCGGGCAGTTGCCCGTTGCGTTCCAGGTCATAAAATGTTTTTGGGTCCATGTCTCCGTCTTTGTATTCCTTATGGTCCAATATAAAGGTATACTTCATCAGGATCAGGCCGTGCTTTTCTATATAGTCAAGCGGCAGATCGGAGGTGGAACTGGTACCGATGATAAAGCTGTCCATACCCGTTTTCCTTTCCTTTTTTGGTCATTTTATAACGTTTCCCGCTGCCTGACAAGGTTCTAAACTTTATTTTGTAGACATTTCATCATGTCGCCGTTAGTTCCGCGTAAATTATCAGGATTCGAAGCACCCGCTCAATATGGAGACGATCGTTTGCATATCCGGGTTGCCTTCAAACACGGGCTCGGCGTCGCAGAAGAAAGCGGGTACAAGCTTGTGAGGATACGCCTCTCCTTCAGGAGTTTCGTCGCAAATGTAGCGGATATCCAGCGCGAGAAAACGCGGCTCGTTTTCCAACGCACGGCGGATGAGCATCTTTGCCTTCTTGCAATACGCGCAGTACTCTCCGCACAGTACGATGAGCTGCTTCATAACTTATCACCTCTCTACATAAATATGTTGAGACACCCACACATTGTGAAAAAAGCGTCAAAAGTCTATATGCAATTATTTTTTTAGCAAAATGCAAAAATCAACTTGATTATGGGCCTATTCCTGTGCTATCATGATTAAAAATGAAATGTTAAGTTTTATAAACTTCATATTGTTTATCCAATGGAGGAAAACATGAAATTATCTGCCAAGGCACTTGGGATATCACCGTCGATCACTCTCAAAGTTACCGCGATGGCCAAGAAGATGCAACAGGAAGGCCGCGACGTGGTGGGTTTTGGCGCGGGCGAACCGGATTTTGACACACCCGCCAACATCGTCGAAGCAGCGAAAACGGCATTAGATAAAGGTTTAACGCGCTATACGCCGTCCTCGGGAACGGTGGAACTGCGCAAGGCAGTAGCAGACCGGCTGGCTAAAAAATGCGGCCTTACGTATACGCCCGGCGAAATTGTGATATCGAACGGTGCGAAGCATTCTCTATTCAACGCATTCGCGGCGATTCTTAATCCGGGAGACGAGGTAATCATCCCCGTACCGTACTGGCTCACCTATCCGGAGTTGGTGCGCATGCACGATGGCATCCCGGTGTTCCTCGAAACTGACGAAACCTTCAAAGCGACGGCGGACAGCATCCGCGCCGCTATCACGCCAAACACCAAGGCACTGGTCCTGAATTCGCCGTCCAACCCGTGCGGCACGGTCTATTCGCGTGCGGAGCTTGAAGCCATTGCGGCGCTTGCAGTGGAAAAAGAGATCTTCGTCATATCCGACGAGATCTACGACGAACTGATTTATGAGGGAGAGCACGTCAGCATCGCTTCATTTGGCGAGCAGATCAAAAAGCAGACGATACTCGTCAACGGTCTTTCCAAGACGTACGCGATGACAGGCTGGAGAATCGGCTACACCGCGAGTACCAAGGAGATTGCCGAACTCATGGATGCCTACCAGTCGCACGCGACTTCAAACCCGAACTCCATCGCGCAGTATGCCAGCGTCGAAGCCTTGAATGGCGCACAGGGCGAAATTGCGCGCATGCGCGAGGCGTTTGATGGCCGCCGCAAGCTGCTTTGCGGCCTCATCAACGAGATTGACGGTTTGTCGTGCACGGTGCCGGGCGGCGCGTTCTATGTGATGATGAACATTTCCAAGGTCAAGGGCAAGTCGTATAACGGTGAGATCATCAAAGATTCACTTGACTATACCGAACTGCTGCTTAAATACGCGGAGGTGGCGGTGGTGCCGGGAATTTCGTTCGGCGCGGACGACTATGTACGCCTGAGCTACGCGACGAGCGAGGCGAACATTAAAAAAGGCATGGAGAGGATCAAAAGCTTTACACAGGCTTTAAAATAAGGGGGAAAACGATGAAAAACAGAATGGACGATCGCTGGAACCTGCTTGTGGAGAACGACTACAAGTTTTCATTCCAGGACGTGGAGGAACCCCAGCTTTTTCGGGATATGTTCGATTACGACTCGGTGCCGAAGATTACGTTTAATCACCGCGTTGTTCCGATGTGCATGCCCCAGGATATCTGGATTACGGATACGACCTTCCGTGACGGCCAGCAGTCCCGAACGCCTTTCACCGTGCAGCAGGTAGTGGATCTGTACAAAATGGAGCACCGGCTCGGCGGCCCCAAAGGGATCATTCGCCAGAGTGAGTTCTTCGTGTATACGCAAAAAGATAAGGAAGCGCTCACGGCTTGCCTCGACCTCGGTTACGAGTTTCCGGAAGTCACCACATGGATTCGCGCGAGCCAGAAGGATTTCGAGCTGGTCAAGAGCCTCGGGATCAAGGAAACGGGCATACTGGTTAGCAGTTCCGACTATCACATCTTCAAGAAGATGGGCATGAACCGCAAGCAGGCGTTGGATAAGTACCTCAGCGTGGTCAAGATGGCGATCGACTACGGTATTCGTCCGCGCTGCCATCTGGAAGACATCACGCGCGCAGACTTCTACGGCTTTGTGATTCCGTTTGTCGATGAACTCATGAAGCTGATGCAGGAAACCGGCGTACCGGTAAAAATCCGCATGTGCGATACACTGGGCTATGGCATCACCTACCCGGGCGCATCATTGCCGCGCAGTGTGCAGGGCATTGTATACGGTCTGCATTTCTATTCGGGCGTATCCTCCGAGCTGCTTGAATGGCACGGACACAACGACTTCTATAAGGTGGTCACCAACGCGGCGACGGCGTGGCTGTACGGCGCTTCGGCGGTCAACTGCTCGATCCTCGGCATTGGCGAGCGTACAGGCAACTGCCCGGTTGAAGCGATGGTCATGGAGTACTGCGGCATCAAGGGAACAAACGATGGCATGGATCTCTCCGTAATTACCGAGATGGCCGAGTACTTTGAAACCACGCTGGGAACCGAAATCTGTCCGCGTACCCCCTTCGTAGGCCGAAACTTCAACTCCACGCGCGCGGGTATCCATGCGGACGGGCTGCTTAAGGATGAGGAGATCTATAACATATTCAATACCGAGAAGCTGCTTAACCGGCCTGTGACGGTCGCCATCGACGCACATTCGGGCTCGGCGGGCATCGCGCATTGGCTCAACTCCCACTTCAAGCTGAAGGGCAGCGTGGCTGTAGCGAAGGCGGATCAGCTTGTCGGGCTGATCAAGGCGGAAGTGGACCGGCAGTTTGAGGAAGGGCGTACCACGTCGGTAGGCGACGACGAACTGGAACTCATCATCAGCCACGTCGATAACGACGCTTATATAGCGCTATGCCACCACCGGACAGATTGGCTGAACAGAAAGTAAATGATTGAAAAGAAACAGAGCGCCGGGGTCCCCGGCGCTCTTGTATTTTGTCGCGGTTCGTCTTATTTGCCGAAAGCATCCTTGAACGCCTTGCCCGGCTTGAAAGCGGGAGCGCTGAAAGCGGGGATATCGATCTGCTGTCCGGTAGCGGGGTTCACGCCTTTTCTTGCAGCCCTTTCTCTGAGCTCAAACGTGCCAAATCCCGTCCACTGTACTTTGTCTCCACCCGCCAGCGTTTCGCTGACGACGCTGACAAACGCCGAAAGGCAGGCATCCGTATCTTTCTTCGTCAAATTGGCCTTCTTTGCGACGGCTTCGATCAATTCGGTTTTGTTCATAATAGTTCCTCCTCAGTATATATTCATGGGGTTGCTTTTCAGCCCTTGCTGACGATTAAAACCCGATCAAATCGGGGTTCTGCAATAAAGTTTCCCGTATTGCGCGGGACTCATACATAGGCGCTGTTTATTTTTTAAGCGCTTTGCCAGCTTTGGCCCAGAGCGCATCCAGCGTTTCTGTCGGACAGGCATGCATATCGAGGCCACACTCGCCCGCTATGCGCTCTGCCGCTTCGAACCGGCGGATAAACTTGTCGGCTGCATTTTGCAAAGCAGTCTCCGGTTCTACGCCAGCCAATCTGACCACATTCACCGCCGCGAACAGCAGGTCTCCGCATTCCTCTTCGGATACTGCACCGCTCTGCTGTACATTTTGCACCGCAGATAACGCCTCGTAAAGCTTGTCCGCCGCTTCTTCCGGACGATTGAAATCAATTCCGGCACGGGCGACCTTATGCTGCACCTTACCGGTACGCATGAGGGCGGGCATGCTTTTGGGCACGTCCCTTAGCACCTCGGATATCGTCTGCTGGCCCTTTTCGCCGCGCTTGATCTGGTCCCAGTTTTGGATCACGGCGTCGGGGGTATCCGCAACCGCGTTGCCGAAGATATGCGTGTGGCGCGATATCATCTTGGCGCACACCGCGGTCGTCACGTCGGACACATCAAACTCGCCGTATTGCTGCGCGATTCGTGCGTGGAACACCACCTGCAGCAGCACATCGCCTAACTCGTCGTAGAGCGCGTCCATATCGCCCTCGTCGATCGCTTCGAGTACCTCGTAGCCCTCCTCGATGAGGTAGCGCCTGAGGCTCTCGTGCGTTTGCTCCTTGTCCCACGGGCAGCCTTCCCGCGAACGGAGTCTGTCCATAATGCGCACGAGATCGAGGAAGGTGTACCGCTTCTTCCCGGTCAGGGGCGCGGGGGCCAGGACCACACTCAAATAATAACCGTATGAAGGCCTTGAGTCAAGCGCCCAAAGAGGAATAATTTCCAAACTTTGCTCTTTGCGGTTGACGATGGCTGCCGGATGCTCATCACTATAATAGCGGGAAAGCCTGAGTTTAAGCTCGCTTGCCGCAAGCCGCGTGTCGATCTCGTGGACGACCAGAACGGCGTCGGTATCGCTTGCCACGGAAAACGAGGCCGCCGTATGGACGCAGACGCCAGTGAGACCGTCGGCTGCGCCCGTCGCAAAAGCGAGGCACAGCGCCTCGTCGCCGAAGGGGAGCACGGTTACTGTGCCGCCCGCTTCGCGTGCGGCCTTTGCCGCCCGTACCGCGATGCGATTGGTATACGCTTCGCCCAGGGCGATGAACAGCAGCCCGTCGCTGACGATGCGTTCGCAGGCGGCTTCAGCCAATGTATCGAAGTCTTCGGTCGTCTCATAAAGATCGTCCAGCGTTTCATAGGCGATGCCGCGTTCGCGCAGCGCTGCGCACATATCCGTCTGTACCAGGACGCGGGCAGCGGCTTTGGCGGCCTCCAGCACGGGTTCGCTGGTGCCGCCGCGCGCGTCCATTGAGGCAATGGTCAAATGCATTTTTATTCTGCTCCGTTAGTTGTGTTGCCGCGGTGTTTTCCGCGTCCCGATATTTCCGAAAGGTCGCTCCTACGCAGCCCGCCGGTAATCAGCAGCGCTCCGAAGTATACGATCACCGCAGCCACGATGGAAATGAGTGCGGCTTTCGTGTTGCTCATGGAAGCGATCAGATAATTGTAAAGGAAATATGCCACGGCACCCATGGCGGCGGACGCGAGCAGCGGCATCAAGATACCGGAACCCGCGCGTACCTTGGGTCGGGTATAGTAGACCATGAAGATGGTATTGAGTATGGCCGCGATGGCGTAGCACGCCGCGGTGCCGATGGCTGCGCCCTGTACGCCCATGGTTTTAATGAGCACCAGGCTGAGCACGACCTTGACCACTGCGCCGATGCCGAGGTTAATGAGCGGGATGAACTGATGGCCTGCGCCCTGCAGAATGCCCGTCATGGTCTGAAGCAGCGTCAGGAAAAATACACCGATGGAAAGCGTCTGCAGCAGCTGCGTGCCGAGCAGCATTTCATCCGCGGTCAGGCTGTTACCGTAGAGCAGCTTCATAATTGCCCCGGCCAGAATATACATACCGACCGCAGAGGGCAGACCGACGAGGATTGCAAGTTTGAGACCCATGGCGGAACGCGTGCTGACAAGCGCCTGATTCTTTTGTACGCGCGCTGCCGAAATGGCGGGCACCAGACTCATACACAGCGCGAGCGACAACACGGCCGGCATGTTGATGAGCGGGTTGACGAAGCCCGTGAGCACGCCGAAGCTTGCCTGCGCAGCCGCCTCCGTATAGCCGATGGCCATCAGCGAATTGGTTACGATGGCGGTATCCACAATACCGATCGCCGGCATGATGCAGCCGCCCAGCGTAATCGGCAGCGCGATGACGAGCAGATCCATCATGATTGAGCGTTTTGCCTGATAGGGCGTATTGGGCAGCATTTCACGCTTTTCCTTAAGCTCGCGCCTCTTGCCCTGGTACACGGCCATCACGAACAGCAGTGCCACAACTTCGGAAACCGTAATGCCGATCAGCGCGCCAGCCGCGCCCCATTCCACGCCGCGGGGCAGCAGCAGCTGGGCCAGGTATAGCCCCGCCACAAGCTTAACGACCTGCTCTATGAGCTGCGAAAAGGCGGTGGGCGACATCATCTGCAAGCCCTGGAAATAGCCGCGGTATGCCGAGAGTATGGATACGAACAGCAGCGCGGGCGCGATCATCATCAACGACAGCCACGCGGTGGGGATGTTAATGCTTTCGGCAATCGGTTTGGAAATCAGCAGCATCACGCCAGTGGTCACGACACCGATGATGAGCAGGACTTTGAAAGCGGTCATGAACACCCGGTGTGCGCCTTTATAATCGCCCACCGACACGCGCTCCGATACCATGCGCGATATCGCCGTAGGCAGTCCGGCGGTGGAGATTACGACAAGCGCGGCATATACCGGATAAGCGGCCTGGTAGTTGGCCATGCCAACGGAACCGACGATATTGCCCAGCGGAATACGGAATACGGCGCCGATCAGCTTGACGACCAGACCGACACCGCCCAGGATTGCAGCCCCCGCTATAAAGCTTTTTTGTTTTTTAGACATCGCTTCTCCTATCTATATATAGATTACGCCTCTTTCGGCGCAGCCTGCAAAATTTAACAGGTCGTTATATTAAGGGCATTATATTATAAAACAACGCATTTGCCAATATTCCTGCACAGGGTTGCATGCAGTGTAATCGGCGCGGTATAATCGGGAGCGGAACGGAGGAGACTGCCATGCCTTTTCATGTGGTGCTCGTGGAGCCTGAGATACCCGCCAATACCGGTAACATCGCGCGGACGTGCGCCGTCACGGGCGTGCAGCTTCATCTCGTGGAACCGCTGGGCTTTGATATATCCGACAAGCAGCTAAAGCGTGCGGGGCTGGACTATTGGCCGGAGCTCAATGTACAGCTGCACAAGAGTCTCGATGAATTTTTCGAGCGCACCGCGGGCGGCGTGTATTACTACTGCTCCACCAAGGCAAAACACGGCTATCACGAGGTTTCGTATCCCGACGGCTGTTATCTGCTGTTCGGCAAGGAGACCAAGGGACTGCCGGAACCGCTGATAATCTCCAACCCAGGCACCGCACTGCGCATTCCCATGCGCGAGGGCTTGCGTTCGCTCAATTTATCCAATTCGGTCGCTATCGTGCTTTACGAGGCCTTGCGCCAGCATAATTTTCCGGGTATGAGATAGTTTTTATCGTGTACACGTTTATTTTTTTGTATCCCGGACTTTACACGAACTTTACAAAACGCAGCGATACTTTACATTGACTTTACAAAACCATGCCCCTTACAATAAAAACATTCGAGTTTTTAATTTTACGAAGGGGTAAAATGGGTTAATGGATATTATATCGATTATTCAACTGTTGGGCGGGCTCGGACTATTTCTCTATGGCATGAAGCTTATGGCGGAGAGTCTGGAGAAAGCGGCAGGCAATAAGCTGCGCCGCGGACTGGAGGTTTTAACCACCAATCGATTTGCCGGTGCGGCGCTTGGCTGCGGCGTTACGACAATCATTCAAAGCTCTTCCGCCACGACTGTGATGGTCGTGGGCTTTGTCAATGCAGGCTTGATGACCCTGATGCAGGCGGCGGGCGTTATGATGGGCGCTAACGTAGGAACGACGATTACGGCGTGGATTGTGGGCATCAAGATGACCGACATCGCGCCGATTTTTGTTTTAATCGGCATCATTATGATGTTTATCAATAAGCGCAGCGTAAAACGCATCGGCGGCATCGTGCTGGGCTTCGGTGTGATATTCGTGGGCATGGAGATGATGACGGTATCCATGGCGCCGCTGAAGGACATGCCTGCCTTCCAGAACCTGCTGGTCTCGTTCCAGCATCCGTTCATCGGCATACTCGTCGGTCTGCTTGTTACCATGTTGATCCAGAGCTCGTCGGCTACGACCGGTATTCTGGTCGGCCTGGCGCTCGCTGGGGCGATCTCGTTCGAGTCCGCGGTGTATGTGATCCTCGGTACCAATATGGGCACCTGCATTACCGCGCTTCTTTCAAGTATCGGGGCCAGCAAGACAGCGCGCCGCGCGGCGCTGTTCCACCTTTTCTTCAACATTTTTGGCGTGGTGCTGTTTGCCATACTGCTGCAAGTGCTGCCCATTGTGGCGTGGATTGAGTCGCTTGCCCCTGAGGTACAGACACAGATCGCGCTGTTCCATACAATCTTCAATACAATTACGCTGCTGATACTGATCTGGTATCCGCAGCCGCTCATTAAGCTCACCGGCCTCATCATCCGCGGCGAGGACGAGATGGTCAAAAAGCGGCGCTTCCAGTATATTGGGGAGAAACTGCTCGAGACACCGTCGATTGCAATTAGCCAAACGATCAAGGAAGTCGGTCGTATGGCGGATATCGCGCGGGAGAATTATGAACTGGCGATCCAGGCGTTTCTGGGGCCGGACGAGAGCAAGGTTGCGGTGGTGCTGGAACAGGAACAGCTGGTGAATTATCTGAACCATGAGATCACGAGCTATCTGGCCCGGGTTACCGCGCAGGAGCTTTCAGTAGGCGACGCGAGCATCGCTGCCGACCTGTTTCATATCATCAACGATATTGAGCGTATTTCCGACCACGCGGAGAACTTTGCTGAATACGCCGCTTCGCGTGTCGATGATAAAATTTCCTTTACCGATGATGCGATCGCCGAGATCAAGGAAATGCACGGCTATGTGTCGCAGGCGCTGGAAGACTGTGTGCTGGCCCTTAAGAACAATGACAAGCTTTTAGCCGACGAGGTGATCCGCGTTGAGAAGATCGTTGATGAATATGAGGGCAAACTGAAAAATAACCACGTGGCGCGAATTGCCAAGGGAAAGTGCTCTGCGCGAGCCGGCATGTTGTTTGCCGACCTCGTGACGAATCTCGAAAGAGTATCGGATCACGCGACCAACATCGCCTATTACGTAACGCAGAACAATTACCGATAAAGCGCGTGATATCGCTCTTTTTCGCGGTTCGCCCGTAAAGTTTTCTATTGCTTTTTTGGCCCGCATCGCATAAAATAAGTCTCGAATTTGACGTTGGAAAACATAGAACACAAGGAGTGTAGAATGAATAAAAGAACGGTTAAGGACATAGATGTCAGAGGCAAACGCGTATTGGTACGCGTGGACTTCAATGTGCCGCTGAACGATAAAAAGGAAATCACTGACGAGACACGTATCGTTGCGGCCCTCCCCACGATAAAGTATCTGATTGACAACAACGCAAAGATCATCCTTTGCTCACACCTTGGACGCCCGAAGGGCGCTCCCGACCCGAAGTACTCGCTTGCGCCTGTGGCGGCAAGGCTGGCTCAGCTTCTGCCCTGCAAGGTCACTTTTGCCACCGACGTCATCGGCGAGTCCGCGCAGGCGGCTGTGGCGGCTCTCGGCGAAGGTGAGGTCGTACTGATTGAGAACGTGCGCTTCCATAAGGAAGAGACGGACAACGACGCCGAATTCTCCAAGAAGCTGGCTTCGCTGGCTGAAATCTTCGTGAACGACGCTTTCGGCTCCGCGCACCGGGCACATTCGTCCACGACGGGCGTTGCGGACTACATCCCCGCGGTCGCAGGCTTCCTGATCGGCAAAGAACTCGACGTGCTGGGCGGCGCGCTCGATAACCCCGCGCGGCCGTTCATCGCGATTCTGGGCGGCGCGAAAGTGTCCGACAAGATCGGCGTTATCGAAAACCTGATTACCAAAGCGGATACGATCCTGCTGGGCGGCGGCATGGCATATACCTTCCTTAAAGCCAAAGGTTACGAAGTGGGCACTTCGCTCGTCGATGAAGAACGCGTCGAGCTGGCCAAAGGCCTCATGAAGAAGGCCGAGGAGAAGGGTGTGGATCTTAGCCTGCCCGTCGATACGATCATCGCGGATAAGTTTGATGCGGATGCGAATACACAAGTCGTCCCTGCGGAACACATCACGCCGGGTTGGATGGGCCTCGATATCGGACCTTCCACGCGTATGCTTTTTGCGGATAAGATCCGTACGGCCAAGACCGTGATCTGGAACGGGCCGATGGGCGTGTTCGAGATGAAGGCGTTTGCGGACGGCACCCGCGCGATTGCCAAGGCGATGGCGGATTGCGACGGCGTTACCATCATCGGCGGCGGCGACAGCGCGGCTGCAGTGCAGCAGATGGGCTATGCCGATGCGATGACGCACATTTCCACGGGCGGCGGCGCCAGCCTCGAATTCCTCGAAGGAATCGAGCTTCCGGGCGTGGCTGCGCTGCTGGATAAATAAGAGGGATGCTGTTTCAATATCGTGCTTATGATGGGGCTGCCCTCTTTTGAGGCGGCCCTTTTTACAGCATAGCGGGCAAGCGCGTTAAAGATCACCGGAATTTGGGTATGAATACAGGGAGGCCGATTAAGGCTTCACAAGACACGGGTATCAAGGCTTAGCCTTATCAATATTTTCACTGGAGGTTCAACACATGAGAAAGCCGATTATCGCAGGAAATTGGAAAATGAATAAAACGCCGCAGGAGGCGAGGGAACTCGTCAGCGCGCTGATTCCGCTCGTCGCGGAAGCGAAGGACGTAGATATCGTGGTCTGCCCGCCGTTCGTATGCATAGAAGCGGCAGCGGCAGTGCTGCGCGAGTCCAACATTCATCTGGGTGCACAGAATATGCACTTTGAGGCGAGCGGCGCGTACACGGGCGAGGTTTCCCCGGGCATGCTGAAAGCCTTGGGCGTGGAATACGTAATCCTGGGCCATTCGGAGCGCAGGCAGTACTTTGGCGAGACTGACGAGGGCGTCAACAAGAAGGCAAAGGCCGCGCTGGCGGCGGGTATCGTTCCGATCATCTGCGTGGGCGAGACGCTCGAAGAGCGCGAAAACGGCATCACCGCCGAGGTCGTATGCAAACAGACCAAGCTTGCGCTGCTCGGATTGACCGAGGAGCAGGCAGCGGGCGTCGTGATCGCATACGAACCCATCTGGGCAATCGGCACGGGCAAGACCGCGACCTCCGAGGATGCCAACGACACGATCGGTACTATCCGCGGGGCGGTGGCCGAGGTGTTCGGCGACGATACGGCGTTTGAAGTCCGCATCCAGTACGGCGGCAGCATGAAGCCCTCCAACGCGGCGGAGCTGATGGCGATGCCGGAGATCGACGGCGGCCTCATCGGCGGCGCTGCGCTCAAAGCAGAGGACTTCTCACAGATCGTCAACTATAAATGAGGCAAAGTATGAGCAAAAAACTGACTGCTCTGATGATACTCGACGGCTTCGGCGATTGCAGCGAAACGCGCGGTAACGCGATTTTCATATCGGGCGTGCCCAACATCACCAAGCTGCGCGAGGAGTATCCCACGACGGATATTAAGGCGTCGGGCCGCGCGGTGGGCCTTCCGGAAGGACAGATGGGCAACTCCGAGGTGGGGCACTTAAACATCGGCGCGGGCCGCATCGTATATCAGGAACTTACGCGCATCACCAAGGACATCGAGGACGGCGGCTTCTTCCAGAAGGAAGAGCTCATCGGCGCGATGGAGCACGTGAAGCAAAACGGTACGAAGCTGCACACCTACGGTCTCGTCTCGGATGGCGGCGTGCACAGCCATAACGAGCATCTCTATGCGCTGCTGCGCATGGCGAAGGAACGCGGTGTCGAGCAGGTGTATGTGCACTGCTTCATGGACGGACGCGACGTACCGCCCGACAGCGGCAAGGGCTACATCGAACAGCTCGAAGCGGAGATTAAAAAGATCGGCATGGGCAAAATCGCCACGGTGATGGGCCGATATTACGCGATGGACCGCGACAACCGGTTTGAGCGCGTCGTGAAGGCGTACAACGCGATGGTCAAGGCCGAGGGCGTCACCGCGGATTCCGCCGTGCAGGCGATGCAGCAGAGCTACGACAAGGGCGAGATGGACGAGTTTGTGCTGCCCACGGTCGTACAGGAGAATGGGAAGCCGGTTGCGACGATCAGCAGCAACGACGCGATCATATTCTTCAACTTCCGTCCGGACCGCGCGCGGGAGATTACACGCACGTTCATCGACCCGGAGTTTACTGGTTTTGAGCGGCAGTACTTCCCCGTGCACTACGTGTGCATGACGCAGTACGACAAGACGTTTAAAAACGTAGAGGTCGTCTACAAGCCCGAATCGCTCTCCAACACGTTGGGCGAATACCTCTCCAAGAATAATCTGAAACAGTTCCGCATCGCGGAGACGGAGAAGTACGCGCATGTCACGTTCTTCTTCAACGGCGGCGTAGAGGCGCCGAATCCGGGCGAGGATCGATTCCTGATCCCGTCGCCCAAGGTTGCGACCTACGACCTGCAGCCCGAAATGAGCGCGTGCCAAGTGGCGGACGAGGCTATCAAGCACATCGAATCGGGCGAATACGACGTGATGATTTTAAACTTCGCCAACCCCGATATGGTGGGTCACACGGGTGTACTCGAAGCAGCCGTAAAGGCCGTGACCGCGGTCGACGGGTGTGTAGGCAGGGTGGTGGACGCGATTAAACGCATGGGCGGCGAGGTCATGATCACGGCCGACCACGGCAATGCGGAAAAGATGCTCGACGAGGACGGCGGGCCATTTACGGCGCACACGACCTGCGAGGTGCCGTTCATACTCGTCAGCGAAAGGTTCAAGGGCACTAAGCTGCGCAACGGCGGCATACTTGCGGATCTCGCGCCGACGATGCTGAAGCTCATCGGCTTGCCGGTGCCGGGTGAGATGACGGGCAAATCGCTTATCGAGGAATAGCTACGCATGCGCTCCGCTTTCAAAGCGGAGCGCTTTTCTCTCGAGGCGGACGCATTTTTGTGCGATTTGGGTATAGATTAATACGGGAAGCCATTGTATAATGATAAAAAAGTGTAAAGGAGTGGTGCCCGATGATACGATTGATTTACGGTAAAAAGGGCAGCGGAAAATCCAAGAAGCTGCTCGACCTCGCCAACGCAGAGGTTGCCCGCGCCACCGGTAATCTGGTCTATTTGGACGACGACAACCGCTGCATGTACGATCTTCAGCACGAAATTCGCTTCATCAACACCAGCGACTACGGTATCGACAACATCGACCAACTCTACGGTTTTGTATGCGGAATACTTTCCGGGGATTTTGACATCTCCGCTATTTTTATTGACGGCCTTAAAAAGATGATCAAGAAGCACGACGGCGACCTCGAAGCGCTGCTCAAAAAGCTCGATGAGAAGTTCGGCGACGTCACTGCGCACATCGTCATCAGCGGCAGTGAGGAAGCACCGGAGTTTTTAAAGAAATACATAGCGGAATAAAACTGGAATAACCACCTGCTATCCGGCGGGCGTTCCCGTCTGCGGTTTGCGGACGGGAATGCTCGCTGTCACGCAGGTTTTTTTACAAGAGGCCAAAAATGCAATTAATCAGCACAAGAAACAAGCAGGAGACCGCGGAGGCGCTGGATGCGGTGCTGCGCGGCATTGCGCCGGATGGCGGGCTTTATGTGCCGTCGTCGTTTCCAACCCTGGGTGATATCGAAACGTTGCTGCCGCTCGGTTACGATGCGCTCAGCGCACAGGTTCTTTCGCAGTTCTTTGACGGCATACCGGATATGGGGGCGCTGACCAAAGCGGCATACAGCAGCTTTGACGATCCGGCGGTCGCGCCGGTGAAAGCGCTCGGCAGCGGACAGTACGTGATGGAGCTCTGGCACGGGCCGACGCTCGCGTTCAAAGACATGGCGCTGTCCATCCTGCCGCGGCTGATGACGGCGGCGATGAGCAAAGAACAGGGCAAGGATGTGCTGATACTCGTCGCGACTTCGGGCGATACGGGCAAGGCTGCGCTTGAGGGCTTTTGCGACGTGCCGCATACCAAAATATTTGTGTTCTATCCCGACCAGGGCGTTTCTGACATGCAGCGGCTGCAGATGACGACGCAGCGCGGAGACAATACCCATGTGGCCGCGGTGCGCGGCAACTTCGACGACGCGCAGAGCGGCGTCAAGGCGATATTCGCCGACAACGCATTCGCCGAAAAAGCCGCGGAAAAGGGCTATGGCCTCTCGTCTGCCAATTCGATCAACTTCGGGCGGCTTGCACCGCAGATTGCCTATTACGTCTGGGCATACGCGCAGTTGCGTAAGCGCGGAGAGATCGCACCGGGGGAGAAGGTCAACTTCGTGGTGCCGACGGGCAACTTCGGCAACATCCTTGCGGCGTACTACGCCAAGCGCATGGGGTTGCCGGTGGGCAGGCTGATCTGCGCATCCAACCAAAACAATGTCCTGACGGATTTCTTCCGCCAGGGCGAATATTCTTTGAAACGGCCCTTCTTTAAAACGATGTCGCCCTCGATGGACATCCTGATATCCAGCAACCTCGAGCGGCTGCTGTTTGAACTGACGGGACGCGACGCGACGGCGGTGCAAGGCATGATGGCGCAGCTTAAAAGTACGGGGCGTTATGACATCGGCGAAGCGGCACGGAGCACGCTGGAAGCCGACTTCTGGGCGGACTGGTGCGGCGAGGACGAGACCCAGGCTGCGATCCGACATACCTTTGAACAAAACGGCTATCTCGCCGACACGCACACCGCGGTGGCGCTCGGCGTTTACGAAAAATACAGAGCGACGGGGGATACGGCGAAGACGGTCATCGTTTCGACCGCGTCGCCCTACAAATTCCCCGCCGACGTACTGTCCGCGCTCGGTGAAGACGCATCGAGGTCGGCATTCGGCGCGGCAAAGAGGCTCAGCGAGCGGACGAATACAGTGATACCTCGGCAGCTTTCGGAGCTGGAGACCAGCCCGGTACGGCACAATACCGTCGTGGATATCCCCGGCATGGCTCAAGCGGTGCTGGAGGTGCTGTAATGCATGCGGCGGTGTTCGAAGCCACGCTGGCGATTCCCGGCGCGCAGAGCCTCAAGGATAAGCGCATGGTGATCCGCAGCGTCAAAGAACGGTGCCGCTCGCGCTTTAACGTATCGGTCGTGGAGAGCGGCGAAAACGATAAGTGGCAGCGCTGCCGTATGACGTTCGCGATGGCGGCGGTCAGCGAAACAGCGGCGCAGCAGGGCATGCAGGATATCGTGGATTTTCTGTATGAAGACGGGCGCTGCGAAGTGTTGGAAATACAATCCCTTTTGGAGGAATGAATATGCAGCAGGACAAGAAGACGATATTTTCAGGCGTACAGCCCTCGGGCGTGCTCACGATCGGCAACTATCTGGGTGCGATCAAGAACTGGGTGAAGCTGCAGGACGAATACAACTGTTATTACTGTGTGGTCGATCTGCACGCGCTGACGGTACGGCAGGATGCGGCGGAATTCAGGAAACGCTGCATTGATACGCTGGCGTTGCTGCTCGCGGCGGGGCTGGATCCGCAGAAGAACATCGTCTATTTTCAGTCGCACGTATCCGGCCACGCCGAACTGGCGTGGATTTTAAACTGCTTCACGTATATGGGCGAGCTTTCGCGCATGACACAGTTCAAGGAGAAGAGCGAGCGCCACGCCGATAATATCAACTCGGGGCTGTTTACGTACCCCGTGCTGATGGCGGCGGACATTCTGCTCTATTCCGCGGATCTGGTGCCGGTCGGCGCGGACCAGAAGCAGCATCTGGAGATCACGCGCGATATCGCGATTCGCTTCAACAACGTCTACGGGGACGTGTTCACGATACCCGAGCCGTACATCCCCAAGGCGGGCGCGCGCATCATGAGCCTGGCGGACCCGGAATCGAAGATGAGCAAATCCGACGACAACGACAACGCGTATATATCCCTTCTCGACAAGCCGGAAGTGATTCAGCGCAAGATGAAGCGTGCCGTAACGGACTCGGACGGCGAGATCCGCTTCTCGGAGGATAAGCCGGGCGTATCGAACCTGATGTCGATCTACAGCGCCGTGACGGGCAATACCATGGAGCAGATCGAAGCGGAGTTTGCGGGACAAGGCTACGGCGCGCTCAAGTCGCGCGTGGCGGATGTCCTGTGTGAGGAGCTGGAGCCTTTGCAGCAGCGGTTCGAGAAGATCCGTGCGGACAAGACATACCTGAGCGAAGTCATCAAGAACGGCGCAGAGCAGGCGGAGCGCAACGCGGTGCGCATGCTGCGCAAGGTGTACAAGAAGGTGGGCCTTGCGCCGAGGGAGCTGTAAAGACGATCATTTTGCGATGCCGGGGCAGCAGTGACTGAGCGTCACGGGAAGAAATTGTGGTATTGATCATTCAAGGAAAGCGAACGACAGATGGGCATTGACAAGCAGTACAGACTATACGTGTTTGATTTGGACGGAACGATTGTGGATACGCGTGAGGACATCGCGCTCGCGTTTGCACAGACGCTGGAGCAGGCGGGTTATCCCCGCCCTGAATTGAGTCAGGTCACTTCGGCGATCGGCGGCGGCGCCAAAAAGGCCCTGCAGCGCCTGACCGGCCTACAGGATGAGGAGAGCGAGCCTCTGCTTGCAAAGTTCCTCGTGAAGTACGGAGAGGTATGCGCGGAACACGCCGTGCCGTACGAGGGCGCGCGCGAGCTGCTGGAGTGCCTCGCGGCGCAGGGTGCGGTACTCGCGCTGGTGACGATGAAGGTGAAAGGGCCGACCCATAAGATACTGAATGCGCTGGGGCTTACAATGTTCGACGAAGTGATCGCCTATGAGGATGCGCAGCGCCGCAAGCCCGACCCGGAAACCCTGCTGATGCTGATGGAAAAGTACGGCGTCCGGCCCGAGGATGCGCTGATGGTGGGCGATGCCGCAACCGACATACGCTATGCCGCAGCAGCGGGCGTAGATGCCTGCGCCATGCTCAATGGTTATGGTGCCGCAGCGGACTTGCTGGCCGAGAACCCGAAGTACACGCTCAACAGTTTCAAAGAATTCTGATATCCGATGGCCGGGGACCTTCCCCGGTTTTTTATTGCGCATCAAACAATAACCGCCTGCCGCACTGTGAATATACATGGTAGCAGGGGGTGAAAATATGTTTCCTGGACTTTTTGGCGGCTGCGGAGGCCCGGGGCTGGGCTTGTGGTCCGGAAGCTGTCGCAGCGGCTGGGGATCCGACTTTGGATTGAACGTACCGGGCCGTTTCGGCGGGCCGGGGAATTTCGGCTGCGGCTGCGGCTGCGGCACACCGGCAAACTGCGGCTGTGGCTGCGGTATACCGTTTGGATTTGGTTTTGGCGCAGGAAACTGCGGGTGTGGCAACTGCTGCGGATGCGACAGCTGCGGGTGCGGATGCGGCTTCCGCTGGTGTGAATGCGAGGCATGCAATCCGCTGGGCGGCTATGGTGACGGCCCGTGCGGAGGATACGTAAGTTTCCGGGACCGCTTTGGCTTTGGCTGTGGCTGCTAAAGCAAAGCCGCAGTGTCATAGCGTCAACATATGCACGTTCACGACCCCTATGCTCATATGATAACAGCAGGGGGTGATGTGTAATGTGGTGCAATTGGGGATGCTGCAGACCTGTCTGCTGCTTCCGGAGTTGCGCATGCTGCTCGTGCTTTTGCGGTGGTTGGAATCAGTGCGGGTGCTTTTGCGGCGGCTGGAACCGGTGCGGATGCTGGGGATTCTGGTAATCAATCCGGAAACAGGCGAATATCTATGGGCGGCACTGCCGCCCTACATATATTAAAAACGCCATTTTTAAATTCAGCTGATTTTCATTTTAAAAATACCAATATAAACCATGATAACTCTATCCGTATATCATTGACAGCGCTATTTCGTTTCGCGCGGGGCAAAATAATATCAGAAGGAGGTGTGAAGATTGGCAAGTAAAAATCGAAATTCCCGCGGGAACGGGGCGATGGATAAAATGAAATATGAAGTCGCCGGTGAAATCGGCGTTGATTTAAAGAAGGGTTACAACGGCGATATCACCTCTCGCGACGCCGGCAGGGTTGGCGGAAACATGGTTAAAAAAATGATTGAGTACGCTGAAAACAACATGCCCGGTGCGAATAAGACATAACAAGCCATCTCTCCCACTTTTGAGAAGGACCCGAAAGGGTCCTTCTTTTCCTGCATTGACGACGGATGCAGTATTGCGGTATCATCGGATTTAAACCAAACAGGAGTTCAAAATGGATTTTTTTTCAATCGATGCCATCGATCAGGACACTGCGCAGGCTTTGCTGAACATCTATCCCGAAACCACCGCGGATCTGTTTGAAAAAGACTATGCAAGGCGATACGGTAACGAGGAAGATGCACATGCCGCACAGATCAGCGACTACCTTGATTCGGTTGCCGCTTTTCTTTCTCAGGATGACCGGTATATGTTCGCGCTGAGGGAAGGCGATGTGATCATTGCCGCGTTGCGCGTCATTCATATGGGCGCGGATCATTGGTACCTTGAAGCGTTGGGAACCGCGCCGGAATATCGCGGACGCGGCTGTGCACGGAGGCTTCTCACCGAAACACTGCGCTGTATGCGCGTACTTCAGGCTCGCAGTATTGTGAGTGTAGTCAAGCAGGATAACACGGCATCGCGCGCGGCGCACGAAGCGTGTGGTTTTAAGGATACGGGGAAGAGCGCCAAAGACATGCAGGGCGCGGAGATTGAAGATTGCCTTGTGTACCAATACGATTATCCAAACCGAAATTTGAAAATTTATTGATTTGCTGTTGACATTGACGTTGCGTCATGGTTTATCATCCTGATCATGAAAGGAGGCGGGCATCATGGAATACACTGTGGGCGCACTGTCCAAACTCGCGGGCGTTTCGGCGCGCACGCTGCGCTATTATGACAATATCGGGCTGCTCCGGCCGGAAACGAAAAGCGGCGCGGGCTATCGCGTTTATGGCCAGACGCAGGTAGACAGGCTGCAGCAGATATTGTTTTACCGCGAGCTGGGTTTTGAGCTCAGTGTGATTATGCGGATACTGGCGGCACCCTCGTTCGAGCAGGGCAAAGCGCTCAAAGAACATCTTGAAGCGTTAAGCGAGCGGCGCGAACGGCTGGATGCGCTGATTGAGACAGTGAAGAAAACGATGGCCGCCCGGAAAGGAGAAATAATCATGACGGACAAGGAAAAATTTGCGGCGTTCAAACAGAACATGATCGACGAGAATGAGCGCAAATATGGCTCTGAGATTCGGGCGCGGTATGGCGACAAGACCGTGGACGAATCGAACGCAAAGCTTTCGGCGATGACGCAGGAGCAGTATGCGGATACCGAAGCACTCACTAAGGCGGTGAACGACGCCATCCGCGCCGCGGCGGAGACGGGTGACCCGGAAGGTGAACTCGCCGGGAAGGCCTGCGCGCTGCACAAGGAGTGGCTGATGCGTTACTGGAGCGAATACAGTCCCGAAGCGCATGTGGGCGTTGCGCAGATGTATGTGGACGACCCGCGTTTTGCGGCGTACTACGACGCGATTGGGCCGGGTTGCGCGCAATTCCTGCGCGATGCGATTGTCGCGTACTGCAGGAAACGATAAGCCTCTATCAGATGATGAGCCGGGCGGAATGCCCGGTTTGTTATTTTTAACAAAAATGCTACACTGTAACCGATAATGGCGGTGTTCAAAAGCAAGCACAGTTGCTATAATATCCTATAAAATCAAATCGATCACCCTGTCGGGCTGGCTGCATACTATACACTCGGAGGCATCCTCTTGGCGTTTGTTGAATTTCGGAATGTATCAAAAACTTATCAGATGGGCGAGATCACCATTTCCGCCGTCGACGGCATGAGCTTCGAAATCGAAAAGGGGGAGCTTGTCGTGATCGTGGGGCCTTCGGGCGCTGGAAAGACCACGCTGCTCAATATGCTGGGCGGCATGGATACCTGCTCCGGGGGAGAGATATTACTGGACGGGGAAGCGATCAGCGCGTACAAGTACCGGCGTCTCATCGAGTACCGTCGCCTCGATATCGGATTCGTATTTCAATTCTATAACCTTGTGCAAAACCTGACGGCACTCGAAAACGTGGAGCTGGCGTCGGAGATATGCAAAGACCCGCTGGACCCCGCCGAGGTGCTGCGCGAGGTGGGCCTAGTGGACCGCATGGATAACTTTCCGGCGCAGCTTTCGGGCGGAGAGCAGCAGCGCGTGGCGGTTGCCCGCGCGCTCGCCAAGAACCCCAAATTGCTGCTCTGCGACGAGCCCACGGGTGCGCTCGACTACAAAACCGGCAAGACGATCCTTCAACTGCTGCAGGATACCTGTAAAAATACAGGCCGTACAGTCATCATTATTACCCATAACTCCGCCCTCACCGCGATGGCGGACCGCGTCATCCGAGTCAGCGGCGGCAAAGTCAGCGAAGTGACGCTGAATTCGAATCCGGTTTCTGCCGCCAGTATCGAATGGTAAAGAGTATGAGAAACCGTACGTTCGTAAAGGACATATTCCGATCCATCACACATTCCTGGGGCCGGTTCTGGGCCATTTTCGCGATCGTCGCGCTCGGGGCAGGTTTTTTTGCGGGCCTGAGGGCGACAGGCACCGATATGCAGGCCACCGGCGACGCCTACTTTGACCAAAGCAATATGATGGACGTCGAGCTGATATCCACGTTGGGCTTCACCGAAGACGACATTGCGGCGATCGCGCAAACCGGCGGAGTCGATCACGTGATGGCGGTGCACCGTGCGGACGTGATATCGGAAATAGGCGGTCAGGATCAAGCGGTGCGAATCCACGGGCTCCCGGATGACAGGGATGAGGCGAACGCCGGATTTATGAATCGCCCGACTTTAAAATCGGGACGGATGCCGGAACGTCCGGGCGAATGCGCCATTGGTACGGGCAGCCTTCATGGCAGCACGCTGGCACTGGGCAGCGTCATCACACTCCAGGACGAGGACGGGACGCTGGGTGACACCATTAAACACCGGCAGTATACGGTCGTCGGCTTTGTCAATTCCGCATATTATATTTCCTTTACGCTCGGCAACACCAACATCGGCAACGGAACCATCGGCTATTATATGTACGTTCCCGACAGAGACTTTGCACAGGACGTATATACGGACGTCTATGTGACGGTATCCGGCGCGCAGGCGCTCTCGTCATTTTCCGACCGTTACGGCGCAATCGTAGGCAGCACCACCGGCGAGCTTGAATCGCTGGCGGAAGCGCGCGAGCCCATTCGCTATGATGAGATCGTCGACGACGCGAAAGCGGAACTCGAGGAAGCTCAAGAGGACTATGACGAGGCTAAGCGGCAGGCGGATGAAGAGCTGGAAGAAGCGCGGCAGAAGCTTGACGACGCCCGGATCGAGATCGAGGAAAACGAG
The DNA here is from genome assembly GCA_023390815.1 of Bacillota bacterium. Classification (GTDB taxonomy): domain Bacteria; phylum Bacillota; class Clostridia; order Christensenellales; family SZUA-584; genus JAEWCC01. The sequence goes on from JAEWCC010000040.1 coordinate 29,260, forward strand.
CGCAAGCTTGAGGACGCCAAAAGCACGATTGCAAGGAACGAGCGCAAGCTGAATGTCGCCGGAGCGGAGATTGCGCAGAACGAGAGCCAACTGGCCGCCGCGCAGCAGCAGTACGACGAAGGCAAGGCGGCGCTGCAAAGCGGCTGGGATACCTATAACGCGAGTGCCGCGGCGCTGGCCACGCAGCAGCAGCAATGGCAGCAGGCCAGCGACGAAGTCGCCGCCGGGCTTGCCGCGCTGGATGCCGCGGCTGCCGCGGCCGCGGGAGACCCGGATGCGCTCACGGCGATTGAGCTGCAGCGGCAGCCGCTGCTGGCAGTGCAGACGCAGCTGGCTCAGCAGAAACTGCAGCTTGATGCCTATCAGCAGCAGCTTGACGAAACCAAAGCCCAGCTGGAATATCAGCAGCAGCAGCTCGATGCAAGCAAGGCGACGCTCGACGCAGGTTGGGCACAGCTTGAAGACGCCAAAGTACAATTACGAAGTGGAAAAGCAAAGCTGAAGGAGGCAAAGCGCCAGTACGAGGACGGCGCAGCGCAGCTGAAGGACGCCAAGGTTGAGCTGGCCAACGGGCAGACGGAATACGATCAGGCCAAAGCCGACGCCGAGACAGAACTCGCGGACGCACAGGCCAAGATTGACGACGGGTACGCACAGCTTAACGATCTGGAGCCCCCGGTGTGGTATGTGCTGGACAGGGATGAGAACGTGGGCTATTCCAGCTTCGAGGCAGATACGGGCCGCATGAATTCGCTGTCTTCGGTGTTCCCGGTCATCTTCTTCCTCGTCGCCGCACTTGTGGCGCTGACCACCATGACGCGCATGGTAGACGAGGAGCGGCTGATCATCGGCACGTATAAAGCGCTCGGCTACAGCAACCTCAAAATCGCATCGAAATACCTGATCTACGCGCTGCTCGCGAGTGTGTTCGGCGGGATTTTGGGTGTGGTGATTGGTTTCCGGGTGATTCCGGAGGTTTGCTGGAGTTCCTATCGGCTGATGTACACCGCACCGGATCTGATCAATCAGTTCAACGTGCCGTACGCGGTGCTCGGCTGCGCCGCCGCGCTTTTCTGTACGCTTACGGCGACGGCGTCGGTTTGCCGTTCCACGCTTGCGGCGCAGCCCGCGTCGCTGATGCTGCCGCGCGCGCCTAAGGCGGGCAAGCGGATCTGGCTGGAATCCGTGCCGTTCATCTGGAAACGGCTGAGCTTTACGTGGAAGGTAACCTGCCGGAATCTGTTTCGCTACAAGAAACGGCTCATCATGACCATCGTGGGCATTGCGGGCTGCACGGGCCTGCTGCTGACAGGCTTCGGCATCAAGAATTCGATATCCAACATTCTCAACTACCAATACGACAATATTGATCGGTACGATACGGTGATTGGCCTATCGGACGACGAGGTCACCCCGCCGGTCAAAGGCATATTGGAGGATCACTTCAGCAGCTGGCTCATGATTGCGCTGCATACCGCGGACATCTATACGGCAGACGGCAGCGAATCGATGTCCGGGTATGTTTATATCCCCGAAGAGGCGGCCAATCTGAAGGACTTTATCGCTTTGCAGGAGCGGGTTTCCGGAGACGATATCCCGTTCGGCAGCGGTTCCGTCGTACTGACGGAGAAGCTGGCGAAGACGCTGGGCGTCGGCGTGGGGGATCAGGTGGCACTGAAAAACAGCGATGAAAAGCGCGTGGCTTTTACGGTAACGGGAGTGACCGAAAATTACGTCTTTCACTATGTCTATATCGACCCGGCGCTTTACCGGGAGCGCATGGGAGAGGAGCCGAAGTTCAACGCGCTGGCGGCCAATTGTACGAGCGCGGATGAAACGGACAGGCACAATATTTCGGACGCGCTGCTGGGCTCCGGCGGCGTGGATACGGTATCCTTTACGGAAGATATCCGCGAGCGATTCAACAGCATGATCACCACGTTAAATTCCATTGTGCTGGTACTCATATTCAGCGCTGGCGCGCTGGCGTTCGTCGTGCTCTACAACCTGACCAACATCAACGTGACGGAACGGCGGCGGGAGATCGCGACCATCAAAGTGCTGGGCTTCTACGACCGCGAAGTCTCGGCGTACATATATCGCGAAACCAGCATCCTCACGATCATCGGCTGCGCGCTGGGGCTCGTCTTCGGGGTGTTCATGCACGGCTTCGTCATTCAGACGGTGGAGGTAAACAACGTGATGTTCGGGCGGGACATCGCGCCTTTAAGCTTCGTCTGGAGCGCGCTTTTAACGCTGGGCTTCTCGGTCGTCGTCGATCTGGTCATGTACCGTAAGCTCAAGAAGATCAGCATGACGGATAATTTAAAATCAGTCGATTAAGCGAGGCAATAAGAAGTTAGCATGCAGAAACTATTAGTTTTACATGATTTTGTATATGTTGCGCTTGACTAACAGACGCTGCGCATAATAGAATCAAAACACGATTTGCACTGCATCAATCTACAGTACAAACTGAGCAGGCGATGGGCTTGCGGCAATGAACTGCCGCGGCCTGTGGGGCTGGGCCGTTCGCGGCAGCAGATGGAAAGCACATCTGTGGGACAGTAGTAGGCGTTCCACAGGTGTTTTTTTATACCTCGGACGCGACGGATGGAGTGCCATAAACCTACTTCTAAAATCGGAGGTACCTTTATGACAGAACCACGAATCGCAGCGACGGGACTGACGACGGCAGAAGCTGAAAAAAGGCTGCTGCAATATGGAAGGAACGAGCTGGCTTCCCAGAAGAGGCAAAGCCTCTTTTCAAAAGCGCTGCATGTGATTGCGGAACCGATGTTTCTGCTGCTGCTGATCGCCGCGGTAATCTATTTCATTCTGGGCGAGCCCCGCGACGGCATTATCATGCTGGTATTCGTCGTGGGCATCATCAGCATCGATATCATTCAGGAGTGGAAAACCGATAAGACGCTGAATGCGCTCAAAGACCTCTCCGCGCCGCACATCAAGGCGATGCGTGACGGGGAAGAGCGCGTGATTCCCAGTTCGGAGCTTGTCCCGGGCGACGTGATGATCATCGAAGAGGGCGTGAAGATTCCCGCCGATGGACAGATCGTGCGGCTCAGCGACCTGTGTGTGGATGAGTCCACGCTGACAGGCGAGGCGGAGGGCGTGTGGAAGATCGCGCAGGCGGATGAGAATCGCGAAGGCTATTGGCGCAAGGACTACTGCTACGCGGGCACGCTGGTCACGCAGGGAAGTGCGTACGTTTGCGTGGAGAAGACCGGCGCGGAGACGGAGTACGGCAGGATCGGCCGCGATATCGCGTCCGCACCCGAGGCAAAAACGCCGCTGCAGCGGCAGACGGGCAGCCTTGTTAAACTGTGCGCAGGGATCGCGGCGGTATTGTTCGCGCTGGTCGGTGCGGTTACCTATATCAATATCCCGGATCATGGTTTCGGCGCGCGTATCATAGAGAGCGTGCTTTCGGGCATCACCATCGCGATGGCGATGATCCCCGAGGAATTCCCCGTCATCCTGACGGTGTTCCTTTCGATGGGCGCATGGCGGCTGGCAAAAAAGCAATCGCTGGTGCGCAGATTGCCTGCGGTGGAAACGCTGGGTGCGGTGTCCGTGCTGTGTGTCGATAAGACCGGCACCATTACGATGAACCGCATGACCGTGCGCGATACATGGACAGCGGAAGGCGGCGATATGCACTTCTATGAGGTGATGGGGCTTGCCTGCGAAACAAACGCTTACGATCCCATGGAAAAGGCGATGATCGAGTTTTGCGAGGGCAAGGGGATTACGCAGACGCATCTTTTCCACGGAGAATTGCTGTCGGAATATCCGTTTACGAACGAGCTTAAAATGATGGGGCATGTCTGGGAGCACGACGGCGAGATTTTCATCGCAGCCAAAGGTTCTCCGGAGCGCATGATGCCGCTTTGTGCCCTGACGGAACAGGAACGTGCGGAGGCACAGGCCAAGGCCGATGAAATGGGCCGCAAGGGACTGCGCGTGATACTCGTGGCGGAGATGCACATGAGCGATCGTAGCCAGATTCCCGGTCGTATCACGGACGCAAAGCTCACGCTGTGCGGTCTGGTGGGGCTGGCCGATCCGCCGCGCGAATCGGTGAAGGAAGACATTGCGCGGTGCATCCGCGCGGGTGTGCGCGTCGTAATGATCACCGGCGACAACGGCATCACGGCCTCCAGCATCGCAGGGCAGATCGGCATGCAGAACTGCGATAAAATCATCACGGGCGATGAACTGGGTGCCATGTCCGACGAGCAGCTGCGTGAACGCGTGAAGGAAGCCAATATATTCTCGCGCGTGATACCGGAGCACAAGATGCGTATCGTGAAGGCATTTAAGGACAACGGGCATATCGTTGCGATGACCGGTGACGGCGTCAACGACGCTCCCGCGCTCAAGTTCGCAGATATCGGCATTGCGATGGGCAAACGCGGTTCGGAGGTTTCGCGTGAGGCGGCTGACCTCATCCTCATGGACGACAACTTTACGACGATCGTCGAGACGATACGAGACGGACGCCGGATATTCGATAATATCCGCAAGGCCGTGGGCTATGTGCTGACGATCCATATACCCATCGCACTCTCAACGCTGCTGGGGCCGATGCTCGGGATCGATCCGGGCAGCCTGTTCCTGCTGCCGCTGCACGTGGTGCTGCTGGAACTCATCATCGATCCGACATGCTCCATCGTGCTGGAACGGCAGCCCGCCGAGCGGGAAATCATGCGGCGCAAGCCGCGCAGTCCCGAGGAGAAGCTGCTGACCCCCGGCGCGCTTGTCAAGAGCCTGCTGCAGGGATTGATGCTGTTTGCGGCGTCGTTCGGCGCGTATTGGTTTGCGCTCAGGCAGGTACCGGGCGACGCATCCGTGGCGCGCGCGATGGGTCTTGCCGTCATCATGATCGGCAACCTGCTGCTCGTACAAGTCAACAGCTCGCACACCGATTCCTTCATCCATTCCTTTAAGCAGTTATTGAAGGATAAAGTGATGTGGGCGATTAACCTCGGTACGCTTGCGGGACTTGCGCTGATACTTTACTCGCCGCTGAACCAAATATTAAAGCTGGCGCCGCTTTCGCTCGCGCAGCTTGCAATTTGCGTCGGGCTTGCAGTAGTTGCCGTACTGTGGTTTGAGATCGTCAAATGGATCAAACGCATCAAAAAGCGCGCCGCACAGGGCTGACGCGCTTCGTGAACGATATTGATAAGCCGTGCATATATCGCGCGGCTTATTTCTTTATGCGGATGCCTTTGGCTTCATCATAGCGGCGGATGTATTCCTGCAGGCAGATGGGGTAGTACTTGATTTCGCGGTCATCCTCGATAGAGACCTGCTCACCCTGAAAAACGGGCTCGCCGTCTACCGTGCGCAGGTGAAGCGTGGCCTTTTTGGATGTCTTTGAGAAGCGGCAGATCGCGCGTGTAGTGACCTCTTCGATGTCCTGCGCGAGCGCGAACAGATACGCGCTGCCCTCGAACGGTTCGCCGAAAGCGTCCACTTTGAGCGCGAAGCAGATGACCGGAATGTTGAGATATGTGACGACACGCGCGAGATCCCACACGTTTGCCTTGCTTAAAAACTGCGCCTCGTCGATCAGGATGATGGAAATAGGCTTGCCGCTCTGCTCCGCTGCGGCCTTTTCTTCAGCAATGCGGTTATAAAGCCAGCCCTCACTGGGCTCCGTGAGGAAATCGGCTTCGCGGCGGATCACACCGTTTTCGAGCCGGCTGATGATGTCCTTGTTGGCTTTGGTATCGACGCGGGGTTTCAGGCACAGCACACGCAGATTATTGTTGTGTTCGTAGTCGTAAGCGATTTGAAGCAACTGTGTGGATTTGCCCGCGTTCATCACCGCGTAGCGCAGAAAAAGTTTCGCCATGTGTCCTCCGGATGTCGATTGATGTCGTTATTATACCATGATCAAGGGGCTTGGACAACGATATCCGTTTAGTACTTCAGCCGGTTTCTTTTCGGCGGGATGTATTTTCTGCAAAGCTCGTGAAGCTGCGTGTACTGCTCTGGAGTGAAGCTCCTTGCGGGTAATATCACGCCCTGGGCAGAGGACAGGTAGAAGTAAACCGCGCTTTTAGATTCCGTCACGCGGTAAATGTGCGACCAGGGCACCCGGCTGTCGCCGCGCACGCTATGGGATTGCAGCCCCTCATCGTTGATTGTGATATCGCTTTCGGGGTGTACGGTAGTCCGATATTGACGACTGGTAGTGATCTTGATCAGAGCGATGTTTAACAGCGGCAGTACCACAACCGCAAATATAAAAAACCCGATGTAGTAAGTGGTCAGCTCGGATGTCCAGTGATCGGCGCCCAGATAAATGAAGATGGCCAGATAAAAAAGCGAGATGACTCCGATTGCGACTGCCGGTACGATGATGAGTCTTTTCTTTGAATGGCTCAGGCTGAATTTGAAGAAATCGTCCGCAACCGGACGGCTGTTGATCTTGATCTCCATGACGTTGCTCCTTTGATGGATGATGACGGTGGATTAATATGATTGTATCAGCCGGGATGAACCGGGTCAACCGGATTGCGGACAGACCGGAAAGATGTTACCATATACGCATTGCAGGGAGGAAGCGCATGCGTTTGGAAGAGAAGAAATTATTACTCGTGGATGCCGTATCCCAAATCGGCACGGTCAGGGCCATCGGACAAACGGGGGATATCCATGAGGTACCGGAGCCCGGCAAGGGCGATATCGACCTGTTCGTGTTCTGCGACGAAATTCCTGCGGAACGCGCTCGCAGTGAAGCGTATGAGACATGCAATGCGCTGTTCAGCGAATGCCGAATGACCACTGCGGAGGGCGGATACTGGGGCACGGTGGATATGCTGCTGGTTGACGGCATCGAGATTTATTTCATGTACTTTACAGTCGCGGATATGTCCCACTATCTTAATGAAGTGCTGGCAGGAAAGCATCCGGACCGGGACGGCGCATTCTATCCGGTGGGACGCCTTGCAACCCTGCTCAAAATCCATGTGCTTTATGACGAAGCGGATACACTGGCTGCGCTGAAAGACCGGGTGCGCGAATATCCCGATGCGCTGAGTAAAGCGCTCTTCGATCACCACTTTGAGCGAATCATCGACGAGGAGGACTTTGGCCGCGCCGTTTCGCGCAAGGATGTGCTGTTCTATCACTGGGTGCTGGAAGAGTCGATGGATCATTTCCTTCAGGCGCTTTATGCGCTCAACCGGACCTACTTCCCGAGCCGCAAGCGCACGCAGCAGCATATGGCGGCTTTCAGCCGCATTCCGCGGGACTGTTATGAACGGATGGTGCGCGTCGTCGAAGACGGTAGCCGCGCCCAGAGCATCGCGCGTTCGTTTGAGCAGTGGCTCGCGCTGACAGAAGAGCTGAGGAGGCTGCGCTGATGCAGACGACAACAAGGAAAGGCAGAATATGAAGGGCATAATATTTGATTTCAACGGTACGATGTTTTTTGACGCGGCATTGCAGGAGCAGGCCTGGCGGCGGTACCTTGGCGCAAAAATCGGGCGCGAGGTCACGGATGAGGAGTTTCAACAATACGTTCATGGCCGGAACGCCGATATTTCCATTCCATACTTCATGAACAAAACGTTCACCAGAGATGAGATCGACGCGCTTTCGGAAGAGAAAGAGGCGGTGTACCGGAACCTCTGCCATGAGGTGCCGGAAATCTTCCATCTCGCGGAGGGGCTCCCCGAATTTCTGGACTTTTTGAAAGCGAAGGGGATGCGGATGACGATAGCTACGGCCTCGGCGTTTAAAAATGTGCAGTTTTATTTCGAGAGTTTCGGGCTGGCCCGATGGTTTGATATCGATCAGGTGGCCTACGACGACGGAACCGTGAAGGGCAAGCCGGAGCCGGACCTGTACCTGCGGGCCGCGAGCAATCTGGCGCTCAGCCCGGAAGACTGTATGGTATTCGAGGACGCTACCGCCGGTATTATTGCAGCGCGGCGGGCTGGGGCAGGCCGTATCGTAGGCGTCGCCTCCATGCTGGGCGAAAAACAGCTTTCATCAATTGAAGGGGTGAACCACGTAATCCCCGACTACAGGGATGCGGCAGGCCTATTGGAGGACTCGATATTGTGAGGCAAATATGATATTCAGGACGGAAAGACTCTGTTTTCGTGAGATAACAGCAGCGGATTTTCCGGATGTCGCCTCCGTCCTGATGGACGATGAAGTGATGTACGCCTGGGAAGGCGGCTTCAGCGCGGAACAGACCCGACAATGGATGGACCGCACCATCGGGCGATACGCCGAGTTGGGGTACGGGCATTGGTTCGTAGAGGATGCGCGCACCGGTGAGTTCATCGGCCTCATCGGTATCATCCGTGAGGTCGTGGACGACGCCCCATACTTCGGCCTCGGTTACATGCTCAAAAAAGAGCATTGGGGCAAAGGGTACGCGATGGAGGGCGCAAAATCCTGCCTTGAGTACGCGTTTGATGTACTTGATGCGGATCGGGTCATCGCAGAAATCAGACCGGAGAATGTAAGCTCCCGCAAGCTTGCGGAACGGCTCGGCATGTCGGCCCAAAAGGAAATCATGAAGAACTACAACGGCAAGAACATGCCCCACCTGGTTTACAGCGTGACGAAGGAAGACTACAGGCGGGGGATATAACCCGCGCGGGCAGCGGGCATTTTTGTGGGCTCATTGCATTTTGCGTTTGAATATGGAGATGATCCATCGGGTGCTGCCATAGCTTTGAGCGGCGGCAACCGTGTTTACCAGCTCCCATCCCTGTAAGCCCAATTCATTCAATTCATTCTCCAATCCGTCTTGATCCACTTTTCCGCCCAGCACTCCTTTGGCGTCTGTAAACAGCGTTTTATATTCAAATTTCTCCATATTGACACGCTCCTATAAAAATATCTGGTTGCGAGAATATCCTATTCTCTCGGTAAGTCTGTCATTCTCATTGTCCCCTTTAAGCATATCAAAAAGAAAGGTTTACGACAATCTATAGACGCAGGATACATCCAGCTTAGAGACTTTCTCACAAAGCTCGCATTGAATCCCACATTGCTAAGAGCCAATAGAAATACACTTTTGAGGTATCAGGCTGCTGGAAAGCAGTGGCGGTATATTCCTTTATTAAAAGCGTGGTTTAAAAAACGTTGGAGAAAACTTATTTATAAAACCTAAGGAATAAAAAGCCGCATTAAAATACTTTGCTTTATTTTTAATTAACTGTTGACTCGATACCTGATTTGATGTAGAATACTTCTTGCGTCGTTTGACGCGGGGTAGAGCAGTCTGGTAGCTCGTCGGGCTCATAACCCGGAGGCCGCGTGGTTCAAATCCCGCCCCCGCAACCATTATATCATAACCCGATTGGATCACATTCAGTCGGGTTATGCATATGACGCAGTAAAATTCATATATGGCGGCGTAGCTCAGTTGGCCAGAGCACTCGGTTCATACCCGGGGTGTCGTAGGTTCGAATCCCACCGCCGCTACCAAAATAAAAATACCCCAACCGGGGTATTTTTATTTTGGCGCAAGATGGGATTCGAAGCGAGCGTTAAGAAAACGCCCTCGTACGGGCGTTTTTAGCGAGAGGGGCGCATAGAAGTTACTGACTGCATGCAGTTCCTATGCGGACGAACGGTTCGACTTAGTTAATAAGTACACCGCCGCTACCAAGCAGAAAGTGCCCCTACCAGGGGTGCTTTTTATTTGAGAAAAGACGGCGGGATTCGAAGCGAGGGGCGCATAAAAGTTACTGAACGCACGAAGCAACGGTGCGGACGGTGGCATGATTATATCCTCAGCCCACTGCCGCTACTAAAAGAGAAATGCCCCAGCGGGCATTTTTTATTTCTCAGCTGCCGTACGGCTTATACGCTATAATAAGAGTGTGCTAATGTGGAATAACATGGCGAGACGGAGGTGCAAAATGCGAATCGGCGTGTATCAGATGAAAACAGGCAGCGGCATCCGCTCCAACTACGAAAAGATGGTGGCCGCTGTCGAGATGGCGGCACGGCAGCAGGTCCGGTTGCTCGTGTTCCCCGAGTGCGCGCTCAGCGGTTATCCGCCGGTTGAAACGCCCTCAGTAGAGGGTATCAATATGCACGTCATCGACTACTGCCTCGCCGGGCTGGCGGAACTGGCAAAGCGGTATGATATGTTCATCGCTGTGGGAACGGTGCGAAAGGAAGGCCGGTTTTATAATTCCATCATACTCATTGGGCCGGAAAGCGTCCTCGGCGCTTACGATAAGCGTGCGCTCTGGGGCTGGGACTGCGATACCTTTACCGCCGGGACATCGGACGGTATATTTGAAATCGATGGCGTGAAGACGGCCTTTCGCATCTGTTACGAGGTGCGCTTCCCGGAATATTTTCGCGAGGCGTTTCGGGCGCGCGCGGAGCTGTGTTTCGTCTGTTTCTGCGATGTTTCGCACGAGAAGGTCCCCGGCAGGTATGAGCTTCTTAAGGCGCACCTCGCGACGCGGGCGTGCGAAAACGTGATGACCGTCGTGTCGGTCAACAGCGTCTCGCAGTGGCAGACCGCGCCCACCGCCGTGTTCAGCGAGGAGGGAATTATGCAGTGCGAAGCGCCGCAGGATACTGAACATCTGCTGGTATACGATTACGAAAGGCCTGCGGAGCTGGGTTTCGGGACAACAGGACGAAAATTCTGGGCTGAAAAACTAAGCGGGCTTCAGGTGGATACTCACTGAAGCCCGCCGGGTAAATGTTAGGGAGACGTCTGATCGGTCAGGTGTTCTGATCGATCAGACGGGCATGCACAACAAAGCGCGCATCGTCAAATTCGTAGGAACAGGTGGAAAGCGTTAAGACCACGTCGTCCGCAGAAAGAGTGATATCCGTGTCGAACATGCTTTTCTGCTGGATCGTTTGGAGGAAGCTCAGCCATTCCTCGTCGCCGGAAAAGGCAGTTTGGATATAGTAAAAGTCTGTACTGGTCACATAAGCCGAGAATATCTCCCATTCGTAATCTTCATAAAGCGTATCAAACCGGAACGTCGGGTGCGCGTAGAAAAAATCCTCGTCCTTGAACTTCATCAGGTTGTGGAACATGGAACCGTTGCGCATATTGTGGCCGTAGAGTATATAATGGCCGGCAAGCGGGCTTGCTTCGATGTCGCAGCGGTAGTCCAGAAATATCGCACCGTTGCGGCTTTTCTTGCGGTCGTAGCCGACGGAGAGGTAAGTCTTGTTGTCGTCAGTCTGGGTCACGAGATACTCGATGTCGCACGCATCAAGGGTGACGCGTCCCACGATATCGGGATTTTGCCGCAGTGCGGCGGAGAAACCGTCCCGCGGAAAGCGAAGCGCGGGGGTGGGCTGCAGATTCGGCTGCTCGAACACCGCGGCCTCGGTGGGCTGCGGCGTGGCGATGTCCTGCTCCTCCGTGAGGTCGTAGAGGTTCTGCGCGAGGTTATGCTCCTCCACCTGCCGATTGGCGTCCGATATCACGGAGGGCAATATCACGTACGCGCAGATCATCAGCAGCACAATGCCCAGCGTCAGCGCAATGCAAACCACCGCAATCTTGGCAGTCAGCGCGTTTTTAAAAATCCCTTTATCCGAACGGCGGTGCCAGTTCTTTCCGCCCGTTCTGATACAGCTCATCCTTTGTCTCCTTTAATCCGCATTGCCTGCGGCAGACAAGCTGTCGCAATGCGTACTAAAGGGTATGTACAAGGGGATTGTTTTATCCGCTGCCCGACAAAGGAAGAGATTTTTCAACAAAAAAACCGGCCCATCGGCCGGTTTGTGAAGCTTCCATATTACGGGTTATACCACTTGACCTCCTGCCACGCGTCGGAGTAGACCTGCGTGAAATCGCCGAGGTCATGGAAGACGGTGCAGCGCTCGATCACATCGTCGCCCGGATTGAACGCGTTGTTACCGATGTACGCCTCATCAATTTGCTTGAGCACTTCCGCGTTGGGCGTGGAATAACCAATGTATTCCGTGTTGACCGTAGCCGGTTCCGGATCGAGCAGGAAGTTGATGAACTGGTGCGCGGCCTCCACGTTGTCGCAGGTATCAAGGATTACCATGCTGTCAAAAAAGATGTTGCTTCCCTCTTCCGGCACGGCATAGGCAAGGTCCGGGTTTTCCGACATGCAGTATACCGCATCGCCGGAGTAGGTGAGGCACAGCGCGCCGGAGCCGTTGATCATGGAGTCGCGCATCTCGTCGCTGCCATAGCTTTTCACGAGCGGCTTCTGCTCCTTGAGCGCCTCCACGGCGTCGGCAATCTGCGCTTCGTCGCGCGTGTTGAGATCGTAACCCAGGCGCAGCAGCGCAGCCGCGATGGAGTCTCTCATGCTGTCATACATGTAGATTTCGCCCTTATAGTCCTCGTCCCAGAGGATATCCCAGCTCGTTACAGGCTCCGTCACGAGCTTCGTGTTGTAAAGGATGCCGAGCGTGCCCCATGTATACGGCACGGAATAGACGTTGCCGGGATCGTACGTCTCATCCAGAAACTTTTTATCGAGATACTCCGCGTTGGGCACGAGGCTGTAATCGATCTCCTGTAGTCGGCCTTCGCTGATAAGCCGCTCCACCAGGTAGTCGGACGGGAAAACCAGGTCGTAATCAGAGCCTTCCGTTTCAATCGATACGTACATTTCCTCGTTGGACGACGAGGGGATGTAGTTGATGTCGATGTTATACTTCGACTCGAACTCGTCGATCACCGTTTCATCGATATAGTCCCCCCAGTTCAATACGTTGAGCGTTACCTTTCCACCCGTATCGCCCGAAGGGGCACCGCAGCCGCCCAGCAGCGCCGCGCCCAGCACCAGTATGGCGACCGATATCGCCAGCAGTCTTTTATTCATCGGTTTTCTCCTTCAAATATCTCCCCGTCGCTGCGACGGTTTTTATTCTCCTTCTGAGCGGCGATCATGTCGGGGCTGCGCTTGTTGATGATCACGAGCAGCACCATAACGACGACGAACATGATGGCGGACAGCGCGTTGATCTCCGGCTTGATGCCCTTTTTGGCCATCGAGTAGATGTAGATGGACAGGTTGGAGAGCATGCCCTGCGTGGTAAAGAAGCTGATCACGAAGTCGTCAAACGACAGCGTGAACGCGAGAATGAACCCCGTTACGATCCCCGGCATGATATCGGGAATCACCACGCGCCGTATCGCCTGGCGCGGCGTCGCGCCCATGTCGAGCGCGGCTTCGTACAGCGCTTTGTCCATGGTCTTTAGCCGCGGCAGCACCGAGAGCACCGTATACGGCAGGCAGAACGTAATATGCGCGACGAGCAGCGTCACATAGCCGCGCGGTATCTGCAGCAGGATGAACAGCAGCAGCATCGATATGCCCGTTACGATGTCGGCATTGACGAGCGGGATATACGATAGGCTCATCATAAACGCTTTGGGGCGCTTTTTGAAGTTGTTGATGCCGATCGCGGCAAACGTGCCGATTGCCGTAGCAATCAGCGAGGCCAGCATCGCGATGCTCAGCGTCACGACGATTGCGCCCAGAATCGTGGAGTTCGTAAACAACTCGCCGTACCATTTGAGCGAGAAGCCGCCCCATTTCGCCATCGTCTTGGATTCGTTGAACGAGAAAACGACAAGCGTCAGAATGGGCAGGTAAAGGAACGCGAGGATGATGACCAGATAGAAACGTCTGAAAAATCCTTTCATAGCACGTACCCCTCGCCATCCTTGTCGATGCGCCGGATGATCACCATGCTGACAGCCATCAGCAGGAACATGACCACGGCGAGCGCCGACCCGAAGTTCCAGTCGCGCGTCTGCAGGAACTGTTCCGTAATGAGATCGCCGTACATGTTGTACTTGCCGCCGCCCAGCAGCTCCGTGACGACGAACGTCGTGATCGCGGGCATGAACACCATGACGATGCCCGTGATGATGCCTGGGAGGCTGAGCGGGAATATCACGCGCGTAAACGTTTTAATGCGGTTCGCACCGAGGTCGCTCGAGGCCTCGAGCAGGCTTCCGCCGATCTTTTGCAACGCGGTGTATATGGGCAATATCATGAACGGCAGAAAGTCGTACGTGAGGCCCATGATAACCGCGCCCTGCGTATAGAGCAGCTGCTGCCCCGGTATGCCGATCGCCATCAGCAGCTGGTTGATGATGCCGTTATCGTCCAGCAGCATGCGCCACGCATAGGTACGCAGCAGGAAGTTGATCCACATGGGCAGCACCATCAGCACGATCACGAGCCGCGCAGTCTGTGCCTTCATGCGCGATACGGTGTATGCGGCGGGGTAGCCCAGCAGCAGACAGATGCCAGTCACAATCAGCGCCGTCAAGATCGAACGCAGAAATATCGCGAAGTACTCACCCGAAAACGCCTTGCGGATATTATCCAGCGTGACCTGATCCTGCCCGAACGCATAGAACAGCGTGATCAGGATGGGGCCCAGTATGAAAAGCAGCGACCAGATCACGTAAGGCAATGCGACGCGTTTGCTCTTCACTGCGCGGCCTCCTTCTCCATGATATGGATGCAGTCCTCGCCGATATAGAGCCCTGTACGGTTGCCCTCGCCCGGCGTTTTGGTAGACTGCATGAGCCATTCAAAGCCGTTGTCATCCGTCAGGCGGATGTCGTAATGCACGCCCATGAAGACGGAGGAGGTGCAAAGCCCCGATATCGCCGCGCCGTCCGGCACCAGCTCGATATCTTCAGGCCGCACGACCACGTCCACGTTAAGCCCCGCTGCAAAGCCGTGAGGCAGGCAGGGGATATCGGTGCCGGCAAAACGGACGAGCGTGGAGTGGACCGTCCCGCCCGGGAATATATTACTCTCGCCGATAAAGTCGGCGACGAACGCGTTCTTCGGTTCGTT
>JAEWCC010000017.1 GCA_023390815.1 Bacillota bacterium
ATACCGGACCGACGGGTGATACCGGGCCGACAGGGCCTACCGGACCGACGGGTGATACCGGGCCGACAGGGCCTACCGGACCGACGGGCGACACGGGACCGACGGGGGATACAGGGCCGACGGGTGATACCGGTCCGACGGGTGATACCGGTCCGACAGGTGACACGGGTCCGACAGGCGATACGGGGCCGACGGGCGATACAGGGCCGACAGGTGACACGGGACCGACAGGCGACACGGGTCCGACGGGTGACACGGGACCGACGGGCGACACGGGACCGACGGGCGACACGGGGCCGCCGGGCGACACGGGGCCGACGGGCGACACGGGGCCAACAGGCGATACCGGACCGACGGGCGATACGGGGCCTGCGGGAGGCGGAGCCTTAATACCGTTTGCTTCAGGTACTCCTGCGACAACTACCGTTCTTGTCGGAGGATTGGTCGGGTTTCCCAGTCTGATCGGTTATGGTGAGAACGTGCCGGTTCTGATTGCACTTGGGCCTACGATTGATACCAGCAGCCTGACCAACTTTGCATTTTCGATGCCGCGTGATGGTATAATCACGTCGCTTGCCGCATATTTGAGCGCGACGGCGGGGTTGACTTTGACGGCGCCGCTGACCTATACGGTGCAGGTATACAGCTCGGTCACTCCGAACGATGTCTTCGCTCCCGTATTAGGGGCTGCGGCTGTTATTTCCATCCCGGCTACGATTGTCATTGGCGATACCTTTAGCGCAATCACGACGGGTTTGAGCATCCCTGTGACCGCAGGGACGCGGCTGCTGCTCGTAGCCAGCTCAGCGGGCGGGACTCTTTTAGGCGGTTCTGTGATTGGATATGTAAGCGCGGGTCTTTCCATCGAGTAATAAATGAAAAAAGGGAGATATGTTTGCAGGGCATCCGGCTGTGGATGCCCTACGGATATAGACAGCCAGGGGAGTTAAAACAAACCTGGCTACATACTCTTTTCGGAGCCGATATGAAACAGGATTGTTCCGCTGCCCATCGGCGGGTTACCCTATCGAGCTTTAAGTGTGATCGGACCAGTTTGAGGGAATGGCACACGCCATGAATCCTGCCAGCGCAAGGCTGAAAAGCAACCTTGCGCTGACTAGGGAAAGATAGAGGAGGCGGATGCATGAAGGTCTGCGTATACGCGATCTGTAAGAACGAATCGAAGTTCGCGGACCGCTGGATGGACTCGATGAGAGAAGCGGACTGCGTCGTTGTGACGGATACCGGTTCCACTGACGACACGGTAGAAAAGCTGCGCGCACGCGGCGCGCAGGTTTATGTAGAGGCCGTTTCCCCCTGGCGGTTTGACAAAGCGCGCAACCTTGCGCTCTCGCACGTGCCAAAGGACACCGATATCTGCGTCAGTACCGATCTCGACGAGGTGCTGGAAGCGGGCTGGCGCGCAAATCTCGAGGCCGCCTGGACGGCCGGAACCACGAGGGCGCACTACCATTTCACGTGGAGTTTCAATGCAGACGGTACGCCGGGCGTCACGTTTATGTACGACCATATCCATGCCCGCCACAGTGATGAATGGGTAAACCCTGTGCACGAGTGTCTGCTGTATATCGGTAAGGAGCCTGAAAAGCATGTCTTCTGCCCTGAGATCAAGCTGATGCACTATCCGGACCCAGCCAAGAGCCGTAGCTATTACCTGCCGCTGCTCGAACTCGCCGTGGCAGAAAATCCGGATGAAGCGCGCAATTACCACTACCTTGGCCGTGAGTACATGTTCACAGGGCAGTGGGAAAAGAGCATCCCCATGCTTGAAAGGTATCTGGCGCTCTCGGACTGGAAGGAAGAGCGCAGCGCGACGATGCGTTTCCTCGCGCGCGATTACAAGGCGTTAGGTAAAATCGAGGAGGCCAAAGCATGGTTGTACCGGGCGATCGCCGAGACGCCCTCGCTGCGGGAGCCGTATACCGAGATGGACAAGCTCATGTACGACGAACAGGACTGGGCAGGGATATGGCATATGGTATCGGACGCTTTTAAAATCAAGGACCGTTCGACCTATATCAACGAGCCCTGGTGCTGGGATTATACGCTGTATGATCTGGCTGCGTTGGGGGCTTATTACCTCGGTATGCGGGGTGCTGCGCTGGAATACGCGAAGAAGGCGCAGCAAATGCGCCCGGGCGACGAACGGCTGAGGAATCATGTAAAACTGATCGATCATGCGCTGGGGTACACTTATCTATAAAGAGGGCTCCCTCTCTCATTATTCTTCCGGCAGCGCAATGCGCGCTCCGCGGCATATCTCGCCCGGACGCAGATCGGGATTGATCTTAAGCAGCGCGACGACGCTGCTGCCGAATTTCCGTGCGAGCGTGTATACGTCCTCGCCGCGGCGTACGCGATAGGACCGTTTGGGCAAACGCATGGCCGGAATGCGGATGCGTTGTCCGGGGTTGAGACGGAGCAGGTTGCAGTGCGCGTTGCGCGCTTTGAGTTCACGGATGCTCGAACCGCTGATGCGTAAAATTTCTGCGAGCGTATCTCCCTCGCATACCGTATAATCGTACCAACGCAGTGACTTTTTCGTCGGCTGTTCCGCTTTCATCATATCCCTCCACAAAACGAGTGCATTGAAACGATATGCGGGCAGTTGGCGGGTTATGCGGGCAGCGGCTCTTTTTCTCAAAAGCTCAAGACTTGTATCGTACAAACATGTGGCATATGGTATAATTTAAAAAACATTTCAGAGGCTGCCCATGAAAATACTGATTGAGGAACCTGCTGCGGGAGAAGAGGAGCAGATCATCATCCGTTGCCGGCAAATGAGCAAGGAGCTTTTTTCGTTGATCGACCAACTGAAGTCGCAGCGTCATACCTTGATCGGCATGGACGGCAACGACATCCACCGCATCGACCCGTCACTGATTTACTACTTTGAGGCGGTCGATAACAAAGTATTTATTTACTGCAGAGAAAAGGTTTTCGAGTCGAAGTATAAGTTGTATGAGATCGAGGATTTCTTTACGAACAGTGACTTTTTACGCGTCTCCAAGTCTGTCGTTTTGAATTTAAAACGAATCGCGTTTTTAAGCCCCGGCTTCAGCGGGCGGCTTGAGGCTACGCTGGACAATCAGGAAAAGGTCATTATCTCGAGGCAGTACGTACCCGACCTGAAAAGAAAGCTCATGCTGTAAGGAGGCGGATATGATTAAAGATACGTTAAAAGCGATGCTGGTGGAATTCTTCATCATACTGTCGGGTACAACCATATGCGCCGCCATATTCTGTACGGTGTTTTACAGGGATGTTGTGCTGGGTATCGATTTCTTGTGGCAGCTTATCATACTCGCCTTTTTAACCACGCTGCCCCAGTTTCTGTTCTGCTCTAAAAAAGAGATTTCAAAAAAGCAGATGCGCATCCGGCAAACGATTCATGTCGTTTTGGTGGTGGGGCTGCTGGTTTTTCTCGCGCATATATGGGATTGGGTCGAGTTCACCAGTGTGATTGAACCGCTGGCTTTCGTAATGCTCGTGCTGCTGTCATATACCGCGATCGCGATGTACATGTATCACAGGGATAAAAAGCTTGCGGCAAAGCTTAATGAAAAGCTCAGGGAATTTAAAGATAAAGTGTAGCAGGGCTTAAAACGGCGGCAGGCAATACAGCTCGCCGCCGTTTTTTTGCGCTTTACCCCTCCATTTTTGCATCATACGTCTGCGCTGTTGTGTTTGTTTTCCGGTTTATGCTAAGGTGGGCGCGAAAGGAGGTTTTGAAATGGAAAAGATCATCGAGGTCAAAAACTTAAAGAAAAGCTACGGGGATATCAAAGCTGTTAAAGACGTCAGCTTCTATGTGGAAACGGGAAAGCTGTTCGCTTTTCTGGGGCCGAACGGTGCGGGTAAATCCACGACGATTGACATGCTCTGTACGCTGCTGCCGCTCGACGTAGGGGAGGTCACGATCTGCGGGAACGTACTGGGCAGCGAAAATGATGAGATTCGCAAGAACATTGGTGTGGTATTTCAGCACAGCGTGCTCGACACGCTGCTGACGGTGCGCGAGAACCTCACGTATCGTGCGGGGTTTTATTACAAGAGCGCGCGGGAAGCCGCGCAGGCGGTAAGAAACGCGGCGGCGGTGACGGACATCATGGGGTTTATCGACCGCCCATACGGCAGGCTGTCGGGCGGGCAGAAACGGCGTGCGGATATCGCAAGGGCGCTCGTGAGCACCCCAAAGATATTATTCCTTGATGAGCCCACCACGGGGCTGGATCCGCAGACGAGAAAGAATGTGTGGAATCTGATACAAAACCTCAAGCAGGAAAAGGGTATGACCGTGTTTTTAACCACGCATTATATGGAGGAGGCGGCGGGATCGGATTACGTGGTCGTTATCGACGAAGGAGAGATTGCCGCAAAGGGAACACCTGCGGAGTTAAAATCGCAGTATGCGCAGGATCTGCTGCGCTTTTCTACCCGCGATGAAGAGGCGCTGCACGCGGCGCTTGGCAAGTCGGGACACGAATTTCAGACGGACAGCGGACGCGTCGCCGTGCGTCTGCCCTCCACGATGTCCGCGCTGCCCATACTCGACTTATGCCGCGAATATATCAGCGGCTTCGAGGTGATACAGGGCACGATGGACGACGCGTTTTTGCAGATTACCGGAAAGGAGATGCGGGAATGACATTCATGATCAAACGGAACTTAAGGGTGTTCTTTCGGGACAGGGCGGCGGTGCTTTTCTCGCTGCTGGCTGTGTTTATCATTATCGGGCTGTATGCGCTCTTTTTGGGCGACGTATGGATGAGCGATCTGCCGAAGGAGAACGGACGTTTTCTGATTGACAGCTGGCTCATTGGGGGGCTGCTTGCCGTGACCTCGGTCACCACCACACTCGGTGCTTTCGGCATCATGGTGGAAGACCGCGCGGACAAGATCGCCAAGGACTTTTACGCGGCACCGATTAAAAGGCGCGATATCACGCTGGGGTATCTTTTGAGCGTGTGTATCATCGGCCTCATTATGAGCCTTGTGGCGCTCGTACTTTCAGAAGCGTACATTCTGCTGGGCGGCGGCGAGCCGCTGGGCTTTACCGCACTGCTCAAGGTGCTGGGTCTGATACTGCTCTGCACGCTTGCTAGCACCGCGATGATGGGATGGATCGTATCTTTCTTTAAAAGTCGGAATGGATTTACGGCGGCGAGCACCATTGTGGGTACGCTGGTGGGCTTTGTTGCGGGCATCTACCTGCCAATCGGGCAATTGCCCGAGGCCGTGCAGACGGTCGTCAAGGTGTTCCCCGTATCGCATGCGGCGGCATTGATACGCCAGATCGTGATGCAGGCTCCCACGGAGATGGTATTTGCAGGCGCACCCGCGGATGCGGTGAGCGGCTTCAAGGAAATGATGGGCGTGACGTTCAAACTGGGTAACCTCACCGTAACGCCGCTGATGAGTATGCTGTTCCTCGCCGCGAGCACCGTACTGTTCCTCGGACTCGCGATGGCCAATATGGCAAGAAAAAAGGTTCTTTAAGTGCTTACCTGTGCCGCCCACTCAACCATAGGGGGAGTCGGGCGGCATTTTACTTAAATCTTTAATAATGTATAGAAAATTTATATGCCGCCATACCATGATGCGCGTTTTCAATTCCGGTTCGATTTTTCAGCATTACGGAAATGACGCTGCCTTATACCCGGCTTTACATCATATTGATCGCATGTTACAGTATCAAGAAATAGTAAGTAGAGTTGCAGACATTCGGCTATTCAAAAGAGAGGTTGGGGTAATATTATGTCGTGGGTAATTGTAAGTGTTATTATTTTCGTGATACTGTTCATTGTGCTGGGCTTGAACCGTAAGTCGGAAAAGCGGTATTTAGGCTGGAAACTTCACGGACGTCAGTTTTTAAGCCTGTTGGCGTTTCTGCTGATTGGCTTCGCGATGGTGGCCGTTGTGCCTGCAAACTCGGTCGGCATCATCTATGCGCCGTTCGGCGGCGGCATTCAGGATCAGGTGCTGGGCGAAGGTGTCTCCGTCAAGTCGCCGTTTGACACCGTATATACGATCAGTACGGAGGTGCAGGATAAGACGATCGAGAATTTATCCGTACAGACAAAGGACAGCCAGTTTTTGACAATATCGGTCAATGTGAAGTATTACGTGGACGAGTCTAAGGCGTTTACGGTGTTCAAGAAGTTCCGTACGCTCTCCAACGTCAACGCGCAGCTCATACAGAGCGAAGTAAAAAAGGCGATCGAAGGTGCCACCACCAGCTTTAACATCATCGAATGCCTCGGCGATCAACTGCCGGCCATCTATGATCAGGTAAGCTCCAATCTGGCTGAAAGTCTTGCAAAGAACGGGATTACGCTTCACACCGTTACGTTTTTGAACATCGACGGCGGGGATGCCATCGAGGCTGCGATCGCGGCGGAAGCGGTGGCAAAAAAGAACGTCGAGACCGCACAGCAGGAACTGGCAGCGGCGCAAATCAAGGCACAGACGACCGTGGTCGATGCACAGGCGCAGGCCGATGCCACGACGATACTCGCTCAGGCGGTGTCGGATAACCCGGATGTGCTGACGCTCAGGTGGATTGAAAAATGGAACGGCGTACTGCCGTATTTTGTGAGCAGCGACGACAGCAATGTGATGGTGGACATGGGCGACCTCAGCAACATGGAGCCGCCGACAGGCACTACAGGGACGGAATAAAACGAACTAGCAGGGGGAATGCGCGGCATTCCCCTTTTTCGTACCCGACGACCGCTAGATATGGGTATTGGCGTGCCGTAAATACCGGTGCTGACGGAATACCGGCGGTAGGGGACGGGCTCCTGCACATCCCGAGGAGGCAGTGTGGGACCTAGGGGTTCTCATATTAACCTTGCGTTCAGCCCGATCGCCGAGGGGGAAGCAGCAGGGGAGAACCCAGCCATAAGCCGCTGTGTATGCGTTGTTTTCATTTCCAGGCTAACAGCCTTTTCAGCACACGCTGCTGGATCAGCGGGTCGGTCTCGTCGATGCAAAGGTATATGCCCTTGGGGGACATGCAGGACATGAAGTCCTCCAGCTCACTCAGATGCAGGTCGACCACCACGCCTTTACCTGCGTGCTGAATCTTTTGGATCAGCGGCACCCATTGCGCAATCGGCCGGTCTTCGCCGACGCCCTGCACCCATTGGATGGCCTGAATGCGCTCCGCCTGCAGCAATGAGTCCAGGTGTTTGGCGACGCCCTTGCCGTCCATGTGGAAAATGTTATGCGTGAATAGTAACGTTTCGCGGAGGATATATGGCATTGAGAACGTATCGAAGTGCGCGCGTGATATCATGGAGCCCAGATCGCAGCTCGGAATGTGCATTGTATCGTACGAGGGGATGTTCATCCACGTGACAGAGAGCTGCTTTTTCGCTTTGAGCCGGTCATGAAACAGCCGCATCGCGCCTTCCAGCGGCGCAAAGCACCGCTCGGTCAGCGCGAGCACCGCTTCGGGATCATCATACATGTCCATGCACAGCGTCTCGGTGCCGCGCAGCGCGTCGAGGCAATCCAGACTCGGGTGGATGTCGGTATAGCCCACCATAAAGCGGTGGTCGCAGCGCTCCAGCGCGCAGTCGGTCAGCTCTAGCAGCTTCTTTAAATATTCGCTGTCCCCGCGCCAGCGAATCTTCTCCGCCTCCTCCGGCGATTCCAGCACGGGATGCAGCCACGAAGTGACCTCGCCGAAGCCGAGTTCCCCGCCGCCGAGTATCGCGGCGAATACGTTGGGTCCGAGATTCGGCCAGAACACGGGGAAGGTCTCTCCGAGCAGCCTGGGCGCGAGCGAAGCGGCGAAGTGCTCCACCTGATACTCGGCGTCGTACCAGCGTTCCTTGAGCGAGCTCCAGCGCCTTTCGGCATCCGTTGTTTCAAATTGGGCGTTGTGGGCCGAGAATCGTACGGGCACCCGGTCAATGATTTCCCCTTCATACCAGGCGTAAACGCGCTTCATGCACTCCGTGAAATCGGGCTTGCAGTAGAGCTCCAGATCGTAAAAATTCGTGTTCATAAGCTGTCCTTTTTCGTTTGTTCAGGAGATGAGCGCGCGGACCATATCCGCCCACCGGCCAAGGCGGCTCCGGTCGCCGCCCAGCGTATAAACGTCGCGCATAATGATCTCGAGGTTGCAGTCTCTGGCCGCTTTGACCGTCCGCTCAATGTCCTTTCTGGCGGCCTCCCAGTCCGGGCACGTGCCGCTGATGTTCGCGGGCGCCGGTTTTCTGGAGTACACATAACGGTTGCCCAGCGCCTCCGCCATCTTTTCAAGATGGCTCCATGCGGAAACGGACACGGCACGGATGTTATCAAACGCGCTTAAGATAGTTTCGATGCGGTCGTCCAGTCTTTCGCAGCAGCCATAATACACATGACCGAAATTTCGGGATGCCTCCACCATATAGGGCAGGAACAGCTCCGCGATTGACCGGGCGATATGAGGGATGTTTCCTGAGACTCGGTCCACGTCCAGCAATCCGATGCTTTAATATCCCCGCCGCTTTGCGCATCCGGCAGATCGGAGACGTAGCCGTAGCTCCCCGGCCCCGCGTTGTGCATATCGGTGTTCGCATAGAGCAGTTTCTCTTTTTCCATCCAGTCATAATAATACTTGCGGTCGTCGCAGAGCACGCGCATCAGGGCGCGGATTGCATCCGGCTCATCGTATACCCAAAGCAGCAGGTTATCGTTGCCGATGAGCTTGAAAAGGTCCTGCGTGAGCCACGTGAGATAGTTGCCGAGGAACGGGTGGTACCCGGGTGTCTGGAAATAGGTGTCCGCACCACCCGCGAGAATGGGGAGGATATCGCCGATCATCTCCTCCAGTACCTGCCTGCGGTGAAGCGTCAGCTCTCGATCCACGCTTCTTTGCCGGACGTGCAGCTTACCGATATCCTCCGGGGCTTTGATCGGATGGTTGAAGCCGTAGGCAAGGCTGCTGCCGTCCGTGGATACCGCACCGTGCTTATCGACAGGCACGCCGAAATCATGGACGGTTACCTCCCAAGGGATGCGAAAATACGGATCGAGCACCGCGTCATCGTTGATTTCGGCTAGGTGCCGCGTCATCTCCACGAACATCTTTTCCACGCCGCGAAGATATTCGTCCTGCAGGGAAAGGTCTTTTTCGGTGACGTAATCGGACAGCATGAAGGTTTCGGCATAGAAGACAGGCCGCTTGGCCTTGAGGTCCTTGACGTCTTTCCAGGCTTGCCTGCGCCGTATGTTTTCCTGCGAGGACGCGCGCTCCATCCATGCGCCCGCGAGCGCGCGCAGCGTCTCCTTTTCCTTCGGGGTATACGAAATGCGCTGCATTTTGTCCCTCCGTACGGTTTTATCAGGTTTTTAGGTGATTCACATAATCAGGGTTGAGCAGGTGGGATATGGGTTGACCGCCTAAAAACTCGGAAATGCTCTGAATGGCCATCTGCATTGTGCGGGTGTTGCCAAGCTCGCTGCTGAACGCGACGTAAGGCGTGTGCACCACGTTTTCCATGTGAAGCAGCGGGCTGTCGGTGCGCAGCGGAGAGGTTTCGTAAACATCGAGCCCCGCGCCCGCAATCTCACCGGTCTGCAGCGCTTCAATGAGGTCGTCTTCTTTGACGACACCGCCCCGGCTTGTGTTGATGAGATAGGCGCTTTTCTTCATCTTTTTGAAGAAAGCCTTGTCCGCCATGTCTTGAGTATGATTGTTGAGCGGCACATGCAGACTGATAAAATCGCTGCGCGTGACAAGCTCGTCCAGTTCTACAAAGCGCGCGCCCAGTGCGGCAGCGGCTTGCTCATCCTTGTAAACGTCGTAAGCCAGTATCTCGACGTCGAAGCCGCGCAGCAATTTGGCCAGCGTCCGCGGAATGTTGCCGAAGCCCACAAGGCCGATGGTTTTGCCGATGAGGTCTCTCGCGCGCCCGCGGGTTACGCTGCCGCTGCGCATGCCGCGGTCGTACTTCGTCACCGAGAGTGCGAGATCGAGCATGAAGCAGAGTGCATGCTGCGCTACCGAGCAGGCATTCGCGCCCGGCGTATTGGCGACCGCGATACCGAGCCGGGCTGCCGCGCCGAGGTCGATCTTCTCGACGCCCGCGCCCAGCCGCGCAATCATCCCGAGCGATGATACACCCGAAAGCGCCGTCTCGTTCCAAAGCTCCGGACCCGCGAGCACAATATCGAAGTCCGAAAGCGTCTGGATGATTCGGTCCGTGTCGGAAGTGCCCTCAAGCGGCAAAAACTGTGCTACAAGCCCCAGCGCTTCAAGCTGTTTGATTTCCTGTTCGTAATTGTAACCAATATCGATGATGGTGATGGCTGCGCGTTTGTCCATAACGTCCTCCGCGCCAGATTGGAATATGCCCGGCTTTGTGTATATTCTTCACTGCGAGCCAAAAAACCTTTTAAAAAACCGATTTTCCTATAAATATTTCTCCGGCAAGCCGGAGAAAGCAAAGAAATGTAACGGGAAAGTTACCGCTTTCGGGTCATCCAGTACTCGACGAACGCGTCGAGGCTGCGGATGGCGGCGTGGATATTGCCGTAAACGGGCAGGCCGTTGCTTTCCAAGTGCGCCACGATGTGCTGGTAATGGTTGCCCGAGTTGACGGAAACCACGATCGGCTTGTCGTACCGCTTTGCAACGTCGACGATGAGCGGGATCACGGCGTCGGCGTCGAGATAATCGCTCTCGAGCGTTTTGAGGTTTTCGATATGCGGCACGACCGCGACGAACATGCAGTCCACGTTCTCGTCGCGCAGAACCGCCTCGATGAACTTCGCGTAGCCCACGTCACCCGTCATGGGGGTAAGATCGAGGAATGAGGTGCGGGTATCTACGAGGCCGTGCGTATTGAGCTCGCCGAGCCGCTGCACCGTCTCGTCCGACAGTACCGCCTGCTGCAGGAACTTGAGCGTATCCGCGCCCATTGTCGCGTCCAGCCCCGCGTTGACTACGCCCGCGACGCGGTTGCCCTTCGGGCGCTTGCCGCTGAGCATCGCGAATGCCTTGGTGAACGAATAGAAATCATCGAGCGCCTCGGTGAGCACGCAGCCCGACTGCACGCAGGCCGCTTTAAATACGTCGTAGCTGCCCGATATCGCAGCGGTGTGCGAAGCGGCGGCCTTAGCGCCCGCTTCGGTGCGGCCCGATTTGTATACGAGGACGGGCTTTTCGCTCTTCTTCGCGAGATCGAAGAACTGTCTGCCCTCGCCTTCTCCGATGCCCTCGATATAGAGCGACAGCACATCCACGCCCGCCTGATCCGCGAAGTACGCCATAAGGTCCGGCGTGTTGACGTCGATCTTGTTGCCAAAGCTCACGATGGTGCGTATGATGCGCGAGTGCTGCGCGCGCTCCACCGTGGTAATGCCCATCGCGCCGCTCTGCGTAAACAGCGCCGCGTTGCTGCGCGCCGAATACGGGATCTTGAGATGGTGTTCGTCGATGAAAAGCGTGTTGACGCCCTGATGCGTTTCGTCCGGCGCGTGGAATACGCCCATGCAGTTGGGGCCGATGAGGCGCACGCCGGCTTTGCGGATGCGCCGCACTTCCGAAGCAAATTCGCTGTATGAGATCTCGGACGGCAGGCCGGAGATCAGGATCACCGCTTTGTTCTCCGGTACGGTTTCGAGGAATTTGAGCGTGTTTTTGGCCGGGGCGGCGTATACGATGAGATCGTATTGGCCGGGAATCTCCGCGAGGCTGCGGTAGAGCGGGAACGAGCGTCCATCCACTACGGCTTCCCCTCCCTTGGGATTGACGCAGTAGATGTCTTCCCGGCCCATGTCGAGGAACAGCGAAACGATGACGCGTGCCATGCTGTATTTTTCCGGAACGGACGAAACCCCGAGGATTGCGACGCCCTGCGGGTGAAAGAAGCGATCCAGCCCCAGCGTGTTGGGACGCGTGCGCACGCTGGTTTCCTCATGCGCCGGAATGAACTCCGCGTAGCCGTCGATCGCGATAAAGCGTCCGTCCTCGGAGTATACGAGCGGGTTGACGTCCAGCGCTTTGAGATAGAACGCGGGGGTGCGGTCCGACATGAACGAATAGTGATGGCCGAGGTGGCTCACCGCACTGAGTGTGCGCGCCATCATCTCGAGATAATCCGCGTGGCCCGTCTCTTCGTATTTGTGGCGTATCTTTAAGCCCTGGGTAATGCCATACGCTTCCTCATAGCTGATAGGCGCGAGAAACAGGTTGGCCGGATCGTAATAGCGCGAGAAGAACTCGGCGTCGTCGCCGCCCTTGGTCAGCGTGACTACTGCGCCGAATGACGGGTCTTCCTTGAGACCGATCATGATCTCGCTGCCGAGCGACTGTGTAAATTTAACGAACTCGGCGATCAGAAAGCCGTCGATGCGCGGCTTGCCGCCTTCGGGAAAGTGTGAGAGCACTTCGTCCTTCATGCTGGAGAGCACAAACCGCACAAACAACGGGTCGAGGTACGTGACTTTTTTAACGCCACCATAACGCTGGTTGTGCGCCATATCGCGCGAGACGGTCTTGACCATCACGGCGGATGCGCCAAAGGAGGCGAGCATCGCCTCATCTACTTCGGCGGGATCACGCACGAATACGCAGCGCGGCACACTGACGCCGGTAGCACCCAAGATACCGTATACCTCGTGTTCAAAGAGCATGGACCGCCCGTCCGAATGGGCGCGTTGCAATATGGCATCGATCGCGTCAAATGTCTGCCCGTTCATGTGTGTTCCTCCAGCTTTTATTTTTTCTGGTACGCTTCTATTATAATTCATTTATATCCGGAAGGGAACACGCGCATTCAGCGTGTGAACAATGCGGGAGAATTTCAATCCGGTACGACCCGCAGCGTCGTAATGTCGACCTGCGTATCCGCGGCGATGACGTGATAGTACCATGTACCGGTGGTGCAATCGCCGATGAGGCTCCAGTTGTAGTAGGCGGGCAGCCTTCTGACCGCGCCGGACATGTCTTCGACGAAGAATGTATAGCCTTCCTCGGGGGAGAGCATGATCTGCGCGCCGCCCGGCTGGTAGCGGATGTGGTCGACCGGGGCTTCCCATTCCTCCGGGTTAAGCCCAAGGTCGGTATAGGCATCGCTGCCCCAGCTTCGGCCGAAGGAGCCGGTTCGGGCTTTGAGGTCAAGCTCGAGGCGCATCATGGCGGAGGATATCTCGGTGAACGAACTGCCCAGTTCGGTTAACGGTGCGGTTTGGCCCTGAACGACCAGCACCCAAATCTGCTCTTTTTTATTCCATTGAAACGTCGCGTCATTTTGCTGCGGCGCAAGCGCCTCGCTCAAAAATTCCGCATCCACAAGGAGTTGCATTCGCGCTTTGTCCGTGACATAGCCCGCGAACGTGTCTTCCTCAGGAGCTCCATTCAGCACGCGGTAGGCGATGGTCGCCTCGTTGAGCACCCGAAGGCTTAAGGTATCCGCGGCGGAACGCGTATCGGTGACGAACTGCGTGATTTTCGGAAGCACAACCAGCGCCAGCACGACCAGCGCCACCATTATCACGATAAGATCAATCATGAATCGCGTGCTTCTTTGCATATCCGCTCCTGTCTGAGTCAACCTTATACTTTATAACCCTGTTTTACCATTGTTAAACGCGTGAGGCTTTCGCCTCACCATGCCTCGCATGCTTTCATATCATGTATATATATGATATCACAGGAGCGTTGACGATGAACAAAGAAGAACCCTGCGGCTGCATCGGTCCGCCGCAGACATGGAATATCAACGCACATTTCAATTGCGCCCAATCCGTGCCGAAGATATCCCTGCCTTTATTTTGCACCGGTGTTATGGTATGATTCGTGCAGAATATGGGTGGGGGTATAGTTATGACGGACGTAAATACCTGGAGTCTGATGATTTCACTTTTCTCCGCGCTGTTTGCCTGCGTATCGGTGATCGTTACTTTGTTTATATACCGGCAGTCCAGATCCGACACCTCTTACCTCGACGTGGACAAGCAGTACTGTGAGCTGCTCCAAATCGGCCTTAACGACCCGGACCTGCGGGACTACAGCAGAACGTCCCAGTTTTACAAGCTGGCCGCGGCAGACCCCTTCAGGAAAAAGTACAACATTTATGCGTACATGTGCTGGAATCTGGTGGAGACCATATACGACAAGCAAAGGGACAGCAAGGGACGGTTTAAGCTCTCCGAGACGTGGGTACCCGTCATGTTTGAGGAAAACCGGCTGCATTACACATGGTTTAAGCACAACCTGTGGCTGTTCAGACCGCAGTTCCAGAAGTTCGTTACCGCCGAACTTAACGATATCGACATCATCGAGGGTACGGCAGCCGATTTAAAGGAGATTTACGCGCGCTTCATGAACGATTTCCAGCCTTCCGAGCTGAAGGACCTGGGGCATCTGGAAATGTTGATGAGCAAGAAAAAATACAAGCTGCTGCTCGCCCGGCACAAAATATTCAAAGAGGTGGTCGGCTACGCGCTCGTATTTGAGATCGACAGCCAGAAAGCGCTGTGGCTCGATTATATGGCGATCGACCCGAAATTTCAGGACAGTGGGTACGGCACGCTGCTGGTGAACCGGATTGCCGAAATTAAGCACGAGGGTATTGTCGGGATGTATATGGAGCTTGAGTATCCCGCCTCCTCCGATGAAGCCCTCAAAGCCGACCAGCTGCGCAGGATCAAGTTCTACGAGCGGCTGGGTGCAAAAAGGCTCGATTTTAATTACCAGCTGCCCACCCAAGAGGGCGGCTTCCCGATGATGCTGTATTTTCGGCCCTCGCCCAACGTAAAGATGCTGCCGAAGGAACAGATTCACGGGGCCGTTGCGGCGGTATATGACTATATCCATACCGACATTCCCGGCCGGAAGGCGCTGCTCGCATCCTTCGCGGGCGGCATACAGGACGCGTATTTCAAATAAACGGAGCGGGAAAACCCGCCAGCATTTTAAGCCGGGGGACCCCAGCTTGCAGGGCTTGTCCCCTTTCCGGATACCCAAAGTCAAGCGGGGGGTGGCGCAGGGACTCAGCGCGCTGCGAGCCCTTGTGTGCCCAGTGTGGGAATGTCTGCACTGCCTGCCGTCTGCAAGAACATCAGCCGTCCCCCTTCGCCGATGCGAAGCGCCGAGACCGTACCCCGGTTGCCAATGAGCGCGTACAGGGTCCGGCCGTCCATGCTGACGCCGCTGTCGATCGGCACGGGGTTTTGCATGCTTTCCGCAACCGGTGTGTTAAGCAGCATGCGAAGCGTGCCGTCAAAATTCACGCCGTATGTGGTAATCGTGCCGCTGCCCGCGTTGGACGTAAAGGCATAGTGCCCGTCGGGCGTCAGCGCGACCCAGCAGGTGGCGGACTGGCCATTGGGCACGGAGCCGCTTACCGGCTGCAGCATACCGTTTGTCATCCTGTAAGAGGAAAGCGCGTTTGCACCCGCTTCGGCGACAAGCAGCAAGCCCGTCTGCGTAAAAACCGCGCCGAAAGGACCCGCACCGCTGGAGACGCTTGTAAACGGCCCCGACAGCGTGCCGTCAGGCTGCACGCCGTAAAGGCTGATGCGATTGGCCGAGAGTTCAGTCACCGCCAGCATGCTGCCGTCCGGGCTGAACGCGATGCAGGCAGGCTGCGCACCGGGAGTGCTGAGCATACGGGTAGAGCGGGGGATCATGGTCAGGCGCGCTTGGTCGTCCGCCATAAAGCCCGTGACGTTGGACGAAAGACCGCCGCCACCCGCGTTTGCGGCATACAGCAGACGTCCGCGTACCGTCACACTGACGGGCATCATGCCGCCGGAAGGCACGATGCTCGTCAGCGTGAGCTGTCCGTCCATGCCAGCCATAAAGCCGGAGATGGTGCTGCTGCCCGCGTTGACGGCGAACAGCCTTCTTCCGCTGGGACACAGCACCAGAGACCCCTGAGACGACAGCGGATCGACGCCCCTGCCCGTTTGCCCCGGGCCGGTGCCGCTGCCCTGTGTACCGTACAATGAGTCGGGCTGGAGCGTGCCGCCCGGGGTGCGGATAAACGCGCCCACCTCATTGTTGTCCGCCGCATTGGTCATGATATAGACCATCCCGGCGGGTTGATCGCTTTGTCGGGTCATCATAAAGATCGTCCTCCCAAATATGTGTCTGGCATACCTTATGAAAACCGGGCGCTGATCGTGCGGCTGGTTAAAAAGGAGTCATATGATCGTCAGCGCCAGCAGAAGAACCGACATTCCTGCCTTCTATTCGGACTGGTTCATGAACCGCCTTGCCGAAGGGTATGCGCTTGTGCGCAACCCCGTCAATCCCCATCAGGTGAGCCGCGTCAGTCTATCGCCCGATGTGGTGGACTGCATCGTATTCTGGACCAAAAACCCCGCGCCCATGCTGGACCGGCTGGATAGGCTGAAAGGCCGCCCGTATTACTTTCAGTTCACACTGAACGCGTACGGCGAGGAAGTAGAGCCGGGCCTGCCGCCCAAAGACGCGCTCATCAGCACCTTCAAAGCGCTGGCCGACCGTATCGGCAAGGAGCGGGTGATCTGGCGGTACGACCCGATCCTGATCAGCCCGAAATATGGCGTGGATTACCATGCCGACCGGTTCGGCGAACTAGCCCAGAGTCTAAAAGACCATACCGAGAAGTGCACCATCAGCTTCATCGACATTTACAAAAAGATCGGCGGGTGTGTGCGCGAGCTGGGTATTCAGGAGATTTCCGACGAGCAGAAACGGCGCATCGCCGGAAGCCTTGCCAAAATCGCCGCGTCGTACGGCCTTGGTATGGACGCCTGCGCGGAGGGTGTCGCCTTCGACGGCCTCAGCATTAACCCTGCGCGGTGCGTGGACGACCGTCTGATCAGCCTCATCACAGGGTATCCCATCCCGTTCGAGAAGGACAAGAACCAGCGGCCCGCCTGCGGCTGCGCCGCCAGCGTGGATATCGGCGCGTACGACACCTGCCCGCACGGCTGCCGCTACTGCTACGCCAACCGCCCCGGCACGGCATCCGTCGCCCGCCTTTACGACCCCGCCTCGCCGCTGCTTTGCAGCGTGCTTGACCCCGCGGACATCGTCCGCGACCGCCCCGCCCGCCTACTCCGGCGGGACCAGCTCAGCTTTCTGTAGGGGACGTGGATATTCCGCAAACTTGTAGGGAACGGCCACGTCCACTTCGTAGTTGTGCCGTTCCGCTATGTGTACATACCGGTAGGGGCGTCCATTGATCGCCCGCCTGCCTCTGCGCGCATTTTGCGGAAAGGTTGCATATTTGGGGGAAATATGGTAGAAATAAGGAAGTAAGATACTCAAATAAAATATAGGTATTACTCTATGAAACAACAAAATGAAAAAAAGAAGGATGAGCTAGATAGATTAATTGATATAGATGAGAATCAGGTAGATAACCTTGAAAAGCATTATATAAGAATAATAAACCTTTGCCATGAATTAGAAGATACTGAAACTGGACAGATATACTACAAAAAATTATTAAGTGCATTTCCTAGTGCATCTAAATGGAATAGTTTCGCAGTTTTTTTATACAATAACGGAATTAAAAGAAATGTGATGAATTATTTAAAGAGAGGTTTATCAATAGAGCCTTTATCAATTATTTTCAGTAATATAATTTACTATGCAACAAAAAGTGGTAATTTTAATCCAATAACGAATATTAAAATTGATTCTTTAGAATATATTAATAAGTTAAAAAGGTTAATAGGTTTTGCAAAAGCTTGTGTTGAAGAAGGACAAATACAGGCATTTGAAATAACTGATAATATAACGATTTCGGAAGAGTGCCCTGATTATAATAATTATTTTATCGTGAAGAAGGTTTTTGACTTTACTAAAGAAAATCCAAATAGAAGCTGTATTAGAGCTTTACTCTTATCATTGTGCGCAAATATTGAAGAAGTAAAATTGCAACTAAGATATAAGGGTACTGCTAGTATTGGACATTATACTCGAGTAGAGAATCTAAAAGATCTTGTTAAAATAAAAAAGGAAACACGGTTTAGGCTTAGTAATGTTTTGTATGTTAATGATCCTTCGGAGGGGATTGTATTTTATGAGTTGCTAAAACAAATAAACGGTAATGTTGATTTAATTAAACTTACTACAACAGATAATAGAGTCATGATTAATAGTAGTAATACATTTTTGTGTAGTTTTTCGGAAAATATAGACAGTTTACCTATGTGGGTCCAATACGGAAACGATGGAAAAGGATGTTGCTTAATTATTAATAGAGGTTTCTTTGATGATGATGATGAACCCCTATATGACATTCAGGCAGCGGAGATTGAAAGTGGAGAAAGTACAACAAAGGGAAACCCCAAAAATAGAAAAAAGATAAATATGTATTGTATCAAGTTGAGTATATTAGTAATGCGGAAATATGTAGTTACAAAAATCAACTAAAATCAATATTATTTATTTTAAACGAGCTGGAAAGGTATACACAGGATTCGTTAATTATTCAATTTGCGCTAAATATCTTAGACCAGATTAGATTCCTTTTTAAAAGCAAAGATTATGAACACGAAAAGGAGCTAAGGATAATAAAGTGGTCTAATGCTCCTATAAGTGATGATGGTAAAAGAGAAAGAGAAATACCACATTTATACGTAGAAATGGAAAAATCTTTAGAACTCGATGAAGTGATTTTAGGACCGAAAGTTGAGAAGCCTGCAGAAATCGCCCCATATTTATACTATACTAATAAAGTAAAGAAAGTCTCTAAATCCTCGATAAAATATCAATGACTAGTTTCAATGCAGAAATAACCGCTTAGACCCGCATGGCAGTTTGTCCCCTTACCCCTTTGCCCCTCCGCGCCTCCTTCTATCAGCGCAAGCATCGCCAGCATAACCTGCCACCTCTGGGCGGCAACTTTCCGCTTTTTTGAACACCATAAAACCCGTCCCCTCCAGGGGACGGGTTCCTGACTGTCGGTATTCGTATAGGCTAGAATCAGGGATAATAATACTTCCGGTTATCCTTCTATGGCCCTTCCGCTGCTGCTGGTTGTCACATTCACCCGGCTCGGGTTGCCGGTATAAACGACATTGCCGGAGCTGGAAATATTGCCCGAAAGCTCGCCGCTGACGCGGACTTTCGCGTCTCCGCTGCTCGAAAGCCGCGCGCTGACGTTCTGCGCTGCGCAGTCAAAGCCGTTGAACGAGCCCGAACTCATGAGTTCAATATTCGCGGTTTCCGCACTGCCGGTTACCGTGATGCTGCCGCTGCTGGAGGAAACCGCCCGCAGCTTATCTGTCTCGACCGCAACGGCAATGCTGCCCGAGCTGCTGGTGACGAGCTCGAAAGACTCGCCCTTGAGCGCATCGCTGCCCAGCATGCGGATGCTGCCGCTACTGGAGGTCTCGAGCAAGCCGCCGCTGAGCTCCGGCACGCGCAGCGTCACCGGGCGCGAGATCGACAGGCTGTAAGCAGGTTTGAAGTTGACCGTCAGCACCCCGGCGCTGACTTTCACCTCGGTCAGGTCCAGAATGTTGCTCTCGCCTTCCAGAATCGCTTTGTCTGTCAGGTCCGGATCGAGCAAAACGTCGATCGAGGTCAGCGTCTTCACTGCGGAGAGAGCTTCCGGCAAGCTGATCTCCCGCGTCTCCACCTGACCGTTCCCTTCTATTCTCATGCCGGAATCAAAGCGGATCATACACCCCGCAAGGCCG
Source organism: Bacillota bacterium (assembly GCA_023390815.1). Lineage (GTDB taxonomy): Bacteria > Bacillota > Clostridia > Christensenellales > SZUA-584 > JAEWCC01. Next base: position 19,672 of record JAEWCC010000017.1, read on the forward strand.
ACACAAACGGCAGCGATCATGATCAGCGCCGTAAACGTTCCGAATGCTTTTTTCATATTATAAACTCCTATTCAATATATAGCGGTTTATATATATCATATTCGTAAAAATTGTCAAGGTAAGGGATTGGCTATTTCAGTACTCATCTTGTCAAAGCCTGCGTATGATACTTGATATGTCCCGAGGTGGATTATTCATATTAAAGCTGCGGGGTCAATTCGCTCTTTGTTATATTATCTGCAGGGGCATCTTTTGGACGCTTCAGGCTGATGACAAAGTACCTTTTGTCATTCTGAGGGTAGCATAGCACCCGAAGAATCCTTGAGTTTTAAGCCCTATAAGATGCTCATCCACTGCGTAGCCGCCTACGGCTCAGCATGACATAGTGGGTTTTTTCAGCAATCTGGGCATCCTTTGGACGCCTGTTCCTTATCCCTTTGCCCCTCCGCGGTTCCATCCCCGTATCAGCGCGAGGATGCCCAGCACGACCGCGCCGATGATGAGCAGGCGGAACAGCAGGCGCGCGATGAAGAACATCGCGCAGATCGCCGCGCCCGCGAGAATGCATAGGATGATAAGCCGTATCGCTTTACTCAGCATGGTTTTCTCCGTACAGATTAGAGTTTCCGCCACAGGTGGATCAGGATAGCGGCGGGGGGCAGGAACAGAAGGACTGAGGGGTTTCTGATGGGGCCATATTCGTGAGGAACCAACGCTATGGCTACCATCCCCAGCGCGATAAGCCCTGCAATAATCATGATACGCCAAAACAGCCTGCTCATTTTGCCGCCTTTTTATTGTACCGTAAAGCGCGGGCGGTTACCGCCGCGCGAGGCCTCTGTTGAACTCAGGGGTTTCGTCGATATTTCCGACGGGGGGCAGGTCCGCAAACTCCAGCGCCGAGGCAATCTGGATATCGGTTTTCCGGTACTTCTTCCAATAGTGCAGCTTGAGCGGGTCTTCAATCTTCACGGAGTACGGGCACTGCATATGAAAGCCGATGGGAACCGTGCCGCTGCGGCGAAACCTTCCGCGATCCCGGAGGTTTCGGAATGTAATCACGGTAAAGTAGAACAGCATGCTCACCCCCACGATTGCCACGAACATGCCGATGATAAGCAGCGTGTCGTTGTCCATCAGCAGCCCGGGCAGAAAGGCCGCGCTGATCAGGATGGAGAGGAGCCATTGCAGCACGCGCTTTTTGATGTTCGCCGCAAACTTGCTTTCCACGTCTTCGGCGGTCAGCGAAACATCCTTGCGCGGCGCCGTAACGATGCGGAACGTGTTGCCGCAGTAAGGGCAGACATATTCGGCCCTCTGTGGCTCCGCAGGGTTCAGGTCGAACAACACGTCAAAAAATTTCCATGTCTTAGTGGTGATGAGCTTGGTGCCTTCGCGCGTGGTATGGGTTTCTAGTGTCTTTTCGCAGGTGACGCCTGCCGACCACAGTGTGTCTTGGGTGTCCATAATCTGCCCCTTTCAAATAGTGAAAGATGGGGTATGCGGTTTGTGTCGAATAATGTGTTAAAACCATTCTATGTCAGGCAAAGAGGGTTGTCAAGATATGGGCGAGGCACCAAAACCGAAGCGAAAGCGTCCCTTGCGCCGATACGCGCATAAACGCCTTTTGTGAGGCTCAAACTAACCCAAAAGAAGGGGGAGAGTGCATGAAAAAGATTACGCCCGATATCACGCTGGAGGACTGCGCGGATAAGCTGCTGTTCTATGAGTCCGTGTTCGGCGGAGAGATACGCAATACCGCCAAAACGCCGTCCGGCGAGATGATGCATGCGGAGCTGCACATCGGCCCGGGGCTGGTGCTGTATTTCCACGACCTTTTTCATTACAGCAAGCCTGTGTACGGCAGCATCGTGCTTGTGCTCGATATGGACTCGGAGGAAGAACTGCGCAAAACGTTCGAGACGCTCAAGGAGGGCGGCGGCATACGCTACGACGTGCAGAAAACCGACTGGAACGCGCTGCACGGCGTCGTGGAGGATAAATACGGCATCGTCTGGTCGCTGAACTACCCGCTGGCGTAAATGGCGCATTAACCGATCGGGAATCGCCTCGTTACGCGAGTGGATTTTGCCATTCGCGTTTTTTACGGTGCTCTTGCCCCAGTGTCTCCGATTCCGGATAAAATGTCAGCGCAGAGCAGGTAGGTAGGCTTGCCGCAAACGATGTGGTATAATCAGTCATATTAAGTGAATGGTTACAACACATCGTTCTGAGGAGGTCGCTATGGAATACAGGGATTTGGGCAACACCGGGATTCGTGCCGGTGTGGTAGGCATCGGCGGCGAGCATCTGGAATATGAAGGCCGGGAGAGCGTTATACGAACCATGCACCATGCGATGGAACTGGGCGTCAATATCCTTGATATATTCATGTCCAATCCAGACATCCGGACAAACCTCGGGCTGGCGCTGAAGGGCCGACGGGACAGGATGATTGTGCAGGGGCAGGTCTGCTCGATTTGGGAGAATGGACAGTATACCAAAACGCGTAATTTGGAGAAGAGTAAGTTCTTTCTGGACGATCTCTTCGAACGCCTCCAGACAGACTATATCGATATCGGCATGCTACATTACGTCGATACGCTGGAGGACTGGAAGAAAACGCAGGAGAGTGGGATCATTGAATATATGCTGGAGCTCAAAAAACAGGGACGGTTCCGTACACTGGGCGTCAGCTCTCACAGCGCGGCGGTTTCGATGGAGCTTGTTAAAAGCGGCCTCTTCTCCGTGTTGATGTTCAGCATCAACCCGTCCTTCGATCTGGTGTTTGGCAGTAAGGATCTGGAGGCGTGTTTGGATGATGGCGAGTTGCCCGATCATCTGGATATCGACCACGACCGCGCCCGGCTGTATGCATTATGTGAGGAGAAAGGCGTGGGCATCACCGTAATGAAGGCTCTCGGTGCAGGACGGCTGCTGCGCGCTGAAAGCTCACCCTTTAAAGTGCCCATGACGGTCAATCAGTGCATCCATTACGCCCTCAGCCGACCGGCCGTCAGCAGTGTGCTCATCGGCGCAAAGTCGGTGAAAGAAATTGAAGAGGCTGTAGCCTATTGCACTGCGACAGATGCAGAATGCGATTACTCCGGGCTGTATCAGCACATGGGCAAAGCGGAAAAAAGCTGCCTGTATTGCAATCACTGCCTGCCCTGCCCGGTGCATATCAACATAGCCGGGGTCACGCGGCTGCTCGATGAGGCAGGGATCGCGATGACGTCGGCGCTGAAGGAAGCCTATGCGGCGCTTGATGCAAAGGCGTCAGAGTGTATCGCCTGCGGTATCTGCGAAAAACGCTGTCCTTTTGGCGTTGGGATCGTGGACAACATGCGCAGCGCCAGAAGTATGTTTGAAGCGTAATTGCGATGATTCAGTCAGTAAAAGACCCGGGGGGCTTAGCCCTGCCGGGTCTTGTTTTATGAATGAACGGCCTGCACCGGCTTCTTGTCACTACTCTCTGAACTGACTGTTATACAGTCTTGCGTACTCGCCGCCTTTTTGGAGCAGCGCCTCGTGAGTGCCGCGCTCGATCACGCCCTCCTCGCCGATGACAATGATCTCGTCGGCGTTTTTGACCGTGGACAGCCGATGCGCGATGACGAGCGTGGTGCGTCCGCGGGAAAGCTCCTCAAACGACTGCTGGATCTTCGCTTCCGTGATTGTGTCGAGCGCGGAGGTCGCCTCGTCGAGGATAAGGATCGGCGGATTTTTGAGGAATATGCGCGCGATGGAGATGCGCTGCTTCTGTCCGCCCGAAAGGCGCACGCCGCGCTCGCCCACCTGCGTATCGTAGCCGTTCTCCATCTCCATGATCATGTCGTGGATTTCGGCACACTTCGCGGCTTCCACAATCTCCGCGTCGGTTGCGTCGATACGGCCGTAGCGGATGTTTTCCTTCACCGTGCCTGCAAACAGAAACACGTCCTGCGAAACGATGCCGATATTATGGCGCAGCGAGAGCAGCGTCACGCTCTTGATATCCCTGCCGTCGATACGGATGCTGCCGTCCGTGGCCTCGTAGAAGCGCGGGATCAGGTGGCACAGCGTCGTTTTGCCGCCGCCCGAAGGCCCCACCAGCGCGAGTGTCTGGCCTGCGCCAATCTTGAGCGAGAGGCCCGAAAGTACCTTGGTGTGGTCGTTGTAGGCAAAGCTCACGTTGTCAAACTCGATGTCGCCGCGCACGTCCTTAAGCTCTGTGGCATCCGGCGCGTCGGTTATGTCGGGCTCCTCACAGAGTAATTCGCGGAAGCGCTTAAAGCCCGCCGCACCGCTCGAAAACACCTCCATGAACGAGGTGATGCGGCGGATAGGCTGCAGGAACACGCTGACGTACAGCGTGAACGTCATGAGCCCCACGTAGTCGAATTGCTTTTGCATGATAAGGTACCCGCCCACTGCAATCACCGCTATGTTGAACAGGTTGGTGAAAAAGCCCATACCGCTCGCAAATATGCCCATCGCGGAGTAGAACTCGCCCTTGCTCGTCTTGAAGCGCTCGTTGCTCTCCATGAACTTGTCGATCTCGTAGCTCTCGTTGGTAAACGCCTTGGCGACCCTCGCGCCCGATATGCTGGACTCCAGCCCCGCGTTGATGCCCGCCGTGCGCTCCTTGACCTTTTTGGAGGCCGACATCATGCGTCCCCGCTGCATCAGCATGAACAGCACGCCCACCGGGACCAGTACAATCAGCACGAGCGCAAGCGGCCAGCTGATCGTCAGCATCACGACAAAAGCGCCGAGTATGGTGAGCAGCGAGATAAAAAGATCCTCCGGGCCGTGGTGCGCCAGCTCGGTGATGTCGAAAAGGTCCGTCGTCACGCGGGACATCAGCTGCCCTGTGCGGTGCCGGTCATAAAAGCGGAACGAGAGCCTTTGCAGGTGTGTGAACAGGTCCCGACGCATGTCGGCTTCCATGCGCACGCCCAGCGTGTGCCCCCAGTACGCGACGATATAATCGAAAAAGCTGCGCAGCAGATACGCCAGCACAAACGCGCCCATGATGATGAAGAAGCCGGTATACTGCTGCTGGGGCAGCAGGCTGTTCATGGCATAGCGCGCGACAAGCGGGAAGCATAAGTCAATCCCCGCGATGAACAGCGCGCACACCATATCCAACGCGAAAAGCCCCTTGTGGGGCCGATAATACGATATAAACGCCCTGACGGCGCCTTTGGATTTGTTTGTTTGCATAGCCCTTCCTTATATTAGCTTTGATACCCAACGGTATTATACACCGGTTGTCTGTCTTTGTATATTCGGTGATTGCCGCAAAAAAAGAACGGAGCTGTTCACTCCGTTCAGATGTTTGTTGTTCGCTTAGCTTCAGGATGTTGCGGGTGGTGTCGAGGTAGTTGCAGAGACTGTTGCAACATCATCTGTGATTGTGATCAAATCTAAGGCGGGCTGCACATCTGACTCCGCAAGTTGATCCGGCCAGAGGTCAGCGCCTTGCAGCGTAGTCTGCGCCTTGGTTTTGTCTGTGATTGGAACCGGATTGGTCAGATTGTACGCATTGATTGCGGTGGCAATCGTGTTTGCGTTCGCAAGATTGACCTTGTCTTCGGCATTTCCAATCAGACCGGAAATGGACGGGATTGCGATAGCGGCAAGGATGGCAAGGATAGCAATAACAACGATGAGTTCAATGAGGGTAAAGCCTTTTTTGTTCCTTCTCGGATTGAACATGTTTATTCTCCTTTCATTCGCGTGCAGTGTAAAATACTACGTGTACTATATAAACCCGTTTCATTCCGTTGAAACAAGAATTTTAAAAATTATTTATTGTATACTCGAGTAGAGGCTGAATATCGGCAGCATAACCGAGAGGATGATCAGCAGTACGATCACGGCGACGAAGATTAGTAAAATCGGCTGTAGCAGCGAGGTCAGCTTCGTGATCGATTCTTCGGCTTCTTCCTCGAAGTAATCCGCCGCTTTTTCGAGCATCTGGTCGAGCGTGCCCGACTCCTCGCCGATCTTCACCATGTGCATCAGCATCTTCGGAAAAATCGTCTCGCTGCTGATGGCGGAGTGCAGCGTTTTGCCGCGCTTTATCTGCTCCTCGATATCGAGCAGCTTGTTTTCGGCCACCTTGTTGGCAACCACCTTGGAGCCGATGCGCAGCGATTGCGTGAGCGAAACACCCGAGGATGTGAGCGTGGCTAGCGTACGCGCGAAGCGAGCCGCAAGGATGCGCACCATGGCTTTCCTGACGACTGGAAGCTTTAGTTTGGCGTTGTCGAGCTGCAACTGTCCCTTGGCGCTGGATTTATAAAATTTGAAACATGCGACAAACAGCACGATAAAGCCCAGGATATACATCCAGCCATGCACGACTGCATCCGACAGCGACAGCATAAATTTTGTGATTGCGGGTACTTCTGCGCCGAGACCTTCAAACAACGACGTGAACTTGGGGATGATGACCACGAGCAGGAATACGACGACGAGCACGGCGATGATGCTGACGATCATCGGGTAGCTCATGGCGCTCTTGATCTTGCGCTGGAGCTTATAGTCCTTCTCGAACTGTGTTGCGAGCCGCTGCAACGAGAGATCGAGCGTACCGCTCATCTCGCCCGCTTCAATCAGCTTGATCATGATGCTGGGCAAGGCTTTTTCGTGCGACGACAGCGCTTCGGCAAATCCGCGGCCGCTCTGCAGGTCGTCGCTGACGCTGATCAGTATCTTTTTGAGCTGTTTATGTTCCGTCTGCTCTGTGAGGATGTTGATTGCCTGCACGAGCGGAACGCCCGCTTTGAGTATGCTCGCGAACTGGGTGCAGAACACGGCCAGCGTCTTTTTGGGAATTTTGGCCGAGCCGAGCGTGATGTCGATGGATGCCCGGGCGCTCACCTCGGAAAGTTCAAGAAGATACAGTGCCTTGGTGCGCAGCGCAAAAAGCACCGCCTTGCGGTCGGCTGCCTCGATGATGCCCTCTACGGTATGTCCGGCCCGGTTGGCCGCCTTATACAGGTATTTGATATTACGTCACCCCTTGCTCTTACAGCATCGTTGAGATGTAGTTCTTGTCCATGGAATACGCGTAAGCCGTTTCACGCGTGATTTTGCCGGAACGGTACAGTTGCGCAAGCGCGTTGTCCATCAACTGCATACCGGTCGGCCCCGCCGCCTGCATCGCGCTGGCTACCTGATGAATCTTGTTCTCGCGGATCAGGTTGCGAATCGCCGACGTCGCGATCATGGTTTCCACTGCGATCACGCGGCTCGTATTGTCGGTGGAGACCAGCAGTTGCTGCGAGATGACGGCCACGAGCGTCATCGAAAGCTGCATGCGGATCTGCTGCTGCTGGAACGGCGGAAACACGTCGATCACGCGGTCGATCGTTTTGGCCGCGCCCGTGGTATGCAGCGTAGAAAGCACGAGGTGCCCCGTTTCGGCCGCGGTCAGCGCGATGCCGATGGTCTCAAGGTCGCGCATCTCGCCGATCAGGATGACGTCGGGGTCCTCGCGCAGTGCGGCGCGGAGCGCGGCGGAGTAGCTTTGCGAGTCCACGCCGATTTCGCGCTGGTTGACGATGCACTTGCGGTGCCGGTGCAGGTATTCGATCGGGTCCTCGAGCGTGATGATGTGCGCGCTGCGCGTGCGGTTGATGTAGTCGATCATGGAGGCGAGCGTGGTCGATTTGCCGCTGCCTGTCGGCCCCGTCACGAGGATGATGCCGCGCGTATAGCCGCACAGCGAGGTAACGATGGGGGGCAGCCCCAGCTCGCTGATATCGGGCGGACTGCTCTTGATCAGCCGCAGCGCGATTGCCACGCTGTGGCGCTGGCGGAACGTGTTGACGCGGAACCGGTATTTACCCGGCAGGGAGATCGAGAAGTCGCATTCTCCGAGCTTCTGGAACGTATCCCACTGCGCGTCGTTCATGACTTCCTTCGCAAACGCTTCCGAAATCTCGGGCGTCACCGTAAAATCGGCAATGGGCACGAGCGAGCCGCTGATTCGCGCCATGGGCGGGATGCCCACCGTGATGTGCACATCCGAGGCGTCGGACTGCGTGGCCTTTTCGAGCAGGGCGATCAGGTTCATCAGCTGTCTCCTTTATACGCGTAGGCGGTGTGGATTACCTCATGGATCGTGGTTTCGCCCCGCTCCATCAGCGCGACGCACCCCGCGCCGATTGTACTCATGCGCTGTTTTCTGATCGCGTAATCGCGAATTTCATCCACACTGCTGCCGCTCGTGATCATGTCTCGCACCTCGCGGTCTACCACGAGGATTTCATGAACGGCCATGCGGCCCTTGTAGCCGGTGTCGTTGCAGTAGGTGCAGCCCTTGCCGATGTGCAGCGGCTTGTTATAAGACGCGGGCAGGCCTGCCGCGTGCAGTTCGAACGTGCTCGGGGTATATTCTGTTTTGCAGAACGGGCAGATCTTTTTGATGAGCCGCTGCGATAGGATACCCACGAGCGACGCAGCGAGCATGTAGGGCGGCACGCCCATATCCGTAAGGCGCGATATCGTACCGGGCGCGTCGTTGGTGTGAATCGTGGAGAGTACGAGATGGCCCGTGATCGCCGCGCGGATCGCGATGTCCACCGTCTCCTGGTCACGGATCTCGCCGATCATAATGATATCGGGGTCCTGACGCAGGATAGAGCGCAAGCCGGACGAGAACGTAAGCCCGGCCTTGTTGTTGACCTGCACCTGATTGATGCCCGGCATCGTATATTCCACCGGATCCTCTACTGTGATGATGTTCTGCGTCACCTTGTTGAGTTCACTCAGCATCGCATAGAGCGTGGTCGATTTGCCGCTGCCCGTCGGTCCTGTGACGAGGATAACGCCGTGCGGGTTTTGAAGCAGCGCGTCAAATTTCTTGATGTTGTCGTCCGAGAAGCCGAGCTTTTCCTTGGAGATAAGGAAGTTCTGCTTGTCGAGCAGGCGCATCACGATCTTTTCGCCGTGTACGGTGGGCAGCGAGGACATGCGCACGTCGATCTCGTTGGTGCCGACGGAGAGCTTGTAGCGGCCGTCCTGCGGCAGACGTTTTTCCGCGATGTCCATATTGCCGATGATCTTGAGGCGCGTAATGACCGCGGACTGCGCGCGCTTAGGGATCGTCAGCAGCGTAATGAGCTGTCCGTCGATGCGCATGCGCACGCGCACGTCGCCTTCGGAAGGCTCCACATGGATATCGCTCGCTCTGGCTTTGGCTGCCTGCTCAAATATGGAGGTGACCAACCGAACGATGGGCGCATTGGAGATGTTGGCGGAGTCGTCGGTATCCGCTTCCTCACGCTGGTCTTCCTCGGCAAGCTCCTTGATGGCGGTTTCGGCGTACTCGTTGCCGTATACCTTGTTGATACCCGTTTCAATCGCGTGCTCGGGCGTGATCATGGGCAGCACTTCAAGCCCCGATACCATACGCGCGTCCTCAATCGCGATAAAATCGAGCGGGTCGCTCATGGCCACATACAGCTTGCCGTTTTCTACTCTCACGGGCACCATCTTGTGCTTTTTGGCCAGCGCGACCGGCATGTATTTTGCGAGTGAGTGCGAGAAGGTGACCGCTTCGAGGTTGACGAGCGGAATGCCGAGCTGGAATTCCATGATCTCCATGAGCTGCTGTTCGGTTACATAGCCCTTGTTGCGCAGGATACGGCCCAGCCGTTCGCCGCTTCCCTTTTGTTCCTTCAGGCACTCCTCAAGCTGTGCCTGTGTGATCATGCCCATGCCAATCAGCAACTCGCCAAGATATTTACGTTTAATTGCCATAAGATTCCACCTCTGTGCCGAGAGTCCAAGTATTATATAAACCGGCTGCACTGCGCTTAAACAGGTTTTCCGCTGCGGCGGCTTCGCAGGCCTAAGTTTTTCGCTTTACATCGAGGCAACTTTTCGATATACTGAAAAGCAATGATTTGTATGAAGGGGTTATCTATGCGAAAAATTCGCTTTAAATGGCTGGTCGGGGTAATTTCGGCCGCATTGATCATAGCTACGCTCGCTGGCTGCGGCGGCGTTTCGGCGCTCCAGCGTCCCACGCCCGGGCCTTCGTCGACGGCTGCGCCCGTTTCAGTCGATGGCAGCTGCACCATATCCCAAAACGGCGATGTGATTACGGTTTCGGGTACGATCAACGTAATAAACGGCACGATCATCGACGTCTCTCTTGTGGCGCAAAACGGCATGATCATCGATCATCATGCCATGGCCAAAACAGAGGAAAACGTCAAGTGGGATTTCACCGTTCCGGCGGACAAGTTGGAAGGCGTGGCGGATATAAAAGGCTACATCTCCTGCGCGCCTGCCTACTACGGCAAACAGCCTCCCGAAGTATACGCGGCTTACGGCAGCAAATTTGAAAATATCACCAACACCGATAACGTGGTGTGGAACCTCGAAGGCATCGAACTCGTATTCGCATCGGAATGGCTCAACGGCGTAATCCCGTCGCCGACAGCCGGTCCTACGCCTACGGCGATTCCGACGCCTGCGGCTACGCCGTCAGGCTCTGCACCGGCGAGCGCCACTCCATCCGCATCATAAAACATAAAGCCACTTAAGCCTGCGACAGCAGGCTTTTTTTGTTGCGCTGGCTTAAAATGACGGCATTGCGGACACCAAATGTGTAAAGACAATTTAGCGGTTTTTTTACATGCGTTTAACTTACCGTTGATACGTGCTTTACATAGCGGGTGTATCTTGTACTCAAGATTTAAAAAAGATTTATGGGAGGATCAAATGAAAAAGATCACTGGAATCATCGTTCTTGTGCTGACTATGGCGCTCTTGTTTGCGGCTTGCGCACAGAACAATACGACCCCGTCGGAGACGGTTTCGGAATCCGCTTCCCAGAGCGTTGAGACGTCAGAGCAACCTTCGGAATCGGCGTCTGAGCAGCACGAAGAAGCCATCATCAAGGTTGCCGGCTCCACATCCGTCGGCCCGGTCATCGAAGCACTGAAAGAGAAGTATACAGAAACCCATCCCTGGGTAACGATCAACGTCGAACAGACCGGTTCCGGCGCGGGCGTCACCTCCTGCGGCGACGGCACGGCGGATATGGGCATGTCCTCGAGAAACCTGAAGGAAGAAGAACAGACGACTTATCCGGATATGAAGACGACCCTGCTCTGCGTGGACGGCCTTGCAATCGTGGTCAGCAAGGACAACCCCGTAACAGAGTTAACAAAAGATCAGGTTAAGCAGATTTTCCTGGGCGAGATCACCGATTGGTCCGAAGTCGGCGGCACAGCAGGCCCCATCACCCTCTACTCCAGAGACAGCGTATCCGGAACGCGCGAAGCTTTCCAGACCTTGTTCCTTGGCAAGGACGATAAGGGCGAGCAGATCGAGATCGACGACACCATGTGCCTCATCGTGGACTCCAACGGTGCCATGGGTACCCAGGTGGAAGGTGACGCTTCGGGCATCGGCTACATGTCGCTGGGCCTCGTGGGCGAACATAACCTTACCGGGCTGACGATCGACGGCGTGCAGGCGACCACGGATAACCTGATTAACGGCACCTACACCTACTTCCGCAACTTTAACCTGCTGACGATGGGCGAGCCCACAGGCGAACTGAAGAACTTCATGGATTACTGCCTGAGCGATCCTGTAGCGCTGGGTTACCTTGAGGAGAAGGGCTACCTGCTCCCGTAATGAAAAAGAGCAACCCCATTTTGATGAAGGAGCGGCTGCACCGATAGCGGTCGCTTCTTTGTATTTGATAAAAACAACCAGCACCTGAACAATGGCCTGAGACACAAAAAAGCTCCAGCGAATCCTTATCGAAACACAAGTCATCACGCTAATCCTTTTACCAATGACAATCCTGCTTTCAAACTCTAACGCTGGGTCCATCAACAGCTTTGGCAATGCCTCGGCTATGACTTCTCTTTGCATCTTGTGCCTGCCAGCCTGATCCGCGGCGCATCTGAAACGAATGTCTCACGCTTTCCGCAATGTACTTTCCGTACCTTGATACGGCGATCTTTCGCTCGGCCTATGCTCCTTCGGTTTTCCCCGGAGCGTGCAACCATCATATCGCTCGCCATACGGCGTTTCAAATGCCATACCGGGGCTGTTTGCAAAGAAAAAAGAGAGAAAATTCTAATTTTCGGCGGATTGCTTTTCAAGAGCAATACTATCTAATTATTTCTATCTTTCTTATTTTCAGGAATTGCATTGTCCTTGAGGTTGAAGCTGCCAGCCGTCCGTGATAGAATGGTCAAAAATCCGGAAGGAACGCAGCATGGACTTAAGAACGGTATCGGTCATCGGGCTCGGGGCGCTTGGAACCATGTACGCGCATCATCTGCATCAAAGGATGCCGGGCGTGCGCATCGTGGCGGATGAGGAGCGCATCCGTCGTTACCGCAGCACCGGCATCTATTGCAACGGTAAGCCTTGCGATTTTCACTATATCGCGCCCGGACAGGCAGGACCGGCTGACCTGCTGATATTCGCCGTTAAGCAGGGAGGGCTTGAGGGCGCCATTGAGACCGCGCGGGATCAGGTAGGCGGAAACACCATCGTTTTATCGCTGCTCAACGGCATATCAAGCGAAACTGTCATCGGGCAGGCGTATGGCGAAGCGCATATGCTGCTGTGTGTCGCCCAGGGCATGGATGCGGTGATGGCGGATGGACGGCTTACATATCACAATATGGGATTGATCGTTTTCGGCGATCGCGAGAAGGGCGTCGTCTCCGATATGGCGCGCAGCGTCGAAGATTTGTTCAAACGCATGGAGGTGCCGCATATCGTGGATACCGATATGCAAAAGCGTCAGTGGGGCAAGTTTATGCTCAACGTCGGCGTCAATCAGGCGATTGCGGTGTATGGAAACAGCTATGCCGACGTGCAGAAGCAAAGCGCCGTGCGCGACGTGATGATCGCGGCGATGGAGGAAGTGCGTTCGCTTTCCGAGGCGGAAGGCGTGGGCCTGAGCGCGCAGGATATGGCGTATTGGCTGGGCATATTGCCGGGGCTCAGTCCCGCGGGCAAGCCCTCGATGCGGCAGGACGTGGAAGCAAAGCGGCCCAGTGAGGTGGAGCTGTTTTCCGGCACGGTGCTGGCGCTCGCAATGAAACATGGTATGGACACACCCGTCAACCGCGAGCTGTACAAGCGTATCACGGAAATGGAACGAGGCTATACGCTAACCTGAACCGCGATATATACGATGCTCCAGACAATGTGCGACAGGTTGATGAGTACGTACAGCGCGAGCAGCGCGCAGACAAACGTATTGGCTGTTTTGCGCTGAGCCTCCGTCGCGCCGCGCAGCCGGAAAAGCAGCAGCGCCACGAGCGCGGCGGGGACGATTAACTTGACGGCCAGCGCGGATGCCGTGCTGTTCATGAACAGCGCCATTATGGGATTGCCTTCGCTGAATGCGCCGGTGTGCTGCAAGGCGAGCGTAAGCAGGATATCCGTGACGTTAAGCGCGTATACGGCGATCAGCTTAGGTGTCAGGTTGTCAAACCGCTTGATAAACGCAGTCATAGGCCCCTCCGCTTTCAGTATAATACGGGGGATATGGACTATTTTAACATTGATGTGCCAAAAAAGAAATAGCGCCAAAAATTAATAGGAGGTACGGCATGGATACTTTTTTCGTTTCGCTCGGGATACAGCAGGCGGCGCAGATGATTGATGATGCGGTGCTGCGCGGCAGCATATCCGGTCAACTCATCGACGCGTACGGCGCGGCGGCGCCGGGAGGCGGCGGCTATATGCTGCGCGTGTATGAAAAGCACTACATGCGGGCAGGTAACCGGCTCACACTGACGGTGGTGCTGGACGACTTCGCCGGTTCCACGCGCGTACACTGCGTGGGCGGCGGCGGCGGGGAAGGTCTGTTCGCGTTCGATTGGGGCGCAGCGGACAGCTTTTCAGGCACCGTAGCCCGGGCGCTTGCGCCATACCGGATATAACGGAGGACAGGCGTTGGGCGAATCAAATCAATTTCAAGGTTTAAGAAACGCGCTGCGGTCGCTGGTCGCGCTGCGCGGCATACTTGCCGACCCCGTGATGAAACGGCTGTGTGCGCTTCTCGAGGCGATGAGCGGCCCGCAGCCGGAGATGATTGAGGCTTATGCCGTTTTTGCCGCCGCGCTGCTGGCGAAAACCTCCGATCTTTCGGAATATCTGCTCCGGCTTGTGTTGGAGGATGTCAATACTTATGTGATGGCGCGTGCGAAGCGGCAGCCGGCAGACCCGGTGCTGTCCCAGAGCGTCCACAACGATCTTGCAACGCTGCAGGCGCTCTCCCGGCTGAGCGCGGCGCAGGTGAAGGCCTGCATCGGTTTTGGCGGATATCTCCCGGAGTGGCGCACGCATAGCATCGATTTTCAAGCGGCGTACGCACAGCATATGGACAAGGTGCCCACCGCGGGCTACGGCATCTACGCGCGGCACTTCATGTTCGGCATAAGCGGCGCGGAGATCGTACCGGTGCGCCGACCGGACCCGGTGCGTCTTTCGGACCTAACCGGCTATGAGCGCCAGAAACAGGCCATACTGCGCAACACGCTCTCGCTGCTTTCCGGCAAGCCCGCAGCGAACGCGCTGCTCTACGGCGACGCCGGTACCGGGAAATCCTCCACCATCAAGGCTATCGTCAACGAATACGGCGGGCACGGACTGCGTTTGGTGGAGGCAAAGAAGAACCAATTCTCGGATATTCCCGCTGTGCTGGAAACGCTCAGCGACGTGCCGCTCAAATTCATTCTGTTTATCGACGACCTTTCGTTTACCGGCGAAGGCGATAATTATTACGCGGTGAAGGCGGTACTCGAAGGCTCCGCGGCGGCTAAAGCGGCGAATACCGTGGTATACGCCACGAGCAACCGCCGCCACATGGTGAAAGAGCTGTTCTCGGACCGCACCGGTGACGATGTCAACCGCAACGAAACGCTGCAGGAACTGTGCTCGCTTTCGGACCGGTTCGGGCTCACGGTCGGTTTTTTCAAGCCGAACAAGGAGCAATACCTCGAAATCGTGCGCGTGCTGGCGGCACAGCATGGGTTCCGGCTGGACGGGAAAACGCTGGAGGAGCAGGCCGAACGCTTTGCTCTCGGCAGTGGGCGGACGCCGCGCGCCGCGCAGCAGTTCATTACCCATCTAGTGAGCCAGGAGGAATAACATGATCACCTACAGGGATGTCAAGGACTTTAATCCCAGCCAGCTTGAGGCGCTGTTTTTATCCGTTGGATGGTCGTCGGGACATTTCCCGGAAAAATTGACCGCCGCGATGAAAAATTATGGAGGTGTGTTTTCCGCCTGGGACGAGGACAGGCTCGTCGGGCTCATCAGCGCGATGGACGACGGCGTGATGACAGCTTATATCCATTATATGCTTGTCGATCCGGAATACCAGGACAACGGAATTGGTAAACAGCTGCTGCAAAGGGCAAAAGAACACTACGCCGACTATCTGCGCGTGTTGCTCGTCGCGATGGATGAGGAAATCGGCTTTTACGCGCACTGCGGTTTTGAGGCACCGGAGGGAAAAACGGTCATGCAAATCACATCGCTTTGGACATAAAACCGCGGTATAATTTTTCGGTGCCTGCACAAAATAATGTCGAGGTGAAGTAAATGTTGAACAGACATGAACTTGACTTCCGGATCATGAGCCTGGATTTTTGGAAAGCGATATTTCATCCAGGTGTGTGAGAAGCGGGCGGGGACTGGTGTCCCGCCCATTCTTTTTTATGGATTCTATCTATCCAATTTGTATATTTCCTCCCCAAACGCGAAAACTTAATGTTATGACGATTGGTATTCCAAAGGCATTGCTCTATTTCAAATACCACGCTTTTGCACGGACTTTTTTCGAGGCGTTGGGTACGCGTGTGCTCGTTTCACCCGACACCAACAAGGCGATACTCGACGCGGGCGCATCGCTATGCGTCGACGAGGCGTGCCTGCCCGTCAAGGTGTTCCACGGCCACGCAAGCTGGCTCTCGGGCCGCTGTGACCGCCTGCTCGTGCCGCGGTTCATGCGCATGGAGAAGGGCAAGTCGATATGCCCCATGTTCTGCGGCCTGCCGGATATGGTGCGCGGCGCGATTCCCTCCCTGCCGCCGTTGATCGACGCGCCGCTCTGGTCGCTGCAGCAGCTGGATAATTGGGCAATTGCCGCAGCGGGTGAATTTGCGGGGCGGAAAGCTATTAGGACGGCTTTGTCTGATGCGCTTTGCGCGCAGCGCGCGCGCGGGTCGGAATTTGAGCAGGATGAACTTTCCCGCCGCGTGGCGCTGATTGGCCATGCGTATAACCTGCACGACCGGTTCGTCAATATGGACCTTGTGCGCAAGCTGAGCCGTCTCGGCATCGGCGTGGTTACGGAGGAGGATGTGGACGACGCGGACATCGCGCGCGAAGCCTCGAAGCTTTTCAAGGAGCCGTTCTGGTATTTCGCCCGGCGGTATTACGGCGCGGCGGCGCATCTTTGCGCATCGCGTCAGGTGGACGGCGTTCTCTACGTATCGGCGTTTTCATGCGGCGTGGACTCAGTGGTCACCGAACTCGTTGCGCACGCGGCGGGCGATGTCCCGCTGATGGTACTGAAGCTCGACGAGCATACGGGTGAAGCCGGGCTGGACACGCGCATTGAGGCGTTCGCGGACATGCTCGAAAGGAGGAGCCATGGTAATCACATTCCCGCAGATGGGCAATATATCGCTTGCGGCCAAAGCGTTCTTTGAGGATTTGCATATTCACTGCGTCGTGCCGGAGAACAACAAACGCGCTTTGCAGACCGGCGCGCTGCTTTCGCCCGATGAGATGTGCCTGCCTTTCAAGATCATGATGGGCAACTATATCGCGTCAATCGCGCGCGGCGCGGATACGATACTCATCACCGGCAGCTGCGGTCCGTGCCGTTTCGGCGAATACTGCGAGCTGCAAATGAAGATACTCTCCAAGCTCGGGCTTCACGCCGACCTCATCGTCGTCGACGCCCCGCGGGAGATTGGGGTAAAAACGCTTATGCAGCGATTGGGGCGTATTGGCTCCGCCAGCACGGTAAGCACTGCGCAGCAGCTGCTTGCGCTGCGCCGCGCGGTATGCGTACTAAAGCGGGCGGACGAGATCGACGCGGAAGCGCATTTACGCGCGGGCTATGAAGAGGAGCGCGGGGCGTGCAGACGGCTGCTCAATGAATGCCGCCGAGAGGTGTTCGCGTGCCGCGGGATTTCCGACACGCTGGCCGCGCTGGAGAAGTACCTTTCCCGGTTGCAGCGCGTACCGACAGACCCGGCGCGGCGGCCGCTCCGGGTTGCTCTCACCGGCGAGATCTATTCGATGATCGAGCCGTTTTCGAATATGTATATCGAAGAAAAGCTGATGGATTACGGTGTGTGCAGTTCCCGACTCATCACGCCGAGCTGGTGGCTCAAGGACCTGGTATTAAAGCCGCTGCGGCTCAATTCGCGCAAGCTCCACGCCGCGGCAAAGCCGTATCTTGCTTATGGCGTAGGCGGACACGCGCAGGAAACTGTCGCGCACACGGAGCTTTGCGCCCGGCACGGCTACGACGGCGCGATTCAGATATTCCCAGTGGGCTGCATGCCGGAAATCGTCGCGAGCGCCGTGTTGCCGGAGGTGCAGCGACGCAACGGCTTCCCCATACTCAACCTCGTGGTAGACGAGATTACGGGCGAAGCGGGGTATGTGACGCGCATTGAAGCGTTTTTGGATATGCTGGAGGCGAGACGAAAAAAAGGAGGAAAGCGTGAAGAAGCGTTGCAGCTTGGGTATTGACGTAGGGTCCGTGAGCACGAACCTCGTGCTGCTGGACAATAATTCTGGCGTTATGCAGAAGCTATATCTGCGTACGGGAGGCCGTCCCATCGAGGCCGTCGTGAAAGGCCTTAAGATGATTGCCGAGGCGGCGGGGGACACGGCGCAGATTACGGCTTGCGGCACAACGGGCAGCGGACGTCAGCTCGCGGATGTCATCGCGGGGGCGGACATAATCAAGAATGAGATTACGGCGCATGCGGCGGCAGCCTGCCACATGGTGCCCGAGGTTCATACGATCCTCGAAATCGGGGGGCAGGACTCCAAAATCATCTTTATCCGCGAGGGCGGGGTGAGCGACTTCGCGATGAACACCGTATGCGCGGCGGGCACCGGCTCATTTCTGGACCGGCAGGCGGCGCGGCTGGAAATTCCCATCGAAGAGCTGGGCGGCTACGCCTTGCGCGCCAAATGCCCTGTACGCATTGCGGGGCGCTGCGCGGTGTTCGCAGAGTCCGATATGATCAGCAAGCAGCAGGCGGGCCACAGCGCGGAGGACATCGTCGCGGGGCTGTGCGAGGCGCTCGTACGAAATTATCTCAATAACCTTGCCAAAAACCGCGTCATCGAGGGGCCGGTGATGTTTCAGGGCGGCGTCGCCGCAAACGCCGGCATCGTTGCGGCGTTCGAAAAGGCGCTCGGCAAGAAGGTAATCATCCCGCAGTACTACGACGTGATGGGCGCTTACGGCGCGGCGCTGCTCGCAGCGGAGCGCATGGCGCAGACAGGCGAACCGACACGTTTCCGCGGGCTTGGAGAGCTGCGCACCGACTATGCCGCGAAAAGCTTCGAATGCAGCGGCTGTCCCAACCTCTGCGAGGTGGTGCAGATATTCTCGGGTGGTGAAGTGGTGGCAAACTGGGGCGACCGATGCGGCAAATGGGGCGCGCAAATACAGCGTGACGCGAGCATAAAATAGGGTTGATGCCACGGGGTGTATGCAAATCACCGGTACCTATCGATACCTTACGATACCCGACTGCTTGCATCTCTTGTTTTGGTAATATAGGTCGATCCATATAAACCAGGGCTTACGGTAAGAAAACTGATATCCTCAAGAATCGCCAAGTAATCGGTATAATATATACTCCGCTATCAGCTCACTATATCCTCGTGTAATGATATATACCAGGATGTTCACTATCGGAATGTTAATATCCTCGGTATCGTTGGGTATCGGTAATTGATATATACCACAACGTTTCACGTTTACGGCCTCGGGTATCGCTGGGTATCGGAAGGTAACGGTAATTTATATATACCCACAGAACGCATATTCATCGATGCAAAACAAAATCAGCGCGGAATCTTTACCGCGCTGACGATACCGAACCCTATTGATCAATTTTATAAGGTGATATCTTTGCTTTCATGATTCATATTCGCTGCCTGCTTTTTGCGGTGCTTGTAGAGCAGCAGTCCCGCCGCGCCCAGTACGCACAGTGCCGATACGGCGTAATACATCTTTGTAAAGCCCTCGTTCACCGCTTTTTGCAGCGCTGTTTCGATCTCGCCGTCCATCTGCCGGATCTGGGCGATGTAGTCCCCCTCTGCGGCGGTAAAGTAAACCGGGATGCCGTCCTGCAGCTGCGTCATTTTGCCCTGCGCATCCGTCATCTGCGTGCTGCTCTGCCCAAGCAAGCCGTTTAATTCCTGCATCGTCCGGCGCGTCTGCTGCATGGTTGTCAGCATCGCCTCCATCATCCCTTTTTGCGTTTTCATGTCGTCGGACAGCGTACTCAGCTTTGCGCGCGCTGCTTTGATATCCGATATGGATGCGCGCATGCCGCGAATCTTCCCCTTCATTGCGTCAATCGATGCGGTCATCTGTGCCTGCTGCGCCAACGCGTCGGCGAGCTGCGCGCTAAGGCTATCCCGCGCGGCGGTGAGACCGGTGAGCTGGCCCTGAATCGGCCCAATTACACTGGGAGGCGATCCCGCGCGTATCGCGTCGTCCAGCTCCTTTTGCTTGGCTGCAATCTGCGCATCGAGGCCCGCAATCCCCTGCTGCATGCCCGCAATACCGGAAGTGATGCCGTCCAGCCCCGGCTGCATGGCGTCAATCCCGCTCTGGATACCGGCGATGCCTTTGCGCATGCCCGAGATCGCGCTGTTCATGCCGGAGAGGCCATCGCCGATACCGCTAAGCCCCTGCGTAATGCCGTCAATGCCCTGCGTAATGCCGTCAATGCCGCTGCCCAGGCCATCGATGCCGTCTGTAATACCATTCTGCGCTTTACCCAGGCCGCTTAGGCCTTCGCCAATCCCGCCGATGCCCTCGCCGATACCGCTTTGTATCTTGGCAATTACATCGGGCGTATAGATTTCGAACATGCGCTGCGCGAGATATACCGTGTCCTCTGTGATGGACGTAACATCCGCTTCGCTGAGCCGCTGGACTACGTCATCCGGCAGTTCTCCGTCCGTCATGGCAAAATCCATATCCTGCTGATTAAAATCCAGCATCGAAAGATTCTCCTCAATGTACGACGCGTCCATCCCTTCGCTCTGGCTTAACATGTCGCGTATCTCGCCAAAATCCATTGAGTTTGCGTTATCCGGCATTTCAAAGTCCATCTTTGCAAGCATATCGGCAAACGCGGGGTCGTTCTCAATCTCGCTCAGGTCCGCTTCAGTCTTGGCAGACGCAGCGTTAAGCGCTGTATTCTGCGCCTCCAGGTCGTCAACGCTGCCCGATAGCGCCATCTTTTTTATGTCGATGGTGGCGAGCTGATCCTCCACAGCGAGTAAGTCGTCCTTTATCGCGCCGGTCAATGCTTCGTCGGCTTTAATCTCGATGGACGAGACGGGCGGCAGCAGGTTCATGATCGCCTCCTGCGCATTACCTCCTGCCTGCGCGAGGAAGCCGATCATCAGGATCGGGCCGATCGTCGTACCGATGGAGCGCATCAGCGAGAGCGCGGACAGCGCCGAGTTAGACTCCTTCGGCTGCGTATTGGAGAGCATCATGTAGTTGAGCGGTGTGCCCATCACAAAGCCGAGTCCGCTGCCCATAAGCACGAGGCTCACAACCACGCTGATTACGCTGACATGAGAAGTGGCATACAACGCGAGGAACAGCGCGCCGATCAGCGATATGGCAAAGCCCGTAAAAAGCACTTTTTTAGGGCCGAACTTATCGACCAGCCTGCCCCCGAGCGGGCCGCCGATTCCGGCAAACAGTCCGAGAATCGTCACGAAATATCCGCCGCTGCCGGAGGGCGTCTTAAGCGCGTTTTCCGCAAACTGCGGTACGAATACCATGCCCATCATACACATGCCCACCACGAGCGCGATGATGAACGTGCCTACAATGTTCTTGTTTTTGAAGTACGCGATGTTGAACACCGGATCTGCGGCTTTTTTCTCCGCGATGACCAGCACAGGGATCAGCAGCGCGAACAGGATCAGGAACGGATATACGTTGGTCTTAATAATGGTGTTACCAAAATCGAAGAAGTCGAGGTTATTGAGACCATACAGCAGCGACAGCACGAGGATCACAAGCACCAGAATACCCGTAAAATCGATACGTTGCGCGGGTTGCTTCTCGCCTTTGGGGAGGGCGGCGATGGCGGAAAACACCACGAATACGCAGATGGGTAAATTGATAAAGAACAACCAGTGCCAGTTTGCCGTACCCACCCAGTCGAGTATCGCGCTGCCAAGGGTCGCCCCGAGTATGTTCGCGATACCATATACGCCGCCGACGAGTCCGAGCGCCATGCCGCGTTTCTCTTCCGGAAACCCTGTGCCAAACTCCGCGGTTGCGAGCGGCATAATGCCGCCTCCGCCCAGCGCCTGAATGACGCGCCCGCAAATCAGCATTGTAAAGCTGTTCGTAAAATTAGAGAGGCCGCAGATCAGCGAGCCGGTTCCGAACAGTGCCACCGCCACCATATAGACGCGCTTGCGGCCAATCCTGTCGGCCAGCTTGCCAAGTATCGGCATGGCGCACGCATAGGCCAGCGTGAAAGCAGTGATCATCCAGATTCCGGTCTTGCCGTCCACGCCGAGCGAATTCTGCACGATCGTTCTCGCCGGGGTCAGGATTCCCGTGTCGATGGCGCCGATGAAGATCCCCAGCAGGTATACGAGCATCACCCATCCGTATCGTTTGGTTTTGATTGCTTTGTCTGACATAACGACTCCTTTAATGAACGTTGTTCATATAAAATTAAAAATCAATGCAATATTTTTTCCAGAACAGGCCGGAGCGCGTCAAACCCGGTTTGCGCTTCGTATGCATAAGAAAAGAATACACGGGCAATAAAGTCTGCGATAAATGCCTCTTGCTCCGCTTCGACATGCCCGCGGATCACTTCGGTGATATGCTGGGAGAATTCCGCGCGCAGGTCCTTTTTGATACGCTGCAGCTTGCTCATTGTGCCGCTTTCCAGATCTTCAGGGAAACCGGCGGCCCAGATGCTGTGAATGTCGGCAATCATTTCTTTTAAGTTTACATACATAAGCTCCAGCTGCCCCATGGGAGGCTGGTCCGTGTTCGTTTGGCGGAGTATAGAAAGCCGGAAAGCTTTCCAGTCCGCATCCAGCAGCGACGATACGATCTCCTGTTTTGACCGGAAATAATTATAGAAAGTCCCTGTCGCAATACCGCAGCGCTTGGCGATATCGCGAATGTTGAGATTTTCGTAGCCCTTTTCGAGTATCATCTTGCGGGTAGTCTGGATGATCTCCGCTTTGATATTGACCAGATTTTTTGGCATAATATAGCCTCGCGGTTTTATGAACAATGTTCATTCTATACTATGCGATACCGGGTGTCAATGATGATAGGATGGCAAGTATGGGCCAACAATTATGTTCTGCACAAAAAAAAGAGCCGTATGGCCCTTTCTTTTCAGCGTTAGAATCTTCCGGTCGGATTGACCCGGTTCTCCGGCATATTGTCTTCCGCAAATTGTATCATCTTGCGTACCATCTGGCCGCCAATACGGCCCGCGTCCTTCGCGGAAAGATCACCGTTGTAGCCCTGTTTGAGTGTCACGCCGGCTTCGCTGGCAGACGAGTGTTTAAGGTTTGTCAGTTTCCAATTACTTGATGCCATTTTTAATTACCTCCTTTGCTACTATTTTTCCCCCGGATACCACAAAATCATGCATCAAATCCGTTTTTTCTTTCGAATGGCAGTGCCAATTTTTTCATTACAACCTAGCCCTTGTGCTATAGTCTTTAATAATACGGACGAATAATGCGCGCAAATGAAAAATACCGTTTTCGGCATCTTAGCAGGGTGAAGGATAGTCGCTAAATAAAAAACTTTGCGATGGCAAGGCCTGCGAGGCGTGCGATACCCTGCACGATTTTGCGCCGGTGCGGAATGTAAAAAGCGCATTTCGGGTTCAGCCAGCCTTGCCGTTCCCAATACGCGCGCGTAACCGCGGAGGGGGTAACCTCCCTGCGCCAGGAGTGCTGTTGTACGGTAAATACGATCAGCGATTGCAGCGAGGGCCGCTGTGCTCTGCCGCGGTTGCCCGCATCGCAGAGCCGTTTTGCCGCGTTCCGCAACGTTTTCTCGTGACGTTTCTTTATTTCGTCCCGTTTGAGCCGCGCGCCCATGCGCAGGTTGTAATCGCCGCAGAGCGTAAAACCCCAGAGGCGGAGCGCTGTCATCATGGTTTTTCGCGCGTGGCGGGTCGCGCCTACGCCCGAGGTCGTCAGCACGAGCGCGAGCTTACCGGCGAAAGCAGGGCGGTAACAGTTGAATGCCATGCGGTCGATGAAATTCTTCATGACGCCGCTGACGTCTTCCACATATACCGGACTCGCCAGTATGAGTGCGTCCGCCGCCGCGATGCGGTCGCGCAGATCAAGGAGGTTGTCCGCGCACGGGCACGTTTGCTCGCCGCGCTCAAAACAAAGACGGCAGCCCCGACAAAATCCGATTCCTTCCATCCCGAGATTCACCGTTTCAAAGGTCAGACTGCCCTGCGCCTGTTTAAGCACGGCCAGATTCTCGGCGATCAGCTCCGCCGCAGTTTGTGTATTACCGCCCGGGCGGCCGCTTGTGACGATCAGCAGCTTCATTCCATCACTCCTTTGGATCATTATACCATGCGGACGATGCGTATACGATCCCGGACTCACCGCCGGATATTAAAATATCGCATGCTTTGAACAAAGCGCCATGATATACGCGGGATAAAAAGCCGGACGGAGCGCAAATTATATAAAAAATACTGAAAGGGTGAACTTATGACGCTGCTCTATATTACGGCCAATACCAAACCGGAGGCCATTTCGTCGAGCAAAACGGTGGGAAGGCGGCTCGTCGGGGCGATCATGTCCAAATTCCCAGAGCTTCATTTCGAGGAGCTTGATCTTTACGACCAGCATATCCCGCAGCTGCGGCATGCCTACTTTGAAGGGCGAAGCGCCATTGTCAGCACGGAAGCGCGCAACCGCCTGCAGGAAGGGGAGCAAGCCGAGGTGGAGCAGATCATCCGCCTGTGCGACCAGTTCCGCGCCGCGGATATCTACGTGCTGGCTGCGCCCATGTGGAGCCTGTCCTTCCCGGCGCCGGTCAAGGAATACATCGACTGCGTACTGCAATCGGGCAAGACCATCGCTTTTGAGGACAATAAGCCCTACGGCCTGCTCAATGACCGGAAACGGATATTTATCTATGTGCAGGCTTCCGGCGGTCATATTCCCTGGCTGCTGCGTCCCGCGCTTAACAAGGGCCTCAATTACGTACATGATATTATTAAGTTTGCGGGCATCGAGCGGTTTGAGGAACTGCTTGTGGACGGCACCGGCACAAGCGAGCACGAACGCCGAGAGGCGGTAGAGAAGGCAACGAAGAAGATCGAGGGTTTGGTGGATAGCCTTTCCCTTTAACCGTCCGGAAGCTGTGCCATGATGGACTCGATTTTCGTGGCGAAGTACCATTCTTCGGTCGTGAGAGTCATGGCTTCTCCGTGATCCATCGTGTCGCTGCAGGCGTATTTTCCGTAAAGCGCTTCGAGGGCTTCAAATTTATCTGCGAATGATGAGTACGAGAACATGCCCGAATCGGCGAAGTACCAGACGTAATACTCGTACTGCTCCCGATATTCCGGGATGGCTAATATTTTCTCGATCAGCGGGTGTGAGACAGGCTGCCCGAGGTACGCGGCGTTGAGGTTGAGCCCGGTGTAAACATCCTCGGTTGCAATGGCTTCGTATGAGACGCCGCCTGCCCAGCCGCCGCCCAGGCTTGCGTCGTAGTCGTACGGGATCATCTCGATCTTGCCCGTCTGATTGAAGTAGAGGTAGTAGTTGTTCCCCATGCTGCGGTAGTCGTCGGGCGTTCCCACCAGCATATTTACCGCCATCAGCCGCAGAAATCTGTCCACCTCAAAGCTGCGATCGATGTACGTGGCAAACTCCTCGTCGCTCAAGCGGTTGATCTGGTCGATAAACGACTCAAGGTCCCACGTTGTGGCGTACTCCTCGTTGGTTTGCAGGTCGTACGCGGGCCGGTAGCCGGTTTCCCAGTCCTTCACGCCGATCTCTTCGGGGGGAACCTGATCCTCCAGCGTAGCGGGCGTATTTTCCCACAGGCATTTATAAAGGTTGCCGCCGCTTGCAAGACGACCATAGCGCCGGACCAGGAATGCCATGTCGACCGGCTCGATCATGGTATAAACGCCATAATGGACCAACTGTCCTTCGATGTTGATATCCAGCGTGGCGAGCGATACGCGCGAGGCAGTTACGCCCACTTGACCCAGCAGCTCATAGCAGTAGAGTTCGTGGATGTGGCTTAAATCCGTCCAAAGGTTCCATTTGAGATCGAGTTGATCCAGCCCGCAGAACTGCCGGTATTTCAGCGCCCGGTATTCCGCGCTGCCTTCCGACGAATCGAACGTCTCGTCAAACTTGAGCGCGAAATGCGCGCGGTGATATCCCGCATCGCTCTCGGGGAGGATGCGCGTGGTATTACCGCGCGTGCGAAAGCCTACATTTTTAAGTTCAATTACACCCAAATCATCTTCGTATACGAGGTCTGCCTGACGGTAATTTCCCGTACGCATCAAGCTGTCGATTTTTTGATAGTCAAGCATGTCCTGCGAGAGCCCGTCCCATTCTTCCTGTGAGATATTGATGGTGATATGATGCGTGAGCGTATCGTCAAACAGGCGCGCGTAATCGGCGCCCATGGTATCGTCCGAGACGGCGCAATTTGTTTCCGTAACCTGGCCCGAAAACGCGTTGGCGGGCACGCCTCCCGGGGCGGGGGATGCCGTACCCCCGGCGGGGATAATCCCACTGCCGAATACCACACCATATGCGGCGATGACAGCCGTGATACACACGGCTGTGATGAGCTGCTTGCCTTTGCGCATGGTTACTCCTTTCGTATACGCTGTAAGACAATATATCGTTTCACCACCTTATTTATTCCCACATAAAAAAAGAACGCCCTTCGATTAAAGCGGTATTTTGCTGGGGATGGTCTCCCGCCGTTCGCTTCAAAGCCGATGCTGAAGGTCAGGTGAAAAAGCTTGCCGCCCAGTTTATTCCCATATAAAAAAAGAACGCCCTGCGTCCTCGGTACCCGTTGAAGTATCACGCTGCTGATCAAGCCTCTGGGTTTTCCTTCTTTTTATTTTTGTGCTGATACATGAGCGCATCAATGTGCGCGATAAAACGGTCTTTGCTGGGGATAGTCTTCCCGTCGTATACTTCGAAGCCTATGCTGAAGGTCAGGCGGAAAGGCTTGCCGCTGTTTTGGTTATATTCCTCGGCGTGAGCATGGATGCGCCGGGCCGTTTGCTCCAGTACGACGGGATCGGCGGTATCGAGTATGATGACAAATTCGTCGCCCGCATACCGCGACAGGAAATCTTCGCTGCGGATGCACGAGCGCAGCAGCTGTGCCGCGTCAAGAAGCGCTGCGTCGCCCGCGAGATGGCCATACTGGTCGTTAATGGTTTTGAGGCTGTCGATGTCCAGCATGATACAGGCGAACGATTTACCCCGCTTCGCGCTTTGAATGCGGTTATTGAGGTGGCTGTCCAACTGACGGCGGTTATAGATTCCGGTCAGGTGATCAAGGTTGTATTGTCGCACCTGAATGCTGATGTATACGATAAAGATTGATACCGTAATGCTGGCCCATATGACGGATATACCGTAAAACAGCACCTGCATCATCGAAGCTGCGACGGGCGGTATCGGGAAAAGCAGCATGGTCGTAAGCATTCGCCGCGGTACCTTTTTGCGCCCCATGATGCACGCTGCGATGGAATATGCGATGGGAAGCAGCGCGGTGACCGACAATCCGAAAAACAAAGGGCCGCGCATATAAACGTTTTGTTCACTGATGCGGAACATGAGCCCGTTTTGCACATTGAGCAGTGAGAGTATGGTATTGGGAAGAAGAACAGCAGTCACAGCGATCATTTCGATGCGGAGACGCCGAATATTCTGAAACAATTGATAACTGACATACAACGCCCATATCGCGGGCGGAAGTGGCGTAGCGACGAAAAGCAGCGTTTCCACGACCAGGCTGAACACACGCAGCTCCGGCTGCCCGTCGGAATATACGCCCAGCATGTCTACAACCATGATGATCGTGGTTGCGATTAACAAACCGCGAAAGATACGGTTTTGTATGATATGCCTTTCGGACAGCGTCCGGTCGGCACACAGCATAACGATGCATAAGACCAACGCAAAAATGTGTATATCGATCTTATTGAAAAAATCCATAGCCCGCCTGACATCCCGCCTGTTTATTTACCAATTGATGCATTTTCATATATATAACCGGTATGCCGTAAATGAAACGAGCCCAGCTTGAGGCAGAAACCAACAATTCGAAAAAAATACGGGTTTTACAAAAAAAGTATACCAACCGGATAAGTGGTTTGGCAAGATTTGAATAATGATACTGCAAATTCGATGGAAATATTGTTATATAAATCGAAAACATAGCATTTTTATGCAAGTTGCGAATTCAATTGTTGCACTTTCAAACGCTTTAGTGTAGTATTACGTAAAAAGCTTTGGTTCACGGATACCAGTACACGTATAAGGGCAGCAAAGGGGCTGCTTGTATATAGATGATAACTTCATACATCAGGCAACATTACGAGTCCCTTTGATGCTCCTTTGATTTTTGCTGTGCCACCAGCAAGAGAATCTTAAAATCGGAGGAGTACCATGAAAATTTTAGAGCAGACGATGCAGAATGTCATCGTACGTAACCCGGGTGAACCGGAGTTCCACCAGGCCGTTCGCGAAGTGCTGGAATCGCTTGAGGCCGTGGCGGAGCGGAACCCCCACTACGTCAAGGCGGGCATATTCGAGCGTATCGTCGAGCCGGAACGCCAGATCATATTCCGCGTACCCTGGAT
The DNA here is from genome assembly GCA_023390815.1 of Bacillota bacterium. Classification (GTDB taxonomy): domain Bacteria; phylum Bacillota; class Clostridia; order Christensenellales; family SZUA-584; genus JAEWCC01. The sequence goes on from JAEWCC010000017.1 coordinate 47,847, forward strand.
CGATGACAAGGGCGAAGTTCATGTAAACCGCGGTTTCCGCGTACAGTTCAACAGCGCGATCGGGCCCTATAAGGGCGGCCTGCGCCTCCATCCATCCGTATATATCGGCATCATCAAATTTTTAGGCTTTGAGCAAATATTCAAGAATTCGCTGACCGGGCTGCCCATCGGCGGCGCCAAGGGCGGCAGTGACTTTGATCCCAAGGGCAAATCCGACCGCGAGGTCATGGCATTCTGCCAGAGCTTCATGACGGAACTGTCCAACCATATCGGCGCGGATACCGACGTTCCGGCGGGCGACATCGGTACGGGCGGTCGCGAAATCGGCTATATGTACGGCCAGTACAAACGCCTCAACAACAACTTCACCGGCGTGCTTACCGGCAAGGGCTTAACCTGGGGCGGCAGCTTGGCTCGCACGGAAGCGACGGGCTATGGCCTTTGCTACTTCACGGAAGAAATGCTCAAAGCCAAGGGACAGTCGTTCAAGGGCAAGACGGTGGTCATCACCGGTTCGGGCAACGTCGCAATCTATGCGGCGCAGAAAGCCACTGAGATGGGTGCCAAGGTTATCGCGCTGAGCGATTCCAACGGATATATCTGCGACAACAGCGGCATCAACCTTGATACTGTTAAACAGATCAAGGAAGTCGAAAGAAAGCGCATCAAGGAGTACGCGGCTTGTAATGCGGGCGCTTCGTATGAGGACGGCTGCGGTGGTATCTGTAACATCAAGTGCGATATCTTCCTGCCGTGCGCAACGCAGAACGAAGTGGATGAGCAGGCGGCCAAAAAGCTCGTCGCCAACGGCTGCATCGCGGTCGCTGAAGGCGCGAACATGCCCTGCACACCCGAGGCGGTCGCCGTATTCCAGAAAAATGGCGTGCTGTTCGGGCCCGGCAAGGCGGCCAACGCGGGCGGCGTCGCGACCTCCGCGCTCGAAATGTGCCAGAACAGCATGCGCTACTCCTGGACGTTCGAAGAAGTGGACGAAAAGCTTAAGAACATCATGATCAATATCTATAAGAATGCCAGCGAGGCGGCAAAGGCCTACGGCATGGAGGATAACCTGGTTGCAGGTGCCAATATCGCGGGCTTCCTGAAGGTCGCCGAAGCGATGTACGCGCAGGGCATCGCCTATTAAAAAGTACTGAAGCGTTAATATTGACGAGCGTGGGTAAAGCATCTTTCGGAACACGAAGATGCTTTATCTCGCTCATGCACTTTTTAGGCCGTAGGGCAGACACAGAAGGAGGACTCAATGGGCGTACATGACCAGGTCAGCACCGGACTTGCGGGTTTGGACCGGATGATCGACATGCTCCGGTTGGGCGATAACGTCGTCTGGAAGGTCGATTCCATGGAGGATTACAGAAAGCTGGTGGGGCTCTATATCACCCAGGCTTTGCAGGATAAACGCAATATCATCTATATCCGTTTCGGCGTTCATGCGCCTTTGATTGATAAAGCCATACCGGTGAAAACATACGAATTGCAGGCGGAGAAGGGTTTTGAGAACTTTGCCGCCGAAGTATACGGGATTGTGGAAAGCGAGGGCAAGCGCGCGTTTTATGTGTTCGACTGCCTCACGGATCTGCTGCAATACTGGCATTCCGATGTGATGGTGGGAAATTTCTTTCGGATTATCTGCCCGTTCCTTTATGAACTCGATACCGTTGCGTACTTTGCGATCATGCGCAATGTGCATACCTTTGCGACCATTGCACGCATCCGCGAAACCACGCAGCTGCTGCTGGAGCTGTTTCGCATAGGCGACAAGGTCTATATCCATCCGCTGAAGGTTTGGCAGCGGTATTCGCCGACCATGTTCCTCCCGCATCTGATGCAGGATGACAAGGTGGAGAGCATTACATCGAGCACGCAGGCAGCCGGGCTTTTCTCTAAGCTTTTGAACAGTGAGAAACGCACGGATTATTGGAACCTCATCCTCGCCAAGGCAAGGGAGGCGATGGATGCCGAACCGGAGCGGCAGGAGGAGGCCAAGCAGCGCCTGATGCGCATTCTGTGCGGCGATACTCCCCGTATGTTTGCGCTCTGCGACCGGTACTTTACGCTGGGGGACATCCTCAATATCGCTGGGCGTGAGATCGGCACCGGGCTTATCGGAGGCAAAAGTGTCGGTATGCTGATCGCGCGAAAGGTGCTGGAAGCAGAGGGCGGGGGCCGCTTTGCGGGCAGTATGGAGGCGCACGATTCCTTCTATATCGGCTCGGACGTGTTCTACACCTACATCGTGCAAAACGGCTGGTGGAAGCTGCGAACCAAACAAAAATCGTGTATGGATTTGGAGTGCGCGCAGGAACTCAAGGAAAAGATACTGAACGGCAGCTTTCCCGAGGATATCCAGCGGCAGTTTATGCAGATGCTCGATTACTTCGGCCAGTCTCCCATCATAGTACGATCAAGCTCGTTGCTGGAGGACAACTTCGGCAACGCGTTTTCGGGCAAGTACGAGAGCGTATTCTGCGTGAATCAGGGCACGCCGGAGGATCGCTTCGACGCATTCGTTCAGGCCGTGAGGACGGTTTATTCCAGCACGATGAGCGAGGACGCGCTCTCGTACCGCATGAATCGCGGGCTCGCGGATGAGGACGAGCAGATGGCGATCCTCGTTCAGCGCGTGTCGGGCGATTACTACGGGGATTATTTCTTCCCGCATATCGCGGGCGTCGGAAACTCCACGAACCTGTACGTATGGGATCAGAAGATCGACATGAGCGCGGGCATGATCCGCCTTGTGTTTGGCCTCGGTACGCGCGCGGTGGACAGGACTACCTCGGACTATGTGCGCATCGTGTGCCTGGACGACCCGATGCGTCTGCCGCCCATGGATTACACGGACGTCGGCAAGTATTCACAGCACGGCGTGGACCTGCTTTCCATCAAGGAAAACGCGTTTACCGAGCGTCCGTTCGAGCAGGTGTTTGCGCAGGATATCAAGGCGGATAAGACGTTGTTCCTGCGCCCGGATACCGCCAAGATGACTCGCCTGCGCGATTTGGGCTATTCGTCGCAGCAGTCGTACGATCTGCTGGACTTTAAACAGCTGCTGAGCGGCACCGGGTTCCCGGTGCTGATGAAGGATATGCTCTCGCTGTTATCCCGTGTTTACGACTACCCGGTCGATATTGAATTCACCGCAAACTTTGCACCCTCGGGTGAGTTTAAAGTGAACCTGCTGCAGTGCAGGCCGCTTCAGACGCGCGGGCTCGGCAGCTCCGTGGAACTGCCGCACGTGATGGACGCCTCGGACTGTTACTTTGCCGCCAGAGGCAACTTCATGGGCGGTAACGTGCATCTGCCCGTGGACTATGTCGTATCGGTCAGCACCGGACGGTATATGAACCTGACGGAGCAGGAAAAGTACGCGGTGGCACGACAGATCGGGCGCGTCAATGCGGCCCTCAAGGGAAAGCATGTGATGCTGATCGGCCCCGGCCGGTGGGGGACCACCACACCGTCTATCGGCGTACCGGTACGCTTCTCGGAGATCTGCAACATGTCGGTGATTTGCGAGGTCGCGGAGGAGTCGGTGGGCTTCGTGCCGGAGCTCAGCTATGGCAGCCATTTCTTTCAGGACCTTGTGGAGATGGAGATCTTCTACGTCGCGATATTCGCGGAGCACGGCAACGTGCTCTATAACCCCGGCTATGTGCTGCGGTATCCGAATCTTTTTAGCGAGCTCTGCCCGGACAGTTCCGCAATGGAGAGCGTGATCACCGTGTGCAGGCCCGAAGGCCTCGAGATATTCTCGGACGTCAAAACCCAGCGCGTGGTGTGCCGGTAAGAGGAATAACAGGGCTTGAGGCTCCGTTTGCAATATAGCGGAGCCTTTACGTTATAATGGAATTTATTCTCCGCGTATGGTATGCTGAAGCTAACAAACAAGGGGAGAAAAGACTATGGGTGTTGTGGAAGCCAATGTGAAGCTGATCGATGATCAGGTTAGATTCGAATGTACCGCGGGAGATAACCCGCCGGTTGTCACGGACTACGCGTCCCCGCTGGGCGGCGGCGAAGGCTATGTGCCGCTGCAGCTGCTCCTCATCAGCCTCGCGACCTGCGCGGGCGGCACGGTGGCGCTGCTGATCCGCAAGTTCCGTAAGGACCTGCGGGACTTCTCCATATCCCTGCGGGGTACGCAGGAAGAGGAACGCCCTCACGCCTTTACGCGTATCGATATGACATTTACCGTAGTCTCCGCCGATGCGACAGAGGACGACGTGATGCTCGCAATCGCCAAGACGGAGGAGAAGTATTGTCCCGTCTGGGCAATGATTAAGGGCAACGTTGAGGTTGTGGCGACGGCGGTCGTCAAGCGGCCCTAGCGCTTTAGCCACTTTAAATAAGATATGTACTTTGCACATATACTTTAAGTGATCAAGCCGGAATTTCGTGATGAATGCCGGCTAAAGGTCGTATGATCAGGAGCGTTTCTTATGAAACCAGCCGAACCAATCGTAGCGCCGGTCATCAAGCTGAAAACAGTGGTTCTGGACTGCCGCGACACCGCTTTACTATCCGATTTTTACATCCGGCTGCTGGGCTGGAAGCGTAATTACGCGGAAGGCGACGAGTGGATCGATATCGCGGGGCCGGAGAGCGGCGTTCGAATCGGATTTCAGAAAAACGAGGATTATGTGCCGCCGGTCTGGCCGGAGGAGCCGTACGCTCAGCAGCAGATGGTCCATCTGGACTTTTACATACAGGACAGGGCGCTGATGGAACTGGCGGTACGCCATGCGCTTGCCTGCGGCGCTGTACGCGCAAGCGTGCAATATGAGCCGGATAGCTGGGTAACGATGATAGACCCGGAGGGACACCCCTTCTGCTTTGTCGTCGGGGACTGATTCCGCTTAACTTTTTTCCTCACAAAGTATCGCATGCAGTCTTTGACTGATAATCCTATGATTTAAACCATCTGAATTATCATAGATAAAGGAGCTAATGCATGAGTCAGGCAAGAGAAATCGTAAGCCGCATGACCAACGAGGAAAAAGCGCTGCTGCTGCTCGGAAAAGACTTCTGGCACCTCGCCGGGTTCGAGCAGTATGGGCTGCCATCCGTCATGGTTAGCGACGGTCCGCACGGGCTGCGCAAACAGGCGGAAACGAGCGACAACCTGGGTATGGGACAAAGCGTGCCTGCCGTATGTTATCCTTCGGCTTGTACCACGGCCTGCTCCTTTGACGAAGGACTGATTCATGAGATGGGGCAGGCGCTGGGCGACGAGTGCCGCGAGCAGGGCATCGCGGTGCTGCTGGGGCCGGGCGTCAACCACAAGCGAAGCCCGCTCTGTGGCCGAAACTTCGAGTATTTCTCCGAAGACCCGGTTCTTACGGGTGCGATGGCGACAGCCTATATCAACGGCGTACAGAGCCGCGGCGTGGGAACCAGCCTTAAGCACTTTGCCGCCAACAGTCAGGAGACGGCGCGCAACATCTACGACAGCACTGTGGACGAGCGCGCGCTGCGCGAGATTTATTTGCGCGCGTTCGAGACTGCCATCCGCAAAGCCCAGCCATGGACGGTGATGACGGCGTACAACAAACTGAACGGTGCTTACTGCTCCGAAAACAAGTGGCTCATGGAGGACGTCGCGCGCGGCGAATGGGGATATCAGGGGCTGTTCGTCACCGACTGGGGCGCGCTCAACGACGTCGTGGAATCGTATAAGAACGGACAGGAGCTTGAAATGCCGGGCGTATCCAAGGGCACAGATAAGATTGTACTGGATGCGCTAGAAAAGGGACTGATATCGCAGGAGACGCTCAATAAGCACGCGGAGTGCCTTGTAGAGCTCATACTCAAGAGCAAGCAGGGCAGCGGTGAAGCTGTCAAGGTGGATACAGCCGCCCACCTGCGCCTCGCGCAGCGCATCGCGGAGGAGAGCGCGGTGCTGCTCAAAAATGAAGGGAATATCCTGCCTTACGCCGGGAAAGGTCGCGCCGCGGTGATCGGCAGCATGGCGAAGCATCCGCGCTATCAGGGCGCGGGCAGCAGCCTCATCAATCCCATTGCGCTCGACAACGCCCATGACGCATTTGTAGCTGCGGGGGTCGATTTTGACTACGCCGAAGGGTATAAGCCGGAGGGCATAGAACCCAACGAAGCGATGATCCGCGAGGCCGTGGGCGTTGCAGCGGGCAAGGAGATCGTGTTTGTGTTTGCGGGGCTTCCGGCCAGCTACGAGTCCGAAGGCTTCGACCGTGATACGCTCGATATGCCGCCGTCGCACAACCGGCTCATCGAAGCGGTTGCGGAGGCAAATCCCAACACGGTAGTCGTGCTGCAGTGCGGCAGCGCGGTGACGATGCCGTGGCTGACCAAGGTCAAAGTGGTACTGCTCACGTACCTTGGCGGGTGTCAGGGCGGCAAGGCCGCGGTGAACCTGCTGCTCGGCAAGGCCAATCCATCCGGCAAGCTTGCGGAGACGTTCCCGCTGCAATTATCGGATACGCCGTGCTATAAGCACTTTGCGAATGACAAGTATGTCGCGCAGTACCGCGAGAGCATATATACGGGCTACCGGTACTACGACGCCGCGAAAAAGGATGTGCTGTTCCCGTTCGGATATGGCCTCAGCTATACGATGTTTGAGTACGGCGACCTGACTTTGAGCAGCGAAAGCATCCGCGAGGACGATGCGCTGGCGGTGCGATTCACCGTGCGCAACACCGGAAGCGTGGCGGGCAAGGAGACCGTGCAGCTCTACGTCTCGCATCGGGACCCGGCCATATATAAGGCAGAGAAGGAACTGAAAGCCTTTACGAAGGTCGCGCTCACGCCGGGGGAAGAGAAGGAAGTTTCGCTCACACTCGGACGCGATGCGTTCAGTTGGTATAACGTAACCGAGCACAAATGGTGCGTGGATAGCGGAGATTACGAGATCATAGTCGGCGCGTCCAGCCGGGATATCCGTCTTAGCGCGATGGTGCATGTCGATGCTGCGCCATACGAAGTGCCGGATTACAAGGCTCCCGCGCCGTCCTACTATTCTCTGCCTCACACAGACGGTACGCTCGATATCCCGGAAGACGAGTATCTCGCGCTTCTCGGCAGGTCAATCGATCCGCCGCGTAAGGGCAAGCCATTTCATCTCAACACGCCCGTGTTCGAGCTACAATCCACGCTGATCGGGCGTATATTTGTACACTTTGCCAAAAAGACGGCGATTAAATCCATGCAGGCTAACGAGGGCGACGATGTGGAGCGCATGGTGAACGCGCAGGTGATGGATATGCCCGTCCGTGCGCTCGGTATGACGGGCGACTTTGACAAGCAAGCGATCGACGGCATGGTGGAAATATTCAATGGGCACTGGATACGCGGGCTGAAAAAGGTACTCAGAAAGCGCTGACGATTTTCCTTATACGATATGTCGGTATAACAACGGGGCTGCGGCGCAATCGCTCACAGCCCCGTTTCGATCACAGTATAACCCCGGCGTCTATTCGTACGCGATATTGATTTCAATCGGCACATCGTCGGCAAACAACTGAATGCCCAGCACCTGATGCGAACCCATCTTCACCTTCATATCGTCGCCCGACAACACCGTCGGGGTGGAGATGTCAATGTGAATGCCGCTTTCGGAGAAAAAGGTTGCTGCGGTTGCCGTCAGCATGTTGGAAAGCTCTGACAAAGCACTCTTGGCCATCTCGTCCAGCTCGTCCACCGGCATGCCCATCATCATGTTCGACGCGATGGTCTTCGCGGTATTATAATCCAGGCAGTAGACGGCGTTTCCCTTGATTCCGCCGACGATACCGACGATCATCACCACGCCGCTAAAATCAATCTGCTGTTCCTTTACGGTCAAATCTCCCTTACGCGTGCTGCCAAAACCAAGTTGCGGCATAACGGTATCAAAAGATTGAATAAAAGGATTAACCAATTTTACATCCATTTATCGTCACCTCTTTTAAAGCCGATGTTGAGCAATACTTCGCCAAACTGCGTTTCCGCCACGGCGGTGGTCGTAATAAAATCCGGCGCGGATATGAGGATCTTGTCCCCGTACAATATCGACGGCGGCGCGACGCGGAGCCCCAGCGCCTTGTTTTTACGATTCAGTATCGAACAAGCGTTTCCGGAGACGATGTTCGCAAACTCTCCCAGAACGCCCGTGATCTCGTCGTTATTCGCTGCTGTTTTTTTCAGCATGGCAGTTGCGATCTGTCCGGCCGTTTCCCGCGACAAGTCGATGAACATCCTGCCCGAGAACTGGCCGATGATGCCGACGAGGATCGTCATCCCCTTAGAGCTGTATTCGTCGCTCAATATATATTCGTCCTTATAGGTAATCAGCGTTTTTGTCAGCCTGTTCATCCCGTCCATCAGGGCTTCTTTAAATACTGTAGAATATTTCTGTTCCAAAAACTGATACAGCTCGTCGGACGCCATAATCCGCTTGATGGCCGTAATCAACTCCTCGGAATCCACCGGTTTTTGAATATAGGCGCTTACCCCGTTGTCCTTGGCTGTTTGAACGATCTCGTCATCCTTCATGGAGCTGACCACGATGACCCGGATGCCGCGGTCAATTTCATGGATCGCGCGGGTACATTCCAGTCCGTCCGTGCCCGGCAATGTCATATCCATGGTGACCAAATTCGGCTTTTTCTCCTGCACGACCTTTTTTACTTCCTCAAGAGAACCCGCTTCGCCCACCACTTCAAATCCGTGCTCCTCAAGGATTCCCCTGATGAACGCGATGGAGAAAGATGAATCGTCTACAACCACTACTCGCATGCCCGCCATGTTATCAATCCCTTCCTTTTGATAGACATAAAACAACACATATTAATAAACACAAATGATGTCGGGTTAACAAAATTTCTATCGAAATTTCCCGTAATTTTTACCGTGACCAGGATAGCCGGCTCTTGCGGCAGCCTGTACGCTTTTTATCCTCGGACTGTGATATAATATTTCCAAACGAAAACCGGAGGGGTATATGGGTGTCACAGTGGTCTGCGGGCGAAGCGGAGGCGGCAAGAGCCGGGTTCTAATGGACCACATCAAATTGCTGATCGCCGATCCGCTTCAGTCGGTGCTCGTGATCGTGCCGGGGCAGCTTACGTTCGAGACGGAAAAGCGCATCATGAACATCTGCGGCGTGGAGGGCATATTCGGGTTGCAGGTGATGAGCATTCAGCGGCTAGCCGCCCGAGTAATCGAGGATACGGGCGCGATGTCTTTCATCACGGGCGCAGAGCGGGCCATGATCGCCTCGCGCGCGCTGGGGATGATGGACCGTCCTTTCCACGGCGCGGAAAGCCTGCCCGAATTTGAAAGCTGCGCGGCGGAGCTGATCGCGAGGCTGAAGGGCTATCGCCAGACGCCCGAAGGCCTGCGCGCTGCGTCCCTGCGCGTACGCGATGCTGCCTTGAGGGAAAAGCTGCGCGACAGTGCGCAGCTACTTGAGCACTATGACGCTATCTGTGCAGGGCGGGCGGATTTCGCCGATATCTATACTATTGCGGCCCAGAGGGCGAAGGATGCGGTGCTGCTGCGCGGCGTGCACGTCGTTATCGATGGGCTGGACAGCGCGTCGCCCGCGGTGATGGCATTCCTGTCTCAGGTGGTCGCGCTGGCGTGCGATACCATGGCCGCGTTCCGCGGTGCCTGCGACGGCGGAGACGACGCGCTGTTCGCCGCGGAACATGCCGATATGCTGCGTTTCATCGAGACGGCGAGGGAGGCCGGACAGCCGGTAACGGAGATACAGTGCGGTGTGCCGGACCGGCACGAGGCGCAGAGCGCGCTCAAGTTCCTGGAAGCCAATCTGTATAAATACCCCTATACGCGATATGCCGGGGCACCGGAGGGTATACAGCTCATCGAGGCGCAAAGCCCGGAGGAAGAGACCGATGCGCTGTGCGCCGGAATCCTTTCCGAGGCCGACGCGGGCAGGCGTTTCCGCGATATCGCGGTGGCAGGCGGTCGGCTGGATTCGTACCTGCCGCTTATCAAGGTGAAGTTCGGCCTGTGCGGCATTCCTTACTTCGTGGATGAGCGCCGCTCGCTTGCGGATAACGTCTTCTTCGATTTTTTACACAGCGCACTCAGTGCCGCGGCGGGGGACATGACCGCGGTCGGCCCGGTGCTGCTGAGCATGTTTTCTCCGCTGACCGCGCAGCAGCGAACCGATATGGACGCCTACTGCCGCAAATACGGTTATCAGGGCTGGCATATGATTTCCGGTTTCCGGCGCGGCGGCGATGCGCAGCGGTTCGACGCGATGCGCGCCAAAGCGGCGGCGCCGCTGCTGAGGCTGACACAAGCGCTGGCCGCGTGCAATGCGGATCGGGCGGTGCTGGCGGTGCGCGAGTTCCTCGCCGCCTGCAGCGTGCCCGAGAAGCTGGAGGCGTATTGCGAAGAGCTGGACGCCCCGCAGACGCGGGCAGAGCACGCGTACTTCGTGCAGATCTATGAGCGAGCCATGGAGGTGCTTTCGGGCATCGCGCGGGTATTCGGCGATACGCCGTTGACGGCGCAGACGATGTGCAGCCTCGTCAGGACCGGTTTTGAGGCCGCGAAGATTGCAGTAATCCCGCCCTCGACGGATGCGGTGGCGCTGTTCGATATCTCCACTGGGCGTCTGCCCGATATTGACGTGCTTTTCGCTATCGGCGTACAGGACGGCGTGTGGCCTGCGCGCGACGACGGGCCGGGTATCCTTTCCTCTGCGGAGCGTACCGCGCTCGTCGAGGAGGGTGTGAACCTGGGTGCGTTCGATTTGTCCGCCGAGAAGCTCAAGGTTTATTCCGCCCTCGTCAAGCCCAAGAAGCAGCTCTATATCAGTTACAACACGCAGTCCGCGCCCGCGGTCATCGTCGACCGCATCAAGCGGCTGTTCCCGGATATCACGGTGCAAAAGAATACGCTGCCCGCGGCCTCGCTCTCCGGCATGCGCGCGGCGCTGCTTGGCGAGCTGGCCTCGGTGCTGCACGGCAAGCCACCGGAAGGCTGGCTGCCCGGCCTGCTCGCGCAACAGCAAAAGCAGCCGGGTTGGGAAGACGAAGCTCGGCGTATGCTGCTGCGAGACAACGCGGCGTTGCCGCTTGGCCCGGAGCTTGCAGGGGATCTTTACGGCGCGGGCGGCGTCAGCGCGACGCGTGTCGAAAGCTTCTGCCGCTGCCCGTTCCGGCATTTTCTCGATTATGGCGTGCGCGCTCAGGCGGAACGCGATTATACGCACGACGCGGTCGATATCGGCACTTTCATGCACCTTGCGCTCGATCTGTTTGCGCGCGGGCTCAAAGAGGACGCGGTCGATATGGCTGCGCTCGGCGAAGACGAAACGGAAAGGCGTATACGCACCGCTGCCGCCGAGGCCGCGCAGCAGCACGACTACGGCAAGCTTACGCAGGATGAACGCTTCGCGCGGCAATACGCGTTGGTCACCGGCGAGCTTGTCAGTGCGGCGCAGCGCATCCGCAAGCATTTCGCGGGCAGCCGCGCAGCCATCTACTTAACCGAGCAGCCCTTCCGGGATTACACCGTGGAGACTGCGCAGGGCGAGGTTGCGATATCCGGAAAGATCGACCGTATCGATGTGGCCGACGGATACTTCCGGGTTGTCGATTACAAATCATCTGTTACTAAGTTCGTGCTGGACGACGCGGCGGCGGGCGTTTCGCTGCAGCTGCCGGTGTATATTGAGGCGGCGCGGCGGATACTCAGCGACACGAGTTTGCAGCCTGCGGGCGGCTACTATATGAAGATCGGCGACGAGTATCAGGACAGCCCGGAAGCCGTGGACCGCGATGCGCGCATGAAGGGGGTTTCACTTGCGAGCGCGGAGGTACTTAAATCCTTCAGCGCGGTGATGCCGAGCGGAGATTTTGCCGCCATCGACCAGACGCTGACGAAATCGGGCGGGCTCCATACGAGAAGAGGTATGCAGATGACCACGCGGGAGCTTGAAGCGCTGCTGGAAGGCGTGAACGCACGCATCCGCGGCGCCGCCGAAGCGATCTGGGCGGGTGATACGGCAATTTCGCCCGTAACCGGTACGTCGAAGGGCGACGTATGCGAATATTGCGAGTATTCCGGCGTGTGCCGCAGGAACGAGGATTATGCGGGTAACGAAAAACGCGTACCCGAACCGTTTGCGGGCGCGGCGTTTGATGGGGAGGCCGAAGATGGGCAGACAATGGAATGAACGGCAGGCGGAAGCGATCGACGCGCGCGGGCACAGCGTCGTGGTTTCGGCGGCGGCGGGCAGCGGCAAAACCAGCGTACTGACCGAGCGCGTGCTGCGGCTGATCGAGGCGGGCGATGATATCGAGCGCATGCTGATCGTGACGTTCACGAACCTTGCCGCGGGTGAGATGAAGGAGCGCATCTACCGGCGGCTGCAGGAGGCGGGGCAGGAGTCCGGCGGCGAGCGCCTTGCGGCGCAGGCCGAGAAGTGCGCGTTCGCGGATATATCCACGATCAATTCCTTTTGCGTGCGGCTGATCCGCAACCACTTCGAGTACGCGGGCGTCTCGCCTACGGCGACTGTCGCGGACGACGCGCAGGCGGTGATGCTCAAGGCAAATGCGCTGCAAAGCGCCATCGAGCAATATGAAGCCCCCGGTTTCTTTGAGAAATACGCGCCGCGCGGAGAGACGCGCCGCATTGAGGAGGTCGTGCTGGCCATCTACGCGCGCGTTATCTGCCAGCGAGACCCCGAAGCGTGGCTCTCCCAGGCCGAAGCCCACTTCGGCGACTTCGGATTTATCGATGTGTTGTTCGCCGAGTATCAGGCCGCTGCGATGGATGCTGCCGCCGAGGCGGCGCAATTTTTGCAGGCGCGTTCGGACATCTGGCGGGAGCAGGGGTTTGCAGATGTCGCGGACGAGAGCGAAGCGGCACGTATTGCGCTGCCGCGCGTGGTGCGGAGCATGACAGCAAAGGAGGCATACCTTCCGGTCATCGCGTCTGTGGGGAGCAAGGGCAATGGTGCGCCGTGGGGAGAGAGCGAAAAGCTCACGCGTTACGCCAACAAGTGCTTTGACCAGCTGCGGGATTATGAGGGCGATTTTACCGCAAAGGTGGCCGCGGAGCTGGACGCGACGGCCTATGACGCGAAATGCTTTATGGACCTGACGCGCAGCTTCATGCGCGGTTACGCCAGAGCCAAGCGCGCGCGCAGCCTCATCGATCACGACGATACGATCCATCTCGCGCTGCGCGTGCTGTCGGTGCCCGAGATCGCGCAGCGGTACCGCAGCCAGTACGCGCATGTGTTTGTCGACGAGTATCAGGATATCAACGACGCGCAGAACGCGATCATTACGCAGCTCACGCGCGGAAGTAACGACTTCTTCGTGGGCGACGTAAAGCAGTGTATTTACATGTTCCGCGAGTCCAACCCGGAGCTGCTCATCGGGCGGTGTCGGGAGCTGAGCGGCAGTGGCCTCGTCGAGATGAACACCAACTACCGCAGCACGCCCGAGGTGATTCATTTCATCAACGGCGTGATGCGCCATATGATGACGGAGGACGCGGGCGGCGTCGCCTATACGGGCGGCCATACGCTGGCAGCGGGCCGCGGCGGTGAGGGACGAGTCGAGATTCTTCTGGCGGGCAGCGGGGACGACAACCTGACGGCCGAGACCCTTAAGATTGGTGCTTATATCAAACAGCTCGTTTCGGAAGGTTACCGCTTTGGTGAGATCGCGGTGCTGCGGCCCGAAATAAAAGGCTCTGGACGGCAGATTGCGCGCATCCTGTCCGGCATGGATATCCCCGTTTCCGGCGGCGTGGGCGGAGAGGACGCCTCCTTCAGCGAGCTGGGCGTATTCATCAACCTGCTGCGCGTGATCGACAGCCCCATCAGTGATATCGCTCTGCTCAGTGTGATGCGGTATCCGCACTTCGGCTTTACGGAGCCGGAGTTTGCGCGCATCCGCACGGCGTACAGGCCGGAAGCGGAGGGCGCGGACAAGAGCTTTTGCGCCGCGCTGCGTGCGTTCGGTGAAAGCTCGCCGCTGGGAGATAAGGTGCGGCGTTTCGCGGAGGAGATTGCGGGTTATCGTCGTCTGGCCGCGTGCCTGCCGCTGCCCGATCTGCTGATGCGGCTCCGGCAGGAAACGGAGCTGCGCGAGTACGCGCTGACCTCGCCGGGCGGCAGCGGAAGCGATGCGGCGATTGCCGCGTTTATCGCCGCGGTCTCGGCGGCGAGGCCCGCAAGGCTGCGCGACGCCGTCACCATGGCGGAGCATATGGCCTCCGGCAAGGAGGCACAGCTGCAGCCCGAAGCCGACGCGGTGTGTCTCACAACCATCCATAAATCCAAGGGGCTGGAGTTCCGCGCGGTAATCCTTTCCGGCATGCACAAAAAAATAAACAAAAAGGACGCGGGCGGTGGCGTACTCGTAGGGCGTGCGCTGGGGCTTGCCCTAGATGCAGTGGACGCGGGCAGCCGCGTACGCAGGCATACGTGGCACCGGCAGGCGGTGGCGCGTGCAATGAAGCGCGAAAAGATCAGTGAGACGGTGCGCCTGCTGTACGTCGGCATGACGCGCGCGATCGAGCGGCTCGCCATCGTGGGCGCGGGTGACAGGCTCAAAGCGGAATGGACACAGCCTGCGTGCGAGGGGTGGCAGCATAAAGCCGGTACCTATTTCGACCTTGTCATGTCGGCGGCGGCGATGGCGTACCGCGACGACGGAGAAAATCTGGAGGATATCGTACGTTTTGCGGAGGAAGTCGCCGAGACCGTACAGAAGCAAGACGCGGCGCAGCGCCTTGACGCGCTGTTTGCAGATGCACACTGCGCAACGCCTGCAAGGCTGTTTGAGCAGTATCAATACGAGGCGGACCTCGGTGTGCCATCCAAGGTGAGTGTTTCCGCCCTTAAACGCATGGAAGAACCGAAGCAGATGCTTCGCCCCGTACACGCGGAGCGCGACGGGGAACTGGATGCGGCGCAGCGCGGCACACTGATGCACCGCGCGCTGCAGCATATCGGCCTGGAGGACAAAAATGCGGAACAGGTTGCGCAGGCGGTGCGGGCGCTCGCGCAGAGAGGATTAATTGAAGAATCGCTGGCAGCGCATGTCGATGCGGAACAGATCGCGGCGTTCCTGCGCAGCGACATTGCGGCGCGCGCGCGGCGCAGCCGCCGCTGTTTGTTCGAGCAGCCCTTCTGCCTGCGTATGAGCGCGAGCGAAGCGGGGCTCGCGCAGTCCGATGAGAGTGTGATCGTGCAGGGGGTGATCGATCTGTGTTTCATCGAGGAGGATCGCTGGGTGTTGGTGGATTACAAGACCGATGCCGTACGCCAAAGCGCGGAGGAGACGGCGTATAAGTACACGCTTCAGCTCGCGCTGTATGAAAAAGCGCTGCAGCGAATCACCCTTCTGCCCGTTGCGGAAAAGCATATCTTCCTGTTGTCCGCAGGCAAGGCTGTACGAATCCCATGAGTTATACACAGTTATCCACCAAAATCAACAGGTTATCCACAGTTTTTGTGGATAACTTGTGATTTACGGTGGATGCGTGATCCGACAACATTCGACAGTGTGGACAAGGCGCTGTCGTTTTTTCGCGAGCATGGCCCCCAAAACCAATTGAAAAACCATAAAAGACGGTAAACGCGGATGGAAATGCGAGCGGCCAGAAACGTTGAGAGAGGTTCTCGATGAGGTTCAAAAAATCTGTTTCATCCGTTTATTAACGGGTATATAAAGTGCAGGCCGGTTATCAGGTTCCGGGCTGCATTTTTAACGCAGCGGCTCTTTACCGGCGCAATTCATCATTGGAGCATCGCAATGGCAGAGTGCAGCGCATGTGTGCAGGAACTGTGGCGGAAATACGCAACGGATAAAAGCGCATCCAATAAAAACGAGTTAGTGCTGCACTATTTGCCCACCGTAAGAAAGGCGGTACTACGGTTGCTGCCCGCGTACAGCGCATTTTGCAGCTACGACGACATGGTCAGCAGCGGTGTGATCGGATTGATGGATGCGGTTGAAAAGTATGATGCAACGCGTGATGCGCGATTCGAGACATACTCTGCGCTGCGTATCCGAGGCGAGATATTGGACAGCATCCGCGCTCAGGACTGGGCGTCGGACAGCCTGCGGCGGCGCATCAAGGCAGCCGCGCGTACCCGGGATGAGCTTCAGGAGACGCTCGGAAGGGAGCCGGACAGCGGCGAGATCGCCGCGCATATGGGAATCAGCGAAGCGGCGTTGTTAAACGCGCTGGAGAAGAATCGCACATTCAATGTGGTGTATTTTGAGGATATGGCGCACGAGGATGACGGATGGGAGCGGTGTGTACCGTGTGAGTCCTCTACGCCGGAGGATATTGCGGAAAATAATGCGCTGACCGAAACGCTGGGCGCTCTGATTGACCGTCTGGCCGAGCGGGAACGCCTCGTCGTATCGCTTTATTATTATGAGGAACTGACCCAAAAGGAAATCGCCCATATACTCGGCATTACCGAAGCACGCGTCTGCCAGATTCGTGCCGCGGCAGTCGCAAAGCTTAAGGCAGGCTTGCAACGCGCCTGGGCGGCAGAATAACGGTTTCTGCGCAGACTCGTTATTTTTTTGTGCAATTTAAGTTTTTCATTCGATGTACCGATATTCTTTTTATCTGTTATTGAGAGGTATCGAGACATTGCCAAGCCATCCCGTTTCAATCAGCGCATACCGACGTAAAAAGACGGAAGACGCACGCGCGCTGCGTGTCGCGCGTATCGCGCGGCAGGTTCGCCAGGGCACTTATTACGTTTCGGGACGTGAAATTGCCGTTAAGTTCCTGCGGCGGGAGCAGGCGGGCGCATGCTGATCATCAGCGCGAAAACGCCTGAATTTCATCGATAAGTCCCTTTTCAAACGCCGCCTTGACGAGCGGCCAGTCGCCTCTGCGATTGAAAAAGAGCGTACAGTAATTGCGTTGAATTTGCGTACCGTTAAAAAGGTAATATTCCATTCGGGCAAGTCCCTGATCCGATTCCACAAAGCTCAGCGAATAATCGATGATTTTTGAAACGGCAATACTCATCTCCGGATTAATATCGGCCATGATGATATCGATGTCCGAGGGAGTACCGGATTTGGCCAGAGGAATGTAATCTTTCAGGGTTCTGATTTGCTTTTCTTCCATATCGCGCTGCCTTATGATATCCCTTCGATATCAAAAAGTCCTTTATCCGTAAAAATACTGCGCCAGACAAGCTGCATGAAAGCGGTTTTAAACGTGTCGTCCGTTCGCATGCGCTCGCGATAGGACTTGCTGTTTTGAAAATAGCAGAACCCCATATCGATATAATGATAGATAATTTCATCTTCCAGTGCCGGATCGATGATATTCGCGCGCTTGCCTTCGCGGATCAGTGAATACAGCATGTCTTTTACGGTTCGCTCAAAACCCTCGTAAACCGATGCAGCGTGGCTTTCGGTTCGGCTGAGCTCCATGCACAGCGTTCGCTGTCCGCTGCTGATAAAATCGCTGAAAACCGCTGTAAAACCCGCCATGTGCGCTGCCGGGTTTGCCTGTGCATCGAGCTGTTCCCGGAGCAGATCAATGCAGCGCCCGGTCAGCCATTCACAAACGCTGCCGAATAAACCGCTTCTGTCGGTATAGTACTTATAGATGGTGACCTTGGAAACGCCCGTGAATTGCGCGATTTCTTCCATGCTCGTTTTTCTTGCACCGCGTTGTAATAAAACCGCTGCAGATGCCTCAATGATATGCTGCTTTTTGTGTTCAAATTTCATAAACGACCTCTATGGAAATGAACGAATAATACAATAATAGTTCAAATAATTAAATTTGTCAAAATAAATAGCCGCCCATTGACAGGCGGCTAAAACGTTATTTACAGACCCTTTTGCTGTTTGGCCATTGCGATCATGCGTTTGACCATTTCGCCCCCGATGGGGCCTCCCTGCGCACCATTGACCTTGCTGGGCAGGTCGCCTTTATAATGATCGTTATTTTCCTTAACGTATTGTATCTGGCCGATATCCTGAGCGCATTCCATTTTGAACTTTGTCCAGGGATGATCGGGGCCGTATTTACGAAGCTGTGACGACATTACAAGTTCCTCCTTTCCATGATGTTTACATGATTATTTTGTGCCGTTTGCCGCATAATAATCTGTTAATTAATTGTTTCAAAAGCGCATTTGTTCCTTTTGCGGCAATAGAAAATGATGTTATAATGTTGTTATATAGACCAACAAAACGGGAGGTATCGGCAGTGCGTGATTTTGCATATCACAATACCACAAAGATCATATTCGGCAGGGAAGCACTCGGAAGTGTAGGGCTTGAAACAGCAAAATGCGGCAAAAAGGTATTGCTGCATTACGGAAGCGGGCATATTAAAAAAACAGGTCTCTATCAGAAGATTACGGATTCGCTGCGCGGCGCCGGTATTGATTGGGTGGAACTGGGCGGTGTAGTACCCAATCCGCGCCTGTCGCTCGTGCATGAAGGCATTGCGCTCTGCCGCGCAGAAGGCGTGGATTTCCTGCTGGCCGTAGGCGGCGGCAGCGTAATTGACTCGGCCAAAGCCATTGCCATGGGCGTGCCGTATGAAGGCGACGTGTGGGACTTTTACGAAGAAAAGGCGGTGCCCAAATCTGCACTGCCGATTGGCGTCGTGCTCACCATCGCGGCGGCGGGCAGCGAAGCGAGTGCGGGTACGGTAATCACCAACGAGCAGATCGGCAGCAAGCTGCCCTGCGGCGCCGGTTTTCTGCGCCCGCAGTTTGCCGTGATGAACCCGGAGCTTACCTACAGTTTGCCCGCGTACCAGACCGCCTGCGGCGCGGCGGATATCATGGCGCATGTATTCGAGCGCTATTTTACCAATGAATGCAATGTGGACATCAGCGATCGCCTCTGCGAGGCCGCGCTCAAGACCATGGTCGTCAGCACGCCCGTCGCGCTGAGCCAGCCCGAGGATTACAACGCGCGCGCCGAGATCATGTGGACCGGCACAATCGCGCATAACGATCTGCTGGGTATGGGCCGCGAAGAGGACTGGGCTTCGCACAACATCGAGCACGAACTCAGCGCGATCAACGATGTTGCGCACGGCGCGGGGCTCGCGATTATATTCCCGGCGTGGATGGAATATGTGTACAAGCACGACCTCAAACGGTTTGTACAGTACGCGGTGCGCGTATGGGACGTCGAGAACCGTGCGGACAATCCGGAGGCCGTCGCGCTCGAGGGCATCGCGCGCACGAAGGCGTTCTTTGCTTCCATCGGCCTGCCCACCTCGCTTTTCGAAATCGGAATCGGCGAGGAGCACTTCGACCATATCGCGAAGAGCTGCAAGCGCAGCCCGGACGGCACGGCAGGGTTCTTCGTGAAGCTTAAAACACAGGACATTCGCGGTATACTGGAAATTGCGAAATAGAGGGCTATTGAGGCGCAGCGATGCGCCTCTTTTAGTATTCGATGAATGAGTTGTTGCGTGAAAAATCCACTTTTGGATAAATGAAAGTATTCTTTACGCGCTTTGCGCTGTAGAGATAATAAATCCATCCCATTGTGGCGGCCAGCGAAATGCCAAAGTCGGTCCAGTCGCTTAAATCGTAAAAACGGCTGTCAATACACGCGGCCAAGATGATGTTAACAAGTAGTATTACAGCAAACCGAAGGACGAACAGCTTTCTGAAAATGATATTTCTCTTGAGTATAAAAAACAGTATTGTGCCGACCCATGCAATATCGACGGCGGATTCAATGATCAGTGCCAGGTACAAAAAGCTGCCGGAGAGATCAGGGTGTTGAAGAACCGTGATCATATAATAGATGTCTCTGGCAACACCCAATATCAGACCGATAATAATAAGTGAAAACCACCCGCCGAGTCCGTTTAATGCAGCGTCATAGCCCGCCGGTCGAACGACCGGGGCGTCTTCCGGAAAGATGTCTTGCATGATACCTCGGCTTCAAGCGTTAAGATTGGTTTTCGAATTTCTGAACGGATATATAAATGTATTACTGACACGCCTCGATTTGTACAGATATGTGATCCAGATTACACTCCAGAGCAGAGTCCGCCAGAAATCCCAGTCTAAAGAGGCATTCTGATTGCTGCCGCGTAATAGTAAAAGCACTGCATATATGACGACGGACAACACGCTCTGAATGACAAACAGCTTTCGAAATTGTATCTTGCGCGAAAACATCCTATACAAGACCAAGATGGACCCCAGTATGTAGACGATGAAGCTAAATGCCAATAGAAGCCCAAGCATGATATTGTATCCGATGCTGGCTCCCCATTGGGACGCAAATAGAACAACGATATAGATACCGGATAATAATGTGACAAATTGACCCAAGATAACGAGAGCAAACCATCCGCCAAGTCCGTTGAGCGATGGGTCGTAGTCGCCGAGATAGAAAGCAGGGGAAGTGCCTGATGGGATGTCCGGTTGCATAGGATGACCCCCTTCAATATTGTAAACATTATACCATAATGTGAGAAATGCGGCAAGAAAAAAGCCGGAAAAGAAACCGGCCCGTAGTAGATAAACAGTATAATTCAGGGACCGCCTTTACTCCAATCGGTAGGTCACATAGACCGCGGCGGTGATATCCAGTCCTCCGGGAGAGGTTGTGTCTGAGCTATAGTCGGTCAGCGTGCCGGTTAAGCCATCCCAGTTCTCCGCTTCATATTGCGCCGCGCTGTATTCCTTGATTTCCACAATGCCTCCGAGGCTGCGTCCCAGCTCATCCGCCAGATCGGCAGCTTTTTCATCCGCACGCGCCCGCGCAAGGGAGAGCGCTTTGGTATAAACGCTCTGCCGGTTTGTGAGGTCGTACGTGATGCCGTACGACGTATTGGCACCCGCGGCGCAGGCGGCTGTGATCACGTCGGTTGCGCGGTCCGCCTGCCGTACCGTGACCTTCACGATATTGCTCACCCTGTAGCTTTGGGCATCGGGCGCATCGCCGTAATAGTATTCCTGGTAGACGTTGAACTGTGCCTGCTGGATATCGGTTTCCGCAATACCTACTTCTCGCATCGCGGCAGTAATCTGCTTCATCCTGGCGGCGTTGGCGAGCTGCGCCTCCTTCGGGCTGGGTGCGCTGTTTTCATAACCCAGTGTGACATACGCAGTATCGGGCGCGGCGGTAACCCGGCCTTGCCCATAGACCGTGATCATGTCCTCTGAGGCAGGTTCTTTGTTTTGGCTCAGGCCCACGATGCCGATGACGAATGACGCGGTGATCAATAACACAACCAGCCCGGCTGCGGCAATGGCCGCGATAAACCATTTTTTCTGCACGGGAGTCCCTCCTTCATTGC
This sequence comes from Bacillota bacterium, assembly GCA_023390815.1. Taxonomy (GTDB): domain Bacteria; phylum Bacillota; class Clostridia; order Christensenellales; family SZUA-584; genus JAEWCC01. The sequence continues at coordinate 69,159 of JAEWCC010000017.1, forward strand.
AGACTAACGCCACAATATACGGCGGGAAGACGCAGATTATAACCGGATTGTAATAAAAACCGTGGCTGAAATGGCGTTCAGCCGTTTATGGCCGGGCCGCTTTTCGGTATTTGCACAGAGAAAATGGAGCCCTCGCGGCAATACCCCTGCTTTTCATAATAGCCGTCGGCACCGCTCATTACGTAGACGGCGTCATGTGGAAACGCTGCGCAGACCGCGTCCACCAGCGCCTTGCCGATGTTGCGGCCGCGGAAATCCTTGTCCACGAGCAGGTCGTACACGTAGACCCCGAAGCCGTCGTCGTCCCGGACGCGGATATACCCGCACAGGATCTCGTCCTCGTATGCAACCAGCGTGAAAGACCGCGCCAGCGCGCGCCGGTAACGCGCTTCGGCCTCACCCGCGTGGTAGCATGCCCAGTCGTCACCCTCTTTGCGCAGCATCTCAAACAGCGCCCGATCGTCGGCATTCGTAAGCTTTTGAATGTTCATAAGCGGTTACCGGGCGCCCGCTTCGCGCGGCACTTTGGTAAAATACCGATACCCGAGTATGCATACTGGCAGGAAGTAGGCGCACCAGCACTCGAGAATCAGCGTGCCCATCATATCGCCGCCCGCCGCGTTTTCCGTAAACACCGGCAGCATGGGAACGATCAGGCCGGAGACAAAGAACACGCCGTGGATCATCAGCAGCGCGCGCAGCGCCTTGTCGCCGCGGTCTTGAGGCCTTACGGTGAACGCGATGCAGAACGTAGAGAGCGCCATCAGTCCATAGCCCAGCAGATCGTAATTAAAGAACAGGCTGCCTACGTGGCCGTAGCTGATGATCGCCAGCGCTTCGGTACTGAGCGAAGCGTTCATGCGCACTGTGGTTATTTCAGCAAAATAGACCAGCAGGATGATAACCAGATACGCGGCGGCAAAGCCGATTGCAGTGTGTCCCACTCCTTTTCGGTCCTGACCGGGGCAGACCGCAGCCAGCCCGCACACGAAGGGCATAAAGCCCAATGCAATGAACATGCTGGACAGGCAGCTTGTAAACAGCGATCCGAATATCATGGAGACCGCAAAGGCAAGTACGGCAGCGCCTGTAATGACAGCGCTAATCTTACCCATTCGATGGTTCATATCGCACCTCTTTTATTTATACGGGTAAACAGGATATCCTATAGGCCGTGTTATTTACCGCTGCCGTCCCCATCCTGTTGCATGAGCCTTGAATACCCGTCATACGGGTGGAGTTCGTGGAGCGCAAACCGGATCAGACCTTCTCGCACGAGCGGCAGATCGCCGAGCAGTTCCTGCGCCTCGGTAAGGCTGCCGCACTCGAGTATGATCACGGCATCGTGCGCTTCGGTGAAATAAATCTCCTGCAAAGTGCCTGTAAGATACAGCTCGTATACATGGCGCGCCTCTTCCTTCAGCAGCGCCTTCGCGCCGCTCCAGTCCACGCCCGGAATCTCCGTTTCCATCGCAAGTATTTTCATCTTGACCTCCGGTTTTAATGAGCGGATGCGGCAGGTATTAATGATAGAATAACATAAAAAAGTTGATCAGGCGATTATTTGCATATTGGAGGTAAAAGAAAAGAGGGCTCAGCCCTCGAATTCTTTCAGCATGGTGTATAGCGTATGGAGCGGAAGCCCCATCACGTTGTAGTAGCAGCCGCGTATGCCGCGGATATATTTACCGGCAAAGCCCTGTATGCCGTACGCGCCCGCCTTATCAAGCGACTCGCCCGTAGCGACATACGCGCGTATCTCCGCTTCAGACATCTGCGCGAATGTGACGCGCGTGACGCAGCACGCCGTGCGTACCTTTTCCCCTTGTATCAGCGCGAGCCCTGTATAAACCTTGTGCGTGCGGCCTGCGAGCATGCGCAGCATGGAGGCCGATTCCTCTTCGTCCTGCGGTTTGCCGAGTACGCGTCCGCGTATGGCGACCAGCGTATCCGCACCGATCACCAGCGCATCGGGATACTGCGCGGCGATATCGCGCGCCTTCACCTGTGCGAGCTCCACGACGCGCCTCATCGGATGACCCTCGGCCTCCTCGGGCGCGCCGCTAGGGATTACATCAAACTCGGGCACGACGAACTTCAGCAGTTCCTGACGCCGCGGAGAGCCCGATGCGAGTATGATACGTCTCATCTATGCCTGCTTTGCGGTTTTCTCCTGTTCAGGCGCGAATATCGCGCCCTTCGGGCAGACCGCGGCGCATGTGCCGCAGCCTGTGCATTTACCGTAGTCGAATACCGGCAGGTTGTCAATGATTGTGATTGCGCCTTCCGGGCATTTCTTGGAGCAGAGTCCGCACGCGATACAGCCCGCTTTGCACGCTTCCGCCACCGCTTTGCCCTTCTTGGTGGTGCGGCAGGTCACGTACACGCTGCGGTTTTTGGGCATAATGGCGTAGCAATGCTTGGGGCACACCTGTGCGCAGTTGCCGCAGCCCGTGCATTTGTCTTCGTCTACGGCGGCGAGGCCCTTCTCGTTCAGGTAGATTGCCCCGAATGGGCACGCCTTGCCGCAGGTTAAAAGCCCGACGCAGCCGAATGGACACGCCGAAGGCCCGCCCGCAAGCGCGGCGGCCGCGCGGCAGTCGCTGATGCCCGAATAGCGGTATTTGGACACGCAGTTCTCCGAGTCGCCTCGGCAGAGCACGCGCGCGACCAACTTCTCGCCCTCCTTGACCTCGACCCCCATGACGGAGCCGATCGCCAGAAGGTTATCTTTGGATAACGCGACGCATTTGGCGGCGTCGGCGGTGCCTTCGGCCACGGCCTTGGCAAAACCGTCACAGCCAGGATACCCGCAGCCGCCGCAGTTAGCGCCCGGCAGCAGTTCGCGCACCTTTTCCACATTGGGGTCAGTCTTTACGTCAAATATCTTCGCCGCGATGCCTAGGCCCAGCCCCAGCACCAGCCCGAGACCGCCCAGTGCGATCAGAGGCCAAAGTATTGCATCCAACATAAACAGTTTCCTTTCTGTCCGCTCAGACGAGGCCCTGGAAGCCCAGGAACGCCAGCGACATTAGCCCCGCCGAGATTAGCGCGATGGGGAAGTCTTTGAGCGGTTCGGGTATTTTCGCAAGCTCCATGCGCTCGCGGATGCCCGCAAACAGCACGATGGAGAGCATGAAGCCGAGCGCTCCGCCGATGCCGTTGACAAGCGTCTGTATCAGATTATATCCTTCGTCGATGTTCAGTATCGCGACGCCCAGCACGGCGCAGTTGGTCGTGATGAGCGGCAGATAGATACCGAGTGCCCGGTACAGCGACGGCACGCTTTTTTGCAGCGCCATCTCCACGAGCTGCACCAGCGCCGCAATCACCAGGATGAACGCGATGGTCTGCATGTACTCGATTCCCATTGGAACGAGTATGTAATACTGCACGAGCCAGCAGATCACCGAGGCCAGTGCCATGACGAACGTGACGGCGAGGCCCATGCCGAGAGCGGTCTCTACGCGCTTGGACACGCCGATGAACGGGCAGATGCCGAGGATTCTTGAAAGCACATAGTTGTTGACGAGTATGGAGCTCAGCAGGATGAGCAGGATACCGGTAAAGCCCTCCATATTAATGCGCTCCTTTCTTCTTCTGTCTTGCCGACACGATCTTGTTGATCAGCGCGATCGTGAGGCCCAGCGTGATGAAACCGCCCGAAGGGCTGACCATGCCGAGCGCCGGGGCGAACTTATCCCCGAACAGCGATGCGCCGAATATCGTGCCGTTGCCGAGTATCTCGCGGATCGACGCGATGATCACCAGCGCGATGGTAAAGCCCGCGCCCATTGCGATGCCGTCAATCAGCGATGCGCCCACGGAGTTCTTATACGCAAACGCTTCGCTGCGTGCGATGATGATGCAGTTGACGACGATCAGCGGGATGTAAAGCCCCAGCGCTTTATCGAGCGCGGGTACAAACGCCTTGAGCACCAGCTGCACGATCGTTACGAACGCCGCGATAATCACAACGAACGCGGGGATACGCACCTTGGGTGGTATGAAATTGCGCAGCAGCGATACGAATACGTTGGAGCCCACCAGAACGAACGTGGCCGCGAGGCCCATACCGATGCCGTTGACTGCCGCCGTGGTAATGGCGAGCGTCGGGCACATACCGAGCAGCAGCCGGAATGTGGGGTTTTCATTGAGCAAGCCGTTTTTGAGTATCGCCAGCGGCTTTGTCTTTTTCTTATTCATTTGCGCCTCCTGTTACTGCGGCGTAGAATTTGCTGACCGTATTGACCGCGTTCGTAATCCCTCTGGTGGTGATCGTCGCGCCGGTAATGGCCTGGATATCGCTGTCACCGGGGTTGACTTTCACCACATTCAGCGGGGCGGCTTTGCCGGTATACTGCCCCTCGAATGACGCTTCCGAAGCCTTGGCCCCCAGGCCCGCCGTCTCGGTGTTGTCTCCGACGATCACGCCGGTGATCTTGCCGTCCGAGGCGATACCGATCGTCAGGTTCAGGCCGGAGTTGAAGCCCTTGGTCACAACGCCCGCTGTGATACCTAGCTCGTTGCCGTCCGCGTCCAGCGCGGTGTAAACGTTTTTAATGATGGCATATTCCTTGGGCGCTTCGCCCAGCAGCGTTTCCAGCGTGACGTCTGCGATTTCCGCGGCTTCGGGGTCGTACAGCGGCTTGAAATCCGCGGCTTCGGGGAACGCGGCCTGCCGCGCTTCGAGCGCTGCCGCCTTCATCTGCTCGGCGATGGGTTCTGCCGTAATGTAATTGACCGCACCCAGCGCGATGGCGCTGACGATGGTGATGATGAGCAGTTTGATCGTAATCGTAATTGCGTTTTTCATTTCGCAGCCGCCTCCTTCAGCATAGCGCCGCCGAACATCTTGGGTTTAAAGGCCCGGTCGAGCAGCGGCACGACGAGGTTCATGAGCAGGATCGCGTATGACACGCCCTCCGGGTATCCGCCCCACAGCCGGATTACGCTGGTGAGCACGCCGCAGCCGAGGGCAAAAACGATCTTGCCGCTGGCTGATATCGGAGAGGTCACATAGTCGGTCGCCATGTAGAAAGCGCCCATCATCAAGCCGCCCGCGAGTATGTGATAGAGCGCGTTGCCCGTAAATAATCCGTCAGGCCCGGCGATCCACGTAAACGCCGCCACCGTGGCGATAAACACGCCCGGAATGCGCCAGTCGATCACGCGCCGCGCAATCAGGTAGATGCCGCCGACCACGAGCGCAATGGCGCTGGTTTCGCCGATGCAGCCGCCCACATTGCCGACCGCAAGATCGAGATACGGGGAGAGCGGAGCGCCGCCGAGCTTGAGGGCGGTGAGCGGTGTGGCGCTTGATACCGCGTCGGCGGGCATGGTCCAGGTGGTCATGATCGTAGGCCATGATACCACGAGGAACGCTCTCGCCGCGAGCGCAGGGTTTAAGAAGTTGTGTCCGAGGCCGCCGAAACAGATCTTGACGATGGCAATGGCGAATGCCGAACCGATGAGCGGCAGCCAGAGCAGCCCGGGCGGCATGGGCGGCAGATTCAGCGCGAGCAGCAGGCCTGTTACGGCTGCGCTGCCGTCCGCTACCATCACCTTTTGCCGCATGAGCAGTTGCAGCAGCGCCTCGACCCCTACCGCTGCCGCTACGCCGACCAGTATGGGCAGCGCCGCGTTCCATCCAAAGAAGTAGATGCCACAGACCGTGGCGGGTAGCAAAGCAATCAGCACGTCCCGCATCAAACGCCCCGTCGTCTCGGCGGACCGAATATGCGGGGACGAGGACATGATGTATTTATCCATGAATAACCTCCCAACAGATCAAATCATATTGCACGAAATATCAGCCGCTTTTTTTACGCGAATTCAATATTTCGGACTTGGCAAGACGTATACTCTGCACGAGATGCCGGTTGGCTGGGCAGTTATACGAGCAGCAGCCGCACTCCATGCAGTCGAGCGCGCGGAATTTTTCCGCGTCGTCGAAACGGCTTAAATCGGAATACGCGCTGATGAGATTGGGCTGCAGCCCCATCGGGCAGCCCGCGACACATTTGCCGCAGCGGATGCAAGGCGAATCCTCCGCAGGCCGCGCCGTTTTCACGTCCAGCACGAGCAGTCCGGAGGTTCCCTTGACGACCGGCGCGTTAAGGTCGCACAGCGCGATGCCCATCATCGGACCGCCTGCGATAACTTTGCCGACTTCGGTCGAAAACCCGCCGACAAAAGAAAGCACATGCGATATCGGCGTACCGAGCCGCACGAGCAGGTTCGAGGGCTGCGCGACGCAGCCGGTTACCGTCACGACGCGCTCGTAAAGAGGAAGGCCTTTTTCCACCGCGAGGCTGATTTGATACGCCGTGCCTGCGTTGACCACGACGGTACCCACATCCATCGGCAGCCCGCCGGAAGGCACCTGCCTGCCGGTGACGGCATAGATGAGCTGCTTTTCGGCGCCCTGCGGGTATTTTACCTTTAAAGTAACAACGTCGATGGCTTCGTTCCGTGCCGCTTCGCGGATCGCTTTGGACGCGTCGAGCTTGTTGTCTTCGATCGCGATATAGCCTTTATTGACGCCTAGTATCTTCATGACCGCTTTGAGCCCGCGGACGATTCCTTCGGGGTTCTCCAGCATCACGCGGTGATCCGCCGTGAGATACGGCTCGCACTCCGCACCGTTGACGATTACGGTATCGATCTTCTTGCCCGGCGGCGGCGAGAGCTTGATGTGGGTCGGGAAAGCCGCGCCGCCCATGCCCACAATGCCCGCTTCCTTGATGATACGAAGCAGGTCGTCCGCGCTCAAACTTTCCACCGTACCACTCGTATGAATGTCCGGCGAAAGTCTGTCTTCAAAGTCGTTTTGGATCACGATGCAGGTAGCCGGTCTGCCCGCGATGACCGGACGGGCTTCGATCGCCTTGACGGTGCCCGACACGCTGGAATAGCAGGGAACGCTGACGTTGCCGCTGGCCTCGGCAATCTTCTGGCCCATATCGACCCGGTCGCCCACCGTAACCACGGGAACCGACGGCGCGCCGATGTGCTGCGAAAGCGGCAGCACCACTTCGTCCGGCACACTGCACTTTTCTATCGCGCGCGCTGCCGACAGCGGCTTGCCATGATGAGTGCGCCGCAGCGGATGTATACCGCCCCTGAATGTAAAATTGCTTGCCATACTGTCTCCTTCATTATTGAGAGAAACATTGGAAAAATGTTTCAGCTTGAGATCGCTACATATAACCTGAAATTATGGCCGTCATAATTATGTATTATATCACCGGTCATTAGGTAATTCAAAGGAATGTGCAGCCAATTTATAAAAATTTTTAGTTAAAAATTTCACAAAGTCTATAATCAATATATTCTTATTGTTTGATGATTACAAGCAGAAAATATAATACAAAGAGATGATTTCAATTTACAATACACCTTCAATTGCTTGGCATATAGTAAAAACACACAAAAGCGGGGAGAATAAAGACATGAATATGAAACAGTGGGCTCGCGATATTCGCGATGCATATGTGAAAAAGCCGATGCCGGTACTGTCGTTTCCGTCCGTGCAGCTGATGGGAATCGGCGTGGACGAATTGATTGCAAGCAGCGAAAAGCAGGCGGAGGGTATGGCACTGATTGCGCAGCGCACCGGAGCGGCGGCTTCGGTCAGCATGATGGATCTTTCGGTGGAGGCTGAACGGTTTGGCTCCAAAATACGTTTTTCCAAAGACGAGGTGCCGACCGTAGTCGGCCGCATCGTCACTTCCCTCGCGGACGCGCAGGCACTGCCGGACCCCGACCCGAAGGAGGGGCGGACCGGGTTATATCTCGGCGCAATCCGGCTTGCGGTCCAAAAGATTACCGACCGCCCGGTATTTGCAGGCGTGATCGGGCCGTTTTCGCTCGCGGGGCGGCTTATGGACGTGTCCGAAGCGATGATCAATTGCTATGAGGACCCCGATATGGTGCACGCGACGCTCCGGAAAGTCACCGACTTTATCAAAAAGTACATTCTTGAGTACCGCAGCATCGGCGCGAACGGCGTCGTGATTGCCGAACCGCTTGCGGGTATACTCTCGCCCGCGCTGTGCGCCGAGTTCTCCACGCCGTATGTCAAGGAGATTGCCGACGCAGTGCAGACCGACGAATTTGCCTTTATCTATCACAACTGCGGCAACAATACGCCGGACCTCGTGGACTCCATCAAGACGATCGGCGCGATCGCATACCACTTTGGCAACGCGGTCGATATGCGGCGTATGCTCGAACTGATGCCGGAAAGCGTGTTGGTGATGGGCAATGTGGACCCGGCGAGCCAGTTTCGGAACGGAACGCCCGAGTCGATCCGGGAGGCCACGCTTTCGCTGCTCGAAACGTGCGGGAAGCATAAAAATTTCGTTATCTCATCCGGCTGCGATATTCCCCCAGCCTCCAGCTGGGATAATATCGACGCGTTCTTCGCGGCGGCAAGGCAATACTACGGCGCATAAAGCAAACACTTGCCCGGAGCGATCCTGCTTCAGGCTGTCGATAAAGCCCAGCCTCCCTCAGATGGGATGTGGCACGAAGTACCGGAGGGAGTGACCTATTTCAAGGCATTTTCTCTCCCTCAGTCACCTACCGGTGACAGCCCCCTCGTCAGAGGGGGCCATCAAAGAGCTTTTTGACACTCTGGGGCCTGGAGCGATCCGGGCTTTTTTTGTTGTGATTTGCCGCCTATCCGCAACCAATAGGCAAGGAGTATAATCCGGAAAATATACACGGCATATAATCGGCTGGAGCGAAAAGGCGCGGCACTGTACACCGGCCAAATCCATATAATATAGGAACGGAAGGCGGGCATGCGGCATGAAAATTCATGTTCTGACGGATAACCGCACGCAAAAACGCGGCATGCTCGCGGAGCACGGCCTAAGCGTATATATTGAAGCGGACGGTGTTAACGTGCTTTTCGATACCGGACAGACGGAAGTCTATCTTCGCAATGCCACCCGGATGGATCTTACGCTCCGGCCCGATTGCATCGTGATCAGTCACGGACACTACGACCATGGCGGTGGGCTGATTCATTACCCGGCCGAACAAATGCCCAAGATATATCTGCACCCCGACGCGCTGCGCGCCAAATTTGTCGACGGACCGGAAGGATTCCGGGAGAACGGATTGACATGGGCGCTGCGCAACTATTCAGCCATTCGCGACAACATGATCTATAACGACAAGGATATGCCCGTCGCGCCGGGTGTTTCTCTGCACGCGCGAATCCCATCGGGCGCGCACGAGGAAACTCCCAATGGGCTGTTTGTTGAAACAAATGGAACAAAACAGCCCGACGATATGCACGAGGAACAGATGCTCGTGTTCGAGCGAAGAGGCGGGCTTGTGATTTTCTTGGGATGCAGCCATCCCGGCATCATCAACTGCCTGAATCACGCAAGGGCGCTTTATCCTGGCCTAAAGATCGATACCGTGATCGCGGGCATGCACCTTATCCATGAGGAGCCGCAGCACCTTGAACAGACCGCACAAAAGCTGTGCATGTTGGATATCGAGCGGCTTATTCCGCTGCATTGCACCGGGATCGAAGGGATTGCGGCGATGCAGTGCGCGCTGGGCGAGCGCTGCCTGCCGCTTTGCGCAGGCGACAGCGTGGAAATTTAGACTATTCCAACGCTGCGTCGATCACTTCAATATACTCCCGCGTCTGCGCATCGTTTGGAAATCCTGCGTACCACGGCTGCGCGTCCGATGCGTATCGCGCTTTGAGTATCAGCTCGGGCCGGTATTCATAATGCAGGAAATCGAAGTGCGCCCATTTACCGCCCCAGATGAAGCCGTGATCTTCCATGATCCGCACGACATCCGGGCTATACTCGTCCAGGCGTTTTTGCCCCTGCTCTCGCGTGGCCCAGCGCCAGTAATCGCCGGGGCGGCTGCACAGGTCGATGGCGATGCCGAACGCGTGCGGGCTTAATGTGCCGGTGCCTTCGATCATGCGGTAGTTATATGTGCCGTTCAGCGGGAACACGTCGCCATAGGCTGCGGGGTTCTCCTGCGCGAGGTTGGAGAGCTGCTCCATCGCCGTTTCCAGCGGGGGCGAGGCCTGGACGGCTACCTGATACCAGCCCGATACCAGCGGGGTATTCTTCAGATTCTGCTCGATATCGTGTTGTGTGTTGCCGTATACCGCATGCAAAAACGCGTAGCAGCGGATACGGCCGGGATCAGTATTATCCTTCATCAGCGTGCTGATGCTGCCAAGCGGATAGTCCATCGCCATAGCATCCTGCAGGTCGGCACTGTAAAGCTGCTCCTCAAAGCTTTTTTCCATTCGGTCGTCGTATATGATTTCATCGTCCGATTTCATCACCACATAGATAAGCCCGTCGTCTCCGCGCCGGACGCACGTGATGGCTCCAGGGTACGCCAGTATCAGGACAAGCAGATCGCGCCGCGTCGTGCGATCTTCGTCGATTTTTTCTTGCGCAAACACGGCGACGGCGCGTTGTTCCAGCGCCAGCCTGCCCGTGAGCGCGAGGATGATCAGGATGCAGAAGGTTATGGCAGCGTGAAAGCGCTTCATGGCAGGCTCTAAGTGACGGCATCGCGCTTCGCGATCCAGACCCAGACGACGCCCGCGAAGAATGCGAGGCCGCCGTAGCCCACGGCGGGGTAGAGGAAGCGCACCATGTTGGAGAACCCGAGCTGTCCGGCAAGCAGCGCAAGACAGGTCGCCGCCGCGATGAAAAGTTTCCTGGGGATTTTAAACGATAAGCGCTGCGACAGGGAATACAGGTCGCTGACCGCTGTCGTATAGACTTCCGCGAACAGCACGACCGCGAAGACCATGCGGAGTATACCGGATATGCGGCCTGCCGCCTCGATCATGGGCAGCTCCTTCACACTTGCGGCGGAAATGTTCGTGAGTATGCAAAAATAGATGGCCACGAGCCCCACGCCCAGCCCCGCCGCGCCAAGCAGCGCGCCATGCAGCAGCTTTTTTTTGTCCTGCGTACCCGCGCCCATGGGTGTGAGTACGCCGATCGTAGTAACGACGTTATAAGAGGCGTAATTGACGGCGGAGAGCAGCCAGTTCGGCGTCGCGCCGGGTAGGTCGGAAGCGATGTCGATTTCTTCCGCTGTGACCGGGTTGCGAATCAGGCTGGATATGGAGATGTACAGCACCGATACGATCAGGAAAGGAACGACATAGCTGATGGCGTTGATGACGCCGCGCGTGCCCGTGACCACGGTCAGCAGCGTGATGAGCGCCATCAGCGCGGTGCCCCACAGCGGCGAAACGGAGAACTGTTCTTTGAATATCGCGCCCGCGCCTGCGATCATCGCCGAAAGCCCGCCGAACAGGAATACGGTGATGATGATATCGATGAACAGGCCCAGCACCGGCCCGTTGGTGAAACGCACGATCTGTACGTGGGACTGCGCTTTAAGCTTATGACCCAGCATCAATATGGTGTAGCCGACGAAGAAAAAAAGCACAGTGGATACGAGTATGCCCCACAGCCCCGCAAGGCCGAAGGCGTCGAAAAACTGCAGCACCTCCTGGCCGGACGCAAAGCCCGCGCCCACGACCGTGCCGATATAGGCGGAGGCAATTTGAAATACGCTGAACGACGGTTTTTCCATGACGCCCTGCCTTGGTTTGATACCTCATACATATGAGGCAGCGGTCGTAAATATTTGAGGCTGAGGGATGGTGCGGACGAATGAGGGCCTGATGATTCTTTAGCAGCAATTCTTGTTTTAACTGCTTCGTCACCCCTCATCAGTCAGCTGACGCTGACAGCTTCCCTCCGCGGGAAGCCTCGGATACGTGCATAAGAATGGACAATCGTCGAAAAGAGCCTTCCCCTGGCGGGAATCTCCACCCCAAAAAGCTTTGCTTTTCGGGGGGGCCGGGGTGGCCGAGCAGAGCGGCGCGGCGCGAGGCTGGATGAGGGGTGTAGCAGCGATGTTGCCTCGGCAGGGCGGGCGGCTATTAGCCGCCCTACGGTACGGAGGATACAGTCGCATCTGATAAGGAGTCGAGCAAAGCCAAGTGGTGGGAGGCCGGATGAGGATGTCAACGGTGGAAATGGCGCGGTGAGGCGGGACGTCCCGGAGGCCGTCCCCTACGGCGGGAGGGCGCAGCCGAATCCGATCAGGAGTCGAGCGAAGCGAGGATGGATGAGGGGTAAAGCCCGACGCTTGGCTCTGCTCTATTTTTGCCGAAAGCTTCCTGACAACAAGCCTTTTCTTGAGGGGATACATCCCCCCCAAAAAAAGCTTTAGCATTCAGGGAGTGGCTGAGCAAGCCGAGCGAAGCGAGGATGGATGAGGGGCTGATGTGGCGGAGAGCGTTAGCGGATATTTAGTTCAAACAACGGGATCGTGCGCCCCGGTATACTCGAGGCCGATTCGCCGAGGTAATTCGCGCCGAGCCGTTCGTAGAAGCCGCGAGCGTGCGGATCGCTGAAAATATAGAGGCGGTCGATCCCGTGCTGCACGCACCAGTCGCGCGCAAATTCAATCAAACTGCGACCGATGCCCTGACCGATATACGCCGGGCGGATGAAGATGTGCTCCAGCCAGTGACCCTGCCGCACGAAAACCGGACCGGCCATAAAATCTTGCGGTACATGCACAATCGAAAAATATCCGGCAATTCCATCCGGCGTTTCGGCTGCGAACACCGTGTTGCTTTCAATATATTTGTGCGTGATGACGAGCTCATTTTTCCAGACCTCGAAATACGCTTCGGGGTCGTTCCAGTGCCGTTTGGACGCAAACGAAATTTCCGTCAGTACTTCATGTTCGTCCGGCTGTGCGCGCCGGATGATGATCTTTGTTTCCATATGCCCAGTATACCATAAAACGGGAAAAGTCTGAAGTTTCGGTGATTTGTTGCATATGCAACATACTATTATCCAGACATCGCTTATACTCCAATCATCAAGAATTTTGGAGGAAACGACGATGTCCAATATGTTTTGTTTTCAGTGCGAACAGACCGTAGGCGGCAAGGGCTGCAGCATCAGCGGCGCATGCGGCAAAAAAGCGCCTACGTCCAATTTGCAGGATGAGCTGACCGGCGCAATGATTGGCCTCGCGCGCGCGGCTTACGGCCAGCCCGTAAGCGAAAAGGTGACGACGAACCTGCTGGAAGGGCTGTTTACCACGGTGACCAACGTGAGCTTCGACGACGAAGCGATCACGGCTCAAATTGAAAAAACACGGAGTGTCAAAGCGGAGTTGGACGCGTCTGTGCCTGAATATGATATGAACAAGCTTTGGAACACGGATGAGGATATCCGTTCGCTCAAATCGCTGATACTGTTCGGCATCCGCGGCATGGCGGCTTATGCCTACCATGCGCGTGTGCTGGGATATAAGGATGAGACGGTGGACGCATTCCTGCCCAAGGCGCTCTGCGCCATCGGCGGCGACGCGGATGCCAACACGCTGCTCGGTCTCGTGATGGAAACGGGCACGGTCAACCTTGCATGTATGGCGCTGCTCGACAAAGCGAACACGGAAACCTACGGCACTCCCGTACCGACAACCGTGCCGCTGACCATCGAGAAGGGACCGTTCATCGTGGTATCCGGCCACGACCTCTACGATCTGCACCGGCTGCTTGAACAAACCGAGGGCAAGGGCGTTAACGTCTATACGCACGGCGAGATGCTGCCCGCACACGCATACCCAAAGCTCAAAGCCTATCCGCAGCTGAAGGGCAACTTCGGCACGGCGTGGCAGAACCAGCAGAAGGAGTTTGCGAACATTCCGGGGCCGGTGCTGTTTACGACAAACTGCATCATGCCCGTGAAGGACAACTATGCGGACCGCATATTCACGACGGAAGTCGTTGCGTATCCCGGCATGGTGCACATCGGCGAGGACAAGGATTTCACGGCTGTGATTGAAAAGGCGCTGGAGCTGGGCGGCTATGCAGAGGACCATAAGATGACGGGCATCAACGGCGGCGAGACCGTGACGACCGGTTTTGGCCACGGCACAGTGCTGGGCGTGGCGGATAAGGTGATCGACGCGGTAAAGGCGGGTGCGATCAAGCACTTCTTCCTTGTGGGCGGCTGCGACGGCGCGAAGCCGGGCCGCAACTACTATACGGAGTTCGTGCGCCAGTCGCCCGACGACACGGTAATCCTGACGCTCGCGTGCGGCAAATACCGCTTCAACGATATGGATCTCGGCACGACCGGCGGCCTGCCGCGCATCATGGACATGGGCCAGTGCAACGACGCCTACAGCGCCATCCGCGTGGCGGTTGCGCTCTCGGAAGCGTTCGGCTGCGGCGTCAACGAGCTGCCTCTGACGCTGGTGCTCTCGTGGTACGAACAGAAGGCGGTCTGCATCCTGCTGACGCTGCTGTCGCTCGGTATCAAAAACATCTACATCGGGCCTTCGCTGCCTGCCTTCCTCTCGCCGAACATACTCAGCACGCTCGTGGAGCAGTTCGGCCTCACGCCGATATCGACGCCGGAGGAAGACCTGAAAAAGATATTAGGGTAATTGGGGAAATACGCAGCCCGTTTCGGGCGCAGCGTGCTGACAGGCGAATATCTGTCGGCAGCCTGCGCCCGGAAACCGGGCGCAAGCCCGCCCGCCGCAACTGGGGAGATGCGGCGCGGCGGGTATTTTTATCCCCGGGCATCGTGCCAGTGCATGACTGGAATAAGAATATGCTGGTGTCGATCGGACGGAACCGTGATCAATATGCTGACTTGTTCAGCTCGAGTTGTAACGAACTGGTGTGTAATATTCCGGCACAAGGCTTTACATATAGATACACAGCGAGTAGAATTCTTGTTTGGTACTTAAATAATGGACAACAGAGGTTGAGACTTGAAAAAATCCGTTCCCGGCACGATAAAAACACCCGTTACGCTTACCGTCAGCTTGTATATCCTGTTCTTTTGTTACGCGCTTTCCGCCACGTTAACCGGCCCGCTGATCCCAAAGATCATGGCGCAGTATGGCATTTCGCTTTCGCAGAGCGGCCTCATCTCGCTGCTCATCGGTGCAGGCGGGGCGCTCGGCATTTTCACCGGCGGGCTGATCGCCGACCGGTTTAAAAAGCCCGTACTGATTCACGTTTCTATGTATATGTACAGCGCCTCTATGCTCGCGATGTACTTCGCGGCGTCCTATATCTGGCTGCTGGCAATGTTTTTTTTCATGGGATTCAGCTCGCGCATACTCGATACGACGGGCAACGGCTACATCTCGGACATTCACGAACACCGCCGCAGCCTCTACATGTCTTTGATGCACGCGTCGTACGCGCTAGGCGCGGTGGCAGGCCCGGTGCTGACCTCCACGGTGCTGACGGACGGGCATGCCTGGCAGGACGTGTTTTTAGTGATGGGGCTGCTGTGCGCCGCCGCGTCGGGCTTTTATACCGTCATTCAACTTCTCATAAAGAATGTGCCGCTGCCTGCGATGCCGACCGCACCCTCGAAAAAATTCTTCTGGATCAAGGACAGGCAGTTCTATATCCTGTGCGTGATGGCTTTCGTATATTGCGGCTTTACGTCGACACTGGCCGCGTGGATGCCGACGTTCATGCAAAAGGAGCTGTCCGCGGATACCATGCTTTCCGGGCTGCCCATTTCGCTGCTTTGGGTGGGGATTCTGTGCGGAAGACTCGTGTACCCCCTGCTGACCAGCCGGTTCGGCGCAAAACGGTTCTTTCTGGTGGGCAGCCTCATTACCAGCATCGTCTACGTGCTGTCCATAATCATCAATTCGCCGCAATTCTACGTGGCCTCGTTTTTTGTCCCCGGCTTTTTGCTTGGCTCCATCGTGCCGTTTTCGATCGTGCTCGGATGCGGCTGGCACCGGGCGCACAGCGGCGCCGTTTCCTCGTATATTCTGATGTCCGGTACGCTGGGCTTTCTGATCATTCCCTGGCTGTTCGGGTATGTATCGGATGTAATCGGCCTTTACGGCATGATCGCCTCGTGCGCGCTGATGCCCGTCGCCCTGCTGGCGCTATGCGTAAAGCTGCCGGGGAGTTCCGAAACTGCTCTATGTGACGCACCTGAGCCCATGGGCCTTACGCAGCAATAAGATGCACGGAATACACTCCCCGCAGCTATATCTTATCGGTATTTGATATACGCGACCTTGTGCTCCGTGAAGAACTCCAGCCCGGTATGCCCCGCCTCGGGTATGCCAAAGCCACTGTGTTTAACGCCGCCGAAACTCATCTGCGGTTCCTTATGCGCCGTTGCGAGGTTGACATGCGTCACGCCCGCGTCGCTCTTTTCGAGGAACGTAAGCGCTTTGGCCAGGTCGTTCGTATAGATGGAGGAGGCGAGCCCGAATTCCACGTCGTTGGCGACCGCCAGCGCCTCGTCAAAATCCTTTACTTCCATGATGCTGAGTACCGGCCCGAATATCTCTTCGCGTGCGATAGTCATATCCGGCGTCACGTTGGTAAACACCGTCGGCGGGATAAAGCAGCCTTGGGCAAACTCGCCGCCGAGCGCGGCCCCGCCCGCCGCGAGCGTCGCGCCTTCGCGGATGCCCGACTCGATGTAACCGGATATGGTGCGCAGCTGTTCCGCGCCGCAAACCGGCCCCATTTGTGCGGCAGTGTCAAGCCCGGGCCCCACCGTGATCTTTGAGACCTCGCGGAGTATCAGCTCCTTTAACCGCTCCGCAATCGGCTTTACTGCGATTACCCGGCTCGTGGCGGTGCACCACTGGCCCGCGCAGGCAAATGTCGCCGTGACTATGGATTTAGCCGCCGCTTCAATGTCCGTATCCTCCAGCACCACGGCGGGGTTCTTGCCGCCCATCTCGAGCTGCGTCTTGGCAAGCGTCTTTGCCGCCTGCTCATGGATGCGCCGCCCTACGCTTGTAGAGCCGGTAAACGACACCGCGTGGATATCCGGATGGGTGACGAGCGTGTCGCCTACCTCGCCGCCGCTGCCCGTAACGAAGTTGAGCTCGCCGTGCGTAAGCCCCGCGTTATAAAACAGCTCCGTAAATTTGAGCCCGATCAGCGGAGTCAGGCTTGCGGGTTTGAACACGCACGTATTGCCCGCCATCAGCGCGGGTACGATTTTGCGCACCGGTACGTTAAGCGGAAAGTTCCACGGGGCGATAACCGCCACCGCGCCAAGCGGTACGCGCGTCTCGTATGCCAGCACGCCCTCGACTGCGGAGGGGACGGTTTTACCGCACAGGCGCAGGCCTTCGTTAATCTGGTATTCCATCTCACGGATTGCCGAGTCTACCTCGCCAAATCCCTCTTTAAGCGTTTTGCCGTTTTCCAGCGTAATGGCGCGCGCAAACTCCTCGCGCCGATCGATCATTTCGCGGTGCGCTTTTTTCATATGCTCCGCGCGCGCGAAAACACTGAGCGCACTCCACGCGGGAAACGCGCACACGGCCGCCTCCACCGCGCTGCATGTCTGCTCTCTCGAGAGCGCGGGCCATATGCCCGTGACTTCGGAAAGATTGGCCGGATTGCGCTGCTCAAAGGTCTTTGTAGACTGTACCTTATCGGATGCGATCATACTGTAATAGGTTGTTGGCATATGCTCCTCGCTTTGCTAACAAAGATTCTCCTCTGGCACCAGGAGGTAATACCATTATACCATAATACCACGGAAAAAGCCAGAGGGATTTAAGAATGCTCCATTCTTCAGGTTTAAGTTCGATACTCCCACACTTCGCCTTCGGCTCAATAAAAACGCCTTCCCCTGGAAAGGGAAGACGTTTGAAACATTCGTGGTCTGTAAAAACGTGGAAATGACGTTCGGTTATCGTATCTTGCTTAGCGGCAGCCACATGAAGTATTCGTCGGCATAGGTGCCGTCGGTGTATTTAAAACCGTTCTTGTAGACGCCGGTCGTCTCAAAGCCCAGGCTTTCGTACATCGCGGTGGCTGCATCGTTGTCTGCTACCACATCAAGCTCCGCCTGCTCAAAGCCGTTTTCCTTGCACCAGCGAAGTGTCTCGGCCATCATGCGCCGCCCGATTCCATGCCGCCAGAAGGCCTGCCGCACCGCGACCGCGAGCAGTGCGCGATGCCTGAAACGCTGCAGATTGCGCAGCGCGCCCGCGTTGCAAGACGCGACGATCTCGCCTTCCACCTCTGCGACGAGCCAAAGCGAGCGGGTGTCCTCCAGCCGCGCACGGATGAAATCGCGCTCCTGCGCTGCCGTCATGGTGAACTCGCCGGGTTCCCGCGCTAAGAATCGGGATTCGGTATCCGAACCCTGAACAAACGCAATCATTTTCTCCGCATCCTCAGGCGATATGCTGCGCACTACGACCTCGCGCCCATCCTTCAACGTGATTGTAATTGGATTCATATCAAACCACCTGTATTAAATGATAATTATTAACGCCGAGCCTGATTCCGACGCGGAGGCACCTGCAATGTAAACAGCCGGATTAGCTGCTCGTGCTCAGGATCATACGCCTCAGTACAGCCCTCGAGTATAAAATACTGCCGCAGCAGCGCGACCCATTTCTCCGTAGGCAGATTCCAGAGCAGCTGCCGGTCGTCACAGGGATCAACCCGTGACGTATAGGCATTACGGGCAAGCTCGGCAGGCGATAGGTATGGGCTCACCATGACGAGCACCCTGCCGCGCGGGCGAACGATGTGGCGTATCTGCGCGAGTACGGTTTGCGTATCGTCCGGTGCAAGCGTATCGGCAATACCGGAAAGTATCGCGGCGCTTACGGAAGACCGCTTCATTGTCTCCAGTGCCTCGGAGCCGGCCTCAATCCACTCATACTTGCCTCGTTTCATCAACGCGGTACTCTCGCATGCAAGCCGGATGGCGGTGGGGGAGGGGTCTATACCGAGGTGCCGTTTCGTACCGCGAAGTGCACATAAAAAGAGCATCGTGCCGTTCCCGCAGCCGAAGTCGATCACACTACGGGCACTCTCGCAAAGCCAGTCCAGCGCTTCGTCCACCGCGGGTATCCCCATATCGCGATGGAGGGGAATTTGAGCCAGCTCACATGCAAATACTTCATTCCGGGCGATACGGACATTCTCTGTGGTACTGTCCATATGGAGCTCCTTTCGGGCGAAACGGGCGATGTGCAGAAAAAGTTTAATGTCCGCTGCCGATGTTGCAAGGCGTTGATGAATTCACTGGATATTGTATACGAAAATGTGCTCACCCGCAATATGCGCAACTGAAAAGCCCCGCGGAAACCCGCGGGGCCTAAGACCATCTTCGTATACGGAGTCTGTCAGGTGCGCTTCTCTTTGAGGTTGCCCTCCTCACGCCGGATCTCCTGCAGCGATTGCGTGTAAGGTTTGTTGTAGGTCGCGCAGCCGACGTTCTTTTGGCGGATGAGGAACTCGATGCAGTTGTCGCACGCCGTGCACCACTGGATATCGTCCTCGCGGCCTTCGAGATACTTCTTCGGAAGCAGCGGGTCCGCAAGCGACTGGCGGCCTAGCGCGATCATGTCCGTGACGCCGTCACGGATGTTCTTGTTGCCCCAGAATACCGTCGTGTTCTCCTCCTTGTTTCGCGCTTGCAGCTTGTTGTTGCCCTTGTTGAACACGGAATACGCCGAGCCGATCATGACAGCCTTTTTGAGCACTTTTTTGCCCGCGTGCGAGAACGTGTGGTGCAGATATACCTGGTCCGGGATCGACTTATCAGGCTGGGACAGCGCGAGCGTGATGGACGGGCTGCCTGCCGACTGGAGGATAAACGATGCGCCGCGCTCCTCGAGACCCTGGATGAGATCGAGCGGCTCGGTCAGGTCGATGATCGCCGTATCAGGCCCGGCGCTGCCCTGTCCACCTGGGAAGCCCTCCCAGAACGAGACTTTAGAGCCGATCAGGAAGTTGCTGTCGTTTACGGCTTTGGTTACTTTTTCGATGAGGTTATACGCGAATTGGCGGCGTTTTTCCCACGGGCCACCGTATTTCCAGTTGCGGTCGTTGTACGGGCGGAGGATCTGCGAGCCCAGATAGCCGTGGCAGAGCTTTAAATCCACGCCGTCCGCGCCCGCGTCATGCGCGATCTGCGCGCTCAAAACGAACTGGTCGATGATTTTGTCCACATCGTCCTCGCTGAGCAACTCGCCACCGAAGCCGGGGAGCGGCTTCACGCACACGCGCTTCGAGAACGCCGGATGGCTGAGCTCACCCGAGTGCGTCAGCTGGAATATCAGCAGCGGCTTGTCGTTGACCTTGCGCATCTCGGATACGAACTTTTCGAGCGGCTTTTGGTTGTGCGGCATGATGGAAAGCTGGAACTGGCGTGAGCGGTTCTCATAACCTACGGTGATCGCTTCGAGTACGATGATACCCGCATCGCCTTCAAACAGGTTGCGGTACCGCTCGTAAGTCGGTGAGGTGGGGTTACCCTGCTCGTCCGAGTCGCAGCATTCCATGGCGTTCATCACAAAACGGTTGGTCGCGGTCTTGCTGCCGATCTTAAGCTCCTGAGCCAAAGGTTCGTCTTTTCTCATCGCGTTAACCTCCGATACTAATTTAGGCAGGGTCTGCCTGTATAAAGTATAGAGGCGCTTTACACGTGAGCCAATCCCAATCCGGTACCCCAAAGTACTATAAAAAACCTAGTATTTTGTTCAGTCCAGCGGCAGGTGGGAGCGCAGCAGGCAGGAGCGCAGGTTGTCGCGGCCCGGTTCCAGCCCCAGCTTTTTTCGGATGCCCGCACGGTGAAAGTCTACGGTCTTCTTGGAAATACACATTGCCTCCGCGATCTCCTTGGAGGATCGTCCTGAGCGGATCAGCGACATGATCTCGATCTCGCGTGACGTGAATTCGGCTAATGTGGATGCTTCGGAAAGGTAGGGGGTGACGATGTTTTCGAACAGGCTGTCGAGAAACGACAGCATCTCGTATTCGGCTGGTTTTTCCTGCACCGCTTCGCGGATATGGCGGATCAGCGGGCGGATATACTTTTTGACGTTGCCGGTGATGGTGCTTTCGATGGTCTTCTTTTCGTCTTCCTTCTGCTCGATGTACCCCTTCAATAGATCATTCTGGGCGCGGATGTTTTCGAGGTTCTTTTCGATCGCACAGATCTTGGAATAGAGATCGACCTCGCAGGTGATATCCTTCACGTATTCCACGATGCCCGCAAGCTGCTCATCTGCAAACACCGGAAAGCCCTGCAGCTCGTGCCAGCCGGAAGTGCCGGTTTCCTTCATGTGGTAGGAGATAATGTCCCGCTGCGCCTTGCGCGTTTCGATCGCCCGTATAATGGGGCAATCCGCGCAGGGCGATTTGCGGTCGTGGTAGACCGCATAGCACTTTCTTCCGACGATATGCCTCTTATGGGCGTACCAAGTCTGCATTGTGAAGTTGACCTGTACGATGTTGAGGTCGGTATCGAGGATGCTGATGCCGTCTTCGATCGAATTAAAAAGGTTGCTCTCATGGGAAAAAGCCGCTTCGATATCGGCATACTGGAACGACTTGTTCGGGTTGAAGATGTTCGTATTGTGCTCCCGGTACATTTCAACGGCTTTGCTGTGCAAGCTGGTTACCTCCGCAGCATATTAAAGTCGCTTGTTTTTAAGAATACGGATGACGAGCCAAAAAGTCATGATGAAGGCTGCGGCGTACCCCAGTACGCCCAGCAGCGGAATGTCGAGTATCCGCGGCGTCATCTCGGTGGTGCACAGGATGCTGGAACCGATCACGAGACAGCCGCTTAGTATCCCCACGACAAGACGGTTGACGGTGCGGTCCAGCCGTGAGAGCGGGGCTTCAGAGCCCACTAGCTCAAAATTAACCTTGGTCTTTCCATGTGCGGCCATATGGAGGATATCCGACAGATTGACGGGAATATCGGCGGCTTTGCGGCTGAAAGCGCGCAGCGCCCTGCCGCCGCGCCCCAGCGCGAGCAGTAGATCGGGTTCCTGTCCTGTACCGGCTGCGTGCACCGCGATAATTTTCAACAAGTTGGTTTCGGGGTCGACCTTACTCAGCACGCCCTCCAGCGTCATGATCCCGCGCGCGAGCATCGATATGCCGGATGGCATCCGGATACCGCTCGCTTCGGCGATGCGCAGCATGTCCAGCAGCATCGCGCCTGCGTCCATTTCGCCAAGGTCCAGCGCACCGTAGCGGTTCATCATGTCGCCGAGGTCAGCATAGAGCTGGCTGTGGTCGGCCTGTGCGCTGCCGCCGCCGAGTGCGACGACGGTATCGCCCAACGCGCGGATGTCGTTATCCGCCGCGGCGACGAGCGCCTCTTTAAAGAGCTGTCGGTGGCGTACGGACAACCGACCCACCATCCCGAGGTCGATCCAGACAATTTTGCCGCCACTGATGCGGATATTTCCCGGGTGCGGGTCGGCATGGAAAAGGCCGTCCTCCACCACCTGCTTGATATAGTTGGCACCGATTTTGGCGGCGATCTCCTTTAAGTCGTACCCTTCGGCCTTGAGCGTTTCAGTATTGTCGACCGCGATGCCCTCAACCATCTCCATCACAAGCACGCGCCGCGTGGTGAGACGGCGCTCCACGGCGGGGAAGGAGACATAGCGGACGTCGGCGTTCAGTTCGGAAAACTCGCGGAGGTGTTCGGCTTCGAGCAGAAAATCCATCTCCTGCTGCGCGGCGGCCCACATTTCGTCGATCACCGCGTTTAAATCGACGACCTTACCCGTGCGGCTTACCATGCGCAGTATGCCCGATACCCGATGCAGCAGCTTGATATCCTGCGCCATCTTTTCGTAGATGCCGGGCCGCTGCACCTTGATCACGACGCTACGTCCGCCGTCCAGCGCCGCCTTGTGCACCTGCGCAATAGACGCGGAACCGAATGGCTCTTCCTCGATGAACGCAAAGAAGTTTTCGGGTGGTGCGCCGTATTCCTCTTCGAGCACACGCGCGACTTCGCTGTATGGCATGGGCTTTACGTCGGTGCGCAGCTTGGTAAGATCCTCGCAGTAGTCCGCGGGGATCATATCGGGCCGCATAGACATGATCTGGCCAAACTTAACAAAGGTAGGCCCCAGCTCTTCGAGTATCTGTCGGAGTTTGACGGGCGTCAGCCCGTGGACCAGATCGTAACGGCCCAGCACTTTGACAATATCCTTGAGCCGTCCCGCCGTCCCCTCGCGGTTATTTGTTTTCGCCATTCCGCGCTTCGATGTCGGCGAGCTTCGCCTTGATGGCTGCGATATCCTCCGGGCTCATCTGGTCCAGATTATCGATCACCGATTCGACGCAAAGCTTGTTTTTCGAGATCGTGTCCTTCACCTTTTCCCGCGCGTTGTGCCTCAATTCTTCGTTGAGCGCCTTGCCCTGCTCTACAGTGATCTCACCTTTTTTGATGAGCTTCTCAACGAGGTCCTCAGCTTTTTCCGCGGTCATTGCGAGCGCGCCTACACCCGCGAGCCAGATTTTCCGGAACTCCTCACTCATTGTGCCTGCCATATTCCAATCTCCTTTCACGGACGATGTTGGCCTCACAAAATAATTATATCATACTATTGCCATTATCCAACCATCCGGCAGCGCTTATTCGGTTTTTTCGTACAGGAAAAGATAAAAGCCGTCCGGCTCCGGCTCCGTTTCGCCGGTTTTCATAAATCCCAGTTTTTCATAGAAATGATGGTTACGGAAGCTGCGATAAGGCGTCTCCAGCGTCCATCGTACGGCATCGGGGAACGTATTAAACAACAGCCGCATCGCAGCACATCCTATGCCTTTGCTCTGCTCTGCGGTAAATATATAGACGCTGTTCAGGTGGAAGTGGCCTCCGCCCAGATCGCAGGCGCAGAGTCCGCCTGCCAGCACTCCGTCCTTTAAAATCTTGAAGTAGCGGTTTTCCGGCCTGGCGATGGCCGCGGTTGTGTCCTCAAGCGAATCGTATGCGGGGGGACCATAGCCGTACAGCGCGACATCGAAGGAAAAAGCATCGATTTTGGCGGCAAGCAGCGCTTCGGCGTCTTCAGGGCAGGCGCGTACCAGTTCGATCATAGCCCAGTCTCCTTTTCTGCTATTATATCACGGATGCCAGCCGGGATAAATTCCTTTAAGAATGCGGAGCGGCATCAGGCTATTTTGAATCGGTGACGATAATAAAATCGCCGTTTTTAAGCTGGATCGCGTTGGCGCGAAGCGCCCTGCCGATCTCCGAAACCAGTTGCTTGCGCTCCGCTTCGTCCTTGATAAAAATGCATAGGGGATCCCCTGAGATAATTCTTTCTTTATTGTCGGTAATATACGCGATGATTTCAGGCTTGTCTTTCATGTGCCACTCCCTATTATCCGATGGACCTTTCGGCTATTTTCGAGCACCGGCGTATTTTTAACTGCCGCCACCATCGTGTTAATATCGCCGACGACGGGCACCATGGCAACAATGGTCTTGCCCTTGGTAAAGTTGCGGCGGGTAAACCCATAACGCTTGAGCCCGAGTGCACGCGAGGCCTCAAAAAGCATCGCCTGCCGCTGCCCGAGGTTTTCCACGGTGACGCGGAATATGGGCTTTTTGGGCTCGATCACAACTGCCAGCCCTTCCTTCATAAACAACTCGCGGCTCCGGTCGGTGCCCAGCATGCTCGATACGTACATGCCGTCCACAAAGAGTTCGGAACCCTCGATGGCGATGTGCCCGGGTGATACGGTGCAGAGGTCGCCGATGGTCTTGCCTTTGGTAAAGTACCGCAGCAGATATGTGCATACAAGCCCTGCGCCGAAGCCTAAGAGCGCGTTGCCGTATACGTTGCGGATCCCGGCCAGTATCATAACGAACACGGTGACCAGCGCGGCCAGCAGCGAAATATAGTTGCGCGCTTCGTAGGTTTTGGCAATGCCGTCAATATACGCGTCGCCGCGCCGGACATACGCGGTATGCTCCAGCTTGGTCAGGCTTTCCTTCTCGATCGTACGGATATCGCGGAAATGCTGTATTGCCAGCGCGAGGAACGTGATGGCCGCGAAGTCCTTTTCGATGATCGCCGGTATGGCGACCGCGCCGAGCGCCGAGGCGATAAAGCCCGCGACCAGATTGATGAACTTGCCGTTGGGGTAGCTCGGATTCTGCCGGTAATCGATCACGAGCGTAATCACACGCGCGACGGTGCCCGCAGCGATGCCTGTCAGTATGAGCGCGATATACTCTGCGCTGATGATGCCTTTATCCAAATCAGCACCTCCCGCGGTTATTTTCCGCAAATCGCGTTGAAAAAAACCGTGTAGCAATTAGAGAAATTGTCATCCCCGCAGCGGATATTCGCTGGCTGCTTTATTTACGGCGGCGGTGATCTCCTGATAGCTGGTGCAGCGGCATAGGTTAGACTGCAGCCAGGTTTCCATCGTATATTCGTCCGGATCGGGAAAGTGGGAAAGCAGCGCGTGGCATACCAATATGAACCCCTGCGTGCAATAGCCACACTGGAACGCGTTGTGCTCGACAAAAGCGCGCTGCACCGGACTGTCCTTGAGCCCTTCGATCGTGGTGATTTCATGACCGATGGCTTCAACGGCAAGACAGATACAGGATTTTTGCGGCCAGCCATCCCAGAGCACTGTGCAGGCACCGCAGTCCCCGTTTTCGCAACCGGGTTTGCAGCCGGTCAGGCCCAGCTTGCCCCGCAGTACATCGAGCAGCGTCTCCGCAGGGGAGGCAGCGACCTCGTACGCGATGCCGTTGATATGAAGTGTAATCACCGTTTTTCCGGCAGCCGTCATCTTCATGCGCCCGAACCGCCAAGCTCTTCCAGTATATTGGCGGTCGAGGACTTCAATAAAAAAGCCCGGTATTCGCCTGTGGCTAAGGAGTCCGTCAGCAGCGGCTGTTTTATTCGCGCCAACAGTACATCGGCGGCGGCTTGCGGCGTACCGCGGTATACAGCGTCAGCCTGCGTTACGACGGGATAAGGCTGTATGCCCGCGAAAGCCATCGTGATTTGATTGCCCGCGCGTACCGCCGCGGCAGTGACGACCGGATAGCCGATCTTCTCGCTCTCCGTATGCTTCACGTGCGCGCCGGGTAACTCTGCAGTTCCCGCCGGGACGACGAAGCATACCAGCAGTTCTCCATTTTGAAGTTTTAGCCGAGGTTGAAAAAGATCAGCCAATAGCGCTTCGCGCCTGCCCTGCGGACCTGCAAGCACCGCACAGCAGCCCGCGGCGAGCAGTGGCAGTACGGCTTCATGGTAGATGATCGTACCCGCAACGTTGCCGCCGAGCGTGATTTTGTGCTGCGCAGTGTGGTCCGCCACACGCCGCGCGCATAGTGTGAGCAGATGGAATACATCCGCCTCAATCACAGTTGTAAGCGTCAGCGCGCTGCCGAGGATGAGGCAGTTGTCATCCTGGCGGAATACGGCGCACTCCGGAATGTGCTTGATGTCGATCAGCGCGCCGAAGGAAAGGCTGCTTACGCGTGCCATGGTGATGATCTCTGTACCGCCCGCGAAATATTTGGGGCTTAAACCCCGTGCATCCAGCGCGGCAAAGGTTTGGACCGCCTCATCTACCGTTTCGGGCTGGTAGTATTCGAAATCAAACGGGATCATTCGCGCCCTCCAGTTTCCACAGGGTCTCGAATTTCAGCGGCATCGCATCGGCTTCTTTGCCGGTCGCGAGCGATACCGCATTGGCGATTGCGGGCATCATACCGAGCAGGCCATGTTCCGCGAGACCGCGAGCGCCATACGGTGCGTCCTGGTTCGCGGTCTCCACAAACGCCACTTCGAATAGCGGATTCTCGAAGAAATGGATGGGCTTGTAGGTCCGAAAGCTGCTGTTTTGCAGCTTGCCGTCGCTGTTATACAAATAAGACTCCCTCGTGGCGAGGCCGATACCCATATTCATCGCGCCCATCACTTGCCCCTGTGCGAGCGCGGGATTTAGTACCTTGCCCGCGTCGATCACCGTAACGGCGCGCAGCAGCCGAATATTGTGTGCCATGAGGTCATATTCAATCTCCACCCCTTGCGCACCGGGGGTCCAGTACGGCCCGGGGCGGCCCTGCCCGGTTTCGGTGTCCATCACGGAAAGGTGCGGCATCACAAAGCTGCCCCGCCCGATGATGGGCCCGCCAAACGCGCTGCCGTTTTCAAACTTGATCCCGGATGCGAGGTCTTTGACCTCCGTATAGACATCGGGATCGTCGCGCAGATACACTTTTTCCTGCGCAATCTCGAGCGCATCTTCGGTGCAGCGGAGTACAAACGCGGCAATGCGCTTAAGCTGCGCGACGGCGTCCTGTGCCGCGGCGAGTACGGCTTTCCCCGCGAGGTAGGTGGTCATGCTCGCTACAGTCTTCCAGTGTTCCGGCGCGGTACGCGTGTCAACGCGGTCACTGACATGGATTCTGGCGGGGTCCATCCTTAGCTTCTGCGCGAGCAGCTGCCGCATGACGGTGAGCGAGCCCTGTCCGCATTCCACCGCGCCGAAGTTCAAATTGACACTGCCGTCCGAGCAGAACGTGATGACCGCGGCAGATGAAGCGTCGGTAGGGGAGCTGGATGTCTTGCAAAAGCACGCGATGCCCTTGGCGCGTACCTTATATGCGTTCATGGGCACCAGCGCGCCCTCATCCCAATTCAGCTTTTCACGCAGCATGGTGAGGCAAGCCTGCGGGCTGCCCAGGTTGCTCTCGGTATAGCGTACCTGCGTAGGTGAAAAATCGCCCGGACGGGCGAGGTTGCGCATGCGTACGTCGGCTGCGTTGAGGCCCAGCGCGCGGGAGATTTTGTCCATCATTCGTTCCATGCAGAACGTTGAGACCTCGTGCCCGAAACCCCGAAACGACGTTGCGTAGATATGGTTGGTATAAACGCACAGCGCGTCGCATTGGATATTGGCGATCGCATATGGCCCTGCGCAGTCGGCTGCGATCGCGGTGGTCATGCGCGGCCCAGTATCGGCGTATGCGCCGGTATCGACGTGATACTCGGCTTCGAGCGCGGTGATAATGCCGTCATTTTTGACGCCTGCCTTAAGACGGCAGTCTGCGCCGATCTTGCAGCCGGACGACATAAAGGCCTGTTCCCGCGTCAGCCGCAGCGATACCTTGCTGCCGCCTGCCGCGCGCGAGGCGATGTAGGCGAGCATCTCGGGATGCGGGTTTACCTTGCCGCCGTATGCGCCGCCCACGTAAGACGCGCGTATGACAATGCTGCCCTCCTGCAGATTGAAATACCCGGCAATCAGCTTTCGCACGGCGTGGGGGGCCTGTGTGGAGGACTCGATAGTGATCGTGCCGTCCTGTGAAATCTGTGCAGTGGCACAGCGCGTCTCCATATATGCGTGGCTGGCCTGCGGCAGCGAATACCGGCCCTCGACGACGATATCGCAGTCCGCCCAGCCTGCGCTCATATCGCCTTTGCGGATTTTGACGTGATGAACGATGTTGGTGTTTTCGGCGGGGCGGAGATCAGCCGCGCCTTTCTTATAGATGTTCAGGTTTTCATGGATCAGCGGGGCTCCTTGCGCCAGTGCATCCGCCGCAGAGCTGACCACGGTCAGCTGTTCATACGATACACGGATACGGCTTGCCGCCTGAGCAGCCTGCCATTCTTCGGCCGCTACCACCAGTGCGACGGGTTCTCCGCAGTAGCGCACGACGCTTCTCGCCAATACCGGCATGTCTTCGATCTGAGAGCCCGTCAATACAGTGCAGTCCGTGCCGGTCAGCACAGCGCGTACGCCTGGCGTCGCATAGGCTTCCCTCGTATCCACGCCCACGATGCGCGCATGGGCATGGGTGGACACGCACAGGCGCGCAACGAGTGTTCCTGTTTGCGGCTGGTCCATTGTGTATTGGGTTTTGCCATGCACCTTGTCCTGTGCATCCGTTCGGTTTTCGGAAACGCCGATCGCGTTGACGTTCATTTTGGTTCCTCTTACTGCCGTATCTTTTTTATTATTCTGAAACCGTATTTATTTTATGCCGAATGCTTTTGGCATGAAAGAAGTAAACGCTAAGGCCGCGCGATATGTTCTTATATCATTTTATTAAAGGCGTGGTGTTTATTTTAAGCTATGTTGTTCGCTGATTCCTATTTATATAGAATCACAACAATGATGACATTTACATAACTTAATAATAGAGTCACCATTTTGTTTTCATATGACCATAAGAAAGAGGTAGACTGAATGAAACAGAGCACGCAATTAACTGGAGTCGTCATCTATCCAAATGACTCCAGGTATACGCTGGCAAGAATGAATTGGAATCCGTTCACCAATAAATTTCCAAAGGTCTTCGTTTTTGCACAGCGAGTGGAGGATGTCGTCAACGCTGTGAGGTGGGCACGCGAGAATGATGTGCCCATACGGATGCGAAGCGGAAGACATGCATTGGCACAGGATTTTTCACAGGTTGACTGCGGGATCGTCATTGATGTAAGTGACATGCAAGGTGTTAAGCTGGATAAAGAAAAGGGGGTTGCAACCGTACAAACCGGGATACGGGTGGGCGATATGGTAAGGGCGCTGGCCAAAGAAGGCGTACTGGCTCCCTTTGGGGATAGTTCTACGGTGGGCATTGGAGGAATCACCCCCGGCGGAGGGATTACGGCAATTCAGCGCTCGATTGGTGTAATCAGCGATAATCTGCTCGGGGGCACCTTGGTTGATGCTGATGGGAGAATCATCGTTTTTAATGAAAAGAATCACCCGGATCTGCTGTGGGCTATGCGCGGCGGCGGCGGCGGGAACTTTGGTATTGCGACTTCATATATGCTTCGAATATACCCCGCACCTGACAGGGTTGGCATATTCGATATCGTCTGGCCGTGGGAACAAGTGGAGCGAGTGGTTGATGCATGGCAGAAGTGGTCGCCTAATGTTGACACAAGATTAGGGACGATATTGGAGGCTTTCTCAAGAACCAATGGCCTGCTTCACTCCAGTGGAATTTTCCTGGGCTCTAAAAAAGAATTGGCGCAACTGATTAAGCCTTTGTTAAATACGGGTACTCCCACAAAAGTATTCATCGATGAGGTTTCGCTTTTGGAAGCAATAGAATTTTGGCAGCCGGTGGAACCGATATTTGACGACCAATATACGAAATGGTCATCGGCTTGGGTGGAGCGAACCGTGCCGACAGAAGGACTAAGGGCGATTCGCAGCTTTCTTGAACAAGCGACCGGAAGCGAAGCAAATTTCTTTTTCCTGAACTCCGGCGGAGCTATGAATCGGGTCTCTCCTCAGGATACCGCCTTCTTCTGGCGTAACACAAAGTATTATATGGAGTGGAACGCCTCGTGGACAAAAGACCCGGAAACCAGACGGAATATCGCGTTGGTGGAGGGGGCGCGCAAAGAGCTTAATCCCTTTGTGGTCGGCTCCTATGTAAACGTCCCTGATTTGTTGATTAAGGATTATGGCCGGGAATACTATGGGTGTAATTTTGAACGACTGCGGCGGATTAAAGCAAAATATGACCCTGACAATGTTTTCAGATTTGCCCAAAGCATTCCGCCCGCTTTTAGCTGCAGCTCCAGGGCTTAGTCCCTGGAGCCATTCCCATAATGAAAAACGGGCTAAACCGGCATGGTGATCATTACACAGTCGCTGTATTAAATTCGTCCCAGTATGGCGACAATACGGGCGCAAACAGGCTCTTATAGAATCTCAGAAATCAGATTGCGCCGGTGCATATGCATTGTGTCACAACTCTTTTTATATTTCATATATATAATTTAGCTGAAAGTATATAGGATCTTTTGTTTATATAGGAGCGATTTGTCCCGTGACATATGAGGAAATGAATTTTGTGCTTAAGGGACGGTAATATAAAATGAATGAGGACAGGAAAAAGTACAAGGTGGTAGTTTATTCGGATAAGCTTTACGCCAGTGACATATTATGGGGGTTTGCGGCGGCAGGCTGCGAAGCGCAGATCATAATACCGAATTCTATAGAAGATTTTGATCGATTGATGGAGAAAATCAGCCCGGATCTACTGATCCTTTCTTCGCATATGGGTTATTTCAGTCATCCGATGCTTTATCATATCGGTTCCAGGAATTCACCCCAATATAAGTGCGTTTGTTGGGACACCGAAGGAGTTGGGCAGTTTACCTTACAGATGACGGGGATAGAATTTTTAAAGCCGGATATGGTATTTTCAATCTGCCTTGAAATGCTGGAAATCCTGAAAAGTAAAAGCATCCCTTGCGCGAGACTCGATTTTGCATATAATCCCACCATTCATTATCCAAAAACGATATCTGTAAATGAAAATTATACGAATAGCTTAGTGGGAAATGGATGGTTATGGTATGCCAATCATTATCCCGCGCATTTCCGTTACAGCAGAGCCATTCATATTTTACTAAAACCTTTAATTGAAAATAATATTAAAATAGATTTTTACGGGTCAACAGAGTAT
Organism: Bacillota bacterium; assembly: GCA_023390815.1. Classification (GTDB taxonomy): domain Bacteria; phylum Bacillota; class Clostridia; order Christensenellales; family SZUA-584; genus JAEWCC01. Next base: position 100,481 of record JAEWCC010000017.1, read on the forward strand.
AAGCAGGTTATTAAAAAGTTCCTTGATCTTGATGTACCGATTGAATGGTTCAAAGGTACAGTTTCTTACGAGAAGACCTGTGATATATACAACAGTTCTTTTATGAATTTAATCACACAAAATCACGAACTCACGGTAACAAGGCGGACCTTCGAAATTATGGGGTCCGGGGGGTTCGGGCTTTCTTGTAATAATACCGCAGTAAAAAACATGTTTGGTAGCAGCAACGGATTAGCGATTGCAAGTACTGCTAATGAGACCCTTGAGATATTGGACTATTATAAAAGAAACCCGGATGATTATATCAAGGTTCGTGAAAAAGCGGTTTTAAGCGTACAAAATCACACGTATAAAGAAAGGGCCGAAGAAATCATCCATAAGATATTTTAAACGGGGGCGGCCTGCTATGGGTTGGGGTGAGTCCGCCTCGCCGCCCTTCATCAAATCATATACAAAAACCGCCCGAAAAGGCGGCTTTGTATGTGGTCGGGGTGACAGAGTAGGTTTGGATTGAAAGCGATAGCTGGTATGTTACCTAAGATAACATAGCTTCTGATCGGTGAGCGTCTCGCTAAAAACGTGCCACCGGCATGTTTTTTTAACGCTCGCTTCAAATCCTCCCAATCTCAATTCACATGCAAAAAACCGCCCGAAAAGGCGGTTTTTTGTATGTGGTCGGGGTGACAGGATTTGAACCTGCGACCTTTTAGTCCCGAACCAAACGCGCTACCAAACTGCGCTACACCCCGAAATATATACCCCAAGAAGCAAAACTCCCTGGGGCTTTAAATGGAGCCAATGAACGGAATCGAACCGTTGACCTGCTCATTACGAATGAGCCGCTCTGCCGGCTGAGCTACATTGGCTCGGCATTGCAGGCGGATTTCCCGCCGACAGTATTGAATTATATCATAACCTCCGTGCGCTTGCCAACAGTTTTTTAAAAAAATTCCCGTGAAAACGGATAGGAAATTTGAAAAAGGATCATGGTTAAATGATGCAATTGCGTTGACGCATCTTACTTAAATGGGTTATCATATAAACAAGAAGGTGCGTGGTGCGAAAAACGATTGATGGGGGTAAAAGATGAATAAAACTGCTGCCGTTTTTGGGGCAATCTGGGGCGTTTTTGCCTTGATTTTCAGCTTGTTTTTATTCCTGATGATTTTCACACCGGAAACCGCACCAAGCAGCGATTATGCGCCGTTTGCCAACAGCGTACTGGCCTATTTTGACGGAAGCTCTTTCGGGGCTGCCGCATGGGCGGTCGCAGTCGGAACGTTTGGTCTGGGCGCGCTGGGGCTCATCGCCTCGGGGATCGTGCGGCATCGTCATATTGCCGCAGGCATATTGCTGCTCGTTTCTGTCGTCGGCATGCTCGTCGTCTGCTTCCAGTCTTTCCTGGTCGGAGAGTACAGTGTGCTGGACGATTTCACCGGCTTTTTCGAATTCGGACAGCCGGGACAGATCGTCGTTCTGCTGCTGACGGTGCTCATCACGCTGGTGGGCTTCCTGGGCAGCCTTTTCTCGCTGGTTTCAAAGCCTAAGCTTGCTAAGGCCCAGCCCGCGGCACCCGCCGCGTCGGTGGAGTCCGTGCCCGCAGAGCCTGTTGTATCGGCTGTACCCGCGGAACCCGTTGTATCTGAAGCGGCTTATACGGCTGCCGAACCGGCACCCACTGTGCCGCAGCCTGCCGAAGCGCCTGTGCAGGCGCAGGAGCAGCACGGCGACAAGCCTGTGGAATAGCTTCACGTTGCGATGAAAAGCAGAGGCGGAACGTTTGCATTCGCAGCCGGGTTATCGGCGGGGATCATCAATCTGCTGCTCGGCCTTTGCGTGTTGTTTAGCGAACTTGCTATACAGTCCTATACCGGCGCCGCCGATTCGTTGGCGGTCGCTTTTTTGTTGCTGATTTTGACCGCAGTCAACTTTGCGGGCGGATGCGCCTGCCGGTCTCATCGTATTCCGGGCGGCATCATGATGCTGGCGACCGCGCTGCCGATGCTGGCACTCGCCGTTATCCTGCTTTGCATGGCCTTTCTGCCGCCAATCATGTTGGCCGGGGTGACGGGGGCGGTTTCCGATGAGCCGTTTTCGCGCTTGATGTTGGGCATAGGAGTGCTGCTGCTGCTTGTTGAGCTCGCTTCGGGCGCGGCTGCGGTAGTGAGCCTTGCGATGCGCGAAAGGCCGGAATATACATCCTGTGTGCCATACAGCGAAGGCGAAAGCGACGCGGCGGTGCTGTCCTTCGCCCAAAAGTATGCCGCGCGCCTGCAAGGCAGCGGCAAAGCGGAAGATGTTTGATTTGAGAAAGGAATGATACAAAAAAGAGCGGTTTGTACCGCCCCTCAAATTGCTTAGAACCCGTTATGTCATGCTGAGCCGAAGACCTAGCATCTGCGCGGCATGAACTCGAAGGCCCGCTTGTGCCCAGAATGGACATCGGAGCTTCGCGCCCTGATAAAAACATATTCTGACTTGTGAAGGAGCGGCTTGCACCGCCTCTTTTTTATTTCAGCGCCTGCGGTCGTCTGCGATCATGAAGGCGGCGGCGACGATCGCCGCGACACAGAACACGAGCAGCGTGACCTTAAAAAAAGGCTTGCTGAAGAATACAGGGTTGAACTCGTTGAGAATCGTATAGGTGACGGTGAACAGCGCCAGCGTGATGCAGATATGGGGAATCAGCTTTTTAAACATAGAACGCGCCTCCTTACTCGCCGATGTAGACGATATCGCTGCATCTTCGCCCGCCGTCTTCCGGTTGGTTTACGAACTCGCCGAAGAAGGCCATCTCGGAGGAGTGGCCGCCGTCGAGGTTATACGCCTCCGTGCAGCCAAGGTCCTGCATCAGCTGCGAAAGCTCCGTCAGCTTCATGCCCTCGGAATAGCTGCCCTGTCCGCCGTCCACCAGCACAAAACAGTAATGGCCCGGCTCATAGTATCCGATGGCGGTACGCGGATCGACGCCGCCGATGGATCTGGGCATATTGAAGTCCGTCATGGCCTGCCCGCCATGAAGCAGCATCGGCCCCCAGGTCCATATCTGATAAGCACCTGCCGCGGTGACCGTATCGTAATCAAACTCGTCGGGGGAGTAAACTTTCATTGTACCGTCGTAGAACATTACAAGCTGATCGCTCGAAGGATGGCTTTTATAGTAGGGCTGGCCGTTGCGCAACACGACGCCGAGTTCCTTGTTGCGGCTGCTAAAATCACCGTTGATCGCGATGACCGCGCCTACCTCCTCGGCGATCTTGGGCGTGGACTCCTCGTGTCCCATCGTATCGGCTTCCTTGGCGAACGCTGTGCGGAAGTATTTTAATTCCGCGACGTAGATATCCGCGACGAAATAGGTCAGGCGCTCGTGCTGCACCTTTTCGATGGTGACGCTGATGTTCGCGCTGCGGTACGAGGTATCCGTCTGCTCCACCGCGCCGTCCGTAAACTTGTCCGCAAACTTGGCGCGCCAGTCGTTCGGGTCGATTGTCGCGGTGGGGGTGGGCTGCTGTGCCGTCGCCGTGGGCGCAGCCACGCTTTCGGATGGGGTAGAAGCAGGTGTCGCGCTCGTCATCCACGAGGGCAAGGGCAGCGACTCGATCGGGCCGGTCTCCGTTTGGATCTCGTAGTTCGTCACATAGAAGATCAGCAGCAGCAGCGCCGCTGCGATCACGTCTGCCGCGATCATCAGCGCCACGGGAAACCGCTTCTTTTTGGGGCGCTTGTATCCAACCTTCCGGACAGTTACCGGAACCGCCTTATACGCCATTGCACCGCCTCCTGTTATACAACCGATGGGGGTATTACCCCTACTATACACTTTTTACCTGATGGTGTAAATAGCGCGGATGACAGAAGACCTTGGACAGAATTTAAAAGGAAATACGGGGATCGGTGTCGAATAGGAACGGCGCCCGTATGGATATATGGGTTGATAATTTGCTGGTAAAAAGCTGGTGATGAGAGTGAAAAATTGCGTTGTAATTGCTGGAATAGTCTGATTCATCATTTTAATTAGGGGGATTAATAATGACTATTCCAGAAAAGAATATATTTCCGAGAGCCAATGATAAAAATACCGTGTATTTAAACCGTGTGATAACGGGTCAGAACATCATCGTGGGTGATTACACCATGTATCATGATTTTGTTTCTGCTCCGACACAATTCGAAAAGAATAATGTGTTATATCACTACCCGATTAATCAGGACCGGTTGATCATCGGCAAGTTTTGTTCTATTGCCTGCGGAGCCAAATTTCTGTTTACCAGTGCCAACCATACGATGAGATCGCTTTCCACATATCCGTTCCCGTTATTTTTTGAGGAATGGAACCTTGACCGGGAAGACATTCGATCCGCGTGGGACAATAAAGGCGATATTGTCATTGGCAACGATGTATGGATCGGATATGAGGCCGTTATCCTGTCCGGTGTTCATATTGGGGACGGTGCGGTTATAGGCACACGGGCAGTGGTCACCAAGGATGTCCCGCCGTATACAATTGTCGGCGGTGTTCCGGCAAAAATAATCAGGAAGCGTTTCGAGGACGAGACGATTCACAGATTACAGCGTCTGCAATGGTGGGATTGGGCACCTGATCGGATACAGCAATCATTACCCTATATCATGAACGGGGAAGTGGATAAGCTGGAACCAGATAATATCTGATAATGAGGAGGGCCCCTGGTTTCTGGAGGCCCTCCTATCTGTAGATCCTAATCCAACTCTAAATGAACAAATTCGTGTCGGAGTTCTCCGCCGCGGCAAAGTACGAGGCTCCTCGTTGCAGATACCCGCTTTTCTATCGATGGTCGGCCATGGACTGGAATTGCAGGAAATATGGGGAGGATTGTCGAATAGAGGGAAGAAAGATATGTTGATAATTCTTTTAATGAAAAGGTGAAATCAATGGACGATATTCTTTACTTTATAAGCCATTCAGCCAATGATAAGAAATTAGCCGAAATGTTTTTTTCATATTACACTGAATCTTTAGGGATACCAGAAGAAAGAATTTTTTGTGCTTCGATCACAAAGCAAATACCAATTGGTACAAAGAATTACCTTGAATATATAAAAGATGCACTGTTACGATCAAGAAATGGAACGATGATTGCAATTATAACTTCAAGTTTTATGCTTAGTGATTTTTGTAAATATGAGATTGGAGCCGCTTGGATTTTAGGCATTCAGATTTATCCCATTCTTTTCCCACCAATAGAATATGGCGAAAAACAGCTTGTTGGATCGCCGTTATCATTAATCCAAGGGCTAAAAATTGATAAGAATAGTGTATCATCTACCACACAAGATGTGCTGGGCAACTTATTCGAAATAGCTAAAGGGAACAAGGAGATCGAAGAGTATATTTCACATGTGCCTGAGTTTACCAGATGGAACAAAATAGGTAAACTGGTTCAAAACATCACGAATTGCCTTAAGAACGTGGAGGAAACCAGAATCAACATTGATATTTTGAGACAAACGTGTAATGTTTATCACGAAAATGCTGATAAGAGAACACTTATTGCTGTGAAGGATGTAGACGATCAATATGTAACCTTGAAAATTGACTTTACCTATAGTCAACCAGATTTTGTGGGATATTATATAAGGCCACTATCTCCTAAAGATTGGAGACCATTTATCGAAAATAAGTATTACCTACGTTTCGAGGCAGTATCCTGCAGCGATGAGATAAATGAGTTGATTGTTGAGTTGAAAGGAATACACTATCAAATTGCTGATAAGAGATGCGAGTTGAGTTCAAAAGGCTGGACAAATTCAAATATCTCTTTAGGGGCTTTTGATTCGTCTGAGGAAGAATGGAAGGAGATGAAGGAAATCTGCTTCGTCATTAAGCCTGATTGTTTATCAACAAAAACTGGTTCAATACGTATTAGAAATCTGCGCATAGAAAAAGACCCTATGTTCTAAGTAATTATATCGATTAGCTTCGGTTTTCGAAGGGACTTCCATATGTTTATTTTTGAGGAGCGTAATTTTATTGCTAAGGACTTATACATACCCCACAAAAGGCGAGAAGATTGATGCTTGGGAAAAACATTCAAAATATGTTATCAAGATAGTAGCGCCAAAAGATATTCCTATCGCCTTTTATGAATATTCGCAAAATTATTATGCCGCGGCACATTTAGTTGGAAGCTACCTTATAGAAACAAACCTTAATGATATCTCGAAATTAGATACATACTTTTTTTCGTTAGCTTTTTTATACCGGCACAGTATTGAGTTACTTCTTAAAGCGATCGCATTTAAATATATCGGGACTACTATTGAGTGTGCAGCTTTTGTTAAAGATACATTTCATAATCTGGAAGAAATATTTAAAACTATAGAAAATACTTTTGTATCACCGAGACCTACCATCGAAATGGACTGGTTACGAAAATACTTTTCAGATCTATCAGCTATGGACAGAGAATCGGATTCTTTTCGATATCCATTTCATATTGTCTGGGAATCGAATGAATGGTCTATGGGTGGTAAATTTATAATTAAAAGAATTTTCAATAAGCAAACCCATATAGATTTAGTTAAGTTCTGCAACAAATTCGAAGCAGCTTACGAAATTCTTCAAAAATGGTATACAAAAAATCAACAAGAAGCCACGGGGTGGTCTGAATTAGCGCCGGTATTCGTAGAGGAAGGCGGCTACTATTATGGACAGTCTGTTGTTGGATACAATTATAATAGAGAAGATTTTTATCCATACACAAAAGCATATTTTGATATTGCAAATTACTTAAGGCAGCACATGAAAGAACAATATGATTTGGGAAAGGCAAACCAAGTTGAAAGATTATTTTTTCCTATGTGTTATATGTATAGAAATTGTACGGAATTAAACTTAAAAGCAATTTGGTTTGAAGAGTCAGGTGAAAAGTTTCAGTTACGATGTAAAATGATGCTAGACAAGAAGCATAGCATTCAAGGAATGTGGAATTTAATAAGACCTTACGCAATAGAATGTGGAAATGGTACAGACGATAACGAATTTATTACTATACTTGATGATTATTGTTGGCAGCTTCATTCAATTGATAATGATGCGAGTAAATTTAGGTATCCTGTTCATAAAAATATGCAGCCATACTTCAATAAGAACAAACATTTCGACTTTTGGCGTATAGGCATTTTTTTGGAGGCATTAAATAATGCATTAGACGGAATAGACTCTTGCATAAGCGCAGTAAATGAATATAAAGCTGAGATGGAAGCCGAATACCGTTCTGATATGATGGCAGATTACTATTATGACTCATATTGAACAAATAATTCTTTTTTCTCTCTCAGGCTAAAGGCAGGGCCTCCGGTTTCCGGAGGCCCCGCCATCTTATCTATCCCAACTCAATCCTATATGAACAAATTCGTGTCGGAGTTCTCCGCCGCGGCGAGGTACGAAGCTACGCCCGCGAGGTCTACGCCGTCGATCAGTTCTTCCTTGTGGATGCCCATCACGTCCATGGACATCGTGCACGCCACCAGCTTCACGCCGTTCTTCTTCGCCTGCTCGATCAGCTCGTCGAGCGCGGCCACGTTCTTTTTCTTCATGATGCCCTTCATCATGCCGCTGCCCATGCCCATCATGTTCATCTTGGAGAGCGTGAGCTTCTTTGTGCCGCGCGGCATCATCGTGCCGAACATGCTCTCGATGAACGACTTTTTCACCTTCACCTTCTCGTGGCGGCGCAGGATGTTTAAGCCCCAGAACGTGAAGAACATGGTCACCTTGCGGCCCATCGCGGCCGCGCCGTTGGCAATGATGAAGCTTGCGAGCGCCTTGTCGAGGTCTCCGCTGAACACCACCATGGATTTATCGTTGCCGCTGGCCGCGCCGCAAGCGCCCGCCGTCGCGCTCTCACCCTCGCAGCCCTTCTTGATCCATACCGAGAAGCCGTCATCGAGTTTTTCACCCTTCATGTAGGTGTTCTTGGTGCGCGCACACCACGCTGCCGCGTCCGAGAAGAAGCCCGGGTCCGTGGAGGTGATGTGAATGACGTCGCCCGTCTCCGCCGCGACCATCGCCTCGTACAACTTGATGACTGGGCCGGGACATTGCAGCCCGCACGCGTCTATGGTGATCGTGTTGGCGGCTGCGCCGGTTGCTGCCATCGGCTTGCTCTTCTCTGCTTTGGGCGCTGCGGGTTCCTCGCGCAGCGTGTAGCTGCCGCTCGCGGCGCGGTAGGTGGTGTAGCCGCCCGCGAGGTTGCGCACGTTTGTAAAGCCGTTCTGCGTCAGCATGCGGCATGCGATGTACGCGCGGATGCCCACGGCGCAGTAGACAACGTATGCCTTGTTCTTGTCGAGGTTGGCCATCTGCTCGCGCAGGCTGTCCACCGGCATATGCACGCTGCCGGGGATTGCACCCATCTGCACCTCAGGCGCGGTGCGCACGTCAATCAGCACAGTGTCTTTGGGCAGGCTCGCCAGCTCGCCGTAGGTGATGTTATCGACCGTACCCTCAAGAATGTTCGCACCGGAGAAGCCCGCCATGTTGACGGGGTCCTTCGCGGAGGAATACGGCGGCGCGTAGCACAGCTCCGTCTCCTCAAGGTCGTACACCGTCGCGCCAAACCGCATCGCGGTGGAGATTACGTCGATGCGCTTTTCCACGCCCTTGTAGCCCACAGCCTGCGCACCCAGCACCCGCCCGTCCTTTTTATCGAATATAACCTTAAGCGAGAGCGGCATACCGCCCGGATAATAGCCCGCGTGCGAAAGCGGATGCAGCAGCGTCACCTTGTAGTCCGTGTTGATGGCTTTGCCCGCCGCGCGCAGCTGTTTTTCGTTAAGGCCTACGCTGGCCACGGTCATGTCAAATATCTTCGCGACCGATGCGCCCTGCGTGCCGCGGTATTTGCGGTTCATGCCGAGGATGTTGTCGGCAGCCATGCGGCCCATCTTGTTAGCGGGTCCGGCCAGCGGGATCATCGTGCGCTCATGCGTTACAAAGTTTTCAGTCTCTACGGCATCGCCCACGGCATAGATGCTTTCGTCGGAGGTTTTGAGCGTATCGTCCACGACGATACCGCCGCGTGCATTGAGGGTAAGCCCTGCGTCTTTGGCGAGCTGCGAGTTCGGGCGTACACCGATCGCCAGGATCACGAGGTCGGTATCGATGCTGCGCTTGGATGTGACCACGCGCAGGCCCTTGCCGGTGTCCTCGAACTTCTCGACACCCTCGCCGAGCGCGAGGCCTACACCGTTGTCAGCCATGTGCTTATGCAGCATCTGCGCCATCTCGTAGTCCACGGGGGGCATCACCTGATCGAGCATCTCCACGAGCGTCACCTTGAGGCCCGCGTGCACGAGGTTCTCGGCCATCTCGAGGCCAATAAAACCGCCGCCCACGACAACCGCGGACTGCGCCCTGGTTTCGCCGATGGTTTTGATGATTTCGTCCATATCCGGGATCGTCCAGAGCTGCATCACGCGCGGGTCGTCCGCGCCCGGCAGCTTCGGTACGATGGGGGAGGAGCCGGTGGAAAGCACGAGCGTGTCGTAGCTTTCAGTATAGGTTTTGCCCTCGTGCGAGACCGTGACGGTCTTCGCCGCGCGGTCGATCGCGGTCACTTCGCTGTTGACGCGCACGTCCACGTTGAAGCGGGCCTTGAAAGAACCGGGCGTCTGCAGCAGCAGCTTTTCGCGCTGCTCGATCACACCGCCCACGTGGTACGGTAGGCCGCAGTTCGCGAACGATATGTAGGGGCCTTTCTCGAGCATGATGATCTCGGCACTCTCATCCAGCCGTCTCAGACGCGCCGCACAGCTCGCGCCGCCCGCGACGCCGCCTACGATAATGACTTTCCTTGCCATATTGATTACCTCTCCTCCGCTAATTTTAAAGCGCCCATAGGGCAAAAACGCACGCACTTGCCGCATGCAATACATTTATCCTGATCGACTTCCGGTGCCTTAAACCCCTGCTGCGAAAGCGCACCGGTGGGGCAAACGCGCAGCGACGGACACGGATGGTTCTGAGGGCATCGTTCTTTGATGACGTTGAGCTTCATGGGTAGTTTCTCCGATTTAGATATTTTTTTCACAATACCGATCATAGACGACAGCCGGTTTTTTTTCAGTGACTTTATCACGTTTGAATAAATGTTTTGGTTGTCATCGACCGGAGGGGCAGTTTTGCGGCTTGCGGCTTGCGACTTATCGAAACCACCCCTCACCGCTCGCTCATCTATATTTCGCTCTCGGAGCTCCCCTTGCAAGGGAGCCTTTTACCTCATTGTTATCGAGCCTTGCAGCATTCCGAGATCGGCCTAGTTCAGCAGCGGGCGGCCCGGTGCGCCGCCCCTACATCATGAGGAGCCAATGACGAAGCGCTTTCGCTGTCGCGACATCCAGTAAGAACGTTAAGCCTCCCGTGCAAGGGGAGCTGGCTGAGACGTCGCGCAGTCGGCGCGAAGCCGGAGGGGTTTTTGCGCGCGTTTGCGTGTGCCACCCCTCACCGCTTGCTCAACATATTTCGCTCGCGGAGCGCCCCTTGCAGGGGTGCCTTTTACTTCATCGTTTTCGGGCATTGCAGCATCCCGCATACGGTATCGTTCAGCAGCGGGCGGCCCGGTGCGCTGCCCCTACGTCATACTGGGGACGATTCAGGCGACAACCAGAGTGTAAGCCTCTCCTGCAAGGGGAGGTGGCCGAGACGCCGTGACTTTGGCGCGAGGCCGGAGGGGTCAGCCTGTATGTGGTATTACCTGTACAGGAACTCTGTCCTCGCTAAGCAAAAGCAAAGGCTCCCGGAGGGGAGCCTTGAACGCTTGTGCTATTCGCTGCGGGCGCTTCAACTGATTTTGACGAAGAAGATGTGCCCGCTTCGCGAGCCGACCACGAGGGTGTTGCCGTAAATCGCGGGCGTTGCCTCAAAGTTGTTGCCGCTCTCCACTTGAGTCGCTTCGTTGATGTTGAGCACGTCGGTTTCAGTATACGTATTGCCGTCCACGCGCAGCAGTGCGATGTCGCTCGTGTAGTCGCACTGCACGATGTAGCCGATCGTCTTACCGTTCGCGTCTGTCTTATCGGAGTATACGGCGACGGGTGAGGAGGGCGACCAGTTGGCGGTATTCATGTCGTATTTCCAGACGACCGCGCCCGTTTCCGTGTCGAATGCGATGAGTTCGCTTTTTACGGAATCACCTTCGACGATAACGGTCGCGTTGTAGATCACGAGTCCTTCCAGCGTGGTGCCTTCGCGGCCCAGAACGGGGGCGGACAGTATACCGCCGTCGACGTTACTGCTGGAGTCCGCCGTGAAGGGAACCTCCCAGAGCACCTTACCGGTCATGGCGTCGATCTTGCGCGCGTAGCACGGGCCGTTGCCCGGCTCCGTATTCGCCACATCGTCGTCGTATTCGCTGCCGGTATAGAGGTATACCTTCTGCTCCGTGGGGACTTCTTCGAGCACCATGGTCACGTCGCTGTCGTTGCCCACATCAATGGCGTATACGGCTTGCATCGTGTTGAGGTCCACACACTGCAGAATCCCGGCGTTGTCCGTAAAGAAGAGGTAGTTGCGCCACGCCACCGCGGAGTCTTCAATGCCCCAGCGCCCACCTTTTTCGGTCTCGCGCGAAACGTTGGCGGGAGAAGTATAGCGGTATTTCACTGCGGCGGGGTTGTAGTCCATCGTCACGCTGCCGGTCGTAGCGTCGTAGTCGCTGTTGAGTTTGAACGTATAGAGTACGCCGTTTTCGCCGGGCCAGATCAGCGTATCGGTTTCTGCGTCCACGAGCGGGCTGGAGTCGTACGCCTGCCAGTAGCGATACGCGAACGGATCCTCCGAGGCATAACCGCTCTCCATGAGCTTCTTGCCGTCGATGAGGCTGAAGGCGCGCATGTACATGTTTGCGCAGTGGTTATCATCCCCGTCGGATTGCAGACCCTGTCCTACGTAGATGATGGGATAGCCACGCGGGTCGATACTCGCCGTGCCCTTCGTGGGTGCGCCGATTTCGATATAGTCACGCGTCTTGTCGCCTGTTTCAAGGTCCATGAAATAGATGCGGCCGTCCAGCGTACAGAGGATGACCTCGGTGAAGTTTTCCTTGGTGCGGAATGGGTCGTACAGCGACGTCATTTTTTCGCGTAGTTCTGCGGGCCACTTGACGATCAGCGGCTGCCCTGTCCACCCGGAACCGCCCCAGTTACCGATGTACGTGGTATCCTTGGCACGCATGAAAGAAAGGGTCTCGTCATTGATCGTGGCCGTGCCCCAGCTGGAGATATTGCGGTAATTGTTGCCGCGGAATGTGATCAGCCCTTCAAGCGCGGTATATTCATCGCCCGCGCCGAAGGTGATCGGCTCGGGGCGCGAATAGGACGACACTTCGCTGTCGCCGTCCATAACGCCCGTCGTAAAGCCCAGTGTGCCAAGGTCTGTCTCGCCCTGAATCGGGGAAGGCTTGAGGCCCGGCGCGAGCGAAGGCTCGGGCGAGGGGGTCGGTTCGGCTGAGGCGGTCGTGCCGGGCGTACCCGAGGGGGTGCCGTCGTGCGGTTTACTCAGCAATTGAACGAGCAAATATATACCCGCCGCAAGGGCGAGCGCAATGACTGCGATAATAACGATCAGCCTGAGGCGGCCGCTGCGGCGTCTTCTGCGCGTAGAATAATACTTCCTTTTCATATTGGTCCTTTCAGATTGTTTCCACCAACCGATAAAATATATCACTCAAAGGAAAAAATCGACGCGATTTAATCTGAGTCGGGTGAAGTGTTTTTTTAGCGTCTTAGGAAAAAGCCCGAAGCAGGCGCTCCGGGCTTTCTGCATTTGCTACGATATTTTGATAAAGAAGATATTTCGGCTTCGGGACCCGACGACGATCATGTTGTCGTAAACCACCGGCGTTGCTTCAAAGTTATTTTGCTCAAGCACCTTGCCCTCGCTATCCTTTACCTTGAGTTCAAGTTTGTAAACCTCTTCGCACGATTGGCCGTTTACCTTGATCAGCGCCACATCGCCGTTTCGGTCGCACTGGATGATATACCCCTGACCGTCTGCCGTGTAGACCGGTGTCGGAGAGGAGGGCGACCATCCGGTCACGTCCATGTCGTAGCTCCAAACCTCGCTGCCGGTGTTCTTATCGAGAGCGACCAGCCGGCTTGTCGTGGAGTTATCCTTGACCTCCGCCGTGACGTTGTAGATGATGAGCCCTTCCATGCTCGTGCCAACTCGTCCGAATACGGGGGAGGCGAGTATGCCGCCGTCAACGGCGGTGTTGCTCGAATCCACCGAGTAGGGTACCTCCCAGAGGATCTCTCCGGTGAGCCCGTTGATCTTATACGCGTAGCAGGTGCCCCTGCCGGGCTCCGCATTGGCAACATCGTCGTCATACTCGCAGGCCGCATACAGGTAGAAGGTATTGTTCAGCGGGTCCTCCTCCAGTATCATGGAGACGTCGCTGTCGTTGCGCAGATCGTTGACATATACGGGCTGCATGGTGTTGATATCGACACACTGCAGCACGCCCGCGTTGTCGGTGAATATGATGTAGTTACGCCACGCCACAATCGAGTCTTCCGTGCCCCATCTGCCGCCCGAGCCCGATTCCCTCATGGTGTTCATGGGGGAGGTATACCGGTACTTTACGATCGGATCAGGGTTCATGGATACCGTACCGGCGGCCGCATCGTACGAGGTATTGAGCTTTATCGTATAGATCACGCCGTTTTCGCCGGGCTGGATCAGCGTATCCGTTTCCGCGCTGATCAGCGGGCTCGAGTCGAACGCCTGCCACTTTCTGTAGGCGAACGGGTCGGCTGAGTCGTAACCCCACTTGTGAAGAAGCGTACCGTCGATCAGGCTGAACGCCCTGAAAAACATATGGTCGTCCGTCGTTCCGCCCGTCGGGCCGACGCCCTGTCCCGCATAGAGGATGGGATAACCGCGCGGGTCAATGCTGGGCGATCCTTTGATCGGAGCGCCGACTTTAATCGGGTCTCTGGTCTTTTCGCCCGTTTCAAGCTCTTCAAAATAGATGTTGCCGTCGAGCGTTGCGATGATAACCTCCGTGAAGCCTTCCTTGTTCCTGAAAGCATCGTACAGGGACGTCATCTTGGAGCGCACGTCGTCTGGCCACTTTACGACGAGCGGCTGCCCTGTCCAGGCGACGCCTCCCCAGGTGCCGATTGCGCCGTTCTGCTTCGTGTTGATTACCTTCAGCTGTTCTTCCGTAATCTCTGCCGTACCCCAGCTGGCCAGGTTCCGGTAATTGTTGCCGCGGAACGTGGTGACTCCCTCAAGTTCGGTATAATTGTCGCCCGAACCGAAGTTGATCGCCTCAGGACGCGTATAGGAGTCCACCTTCTGATCTCCGACCATGATTTCCGTTTTAAACTGGAACGTGGCCGGATCGGTCTTGCCCTCAATCGCCTTGGGTACAAGGTCAGCCGAAAGCGACGGTGCCGGTGTCGGCGTGGGTTCCACCGTAGCCGTTGGTTCATCACTGGGTATCGAAGAGAGATCGGGCGGGGAGAGCGTGACCGATTCGCTCGGGGTTTCTCCTGTGCCCGGTTTTTCACTAATCGCTTTAACGATGAAAAAGATACCCACTGCGAGCGCTACCGCCAGCACGGCGATGATGATATAGAACCTCGCCCGAGCGGTACGACGGACCTTGCGGCGTCTCGCGTAGTAACGTTTTACCATTAGAATTCATTCTCCAAAATCGTTTATTCCACCACACTGCGCCTCATTATACTATAAAAGGCACCTTTTTTACAATGACTAATGTCTTTTTCAGCCTTCAAAGACCGCATATACCGCTTCCTCTGTGGTATATGGACCAATTTCCGCGATAAACGTGTCGACATCATCATACTCATAGTAATGCTTTGGATAGAGCTGCGTGACACGGTCGTCGGGTGCGAACAGCGCGTAATCGCCAACGTTGTCCATACAGTACGCAACCCCCTGCTCATCCATCTGTGCAATAATTGCCGCGACGGCGTCCTTTTGCTGCGGTGTTCCGGCTTGAAAGGCGCGTGTCATGCTGCACACGACGGGCGGAATTTGATCCGTGCCGCCGCTTAAGTTTTGCAGCGCGTATTCGAGCGCCATCATCCCCGTTTGCCGGGTGATTTCGACCGTCTGGGCAAACTGCCCGTGCCAGACCCCCGTCAGGCCGTCCCGGGTGGCCCCGGCAGACCAGATATAGCCCAGCAGCTCGTCGCGGCCGTAATTGACGACGGCTTGCAGCACCTCCAGCGCCGCGGCGTCATCCAATGCCGCAATGCCAGTAAGTTCGCCCGCGCGGTAGGCTTTCATAACGTTGACCGCCGCGTGATACGCGGTATCGCCTTCGGTGGTAATACTGCACACCACTTGAATGTCGGGGTATGCGGACAGCGCGCGGCGCAGTCCGGCGGAGCGCAGGATCGAGGCCGGGTCGCTCACAGGGCCTGTGATTTCGCCGATATTGCCCCGGGGTTCGCCGTTCTTCTGTGTCAGGATATCCGCGATGGAGAGCCCTGTAAGGATGCCGATAAGGTAATCATCCTGCTCCATGCTGCAAATGTAACTGCCCCGTCCGGGCGTACCCGCGCGGCAGCCCATCGTGATGTAGGGGATTTTGTTTTGATTGCACAGCGCACCGATTTCGCTGCGGTCGCCGTCGGCGGCGATGATCATGAAACTGACGCCGGAGTTGATGAGGCTTTGCGCAGCGCCAAGCTGGGCAGCCGGGCTGTCATACGGCTGCACGTCAATCACAACGCCGAAGGAGTCCGCATACTGTAAAATCATGTCTTCAAGCGCAGCGTGCAGGGCCGCATCCTTGAAAGCCCCGCCGGTGATCATACCGATGCGGTAAGCCTGCGTGGGCTGTACGCCTGCCTCATGGAGCCCCGGCGTAAAATAAGCGGGTACGTCCGTGCGCGTGACGGGGCTGGGCAAAGGTGCAGGCGTAGGCAAAAGGGTGGGCGTTAAGGCAACCGGTGTGCCGGCGGGTCCGTTTTCACCGCTCGAACAACCGGAGCACATGATCGCCATCAGCAGGGCGATGAGCAGGGCAATGCTGCGTTTCATACAATTCCTCCAGGGCATGCTGCGTGTGGCTAATAATACCATAGGACTGGGACAACGCGCAACCTCACCAAAAACGCGCTTTTTGGATATCCTTGCGTGATTGTGATATAATACCTAATCGAGTCCTAAGCCGCGGCTTAGGAAAAAAGGACTCTGGAATTGAAGCTGTCGGGGTACGTTACCGGGGTTCAAGAAACGGGGGATGGCATGAAAGCGGAGATCATCTGTATCGGTACCGAGCTGCTGCTCGGAGATATTGTCAATACCAACGGCGCATTCCTCGCGCGGGAACTGGCGGCTCTCGGCATCGACATATACCACCAGTCCGTGGTGGGAGACAACGTTGAGCGCCTGAAGGAAAACCTCGCGCTTTCGCTGTCGCGCAGCGATATGGTCATTACCACCGGAGGCCTCGGGCCGACCTACGACGACCTGACTAAACAATCGGTGGCCGATTATTTCGGCCTTGAGATGACGATGCACGAGCCGTCGCTCCAAAAAATTGAGGCGGTGTTCGCCGGGCGTCGGCAGACTATGACGCCCAACAACCGGCTGCAGGCACGCGTACCCCAAGGCGCAGAGGTATTTTTCAACGACGACGGCTTTGCACCCGGCATCGCGGTGGAGAAGGACGGCAAGATCGTGATCATGCTGCCCGGACCGCCCAAAGAGATGGAGCCAATGTTTAAAACCCGCGTCGCGCCATACCTGATGGAAAAGGTTCAGGCGACGATACTCTCGCATACGCTGTTCATATTCGGCATGGGCGAGTCCATGGTGGAGGACAGGCTGCGGGATATTATGGTCAGTTCCACCAACCCCACCGTCGCGCCTTACGCCAAGCAGGGCGAGGTACAGGTACGGGTAAGTGCGAAGGCGCACAGCGCGGATGAAGCCGAAGCGATGATGCGCCCGGTGGTGGAGGAGATTAAAAAGCGGCTTGGCGAAGTGGTGTATGGCGTGGACGTGGGCAGCCTGCAAAACGCCGCCGTGTTGGCGCTGAAGGAAAGGAAGCTGACCGTGGCGACGGCGGAGAGCTGCACGGGAGGAGGTGTGTCGCACGCTCTTACCGAGATTTCCGGTGCTTCGGGGGTGTTTGGCTGCGGCATATGCTCCTACGCCAATGAGATTAAGGTAAAGCTGCTGGGTGTGAAGCCGGAGACGCTGGAGCGGTACGGCGCGGTCTCGGAGCAGACCGCCCGGGAAATGGCACAGGGCGTACGCATGGCCTCTGGCGCGGACATCGGCATTGGCATAACGGGCATCGCAGGGCCGGAGGGCGGTACGGCGGAAAAACCGGTGGGGTTGGTGTATATCGCGGTGGACAGTGACGCCTGCAGCGAAGTGAAGGAACTAAAGCTTTCCCGCGGGCATAAAAACGAACGCGAATTCATACGCGGCTCCGCCGTTATGAACGCGCTCAGCCTGATCCGCTCCGCGGCATTGAAAGCGTGGCCTCCCTGCTTTTAGTGGGGTAAACAAAAGAAATTTAAGGGGCCGCCGATGGCAGCCCCTGTTTTTACGCTATTGTCTTGTGCCGCACTTGCCGCAGAACGCCGCGCCGGGAGGCAGCTCTGCGCCGCAGTTCTTGCAGGCTACGGCTGAGGGCGCAGGCTCTACCACGACAGGCTCGCTCATAACGGGCTCGCTTGCTGCAGGCGGAGCCATTACAGGCTCTGCGGGAGCCGGTTCAGGCGGGGCAGCCGGGGGTGCGTATTGCGGTGCAGCCGGAGCCGCGTACTGAGGCGCAGCGGGGGGCGCATATTGCGGAGCCACCGGAGGCGCGTACTGCGGCGCATATTGCGGCGCATACTGAGGCGCAGCGGGAGGCGCGTACTGCGGAGCCGCCGGAGGTGCATATTGGGCCGGGCCGGGGTTGGGCGCGCCGCACTGCGGGCAGAAAGCTGCGGACGCGGGGATAAAACCTCCGCACCTTGGGCAGGCAATGCCGGATGCGGACCTTGCCGCAGAAGCCGCGCGCATTTCGCGGAATTTCTCGGCCTTAATGAATACGATTACGGCCAGCGCGCCAAAAGCGAGAAAGTAGAAAAGCGTTTCGAACGAGAAAATCCCTAAACCATACAGCATGAAGGATCCCGCAAGAGAGAGTATCCATGCGAGTAAGCTCAATACTGCGATCGCGGCGCTGGTGATGACGAGCGTCATCATATCATCCTGGATGACTGTCAGCAGCAACCCTGCAAGCATCAGAACGGTGCCAAGGCAGACAAAGAAGCTGGAAAGCACCCAAAAGAAGGAACCGAGAACGAAGAGCAGTCCGCCACCTGCAAATATAAAAATGTAAGCGGACAGCAGGAATTTTAAAACCGGAACCGTGTTGAAGTATTCTTTCACCGAAGCGAGGAAACTTTTATACGGGGACATGATGTACCCTCCTTTGGAATTTGAATCGGAATGAGTCTATACACAATATATTACATCACAAGACAGGTTATTCGCAAGGTTTCTCATAAAAAAAGACAGTGGTACGGAATCGTTTATTCCCAATTTGTTTACTTCTTCTTCATTTTACTTTCAATATTATGCGCTATGATCTTTTTATGCAGCAGGAACAGGGTGAATAAAGCGGAAAGAACGAACAATGCCTGCCGCATCTGAATAAGATAACGAGACAAATTTTATATCCTTTTCCCAAAATACCGGCCATCAAGCCGGTATTTTTCTTTTGAAATGATTCTTCACAGCCAAAAATTCATGTTCGAGGGTTTAAAATGCGGTAAAATACGGATTTTAAGCCTTAAGTGCTAGAATGCCAGTATAGAAATTAAGGGAGGAAATGACCATGGCTGATATCTATACACTGAGGGAAGGCAAAAGCATTCAGGGGATCGCGGCGGCGGTCAACAGCTTTCTGACCGGTTCGGAGAACATGGAAACGCAGATCATCAATCTGGACGGCGGAGACGTCATGATCCAGGCGAGGGCACGCGGCGGTTCGTGGAAACAATGGGTCGGTATGGACAAGGCCATTACGGTCAAAATCAACAAGTTTGGCGGGAATCAGGCGGCTGTGGATATCGGCAGCGCAAAGTGGACGGATAAAGCGGGCATCATGGCGCTGTCCATGTTCATATTGTGGCCGCTCACGGTCACATCCGGTATCGGCATGTATAAACAGGGCAAGCTGCCCGGCGAAATCAAAAACGCGGTCCTGCAGTACCTGATGCAGTAAATATCCCAATGATGCGTATGGAATATGGGCGCCGCTTTTTCGTTCGTCGTTGAGTCCTCAAAATTCTTGCCGGTCATGGCAATGGTTAGACAAATTATGCGGCATGATTTGTGTATGATCGTCACAGATCAAACACAAGGAGCCGGAATATGCAGATGCCGGAGCATGACGCGCAGCCGCTGGAGGATATGCTGGCGAAGCTGGAGGAGATCCGCGACAAGCTGGTGCAAGTAAACGAGACCCTGGGTTACGCCGCAAGGGTGAGCGCGATAAAACGGGAGATAGTGGAGGTCGGCTGGGACGGCATACTTGCCCGATACCATCCGGACATCAACATCGATGATCCGGCGGCCGGGCCGCTGTTCGAGCTGTACCGGTTTGTTTACAATTCGATGGAACCGGTATAGCAGTGGGTCATTCAAGGTCCCTGTTCAGCAGCACCATGTGGATATGGTCTTCCCATACGCCGTTGATTTTAAGGTATTTGCGCGCGAGTCCTTCGCTCGTAAACCCCGCTTTGGCGGCGACCCGCAGCGAGGCGGCGTTGCGCGGGATGATATTGGCTTCGATGCGGTGCAGGCCGCATTCGTTGAACATGATCTCGGCCCCCCTGAGCACGGCTTCGGTCATATACCCCCTGCCCGTTTCTTGCGCGTCCAGCCGGTACCCCAAAAAGCATGAAAGAAAGCAGCCCCGCACGATATTGTTAAAAGCCAGCGAGCCGATGACGCGCTCCGGCTCGTCCTTCCTGAACAGCCAAAACTTAACCATCCGTCCTGCGTCCATCTCCGCCTGCTCCGCTTCGAGAAGCTCCCGATGGTAGTTCGCGGTATAGAACTCTTCGCCGCGCTCCGGCTCCCAGGGCCGCAAAAACGCGCGGTTCCGATCAAAATACTCCAGCACTTTCAGCGCATCGGCAGCGTCCAGCGTACGTAGTATAAGATTTTGGGTGAAACAGGCTTTTTGCATAACGGAAACTCCAAATCTATTAATCGCAGTACAATATACTATAACCGGCGCGTCTAAAATGCAATAAGGTTTGTCGATGGTCTTTCCATGGGATTTAAGTTTATCTATACTGCGCGGAAGCCCTTGCCGACTGTCTCGCTGGAGTTGACGATGGTAACAAACGCTTCGGGATCGACCGTGCGGATGTAGTTGCGCAGCAGCACCGCCTGCCGCCGCCCGAGTACGGTGGTGATGACCTCTTTTTCCTGGCCGGTGTACGCGCCGCACGCCTTGGAGATCGTTGCGCCGCGGTGCAGCTGGTTCATGATGAACGACTCGATGGCCTTGCTTTCCTTGGAGACAATGGTGACAAGCTTACGCATGTTGATGCTCTCAATCACGTTATCGAGCAGGAACGCTTTGATCAGCAGCCCCAAAATGCAGTAAAGTCCGGTCTGTATGCCATAGATGAAGATGGCGGCGAGCGTGATCAGGAAGTCGCTTAATAGCAGCGCCTTGCCGATTTCGAGGCTGGTGTGCTTGGAAAGAATCATCGCGACGATATCGGTTCCGCCTGTGGACGCGCCGATATTGAATACGATGCCGCTGCCGATCGCGGGCAGTATCACCGCAAAGCAAAGCTCTAAAAACTTGTCGTTCGTCAGCGGCTCAGTCACCGGGATGACGAACTCGAGCAGCCAGATGAATGCGGAGAGCATGAGCGAAGAATAGATCGTTCCGGCGATAAAGTTTTTTCCGAGAAATATCAACCCGATGATGATCAGCACCGCGTTGATGATGATCATGAAATGCCCTACATTGAGCGTGGGGAACAGCGAGGAGAATATGATGGACACGCCCGTTGTGCCACCGATTGCGAAGTGATTTGGCACCTTGAAAAAATGCACGCCCAACGCCACAATCAAAAGCCCCAGATTGAGGAGCAGAAAATCTCGTTTATTCGCAAGGATGTGTTTCATCGCATTTTCTCCTTCGATACGGGATGTTGTTAAATCTGTCTCTTAGCTTGATTCTACCATAATCACTCAGACGCGTCGATGTCCGGACGGATGCATTTATTTTAGGCGGAAAACCTGCCAGATTATCCTCAAAAATCTTTTTTATTTAAAAGTATCAGTACGGGGAATGGATATATGGACGCTTTTAGCTGGAACCGATACATTGTCTCGACGGCTTTGAGTAATCAGGAGGGGTGTTTTTGCTGCCCTCCTGATTGTCAGCCGATGTGCACCCCGAAAACAACCGGTTACAGTTTCATTTGAAGTGAGTATTACATATGGAACCACTGGGATAAGGAGCGTCATCCTTCATTATTGCGCTGTACTATTGCTGCCCTGTCTTTCTCCGCATCGTCTGCCATGTTGCGCGTTCTGCGCCAGAGTGCGTCGGCTTTTTTCGTCCACTCGGCAAAGTCGTCCGGGCTCTTCGGATATGCCTTATAATGCTTTAGTATCCTGCTGCCAGCCGCCGCCGCGCCAATGAGATTTTTCAGCGTTACCTGGCGAAGCCTGCCGGTTAGTGTGCCTTTAATGATCTTGCCTAAAAGGCTTCCGTTCTCCTCTTCGCTGTCGCCTGTAAATATGATGCTCTTCTCGAATTCATAGTCGTTCTCCTCGGGAGAGCAATCTACTGCGCCTGCCAGCATGGAGAGCGTCTGCGCAAATTCCGCACCCTGTGCGCTATAATACCGCAGGTTGACGGGCCACAGCGCCTCTTTTGTGGGATATGCACCCGCTTCCATCGCATGCGCTGCTTCCTGCGCCGCGATCTGTGCTTGCAGCCAGTGCGCCGTGATTCCCTCGCCAGTGCGCGGGTTGGTCAGGCATGCGGCATCGCCCAGCGCTACAAATCCGTCTGCCACAAAGCTGTACGGCGGTCTGCGATAGGGCGTACAACCCTGTTCGACATAGTCCAACTGATGCGGGGGCAGTGACACGCGGGAGGAAAAACGTTTAAAGCACGCCTCGGCATACTCAAATGACAGATTTGCGCCCACTCCGAGTATTGTGCCGTTTGGATTAAGCTGCGGGGCTTTCCACGTCTTGTAGTACGGCCAGCTGGTTACCTCGTTTACCTGATCGCGTTCCGGATCGTCCAGCGTCGCGTAGTATAGCACTACATAAAATTTATCGCGCGGACCAATGGGGAAGTTCTCGACGCCGTAGCCATCCGAAAGGGTCGTGCGCACGGCTGAGGCTGCGCCGCTGGCATCCGCGATAAGCCGCGCAGAGACCCGGTGCGTTTCCCCGTTATACGTGAAAGCCGCTCCCGATATTTTGCCCGTTTCATCATAGATCAGTGATTCGAAAGGTGCATCCGGTATCACCTCTGCGCCCAGCTCTTGGGCCCATTTCATAAGGCGCAGCATGAAGGGATGACGCCGCAGCACATAAATCTCCTCGTTTGCCACCTTGGGATAACGGTCTAGCGCGGAGCGTGAGAATACCTGAGTGAAGGTGCGTACAAAATCCGCGTCGCCCGGCCTGGGCGCCTCGACGCCAAACCGTGCAAAGGTGGCCTTGCCAAGATGAAAGATGTCGTATCGTTTGCCCAGCGCGCTCTCGCCATCTTTATCGATCACCAGCGTACGGTATCCCTGTCTTGCCATCTGCATTGCAAAAAAAAGGCCTGCGGTACACGCGCCCACAATCAGCACATCATACTCCTTCTCCATGCTATACGCCTCCTATGATATTGGAATGAAAAATATACCATATGTCTGATATCATCATAACGATACACGCAATGCAAGTCAATCTATACGTATTGCAAGAGGGTATGTTCAGGATATAGCCAGTTGTTATGCCCATCGCTGTAGCCCTTCAAACCAGTTTTAATAGCATCCTGACAGAGGAAGCCGATAGAATAATCGGAGGCGTATGCGTTTTGGAATCGGTCCGGCCTTTATCGCGTTGATCGTAAAGATCAAAGCGGATTATTACATCGATCAATTTGTTTTTACCGACGGGTTAAGGCGATATAAGGCGCGGCGAATCGCTGCAACCTTGATTCTCAAAAAGGTAACAAGAATTGATTACTCCGTTTGTTCATATTTATAAGCCCAAATCATAAACTATATAAAATTATATTGACAGAATATTGAAACGGCGTAAATTGAGTATATAGCTAGTTTTCAGGAGTTTGTAATATGAATAAAAGAGTTCTTCTTATGGTGCCGTTATTGCTGTCAATCTTTCTTTCCGGCTGTATGCCCAACTCTTCTGAAATATTGAATCGCACGCACTCACATGCGTCAGGCACTTCTGAGATCAGCGCCAAACTGACGCCTGAAACGAGTGAGACACCTCAAACGAGTTCCAACCCGATGCCCGGCAGCGTAGGCAGTGCATTGAACATGCTTGACGGTGCGGAAGGCTCGCAGACCAGCAGTCAATCCAATGCACCGATCGTTAAAGGCAGCCCACAGGCAAACATAGATCAAAACTCCGCCGAATGGAAAATCCGAAAGGCGCTTTCCATGGGCGGGTCGGTTGTTTTCCGCGTATTGTCCGACTTTACGTATGAAAACGTTCAGGGGGTTCAAACATACGGGTCCGAAGGATCGATCACGGATTCAGCGAGCGTCAATACGAATGCCGCTAAGAATATATTGGGGTATTACCTGTTTAATCAGGTCATTCGCATAGAAAATGGCGTGATATCCATGGACGACGCAGACTACCAATGCCAGATGAGTGCCTCTGATGAAGGAATCTCCATCCGCATTACGAGCGGAGATTATACCAGCGTCGAGCAGGGCGAAATGAGCGGAATCCTTTCGGGGAATACGCTATCAGGGAGCATGGAGGTCAGCAGCCTCACCGTGGTAAACAATCAGAGCAACGGGTATACCGTATCCGGACAGTTCACAGTCAGTCTGGAGGAGGCTGAGTCCAGTCAACTGCCGCCCAAACCGCCCGTCAATCTGCATTATACGAAAAACGGTGATTCGATCACACTGACGTGGGAAGACCCGAACCCCGCCGGCACGGTCACTTCGTTTGAGATCTTCGGCAGCTACGGGACAATGGATGATTATGAAACGGTCGCCACGGTCAAAGACGCAACCGAATGGACGGATACCTCGGGACTCATAACAACACTCAACTACGATGCGATCAGCTATTATATCATCGCACATGGCGTGAACGGAACAAAAAGCGAATTGAGCGATTTTGTATCCATCTATATATACTAAGCTTAACTAGGAGGCGTCGCATGATTCAATGCCCTGTGATAATGCTCTGTGTCATGTAGCTTGCATGAGCGTTTAACAGGAAACACGTTTCTTTCGACGCACACGGCAATAATTAATTGCGGGCGTATACTAATGCAACGCCACCTGCAGCCGACGCGGTGCCGCTTCGTGTCTGCGAAGAATAAAGTTTGACCTAACTTCAATTTCACTAGTGGGGTGGGAGGCTGTTAATCTGCATCTCGCATGGAATTTTCTGAACTTTGATATTTACTTCTCCAGTTTCATCTTTTCCTGAGCCAGCTGAACGGCCTGTATCACACGGTTATAGCCCGTGCATCTGCAAATATTACCCTCCATTTCCTTGCGGATATGTTCCTCAGTTGCGTCCGGGAACTCCGCCAGGCAGGCTTTTGCGGACATCAACATCCCCGGGGTACAGAAACCGCACTGAACTGCCCCGACTTCAATAAACGCTTCCTGCAGCGGGTGAAGCTTCCCGTCTTTTGCTAAACCTTCAACCGTCTCGATTTCATGGCCATCCGCTTCGATTGCCAGCATCAGACAGGCGTTCAATGGCTTACCGTCAAACAATATCGTACAGGCGCCGCATTCCCCTTCGTTGCAGCCTTCCTTGGTTCCGGTCAGATACAGGTCTTCGCGGATGAACTCCAAAAGGGTTCTGTGCACCTTCACCGTTTTGGTCATCGTCTCGCCATTGATTGTAAACGTAATTTGCTTTTCTTTCATTCCAGCCCAGCCCTTTCTCAAATACGGCCCAATGCAGCGGTGATGGTTCTGGGTACAATTGCTTTCAACACTTCCCGGCGAAACTGTTCGGATGAACGCCAGCTGCTTCTGGGTTTCGCTTCTGCCGATGCGATTTCTCCGGCTTCTTTTATGATCTCTTCCGTCAGTTCCTTTCCCGCAAGGAAATCTTCCGTTTTGATTGCCCGGATGACGGTTGGAGCCGCGGTGGTTAACGTGATCCTTATTGACTTACACGTTTTTGAATTCTGACACGTCAGGTCAACCGCGGATCCCAGCAGCGCAAGATCCATCGCATTCCGTCTGGTGTATTTTGTGTATGCCGACGCGCTGCCTTTCTCCCTTGGAGGCAGCTTGATTTTGATAAGGAGCTCCCCTTCCTTCAGGGCTGTCTTTTTTGGTCCGAGGAAAAATTCTGTAAGCGGGATTTCCCTTTCGCCGTTCTTCCTGCTGTTTGTTACGGCAACGGCACCCAGCGCCATGAGCGGGCCGATGGTTTCTCCGGAGGGCGCGGCATTGCATATGTTTCCGCCCACCGTACCCCGGTACCGGGTCTGTACGCACCCCACTTGGCTGACCCCTTCCTGTAACGCGGTGTACAATTCTTTTACCAGCGGGTATACTTCGAGCTCCCGGTGCGTCGTCAACGCGCCGAACTCAAGCCCGGTTTCAGGACTGTACCGGATGCCTTTCAGTTCGCCCAGTTTCTTGATATCCATCAGCAGTGGATATACTTTGTGGCCGCCGTGCATTTCCACAAGGATGTCGGTCCCGCCTGCCAGGATATTGCATTCACTGCCATACTGCTCGTATAACGACAATGCATCGTCCAGGGTCTCGGGCATAAGCAATTCGAATTGATTCAGCATTGCGTATTTTCCTCCTGCTTGACTGCGCTTGCTTTGTTCATGAGGGCAGACAATATTTCGTCGGCTTTTACCGGCAAGGTGGTAAATCTGACCCCGACCGCGTTGGAAATCGCAAAAGCAATCGCGGATTCAATCGCGCACATCGCAGGCTCCCCAATACCCTTTGCGCCATAGGGGCCTTCGGGATGCGGCTTGCTTTCGATCAGCGATATCTTTAAATCCAGCTTGGAATCCTTGGCGGTCGGTAGTTTAAAATCCACCATATTGCCGTTCAGTAATTTCCCCTGGTCATCAAAAATCATTTCCTCCAGCAAGGCATGCCCCAAGCCCATCATGACGCCTCCTTCGATCTGCTGATAGACACCCAGGGGGTTGATGGCCTTCCCGATATCGTGTGCGCATGCGGCTTGAATGACTTCCACCTTCCCTGTCTGAGGGTCCACTTCGACTTCCGCTGCCTGTGCTCCCCAAAACCACATGACCGTGGGTCGTTTCGAGAGGTGCGTCTCGGGGTCCGGCACATCAAATATGGCTGACGTTGAATATTGTCCTACCGCAATAACGGGGTCCTGCTCTTTAAAGATGCCGCTTTTGCCCACTTCATTGATACAAATGGACCTTCCGTCATTCATATTGCGTATATAGCCGTCGTCTATCTTTACATTTTCTTTGCCGGTCTTCCAGGCGATGGCCGCAAGCCCGATCAACTGTTCTTTGATCTTTTCCGCCGCGATAAGCGCCGCATTGCCGCTATGGAAAGTCAGCCGGCTCGATGTGGTGGTTTTATCATAAGGAGAGTAAAGCGTATCGACCGGGACGCACATGACCTTATCGACGGATATCGCGAGGGCTTCCGCAACGATGATCGGGATCGCGGTCGTGGCGCCCTGCCCCATCTCTAGTCCGCTTAAGAAAACGACCGCGGTGCCGTCCTCGTTCATCTTTATAATAACCGATGTGGACGACGGCGTTCCGGTCAGCTTGCAAAAGGCGGCGAGGCCTCTTCCGCGAAGCTTCCCTTCCGGAGTCAGTCCCGATTTAACTTCTTCGCTCCATGCCATTAACCGGGCTGCTTCCGCGATGCAATTCTTTACGCCGACAGCCTTCAGTATTTCGCCGGTCCCGGATTCGTCACCATCAACGAGCGCATTCTTCATTCGGAGCTCCACGCTGTCCATTCCCAGCTTCTCCGCCAGCTTTTCCATGCTGTTCTCATAGCCCCAGACAACCTCTGGCACCCCGAAGCCCCGGTACGCGGTTGCGATATGCTTGTTGGTCACAACTGTATAGCCGTCGATGCTGATGTTTGGGATGCGGTAGGGGGATACCGAGGCATAGCAGGCATTATAACTGACGCGGGGACCGGTGGTAGCGTAGGCACCGGTGTCCCAGTAAACCGTGATCTTCTGAGCAACCAGGGTGCCGTCTTTTTTGGCACCTGTTTTCACCATGATGCGCCAGGGCTCTCTGCAGCCCCCTGTTAAGAACTCCTCGGAGCGTGTATTCTGTATGCGGATCGCCCAGCCCTTCACTTTCGATGCTAGAAGTGCGGCAATGGGTTCTGTTTTCAACTCGTACTTCCCGCCGAACGCGCCGCCGATGTGCGTACAGATAAAACGCACCTCGTTCAGGGACAAATGAAAGAGCTTGGCCATTTGATCGCGCGTCATAAACGGGCTTTGCGTCGGCGACCATATGGTTATCCCTTTTTCGTCATACAACACGGTGGAGCAGTGGGGCTCTATGGTGGCGTGCTGAACCATTTTGCCTTCATATACGCCTTCCACGATTACGTCGGCGTCTTTGAATCCGGCCTCAACGTCCCCTTTTCTCAATTTAAAGTGGTCACAGATGTTGGTGCCATCCACCGGATTTGCCGCGTGCGCCATCGTATATTCAGACCACTTCTCATGCAGCAGCACCGGGTCCTGTCTGATGGCATCATCAATCGTGACGACCGGCGTAAGCAGCTCGTATTCTACCTTGATGAGTTTTTTGGCTTCCTCCGCCGTGCCCCGGTCCACAGCGGCCAAAGCGGCAACAGGCTCGCCTTCGTAACGAACCTTGTCATACGCGATAATGGGCTGGTCAAGCAAAAACTGTCCGAACAATCCGATGTTGTCTTTGCCGGTAAGCACCACTTTCACCCCCGGCAGTTTGCGGGCTTCGGTGATATCGATGCTTTTAATCCGCGCATGCGTATGGGGGGATCTCAGGACCGCGGCATACAGCATTTTGGGCATCAAAACATCAGCGCCATAAACCGCAGAACCTGTAACCTTTTCAAGCGCATCTTTTCTGGCAAAGGACTTACCGACAAATTGATAGTTACTCATGAATTTCTCTCCTGCATGAACGAAGGGCTTTGAACACGGCTCTTTAATCTTATTATAGTTAAATGTCAACCATCTCCCGGCATCAAAACTTTTTGAGCAGGGAGTGACGACGCCAGACATTACGGCTCATCCGGAGCATTTGATTTAATATATAATCGATTATACAATATTCCTCTGAAAACTCAAGACCCATATCAATATTATTATAAGGCTATTGCGTGGGTCCGGCAAATCCAACCCAATGAATGATGCAATGAGCGGGGCATGCGGTTGCCTGCAGGGGAGTGCCACGTATACCAACCCGGCAAGAAAAGGCCATCCGTAAGGAGACGCAAGCATAATCAGGCGCGATAGCGGATACACTCGCATCGTATATGCGGTTCTGCTGAGTGAAAAGGATGACAAATAATAGAGTTGATAAGAGTTGACAGGGAGGAGAACTGCGTTATAGAATAACATAATCGATGATAGATTACTGATAATCATTATCATTGATTGGATCGATCTGGAAGGGGCGACAGATTCCCGCAAGATCGAGAGACATGGATTTGATGCGGAGGGTAAGGGTATGCAAGGGGTCACCGAAACAGAAATGAAGGATATTCAAATGTACAAAAAGAATACGATGCGCAAGGATATCAGAAAGTACATTCAGAATCTGGTGACCAAGGGCATTTACAAACCGGGTGATCGTATCGTTGAGACCAAACTAGCCAAGGAACTGGGCGTATCTCAGACGCCGGTCCGCGAAGCGCTCTTAGAGCTGGTCATGATGGGGATGCTGGAGGAGCGCCCGTATTCGGGCACGTTCGTAAAAAAGCTTACGGCGGAGGAAATTGAAGATATCTATAATACCCGCGCGATGATTGAACAGTGTGCAGTGAAAAAAGCGACAGGTCATATCACGGAGGTACAGCTTGCTGAGCTGAGCAAGGAGATCGGGATTATGAGGCAGGCGGCAACGCAACAGGACAGCGAGCTGTTTGTCGATGCGGATGTACGCTTTCATGAAATGGTGATGAATATGGCATGCAGCCCATCGCTCAAGCGTATCTGGCGCTTTTTGCGAATGGCGGACTGGACCTATACGACCACGCGGCTGACCACGCATTCGCTTTTTGAACTTTGCGATATGCATGAACTGATCTACACCCATTTGAAAAGTCAGGATGCAGAGCGTGCGGGTGAAGCCATGCACAAGCATATCACGAGCTTTGCGGCCGAGGTTGTGGATAGCATTCAAAAGCCAGATTCAGATACAAAACAGTAACAAGAGGTATACCAATTGGATTGCGCATATCAGGAAACGACGCAAGCGGTTCGTAAGCTCTTCTATAACGGCGGGCTCAACTGCGCGGAAACCACGATGGGGCTGCTCATCGAGCGGGGCGCTGTGGAAGACGATGGCAGGCTGATACGGATGATGGGCGGTTTTGGAGGCGGCATGCAGCGGGGCCTCGTATGCGGAGCGGTGACGGCTTCGGTTGCGGCGATTGGCCTGAAGACCGGACGAATCACGGCGGAGGAGCCGCGCGAGCGGTCCGCTCATGCGGTTGCGGCATTTCTGCAGGCGTTTGAGGCACGGTACGGCGCGCTGGAATGCCGGGAACTGAGCAAGGAGCATGAGGCCAAATCCGCGGAGATGTACCAGCATTGTGCGGAAATCGTCGCAGGCGCTGTGGAGATGACCGCTTTCATACTGAGAGAACTTCAGAGCGAGCCTGATCCCGGCTGATTGACTAAAGACCCAGAAAAGCAGAAAGACCCGTTCAGATTATGGATCCGATCGGGTCTTCTTTTATTTCAGATCAACTTATCCAAGCCGTTTTTTCCGTGTTGCCAAATAGGCTTCAAATCTCTCCTGCGTCATATTCGCGATCAGCTCCGGGGGAAAATCAATTTCAGCCAGCAAATTCATCAGCGGCTCCACATTACCCACCATCGTATAGTAGTGGGCGTCGCTGGCGACTAAGACTGGAACGTCATGCTGCTTGCACAGCCGGGCATATTTCGTAATGCTGCCGCGGCTGTTGGGGCGGTGGGGGGTGAGCGAATTGTTGTTGAGTTCAATCAGCTTACCCAGCTTTTTAGCCTCCAGCACCAGCGCATCCAGGTCGCACGGTACGGAGGGGTCGTCTGCATGCCCGATCGTATCAATCCAGGGATTCCGCAGCGCGCTCAGGTACGCATTCGTGTTCTGCTCCATGGTGCCGGCGTCCAGGAATGTTGGATGATAGCTGGCAATCGCAAACTCCGTCAGCCGCAGATAATGGTCCGGGATGTCCAGACGCCCGGTAAAGTCCAGGATATCCGCTTCGATTCCCCGGTAAACCCGGATATCGTCGATGACCGGAGGAAGCATCTGCTCGCTGTGGGGAATATACTCCGGCGCACCGCCGGGTATTGCCGGCCCGTGTTCCGTCAGGCAGAGCCCGGTAAGTCCGCGCGCTTTTGCGGCTTTGACATTTTCGCTGAGCGTGCTCCAGCTGTGGCCTGAGACGACTGTGTGAGTGTGCGTATCCACTTGCGGCTGCATATCTTTTTGTTTCATTTTCGTGCTCCATTTTTGTATTGACAAGGCATCTTTGTATGCTATAATACATATAATCAATAATCGATTATATATAAACGCTTAAATTTAGTTTACCAACGCGGATAAAGTTTGTCAAACGAATTCAATTATAGATACCGGGTTTCCGTAAAAATGATCTATGTAAAATGGGAATGAGATTCCTCAATATAATTTCTTCCCGGTCTGCATTGACTGGGACAAAGAAAATATTAATATTAAGGAGGATCTATCATGAAAATTGGGAAGCTTATACTTTACTCGGTTGTGGTCGCAGTGCTTGCGGGTGTGGTGGTACTCATTACCGATTTAATTCAGATGTCTGGGTTTGTGACTGCAAAGGCCAGCCTGACATTCATCACATTTATCTGCTGGGCAAGTTATTTTTTGGTGGGTGCGACCCCCAAGGCGGCGGGGAAGGCCTTCTTGGGTTTTCTCGCGGGTATCATTTCTGCCGCGCTGATGTTCCTGTTGGTTACCGCGTTTGCAGGCGGGATGAATGTACTGCTGATCGCAATTCCGCTGGCGGTCGTCATCGTTGTGCCGTTTATGTGTCTGCTGGAGAAAGCCGGCCCGTTCAATAATGTGGCGGCGGTTTTTGCCGGAACGGGCATGTTCTTCGCGTTGATGGGCATCCCGGACATCGCGGCGGCAGGCTATGTGATGGTGGGCCTGGGGCAGCTCGTCTATGCGCTGATTGGCCTTGCAGCCGGCTGGGCGACGATCGCCATCCGTGTTGCGATTGAAAAGTCCGCCAGTAAGAGCAAGGACGCGGGCATTAGCGCCTGAAAACTTTCAGAATTTCGACTTGGTAAAATATAGATCAGGGAGGAAGAAAAATGAGCGATAATTCAAAGGTCCTTGCTTCGTTTTTCGGTGACGAAAAGCATCCCGTAACGTGGAAGGACGAGGAAGAGAAAAAGCTGTTCTGGTTCTATGACGACCTGCACTGCCCGCATCCGATATCGCCGCTGTATTTTAACGTTGGCGGCTGGTGGGGCCCCGGCTGTGAGTATATGTACAGACGTTTCGGCGCCCCGATCGGCAGCGAATGGATTGCCAAAAAGATCGGCGGTTATGTGTACTCGGCGGTTGTTCCGCCCAAGACCGAAGCGGATAAGGTTGGCGGTCTGTTCGCGTACTATATGGCAGTCATGCCGATCTACGCGGACACCTTCCTGGAAAGATGGCTCAACAGCTACATTCCGGAGATCATGACCAACTGCAAGTACATGGATAACTTCGTTTATGAAGGCAAGAGCATTCCAGATCTGCTGATCCATATGGAGGACTCTCTGGATATTCAGGAGCGGCACTTCAGGATCCACTGGATCATCAACCTTGCGCAGTTCCAGGCTTCTACCGAGTTCGCCAACACCTATAAGGAGGTCGTTGGAGAGATCGACGGCGTCAACATGGGCAAGATCAACATATCCCGGCAGGACAGAAACTGGGATTCGCTCAAGGCCTTGTGGGAGATGAAGCAGATGATCAGCGCCGATGCCGAACTCAAGGCGCTGTTTGCCGAGCCCACCGCGCAGATTATGAGCAAGGTCGCCTCGCTGAAGAACGGCGGCAAGCTCCTTAAGATGATTGCCGACTATCAGGACGAGTACGGCTACAAGGCGATCTACACGCACGAGTACATCTACAAGACCTGGAAAGAGGACCCGACGCCGATATACGACGCGCTGCGCGGTTATGTGGAAAACGATTACGACTACTATGAAGACTACAACGCCTGTATGGAGTCGCAGAAGCAGGCCATCGAAGAGCTGTACGCAAAGGTGTCCGATCCCGGTAAGCTCGCGAAGCTGAAGAAAGCGCTTGAGCTGTGTGTCAAGATGGCCCCGCTGACGCCCGACCATCACTTCTATATCGACCAGGGTACCTATGCGCGTATGCGTCTGATGTTCCTCAACATCGGCAAGGCGTATGCCAAAGCGGGCATACTGGACGATCCGGAAGATATCTTTATGCTCGAGTACGAGGAGATCCGCGTTGCGGGCGTTTCGGATTACAACGTGAAGGATATCGTTCGCGAGCGCCGCGCCGAAATGGAAGCAGCGGCAAAGGTGCATCCGCGCGAATGGTACGGCACGGCGAGCGAATGGCAGGTCTATCAGGAACCTTATAAGACGCTCTGGGGTTATCCGCATAAGTTTGAGGCGGAGCAGGCGGAACTCAAAGAAGCTGTCAAACCCGAAGAGAACGTGCTTAAGGGCATCCCGGGTTCTCCGGGTGTAATTGAAGGCATTGCGCGCTTCGTCACCTCGCCCGCCGAATTTGACCAGATCCAGAAGGGTGAGATCCTCGTTTGCAAGATGACCAACCCGGCCTGGGTAGTCAGTTTCTCGAAGATCTCGGGCCTCGTGACCGATACGGGCGGCGCGTTGTCGCATCCGGCGGTGGTTTCGCGCGAATTCGGCCTGCCCTGCGTAGTAGGAACCAGGCGTGCAACGCACGTAATCAAAACCGGTATGAAGATCCGCGTGGACGGCAACACCGGTGTGGTCGAGATACTGTAATAGCAGCGAATCCGGAATATGCGCCCCGCGCATATTCCGGATCGATCCATGTTGAACATCGAAAAGTGCAGGAGTATTGGAAATGATGAAGACAGCTTGGTTTGATGAGATAAAGGATGAGGATCTGGCGCTGTCTGCAGGCGGGAAAGGGGCAAGCCTGTGCAGGATGGCGCGTTTTGGTATGCCGGTACCCGAGGGTTTTATTGTCACCGCACAGACGTTTTCCGATTTCATGGAGCGCAGCGGGCTGTGGGACAGGGTCTACGAGATACTGGACAAAGGGATCGATTGTTCGGACAATAAGTCTTTAGATAAGATATCCAAAGATATACAGCAACTGATTGAAGAGCAGGCCATGCCGGAGGATATTGAGGCCGCCATACTGGAGTATTACAACCAGTTAGGCAGCGATGCGCCGGTGGCAGTGCGCTCGAGCGGAACGGCCGAGGACCTGGCGGAGGCGAGCTTTGCCGGACAGCAGGAAACGTATCTTTATGTGATCGGCGGTATGGACGTAGTACGTTACATCAAGATGTGCTGGGCGTCGCTCTACAACGACCGCGCGATATTCTACCGCAACGCCAAGGGCTTTGATGAACGCAGCATCTCCATTGCAGTGGTCGTGCAGCGCATGGTGAACTCCGAGAAGGCGGGCGTTATGTTCAGTGTCAACCCCATCGACAAGAATCCCAACGTCGCGGTGATTGAGGCGGCATGGGGGTTGGGCGAAGGCGTCGTACAGGGCATCGTCACCCCGGATAACTACTGCGTTAATAAGACGACCTGCGAGATCGAGAACGAATACATCTCCGAAAAGGAAATCATGGTGGTTCGCCTCGGCGAAGCCGGCGGCGTGCAGGAGGTCGAGGTCTCGGAAGACAAGCGGGAAGCCGTCGTGCTAAACCGGGAAGAAATGGACACGCTCGTGGACATGGCAAGGAAGGTTGAACAATATTACAACAAACCGCAGGATATCGAATGGGCTGTGGAAAAGGGCAAGTGCTACCTGCTCCAGTCGCGGCCCATTACAACACTTTAATTAAGGAGAAAGAGAGATATGCACGTACATACCGAGGAAATCCGCTGCGATGTCGTTAAAATTCGTCTGGACGTAATCAGCAAGGAAGAAACCCCTTTCATTCTGGAAGATATGACCTTCCTCAATTACCGGCTGGGCGGTGCGGAGAACAAGCAGGGCAGCGACCTTCCCCAAGCCGATTTCATCTGGAATAAGGATGAGGCGGTCAAGACCATCCGCTATGAGAATGGCGTGGTAACGCTCGGCGGTGAATGGTTTGAGGGCGAAATCCAGCGCATACTGGTTTCGTTCATCGCATCGAAGATGTTTGAAAATGGCCGGTACCTGTTCCATTCCTCCGCGGTCAACTACAAGGGAAAGAACATCCTGTTCATGGGGGGCGAAGGCAACCGCGGTAAAAGCATGAGCCAGATCGAAGCCTGCAAGCGCGGCGCGACGATACTCTCCACCGAGACCACGGTGCTCGATTTTGACGGCAACTACATCATGGGTTCTCAGAAGGTGTATCTGCGCAAGCGCGCCAAAGGCACCGAGCGCATCGACAAGCCCAGCCAGG
This sequence comes from Bacillota bacterium, assembly GCA_023390815.1. GTDB lineage: Bacteria > Bacillota > Clostridia > Christensenellales > SZUA-584 > JAEWCC01. The sequence goes on from JAEWCC010000017.1 coordinate 135,563, forward strand.
ACGAAGGCGTGGCCAAGTTCTTCGATAAGGACCCGGATTACGCGCTGTATAAGGGCGAATCCAATATCGATATCGTGATGATGCCGGACATGGACGGCAACTACGCGACCGTTTCGGGGCTGATGGCGGACTACGAGAAGCAGTACCAGACGTTCCACTGCCTGTGCGATTATTTCGGCCTGCACATCCTGCTGTCGCCCGGTTTTCCCATGCCGATGTTCGATAACGAGGCGCTGCGACAGAAACGTGCGGACTTCGTAAAGAGTTTTGCACTTAACCGCCCATACTTCTATGTGCGCTGCGCTAAGCCTGAAATTTTGATCGACGAGCTGGAAAAGCAGTTTAACCTGTAGCAGGCCAAAAAGGAGACAGACATGAAGTTAAACGATATTAAGCACATCGGCATCATTGGCACCGGCATGATCGGCGCCAGCCTGGCCGTGCTGTTTACCGGCAACGGATACAAGACGACGATGTACGCGATCAACGATCAGGAAGCCGCTTCGGGCAGAGAGCGGTATGACACGTACTTCGTGGACCTTAAGGAAAAGGGACTGGTGACCGAAAGCCAGGTTAAGGCATGCACAAAGCTGCTTCACTTTACCCAGCGGTACGAGGACATCAGCGACGTGGATTTCATATTTGAATGCGTGGTGGAGCGCCTAGAAATCAAGCATGCCGTATATGCGCAGATTGAAAAGCATTGCAGACAGGTGCGCGCCATCGCGTCGTCCACCTCTGCAATCTCGGCGGATGACCTCGCCAAAGGTCTGGATACGCTGAAGGACCGGCTGCTGGTGGCGCATCCGTGGAATCCGCCGCATCTTGTGCCTTTCGTGGAAGTGCTCAGGAGCGAGTATACCGCTGACGACGCAGAGAAGGTGCTGGTTTCGGTGCTGGAATCGGTTGGTCGCAAGGTGGCGGTCATGAAAAAGAGCGCGCCAGGGTTTATCGCAAACCGGCTGCAGCACGCACTCTATCGCGAGGCGGTCTATATGGTGGAGCAGGGCATCACGACCCCGCAGGACATCGACATGGCGCTGAAATACAGCTTTATACCGCGATACACCTCGATTGGGATATTCGAGCATTTTGATTATGCCGGGCTGGACATGATCCTCAGCATCGAGGATTACCTGTTTCCGACGCTCTGTGACGATACGAAAACTCAGGATCTGGTGCGCAGCAAACATGATGCGGGTAAGCTGGGTTACAAGACGGGTGAGGGCGTGCTCGATTGGTCGGGCGTGGATATCGATGCCTTCAGGAAGCGGGCCAGCGCGCCGTATCTGCAGTTTTTTAACTGGAGCCTGCCCGAAGAGCAATAATTACAGCGCTTAATCAACCTGAAAATATTATGGTGGCAGTATAGGCAGGAGAGGAGCATCAGTATGGAGCAACTGACAAAAAACGTATACACAGAGACAAAGATCAGAGGATGCAACCCTAGCATCGTGATCACTGAAGCGGGTTCGGTGTTTATTGATACAGCCCAATGGATTACCACGCTCACTGAAATGCGGGAGTTTGCACTTCGGCGCGGTCCTATCCGGTATCTCATCAACACGGAATCGCATATTGACCACATATTTGGAAACCACTGGTTTGCCGGAGAGTGCCCTGTCATTGGGCACGAGAAGCTTGCGGATACCTTTTGGAAGATTCCAGCGTCATTCAATATGACAACGTACGCATACAGTCTTGATGTGATTCAGCGTCAGGACCCGGAAGGATTGCCGTTAATGCCGTCTGAGTCCGAATACATCGTAAACCCGCCCTCCATCACGTTCAATGACCGGATGACCCTGCGGGTTGGGAACCACACGTTTGAGCTCTACTACACGCCGGGACATTCCGACGCCAATATCAGCGTGTTTGTGCCGGAGGAAAAGGTGGTGTTTGTAGGGGATACGGTCTTTGCGGAGTGCCAGACCTGGCTGCACACCTGCAATCCCGACGCGCTGTTTGAGAGCCTGCGCTTCCTTAATACACTCGACGCGGATTATGTGGTGCCAGGGCATGGGCCTGTGGTGACCAGGGATTACCTCTACAAACAGGCGGCGGTGCTATACGAATGGCTGGAAACGGTCGCCTACGGCATGGCCAAAGGCTGGAGTCGCGAGGAGTGCGTTGAGCGAATCAGCTTCGCGGACCGCTGCCCGGTGGATATTGGGCAGGAAGAAGTAATGAATTATATTCAGACTGCGAACGTAAGAGTCGTGTACGATTATCTTAGCAGGAAGTAAATAAGAAAAGGATGCCGGTCAGTGCTGTTGTACTGGCCGGTATCATATGATCGGTCAAGATTACAGGGAGGTTCTGATATGGCAAAGGTAAAGGTAGGCGTCGCGGGATACGGCGTGATCGGGCAGCGGTTGGCGGACGGCGTAGCGCGTCAGGCAGATATGGAACTCATCGGCGTCGCGGACGTAGCCCCTACGTTATCGGTGCAGGCGCTCAAGGAAAAGGGTATGCCCTACAGGATGTTCAACGTAGACCCCGCGAACAAGAGCATGGAGCAGGCTGGCATCCCGGTATCCGGCAGCTTTGAGGAACTCGTGCAGGAAGTCGACATCGTGCTCGACAGCGCGCCGGGCGGTATTGGCGCGAAGAACAAGGAAATATATCAGAAATATAACAAGAAAGCCGTGTTCCAGGGCGGCGAGAAGAACAGCGTCGCGGACGTGTTCTTCCACGGGTACGCCAACTACGAACAGGGCGTGGGGCAGAGCTATCTCAAGCTCACAAGCTGCAACACCACCGGTCTCATCCGCGCCGTGGATATGCTGGACCGCAGCGTCGGCGTGGAGAAGGTCGCCATCACGATTATCCGCCGTGTCGCCGATCCGGGCGATTATCACAGAGGCTTGACCAACGCGCTGCAGGTGGAAAAAGCCCCGAGCCATCAGGCGCTGGATCTCATGACGATCATGCCGCACATTCCGTGCACAGGCATTTTGGTGCATACGCCCGTCACCCACGGACACATCATCACGGTCACCGCGACGCCCAAAAAGGGTATCAGCAAGGAACAGCTTTGGGAGATGGCCTGCGCGCATCCGCGCATCAAAACCGTCAGATTGGCGGACGGGTTTCTCGGAAACGCGTCGCTGTTCCGCTGGGCACGGGATATGGGCTATCCCAGAG